>CAXBKQ010000015.1:0-100780 GCA_963976435.1 uncultured Cryomorphaceae bacterium | reverse complement strand
ATAAGGATTATAAATCATTTTTCCACCAGCATATAGTTGCTCTTTCCTTTCCTTGTTTACTGCTTGAGATTCTCCTGTTATATAACTATAGTCGATTAAGGAATCTTCGGATATTAAAATCCCATCACAAGGGATTAGCTCCCCTTTTCTTACAATAATATGATCCCCTTTTTTTAATTTTTCTATTGGAACAATGAATTCCTCTTTATCCTTAATGACGGTTGCCGCTAGAGGTAAAAATGATTTATAATCCTTATCGAAAGAAAAATTCTCATAGGTTTTTTGCTGATACCATTTCCCAAGTAAAAGGAAAAATATCAAGCCACATAAACTATCAAAATACCCCGGTCCGGTTCCGCTTATTACCTCAAAACTACTTTGGGCAAAAAGGGCGCTTATACCTACCGATATAGGGAGGTCTATGGAAAGTACTCCGGCTCTTAGCGAAGCTATAGAGTTGGTAAAATAATCCCTCGCGGAATAAATTAAAACGGGAAAACTAAATACCAACATCAGGTATCTAAAAAAGTATAATAACCCTCTATCGTAAAGAATTGAGGATTGAAGGTATTCTGGTAATGCCAGCAACATAGTGTTACCAAAGAAAAAACCGGCAATACCCAATTGATATAATAATTTTGATTTTGCCTTTTTGCTAGAAGAGTCTTCTTCATTTTGCTGTTCCTCAAAATTCGGTGGATAGCCAATATGTTTAAGTAAGGCGGCAAGGTGAGAAAGGGGAATTTTGGAGGAATCAAATAATATTTCAGCACGCTTTCTACTGAAATGTATATTCACCTGTAATACCCCCTCATGTATTTCAAATAAATTCTCCAATAAAAAAATACAGCTAGAACAATGGATTTGCGGTAAATGGACATTTATTTTTTCGATTGTTCCATTCTGAAAGGTCAATAGTTTGGACTTTATTTCTGGATTATCGAGGTAGGAATAGCTTGAAGTGTTGAGGTCTTTGCTGATTATTATTTCCTGCTGTCCTTCAATAAGTTCAAAAACGACCTTGCAGCCAAAGCAACAAAAATTATTTCCTAAATCATCAGAATAAACTTTTCCTTTGAACTCTTGCTGACAATGGCTACATTCAGATAATGTTTGGGGTTTTTTATTCACATGGTAAAAGTCTATCCCAAATTAGGCTTAGAAAATGATATTTATCATATTTTTGATATATGGCAAAAGATCCACTTACTATAGTTCCCCATCATTGCAAATTGTGCGAACACAGGCAGTTAAGTGCATTTAAAAATCTTGGCGAGGAGGATTTGGATCAATTTAGCAAGATGAAAACCTGTGTTTCATTTAAAAAGGGGCAGGTTATTATGCACGAAGGAGCAAGACCCCAGGGGGTTTATTGCCTGCATAGTGGAAAAGCCAAGATGTATAAACTTGGTGGAGAAGGGAAGGAGCAGATCATTCGTTTTATGACCAGAGGGGACCTTTTAGGCTATCGCTCCATTTTGAGTGACGAAACTATTTCGGCCTCTATATCTGCCCTAGATGACACCCATGCCTGTTATATTCCCAAATCTTCATTTTTTGAAGTGATAAGGAAAAACCCGAAGTTTTCTCTAAATATTTTGGAAAAAGCATGTCATGAACTGGGAGAAACTGGAAAAATTATTACCAGTCTTGCTCAAAAAACAGTTAAGGAAAGGCTTGCTGAAATATTATTGATTTTAAGGGCCACATTTGGAACCAAAGATGATTATCTTGATATTTCTCTTACCCGCGAAGAAATAGCAAATATGGTGGGAACAGCTACAGAGTCTGCAATTCGATTGATTTCTGAACTTAAAGAAGAGGGGCTTGTGGAAACCAAAGGGCGAAAAATTAAAATTTTAGATGCCGCTAAACTTCGTCAAATTGCTGCTGTTTATGACTAGTAGTTTTAACATTTTAATTTACAAAGGCTGATAAAAGTCATTTTCTAGGCAATGTGAGAAAAATACATTTGCCTAATGCTGAGCATGGAAATGATAAAAAGTCGAATGGAAGCCTTTCTTCCTTTTCCGATAGGTGATGAGCTTATTTCGGATTTATCCTATTGCTGTAGCTCCATAACTTTTGAAAATGAAAATGAATACCTATTCAGGAAAGGCGATTCTCCAAAGGGCTTTTACTGGATTTTAGAAGGGGCTGTAAAATTTGAAATATCTCCTATTCATTCTTTCCAGATTGGTGAAGGAAGTTTTGTGGGTATGGACAATTTTGCTTCCTTCCACCCCCATGATTTTAATATCAAAACCATAGTTGAAAAGGTAGAAACCCTATTCATTGATCGTAGATGTTACAATAATATTTTCTTAAAAAGACATGATCTCTCGTCATTTATGCTGCAAAAACATCTAAATCAGCTAATTGAAATAAAGAACAATTTAAGTAGTGATGCCGTTGCTTGATTTGTAGTATTTTCACACTTTCTTTTGAATTTTTATCCATGACCGATACAGAAGTTTGTATTGTTGGTGCTGGTCCTGCAGGAGCTTCACTTTCCATTTTTTTAAGCAATAAAAAGATCCCTCATGTTTTACTGGACAAAGCTAAATTTCCACGTGATAAAATCTGTGGAGATGGCATTACAGTAGATGTAATGAACAGCCTCAAAAGAATGGGTAATGGCATGTTAGAAGATTTTTTAGAGCACTCTGAAATGGATCCCTGTTGGGGATTTGCCTTCCACTCTCCAAAGGGTAAACAAATCCGATATGATTTTAAAGATGCGGGCTTCCCCTATGCACCCTTTTTTACAGCAAAACGATTGGAACTGGATAATTATTTAGTTTCAAAATTAAACCCAAACTATTGTACATTTCTTAGCGAATCAAAGGTTACGGGAATAAATCGTAGCTCCGATAAAATAGAACTGACCTATAAGAAAAAGGATGGTGAATCAACAGTTAGTTGTAAAATTATAATTGGAGCCGAAGGTGAAAAGCCTATTGTAACTCGCTTTTTAGGATTGGATCACTATAGAGAAAAGGAGCATCTTATAGGTGCATTAAGAGTTTATTATAAAGGGGTTAAAGGTTTTCATGAAAACCGTCATTTAGAATTTTTCTACGATAAAAACTTGTTACCCGGATATTTTTGGGCATTTCCTCTTCCCAATGGAGAAGCGAATGTAGGGTTGGGAATGACTAGCACGGCCATATCAAATAGAAAGGCGAATTTAAAAACTTTGCTATCAGATATTATAGAAAATCATCCTGTGGTTTCTGAAATGTTTGAAAATGCAGAAGCCCTAGAAAATACTAGAGGTTGGGGCTTACCTACCGCTACTTCTAAAAGGTTGGTAGCTGGAGATAGGTATGCATTAATCGGAGATGCCGCAGGAATGATTGAGCCTTTTACCGGAAAGGGAATTGGGCCAGGAATGGTAAGCGGGAGATTGGCAGCCGAACATATAGAAAATGCCTTAAAAACTGGCGATTATAATTTGATGCCCTATCACCATCATATTTATAAATATTATAGTTCGGAGATTAAAGTAGGATATGGTCTTCAAAAAACCTTGAAATATCCATTTGTACTGAACAATGTGATAAGTTTATCCAATTTGGCGGCTTTTAAAAATTGGTCGCACCAGACCATGGTGAAAAGTTGGAAGCAGTGGATGTAAATTTTTCTATTTGATTTTCAGTTGTTTACAAATTATTTTTGCCTAGCTTGTAATTTTACGCTTCCTCGTACTACTAATAGGGCATAATCAAAAAAATAAACAACTATGAAAAGATTAATGGCATTTTTAGGCTTTGTATTAGTATTTACAGCTTCTGCCTTTGCACAGGAAAATTCGCTTTTATGGAAAATTAGTAGTCCAGATGGAAAAACTCAATCCTATTTATTTGGCACCTATCATATTATAGGTTCAGATTATTTAAAAGAGCATTTAAAAGTACAATCTGCTTATAGCGCTGCGAGTTCAATTGTTGTAGAAACTGAAATCGACTCCTCACAAATGATGGCCGTAGCTTTGAAGGGAATGATGATGGGGAAGTCCCTAAAAGGAATGATGGATAGTGCCGACTACTCCTTGGTGAAAACAGAATTAGAACCTTCCCTAGGCGCAGATCTAGCTCAATTAGATCAATTTAAACCTGTGTTTATTTCCATAATGTATTCCTTGGCTTTGGCCCAAAAATATACTCCTGAAAAATTAAATTATGGGGGACAAGCCATAGACCAATATTTTGCTCATCAGGGTAAAAAATCAGGAAAGAAGGTATATTCATTGGAATCTTCAGCGGAGCAAGCCGAAATACTGTTTAATAGCAAAAGTTTGGAAGAGCAAATTGAGGATTTAGTGGAAATGGCCAAGGATAAAGAAGCCGTAGTGAAAATGACAAAATCTGTTATCCAATCCTATTTGGATGAAGATTTAAAAACCATGTATGAAGAAGCTAAAAACTTGGAAGAAGCTTCTGGAGATTTGGATGTATTGTTAGACGACAGAAATCTACGTTGGATAGAAATCCTAAAACCCATTTTGTCGGAAGGAAATGCCTTCATCGCTGTAGGAGCACTTCATCTTCCAGGAGAAAAAGGATTAATAGAATTGCTTCAAAAAGAAGGGTATATCCTAAGCCCAGTTCTTAAATAATATTATCTAGGATGAGTCACCATCAGGAAAAGAAATTTCTGAAATTAATTGATGAAAATGCAGGGATTATCTATAAAGTAATCCGCATTTACTCAAATTCCATGGCAGATGAAAAGGATCTTAAACAAGAGATTCTCTTCCAGGCTTGGCAGTCTTTCCCAAGGTTTAAAGGAGATAGTAAATTTTCTACCTGGCTTTATAAAGTAGCTCTAAACACTGCCCTCACCCATCTAAAAAAGGAAGATAGATTCCGTGAAGGTGTTGAGGTAAAAAGAGAGGATAAAACTGAATTTGGAAATGACAGTAAGGAATTATTGATAAAGTTAATTCGAAACTTTAAGGATATCGAAAAGCTAGTGATAATGCTTCATTTGGATGGTTATCCCAATGAAGAGATTTCAAACATTTCTGGTTTGAAATTAAATCACGTAGCGGTTATGATTTACAGAATAAAAGAAAAACTAGCTGAAAAGCTTAAAAATAAAAAGGTATGAAAATAGAAGATACCTGGAACAGCATAGAAACTGAAAAAATTGCCCTCGGAGAAGGAGAGGTGCTTGAATCTATTCATAAAAAAAGGACGAATGTGATGACTAAGCTTCAAAAAAAGTTAATCGCCAAACTAATTTTTGCCATCACCTTTACCATTGCCTATACATTAGTTCTCTTCTTTGTAAAAGACCTATTGGTTATTAGTCTTTTTGCCTTCCTCATTTTTGTTCACCTATTGGCCATTGCTTATTTTCTAAAGGAATATAGGGATATGCAAAAATTAATACCCATGGATGGAAATGTATTGGAAACCCTAAAGGAATTTCAAAAACGAATATTGAGAGTGATAAAAAGTGAAGAAACTGGAGGCTTAATTTTATATCCAGTTGCCATTTCTGCGGGTTTTTTCTTTTCCATATTATCAAACAGAACAATGGAAGAATTAATGATGGACAGATGGATTTGGGTTTTCTGGATAGGCCTAATGATTGCCTTCACGCCAATAGGAAATAGGATGGCTAAAAAATTAAATAAAAAGGCTTTTGGTGAGCAGCTCAATAGATTGCAGGAAATGATTGATGATTTAGAAAGTGTAAATGAAAACTCCAAGCCATGAGATTTGTTTTCTTAATTATAGGATTGGCCTCTTTCGCAGCCATAATTTTAGGGATCTGTAGCCAGTCCCAAACATCCTTTGAAAACCTTAGTAGCTTAATATTCAATTTTATTTTTTGCAGCATCTTTCTACAAGCCTATTGGTCCGAAAAGTTTAAAGACAAATCACCTTCTTAATTGCTGAAATGTAATACAGCGGATAGTTTAGATTTTAGCTACCTTATAAATTTGAAATTAAATACAATTAAGGATGAGATCCCAGTCTGTAGAATTTTTAAATGATGATGCTGAAAAACTTAGCGCCAAACTTGAACTCCCATTAGATGGAAAACCTAGCAACTTTGCCATTTTTGCTCATTGTTTTACATGTAGCAAGGATTTAAAGGCGGTAAGAAATATTACACTCGCCCTAGCGCAAAAAGGTTTTGCAGTTCTGCGATTTGATTTTACCGGCTTAGGGCAATCAGATGGAGAATTTGCCAATACCAATTTTAGTTCCAATGTAAATGACTTAAAGTCGGCCGCTAAATTTTTAAAAGAAAAATACCAAGCTCCAGGGTTGTTAATTGGCCATTCTTTTGGGGGTACTGCTGCTCTAATGGCCGCAAGTGAATTGGAATCTGTAAAGGCTATGGCTAGCATTGGCTCTCCTTGTGATCCTAGCCATGTTCTCCATTTACTGGAAGATGATATTGAGGAAATAAGAAGAGAGGGCAAGGCCGTTGTGAAATTGGCTGGACGAGAGTTTAATATTAAAAGCCAATTTATTGAGGATCTTCAAAACCAGGGGATGGCCAAAATTTTAGGCGAAATGAGAGGAAAGGCACTGCTCGTTTTACATTCTCCACAGGATGATACCGTTGGAATACAAAATGCCAAACAGATTTATGAAGCTGCCCATCATCCCAAAAGTTTTATTTCCCTGGATGGAGCAGACCACCTTCTTAGCCGAAGTGGAGATTCACAATATGTTGGAAAAGTAATTGGAGCCTGGGCAGAAAGATATTTACCCAATCCAAAAAAGAAAAAACTGCAAACGGATTCACAGGTGCTAGCTCGTTTAAATGAGGGCCCTTTTTTGACAGAAATTTTGGCTGGTTCTCATCATTTAATTGCGGATGAACCCGAAGAAATAGGAGGTAGTGATTTAGGACCTTCACCCTACGAATTACTGAGTTCGGGTTTGGCGGCATGTACAGCTATGACCATCAAAATGTATGTAGCACGAAAAAAATGGCCTATGGATGAGCTTAAGGTGCATGTAGACTTCGATAATAAATATATTGAGGATTGTGAAAATTGTGAGAAGGAAGAAAGGAAAATCGGAAAGTTTATAAGATTTATTGAACTAAGTGGGGATTTGGATGAAAAGCAAAAACAAAGAATTTTGATGATTGCCAACAAATGCCCGGTTCACAAAACATTGGAGCAGGGAGTTACTATTGAAACCACTCTAAAATAGCCTGTTTATAGGGTCTTTAATTCCAAAATTTATTTTGCTAATTATTGGCTTAGGCTTTTGTATTTTTGCTGCAATGGAATCTAATCGACTTAAAAAAGTTACATCTCAGCTACAACAAGATCTTGCTGTAGTAATGAGAGAAATTGCTCAATCTAAATTTGCAGGAACCCTTATTACTGTTTCTAATGTAAAGATCAGTCACGACCTTGGATTTGCCCGTATTCATCTTAGCATATTTCCTACAAAAAATGGTAAAGAGGTGATGGATTGGGTACAATCGGAAAAAAGTTTGATTAAAGATAAAGTCGTTCGAAAGCTTAAAGGGCAGTTGAGAATAATGCCAGACCTTCAGTTCTTTCTAGACGATTCCTTGGATTATAATGATGAAATAGACCGACTATTAAAAGGAGAGGGAGAGTCTCCTATTTCTTGAATTTTACCAGCTATATAGCGAAGAGATACTTTTTCTCTAAAAAATCTAGCAATACAGTAAATATAATTACTGCTATTTCCATGTCTGGAATTTTGGTAGGTACTGCTGCACTTATTATTGTTCTGAGTGTTTTTAATGGTTTGGAGGGTTTGGTAAAAGGCTTTTACCAATCTTTTGACCCAGATCTTAAAGCTAGCTTGGTAAAGGGTAAATACTATACTATCAGCCAGGAGGAATTGGATGAAATTCAAGGTGTTTCAGGGATTAATTCATTTGCTGAAGTTCTCGAGGAAAGGGTATTATTTACCTTTAGAGATAAGGAGCATATCGCCTCCTTAAAAGGTGTTTCTGAAAATTTCAATGAGGTTTCCAATGTTCGGGAAAAAATCATCTCCGGAAGTTATTTTTCAAGTGATTCTAAAATCCCTCGAGCAGTAATCGGTGCTGGAGTTTCCTATTATTTGGCCTATGGGCACAATGATTTTGAATCTGGTATCTCTGTATTTGTTCCCAAAAAACAGACGGGAACAGATTTTAGAACCGCCTTTGCTACTAAAACATTTTACCCTTGTGGTGTTTTTAGTGTTGAGCCAGAATTTGATAAAAAATTTGCCTTAGCTCCTATTCATTTTGTTCGGGATCTCCTAGGACGTGCAAGGGTAATTTCTGCTTTGGAATTCAATTTAAATGAAGAGGCAGATGAATTAAAGATTAAGAAGCAATTGCAATCCATTCTCGGAGATCGTTTTAAAATTCAAAACCGGGATGAACAACAAGAGATTTTGTTTAAGGTTATGAAAAGCGAAAACTTCTTTACTTTTTTGGTTTTCGCATTAATCTTGGGCATTTCCACCTTCACTATTATGGGTAGCCTTACCATGTTGATGATCGATAAAAAAGAGAATTTAGCAACACTTTGGGCCATGGGTACTGATATAAAAACCCTTCAAAATATTTTCTTCAAAGAAGGAATGATAATAGGTTTGGTAGGAGCTATTTTAGGACTGACAATTGGCGTATTATTAATTTGGGCACAATCTAGTTTTGGACTCATCTCCTTGGCGCCTGGCTATGCGATTGAAGCATATCCTGTAGAATTAAAATTTAAAGATATTATTACAGTGTCATTTACCGTTATGGTTTTATGTAGTCTGGCTTCTTGGTTAACTTCAAAAAGACTATCCTTAAAATTGATCAAATCCACACTCTAATAAAGATTTAGAATTGACATTTAGCAAAGCTTTTTTTCCAAATTTCAAACTCCTCAATGGAAGGTTTGTTTTGGTTTTAACAATGCTTTTTTCATCTCCACTTTTTAGCCAATACACTACAGGCAAATATTTTCAAGAGGGACGATTGGAGCTCAACCAAAAGAATTTCATTAAAGCCATAGAAAAATTTAGCGCTGCCATAGCCTTTGAGCCAAGGATGTACGATGCCTATTTTTATCGAGCGGCAGCGAAATTAGAACTTCAGGATTTTGGTGGAGCAGAAGACGATTTGTCGGTAGCAATTTATTTATACCCCTATGATGTACGCTATTTTTTATATCGAGGATTAGCAAGGAGTCAGACCTTCAATTTTAGAGGGGCACTTTGGGATTTTGAAAAAGCCCTTGATATAGATAGCAATGTGGCTGAAGTGTATATTAATAGAGCCATAGTAAACCTTTCTTTGCGAAATTTTGAGGCTGTACTAGCGGATTGTAAAAAGGCCGAAGCTCTTAAAATTAAAGGCAAAGATCTGTTTTTAATACGGGGTACAGCTTTTAAGGAAATGGAAAGATACCAAGAGTCCATTGAAGATTTTAATAGGATTATTAAACTAGATACTAATTTAGTAGATGCATGGATTAATCGCGGTCTATCTTATCTGGCATTGGAGAATATGGACTCCTCATTTGCAGATTTCACCAAAGTTGTTGATTTAGATTCTACTAATCCTATCGGGTATTTTTACCTGGGAAATTGGTATTTGCAAAACGACCAGAGTGAGGAAGCTATTAACTTTTTTAATACCTCCATTCAATTATCCTCTAAAAATTCTGCCGTTTATTTTAATAGGGCAATAGCAAAGGCAAGATTGAAAAAGAGGGAAGAGGCGATTTTGGATTTTGATAAAGTTCTAAGCCTAAGCCCCAAAAATATCACGGCTCTGTATAACCGAGCTGGGGTGAAATTTGCCAATGGTGATTTGCAAGGAGCCTATAAAGACTATTCTAAAGCCATCCATTTATATCCCAAATATGCCGATGCCTATTATAATAGATCCTTGGTAAATGCCAATTTAGGCAATAGACAGGAGGCTGAATTGGACAAAAAGAAAGCGGGTTATTTACAGCAAACCGGACAAAGCTTTAGCAAGGATGCAAGTGTTTATGAAACTGGAAAGCTATTAAAATTGACAGATTTTAAAAATGAGTTTTATTCTCGTAAAAGTCAAAATACTCATCCGGAATATAGGGTGGTAGATATTGAATTTTTCCCCATTTTTATTTTGCATTTGGAGGGCTTGGAGGCTCAGAAATACTTTGCCTTTGAATTTTCCGAAAACTCAAAAAAATCTGAATTACAGTTAATACTTCAAAATGATTCATTGGATTCTCCTATTTCATCAAGGGAGATTGGCAAATTGGACTCCCTAATAAAAGTGGATCCTAAAAATTATAATCATTATTTACAAAAAGGTATTTGGCAAGTCCACACTTCATCCTTTCACGATGCCATTGAAAATTTTAATCAAGCACTTTTGCTTTCGCCAAACAATTTTAAAGTACTATTCGCCAGAGCAAATGCGAGATTGCAATTGGCAAGGCAGTTATACACTCTATTGCCACAAGAAGGTTTATTGAATTATGATGATGGACTAAAAGTGGAGAAAGAGAACCTTGATAAGTTGCATAAATTAATACTGGCAGACTATGAATTGATTTTAAAACAACAGCCAAGTTTCAGCTTTGTTTGGCACAATATCTCTTATGCTCAGGCGCTACATGGTAATTATACTGAGGCCTTAAAAGCGGTTACCGCTTGTGTGAAAATCGATAGGAATATGGCGGAAAGCTTTTTTAACCGTGGTTTATTGCGAATATTATTTTTGGATGAGGAATCTGGGTGTAGAGATTTAAGCACAGCAGGAGAATTGGGAATTTCCAAGTCCTATAGTTTAATACAGGAAAAGTGTCGTTAAAATTCTACACTTAAAAACTGCTCTTCAATTTCCTTTAAAATCTCAAATAGAATTTCAGGTTCATCCGTTGTTACTAGTCGTGTTCTATATTCTTTAAAATGAGAAATTCCCTTGAAATAATTGGTATAATGCCTTCTGGTTTCAAAAACTCCAAGTTTTGGACCCTTCCACTCAATGGCCATTTCCAGATGTCTTCTGCATGCTTCTACACGATCTGCCAAGCTGGGTTTGGCAAGGTGCTCAGCAGTTTTTAAAAAGTGTTTTATCTCATTAAACACCCAGGGGTAGCCTATGCTTGCACGGCCAATCATTATTCCATCTACACCGTATCTATTCTTTTTTTCCAGCGCGGTTTCGGGACTGTCAACATCACCATTTCCAAATACAGGGATATGAATTCTTGGATTGTTTTTTACTTCCGCAATTAAGGACCAATCAGCTTGACCTTTATACATTTGTTTACGGGTTCTACCATGGATGGAAATGGCTTCTATACCAACATCCTGAAGTCTTTCGGCTACCTCTACAATATATTTGCTGTTTTCATCCCAGCCCAATCGTGTTTTTACCGTTACGGGTTTGTTTACTGCTTTTACAATTTCGGAGGTCATAGACACCATTTTTGGGATGTCTTGTAAAATTCCGGCTCCAGCACCTTTGCAGGCTACATTTTTTACTGGGCAGCCATAATTTATATCGATGATATCTGGGTTTGCTCTTTCTGTAACTTCCGCAGCTTTCCGCATGGAGTCTATATCATTCCCAAATATTTGAATACCTATTGGTCTTTCATATTCAAAAATATCCAACTTCTGAACGCTTTTGGCTGCATCGCGGATTAGTCCTTCCGAGGAAATAAACTCTGTATACATAACATCAGCGCCATTTTCCTTGCAAAGGGCTCTAAATGGAGGGTCACTAACATCTTCCATAGGTGCTAAAAGCAATGGAAACTCTCCCAACTCAATATCTCCAATTCGTACCAACTATAATCTTATTTTTGCCAAAAGCTTTTTCGCATATTGAAAGGCAAAATTACTAAATAGATTTCATGAAAGGAAGTTTGATTGCTGGAAGCCCTTGGTATAAACTATTTGTGGTGTTTGCACTAACGATTGCCTCCACAGCATTGGTTTCATTTGTTGCTGTGCTGAGCATCCCTCTTTTTTTCAATATTGAATATTCCGAGCTCTTGAAATTTATTCATGACGATGGTTTTTTTGAAAGGGTTGATATTTTGCTTTATATGCAGGGAGTGAGCACCATTGGAACCTTTTTAATTCCCGCAATGGTGGCTTCCTATCTCATTTCTCCCTACCCTTCAGCTTATTTGGGACTTGAAGTTTTCCCTAAAAAGGTGGGCCTCATTATTATTTTATTATTGGTCTTAACCCTTAGTGGGACAGTAATTTCTGACAGTCTTTACAAATTGAGCACGGCCATCCCATTTCCAGAAAGTTGGTCTGGATTGAAAGAATATTTAGATGGTGCGCAAAATGCTATGGAGGATCAAATGGCTAGCTTTTTAAATATGCAAAATCCATCAGATTTTTTAATGGTATTAATGGTTATGGCGGTTCTGCCTGCTGTTTGTGAGGAGAGTTTGTTTAGAGGAATTTTACAACCCCTATTTATTAGAGCTTGCAAAAGTGCTGGATGGGGAATTATAATCAGCTCCCTTCTTTTTGGTTTGCTCCATCAACAATTTTATTCCTTTTTATCCATTTTTGTTCTTTCTGTTGTATTGGGATATTTAAGGTTTTGGACCAAATCTTTATGGGTTTCGGTTGTTATGCATTTTTTTAATAATGCGAGTATAGTGATAGCTATTTACTTTTTCGATCTTTCCTTGGATGAACTAAGTTCAAGTTCAAATTCTTGGGATCTTTTTTATATTTCTGCTGGAGTTATGGTGTTTAGCCTATGCCTCTTTGCTCTAAATAAATTTTCCAGGGAAAAGGAATTAGTTTAGTGCTAGGTTCATGGTTTCAGCTTCGGAGATAAGCATAGGGTAGCAGCTTATAAGTTCCGCTTTTTGTTTGGAACCAAGATCTTCAAAGGCCATGTCGTATTTTTTTTCTGATAGTTTATTTCTGAGAATATTATAAGCAGCATTCAGTTCATTTTGAACGGAAACATAGGTTTGATAGGATGTTGATCTATCATTTTGTAAAGATATTACAGCTTTATGTGGATGGTCTGAGGAACTGGGGTTTTGATCACCTTCGCAATAGGAACAATTTTCTTCGCCATTATTGTCTATAAAACTGATGGCCCTATCTTTAATTTCAGCCATACTTAGATATTCATCATTTACGAGAATTAAATTATCAGCGTTTACTAGTACACGAAGGATATTTTTTTTGGCTACCGAAGCAGCGGGACCTTCTTCAAGGGAAGGCAATTTTCTTTGTAGGCCTTGATCCTTGTTCATAGTGGTGGCTACTAAAAAAAATACGAGAAGTAAAAATGCGATATCGGCCATGGAGCCGGCGTTTATTTCGGGGCGGAATCTTTTAATTTTCATGATTTTGCTTTAGGATTATGAAGGAAATCAAGCAAAGATCATTCCGTGGATGTTTGGATTCGGAGCAAAAAAAAAGGGCGCAAACTGCACCCTTTTTTTTGGAGATATTTAAAATAGCACTTTCAATTTAGTCTCCATAAATGAGCTACAAAGAGCCACATTTATTTTATCTATCATACACTTCACCCTTACGAGTGGAGTAATTAATTTTTAAGGCTTCTGCCTTACGAAGTTCCTGTTTAATATCTGTTATCAAACCCATTTTCACTTCTTCATCGGCTTTAATGGAAACTGTCATTTGATTTCTTTCAGCTTCATTTATGGCTTCACGTTCAGCGAAAATAAACTCTTTAATATCCTTTAAACTAGCAAAGGCATCGTTTAATTGAATTTTAGGCTCTGTACCGTATGTAGGAATCAGAGATTTTTTAGGTTTTCCTACATAGATATAGGTTACTAAACTTTTCTTTTCCAGCTTTTTAATTTCAGTTGCAAAAGGTTTAGAATTTTTCACCAACAAGGTAACTTCTCTCATCACGGTGGTAACCATGAAAAAGAATAGGAGCATAAAAACGATATCAGGCAAAGATGCCGTTGAAATGGCGGGAGTACCGCCTCCGGTTTTCTTTTTAAATTTTGACATATTCTATCCTCCTAAGTTTACAGGTTCTGCTTCGGAAATCTTTTGTGGGAATAGATCTTGGATTTCTTTTTTTTCCTCTTCATCAATAAGGTCTTCATAAGATTTTCCAAACCTCTTCTGAGATTCACGTTCGCGTAATTCATTGTAAGCCGCTGCGAGTTCATTTTGAACGGAGATGTACAATTTATAGCTTGTACCTCTATCATTCTGTAATGATACAATTGCTTTTCCAGGATTATCAGAAGATGAGGGGCTTCTAAGGCCTTCACAATAGTCACAGCTACCATCTCCATTATTATCTAGGAAAGCCAATGCTGCGGCTCTCAATTCTGAAATTTCCATATAATCATCCTCCACCAAAAGTTGGTCGTTGGAATTTACCAATACCGTAAAAATATTCTTCTTTTTAATCGGTGGTGGTGGATCTGTTTCGATATCGGGCTCATATGGTGGTAGTTTTCGGTTTATTCCCGAATCTACATCCATAGTGGTGGTTACAAGGAAAAAGATTAACAGAAGGAAAGCTATGTCTGCCATAGATCCTGCGTTAATTTCCGGAACCGCCCTTTTTCCTTTAGCCATAGTTATCTATTAAAAATTTTCGTTACTTCTACATAAAGAATACTCAATACTGTAGCACCTGCAAGTAGATAAAAGGCAATTAAACCTGTTCCTACTTGTTTTGCAGTTTCCTCAGTTGCAGCTTCATTTTCAACTACATAAATACCGTGGTCAGAACCATCAGCAAGTAGGTAGGCGATAATAAAAACTCCAATAAGGGCTCCTGCTCCAATAAGTGCATTTTTAGCCTTTTTCATATCCTTAAACAAACCAAGGACAGATAGGATAAGAGCAATTGCCGCAGTGGCAAAGAGTACTATATAACTTTCATAAAGGTATGGGTTAATTAAACTATCCTGCAATTCTGTAGAAATTTCGATAGCCTCATCTCCCTTTACCATTACGATAACTTGAAGTATTGCGGCAATAATCATTATGACAAATGCCACAATTTTTACAATTGTGTTTGTCTTCATAATTATTTGTTGTTGTGTTTCACTAATAAGTCAACTAAAGAAATAGACGCATCTTCCATTGTATTTGTAATGCTGTCTACTTTGGCAATAATATAGTTGTAAAAAATTTGAAGGATCATCGCAACGATCAAACCGAATACGGTTGTTAAAAGTGCAACTTTAATACCTCCAGCTACCAAAGATGGAGAAATATCTCCTGCTGCTTCAATAGCATCAAAGGCGCCAATCATACCGATTACCGTTCCCATGAAACCAAGCATTGGTGCTAAGGCGATAAATAAGGAAATCCAAGAGATATTGCGCTCTAATAATCCCAATTGAACAGATCCATAAGAAATGATGGATTTTTCTACCATATCAATTCCTTCGTCCATTCTATCTAAACCTTGGTAAAAGATACTAGCAACAGGTCCTTTTGTATTTCTACAAACTTCTTTTGCAGCTTCAACACCACCTGATTGAAGAGCACTTTCGATTTCATCAATTAGTTTGTTAGTGTTTGGAGAGGCCATGTTTAGGTAAATGATACGCTCAATACATAGGGCTAATCCTAATATTAATGCAATCAATACAACACCCATAAACCCGGCGCCACCTTGAATAAATTTCTCTTTTAAAATCTGGTGGAAGGTTTTTTCCTTTGCAGGCTCTTCTTCTTTTTCAGCGTCTTTGGCCGCTGCCGCTGCATCTGCTTCAGCTTTTTCTGCTGCTGCTTCTGCCGCTGCGATACTATCAGCCTCAGCTTTTAAGGCCGTAGAATCTTTTTCTACTACGGTTTCGGTTGATTCCTCTGAAGGTTGTGCTACCAGATTAACAGTCCCAAAGGCTACAAAACACACCATAGCCAGGATAGAAAGTGCTTTTTTCATTACTTGCTTATTTGTTAAAAAATTTTTGTGAAAATATAAAACTCGCGCACAAAGCTAAAGTTTTATCCCAATCTTTTTTAGTATAGGTAAGGGAATCCTTAATTTTTTCTAAAAAAATAATATAGTTAACACTGAATTAGAGCCATTTTTCATTTTTGGTTGCCCATTTTTTAATAAGACTCATTTATTCATTTGTAGAACAACTGTTTTTATTACTTTTGCCAACCCTAATGCCAGGAGAGGTGTCCGAGTGGCTTAAGGAGCACGCTTGGAAAGCGTGTGTGCGGGAAACCGTACCGAGGGTTCGAATCCCTCTCTCTCCGCTAGTTTTTTAGATCATATTATTTCCAAAAAAAAAGAGGCCGCCTTTTCAGACGGCCTCTTTTTTTATCTTGAATATGCGATTAGTCTTTTTCTTATACATTTTATCTCTTTCTGCACAAGCACAACGATTTAGCCGAACAGACCTAAACTTTGGTGGAGCAAATAGACCTGCTTTACTTTTTGTAGATAATGACATAGTGATAGCAGATGAAGATCAGGACTCCTTAGGACTTTTACAGGTTGGATTATTCGATAGCACAGGTGTTAAAACCTTCTATAAGTTTTATAATTATTATGATTCACCGGATTCCGTAAGAAGGGTTTCTCCCTGTTTTAAGTGTTTAAAAGCCCACAGAGGATCCTATTATTTAGCCCAGACAGATTTCATTCGGAATGATTCCGCTTTTGTACGATTTACCAAGTTCAATCATAATCTGGATACTTTAGTTACCGCAAAACATCTAGATTATCAAGGTGGAACACCTGAAGTTCATGACTTCGTTTTTGACACTGATACAACCTTTATTGTAACAGGATTTCTTTTCAGGTTGACCAACTATAATAAGTATGATTTATGGGTTGCTAAATTTGATACCGCCTTTAACCCGATTTGGGAGCTTAGAATTCCTGATACGATTCCAGGAATGAGTGGTGGTTATTATGGTAAGGATTTAGTTGTTGATCACTACGGTACCTGTTTAGTAACTGGTAGAGCGAACCATTATGTTCCAACTCAATCTAATACTGATCATTCCTTTGCTGCTCGTATCGACCTGCAGACTGGAGCCTTAAAATGGTTTTACCCTTTCAATCAGGATTTGGGTAGTCAAAATATTGCAGCTTTAGATAATGAGGATGGTACCTATAGTTTTGCTCGGATGGAAATTCTAGGATTTTGGCCTAATACGGTAAACTATGCGTACCCCACGAGGATGAGGTTTGGTCGTATTGATACTTCAGGTCAGTTGGTCTACGACACAACCAGTGGACCTGAGTTGCCTTATTTTCGGTTTGAGGACCTGATAAAAACCAGTGATGGTAATTTCTATGTAGCTGGCGACATACAAATGCTTCCTGGGAATTTTCCAATCTCAGCATACAAATTCACCCCACTAGGAGATAGCATTTGGATGCGCTCTTATTACCATTTAAACGACTCTGCCGACCAAAACCATATTTGGGCTTTTCAGGAAGCACCAGATTCCGGTTTTTTACATCTTGGAAGGTTGATAGATCTAGATAATGATATCGATTCTGCTCGCACGCTTCATTTCTACATGCTTAAAACCGATTCCTATGGCTGTTTACAGGAAGGATGTCAGGGTATCGGGATTGAAGAGCCCCCTTATAGGTATGAAAGATTAAGTGCTTACCCAAACCCTAGCTATAATGTCCTGAATTTAGAGTTTGAGCTCCCAGATGAAGTTCATTATGAACTCTATAATTCGTTAGGGCAGCTAATGCGTGTAGGGAACTTCCAGCACAAGGCTAGAATAGATCTTTCAGGAATTGCCCCTGGTGTCTATTTGCTGAAGTCAAGGGCCAAGGGAAGCTCTTTGGGTTCTCAGAAAATTATTATTGGGACCTGAGTTGAGGACCATTATAAACGTTGAACTTTAAATAAATGCTGAATTCCATTCTCAAGAGTCACCTGTAGTAGGTATAATCCTTTGTTACGAGGTAGTTCTAACTCGGTTTCATTTATTGAATAATTACAAAGCGTTCTACCATTTAGATCTAGAAGCGCCATAGAGCTTATTTCCAAGTCTGTTTTTAGATGAATAATTCCTCGGCTGGGATTGGGGAATATATCCCATTGGGCTTTTTCTAGTTCTTCGCTGGATAATAAAGACCAGTAATCACAAGCTTGGTTGTTAGTGCTGCGGTTGAGGGATAGGTCATTGTCTGAATAACAACGTAGATTATGGCTTGCTAAAGATGATGCTTTAAAAGAACCTCCATTACAAAGATTAGGCTCGCTATCGAAAAGGGTATTATAATTTAAAGCCCCTAGTTTGGGGTAAATACGCTGATTTAAATAAGAGGCCGCGCTAATTTGATAGCTAGGCAAACCATTGATCATCAGCGTATCCATAGGTACACTTATATCGATATAATTTAAGCTGACCCCTGCTATGGTTTCTGTGCCCTTGGCCACTACCGTAGCAATAGGCGTATCAGGACAACCAAATGTGGTGTCCAGTGGGGCGTATTGCCAAGTTTCGCCTACATTTGCATTGAAGTCATAAAGTAAGAAAGGTCCTTGGTTATTAAGTCTAAAGACCGAATCATTGCGGGTGGCCAAAAAGATATCCGGCCAGGTGGCAGTGGTATCCTGAATCAGGTCATTTGGCCCTGGACCCGTACGAATCTGACTTAGTCCACTTACTTCGAAGCGTAGCCAAGACATACCATACATATTAGTGTCTCCGGAGTGACTAACTTTTTTATATCCAGTATAACCAGATTCAGAAAAGGCATAGTACCAATTGGCGTTTTTACCAAAGTCTTGTTGAGCTAAACCCAGTATGGGTAACAGAAGAAAGCAGAGTAAATATTTCATGATTTTACTTTAAGATCTCAAGGTATTGAAATTTTAATGGTTTTTACTCACGATTTAAATGAGTTTAAGAATGGGACCTTTTCAGATCAAATAGTATATTTGGGCTAGTTAAGTCAAGGGTTTGGGTGTAAAACCCTCATGCAAACAAATGGCTTGCCTAGCGGCTTGACTTTGACATATTGACCTCGGTAATTGTTTGGTAATGAGTATGAAACGGGTGTTAGGTTGGAAACCCTCTCTCTCTGCCAGTTTTTTAGATCATATTATATCCAAAAAAACCCGTCTTTTTATCAAGACGGCTCTTTTTTGAATTTTACTTCCTGGATTTCCACAGACCGAAAATTTTTCGAGAATCTTGAGATTCTTAAATTTTTAAAATGCATTCCATAATTTTTGAATCAAGCCAATTGAAATTAATCTACCATTTTCTCAAACAAGCCATTATATTTGTTGCCACAAAAAAATCGTCCTAAAAAAACCAATTCATGAAATACAAAAGAGTCCTATTAAAACTAAGCGGGGAAGCTTTGATGGGGAAACAACAATACGGCATTGATGGCGACAGGCTAAAAGAATATGCCGAAGAAATAAAAACTGTTGTAGACGAAGGATTGGAATTAGCTATTGTTATTGGTGGTGGAAATATCTTTAGAGGATTAAGCGCTTCCAGCACCGGAATGGATAGAGTGCAAGGCGATCATATGGGAATGCTAGCTACTGTAATTAATGGACTAGCCTTGCAATCGGCCCTGGAAAATGAAGGAATTAAAACCCGACTAATGAGCGCTATTGAAATGAACAAGGTTGCAGAACCTTTTATTCGTAGAAGAGCTGTTCGTCACCTAGAAAAGGGTAGGGTAGTGATTTTTGGCGGAGGAACTGGCAACCCTTATTTTACCACAGATACCGCAGCTACTTTAAGAGCTATTGAAATAAATGCCAATGTAATCCTTAAAGGAACTAGAGTTGATGGTATCTATAGCTCCGATCCAGAAAAGAATGTAGATGCTACTAAATATGAAACACTTTCATTTAAAGAGGTGTATGAAAAGGATTTGAATGTAATGGACATGACCGCATTTACCTTGAGTAAAGAAAATGAATTACCTATTTTAGTATTTGATATGAACACCCCAGGTAATCTCAAAAAGATTATGTTCGGTGAAAATGTAGGAACACTAGTAAAAGATTAATATTTAGCCTAGGCTTTATGGAAGAAATAGATATGATAATCGATATGTCCAAAGAACAAATGGGCAAGGCGATTGAAAGATTGGAAAAAAATTTATTAAAAATTAGAGCCGGTAGAGCCAATCCAAGTATGTTGGATTCTGTGAGAGTGGATTATTATGGTTCTTCCACCCCCCTTAGCCAGGTTTCAAATATCAATACTCCTGATGCCAGAACTCTTTCTGTTCAGCCTTGGGAAAAAGGTTTAATAGCAGAGATTGAAAAATCTATTATTAATTCTGGATTAGGCCTAAACCCACAAAATAATGGGGAAGTAGTGATTATTAATATTCCACCCCTAACCGAAGAAAGAAGAAAAAACTTGGTTAAAGATGCTAGAGCAGAAGGGGAAGAATCTAAAATTAGTATTAGATCTGCAAGAAAAGAGGCCAATGATGAAATTAAAGCCTTAGATGGAATTTCTGAAGATATTATTAAAGATGCCGAAGGGAAGGTTCAAACCATGACCGATACCTATTCTAAAAAAGTAGATAGCATAATTGATAAAAAGGAAGTGGAAATTTTACAGGTTTAAGTTTTCGCTCCTTTTCCAGCAATACAAACTACGAATTCCCCTTTTGGGGAATTTTTTTTGAAGTGTTCTTCCACTTCCTTCAAACTACCCCTTCGCGTTTCTTCAAATTTTTTGCTTATTTCCCTTGATACTGAGCAGGCTCTATCCGAACCAAAATAAGCTTGTAGCTCCCCAAGGGTTTTGCAAATTCTATATGGAGATTCATAAAAAATAAGGGTTCGCGATTCTTCGGCCAATGCTTCTAGCTTGGTCTTTCTACCCTTTTTTGGTGGAAGAAATCCTTCAAAAACAAAATTATGAGCTGCTAGTCCAGAATTTACCAATGCAGGAACGAAAGCTGTAGCACCTGGCAATGTTTCCAAAGCTATATTATGGCGAATAGCCTCACGCGACAGCAAAAAACCAGGGTCCGAAATAGCAGGAGTGCCAGCATCACTGATTAAGGCTATGGTTCTTCCCAATTGTAGCTCCTTAATTATTTGTTCTACAATTTTATGCTCATTGTGCATATGGTAAGATCTCAAAGGACTAGCTATTCCAAAATGCTGCATCAACTTCCCACTGGTTCTGGTATCTTCCGCTAAGATTATATCCGCCTCTTTCAATACACGGATGGCTCTTAGGGTCATATCCTCCAAATTTCCTATCGGCGTTGGTACTATATATAGTTTGCCATTCATTAAATAAAATTCTCTTGATTTAAATCTTCCAAAGGATCCCAAAAATATTTTTCAAAATCCATCACCTGATTTTCTTTGACCTCAATCCCTTCCGAAATCAATAAATCTTGCATTAAATTGCTGCCACTAAAATGATGCTTACCACTCAATAGCCCTTTGCGATTTACAACTCTATGAGCTGGAATATCTGGGTGGATATGAGAGGCATTCATAGCATATCCCACCATACGTGCACTTCTTGCTGCTCCTAAAAACTTGGCAATAGCCCCATAGCTGGTAACTCGCCCATAAGGGATGAGTCTTGCTACCTCATAAACCCTCTCAAAAAAATTAGCCATTTTTAAAACCAAATTTCAGGTAAGTTATGGCTTTACCTTTATTTCGAAATAGTTCTTCATAATAGGTAACTACAGCATGCAAAAGATTGTCTCTCGAAACCAATTGCTTATCAATATCAAACCAAGCCTCATATATTGGTAAATCCATCATCTGTAAAAGGCCAACTGTATACCCGTGTAAAAATTCACTGTCGGTCTTCAAATGGACTATTCCATCCTCATGAAGTATGGACTTATACCTTGCCAGCATATCGGGGTGGGTAAGTCTATGTTTTATCCTATTATGTTTTATTTGAGGATCTGGAAATGTGATCCAAATTTCACTGATTTCATTCTCAGCAAAACACTTATCTATCAATTCTATTTGAGTACGTAGAAAAGCGGCATTATCCATTTTTTCCTCAGCCACCTCCGTGGCTCCATACCAAATTCTTGAGCCTTTAACATCAATGCCAATAAAATTTTTCTCTGGAAATTTTTTGGCCAAAGCCACCGTATATTCTCCTTTTCCGCATCCCAATTCCAAAACTATAGGCTTGGAATTTTTAAAAAAATCACTAGACCATTTTCCTTTTAAAGAAAAATTTTGAACTACTTCTTCCCTTGTGGGTTCTATTACATGCTCATAATTTTGATTGTCTTCAAAACGAGCGAGCTTTTTTCTTGCCATTTGGCAAAAGTAAGGGATGGTTAAGAATCCACAATTTCGGATATTGGCCTTTTCGTAATGGAAGTGAAAAAATATATAGTTTTTGGAGTTTTAAACTGGGGATTAGGTCATGCAACACGGTCCATACCCCTTATTCAAAAATTACTTGATCTCGGGTATTCCCCTGTAATTGCAAGTGATGGAGCAGCGCTGCTCTATTTAAAAAAGGAATTTCCTCAATGCTCCTTTGAGGAATTAGCTTCCTATGGGATTAATTACAAGTTTGAAAATCTTTTTTTACAAACCCTTTATTCAGGGCCCAAAATCTTAAAAGCCATCCGAAAGGAAAAAAAGCAGCTAAAGCAAATTATAGAAAAATATAAACCGCTGGCCCTAGTTTCTGATAACCGATTGGGTTTCCACTCCACTAAATTGCCTTGTGCCTATATTAGTCATCAAAACACTATAATAGCCCCATTTCCCCTTTCCTTGGTAAATATTCTTCATTATTATTTTATCAATAAATACCAGGAGTTTTGGATTCCCGACTTTCAAGGCTCCCCTAATCTTGCTGGTAAATTGTCTCAAAGGAAAAGGAGGGCTGAAAAAATTAAATATTTAGGTCCGCTTTCAAGATTTTCACATAAAAACTCAAATCAGCAAGAGAAGGATATTGATCTGCTTATTATTCTCAGTGGACCCGAGCCTCAACGCAGTAAACTGGAAAGTAAATTGCTATCCCAAATTAGTGAGCTTGATATTCGCTCAAGGCTGATTCGCGGATCTGAGAATCTTGCTACGATTGAGGATTATGATGGTTTGGAAATAAGGGACCTTGTTTTAGGGGATGAATTGCTGGAATTAATAGAAAGGTCGGAATTGATATTAAGCCGTTCTGGATATTCCTCAATTATGGACTATTATTTTTTGGGAACTAAGGCGATTATAATTCCTACACCAGGGCAAAGTGAGCAGGAATATCTTGCTAAAAAATTAAGTGAAGAAGCAGTTTTTTATTCTTCAAATCAGGAGGATTTGGACTTAAAAGAGGCTTTATTGCAATCCAAAAAATATCTGGGGTTTAGGAAAAAAGATGGATACCCTAAGCTTAATAATCTTGAGGATATTTTACTTAGCTTTCTTCAGGGTAAAACTGAAGGTAGATCCTGATTTCTCACTACTTCTTACACTGATAGCTTGTTTGTGGGCTTCCAAAATATGTTTTACAATGGCAAGTCCTAAACCTGTTCCTCCTGCAGTTCTTGATCTACTTTTATCAACTCTATAAAAGCGTTCGAAAATTCTGGGAATATCTTCTTGTGGAATGCCAAGGCCATCGTCTGATACTTCTACCAAAACATTTTTATCCATATCATAAAAACGAATTTCTACCTTGCCCTTTTCCTTACCATATTTAATGGCATTGATGACGAGGTTTATAAAAACCTGCTCTATTTTTTGTCTATCACCTTTTACCGTTATAGGGGAGCTATAATCCTTAGTTAGCTTGAGCTTTATAGATCTTTTGCTAGCATTATCTTCAAGTTGATCCAGGCAATCTTTAGCCAATTCTACAAGATCA
Organism: uncultured Cryomorphaceae bacterium; assembly: GCA_963976435.1. Taxonomy (GTDB): domain Bacteria; phylum Bacteroidota; class Bacteroidia; order Flavobacteriales; family Schleiferiaceae; genus CAKZNE01. The sequence goes on along the minus strand of CAXBKQ010000015.1, from coordinate 76,991 downwards.
AAATCTACAATATTGAGGTTCATCCTGTTGGATTCCAAGCCTGAAATAGTTTCCATGCTTTTGATGATATTGATCATTCGATCCACAGATTTATTGGCTCTGTTTAGGTATTTGTCTCTAATTTCCACCTCTTCTACAGCACCGTCCATAAGGGTAAGCAAATAACCTTGAATATTAAAAATAGGGGTTTTTAGTTCGTGAAAAATATTACCTACAAACTCCCTTCTAAATTGTTCTCTGGTTTTGAGCTCTTTAATTTCATTTTCATGCTGCTCCGCCCATTCTGAAACTTCTCTAGATACATCATCCAAATCCGTATTATGGGCAATTTCATTTTCATCCCTTTCGGAGCCAATTTTTAGTTGGTGGATGTTTTTGTAAATAATTTTCACCTTGCTATAGATGAATTGATCTACGGCATAGCGTATTAAAACAAAAACCACAATCATCGCCCAAAGGGTGAGAAGCAATATTTCTATCCAATGGATAAAATCGACTATAATAAGACTAAAAACCGCTCCAGTAAGAAGCACTATTATCCCCAAAATAAGGGATACAACAAATGCCAGTACTATAGGACGGTCCAATCTCATATCTGAAATAATATCAAAGCTTTAGACTTCAAATTTATAGCCTACACCTTTAACGGTTTTAATATATTTTTCACCGATTTTCTCGCGTAATTTACGGATGTGCACATCGATGGTTCTACCGCCAACAACCACATCATTTCCCCAGATTTTATCTAAGATTTCATCACGGTGAAAAACTTTACCGGGGCGGGAAGCTAAAAGGGTTAATAGCTCAAATTCCTTCCTTGGTAAATCCAATTTCTTGTCATTATAACTTACTTGGTATTTATCCAAATCAATACTGATCTTACCAAAATCCTGAACATTTCCTTCTTGTTTTTTACTAAAGGAGCTATGTCTTCGGAGCAAGGCTTTGATTCTAGAAATTAGCACCTTTGGCTGAATAGGTTTGGTGATATAATCATCTGCACCAGCATTAAAGCCTGCAACCTGACTATAATCTTCGCCTCTTGCCGTAAGGAATGCGATAAGAGTATTTTCTAGTTTGGAAGTACTACGAATTTGATCGCAAGTTTCAATTCCGTCCATACCGGGCATCATCACATCCAATAAAATAAGATGAGGGATATACTCCTTTGCCTTTTTTAAACCACTTTCACCATTATCGGCTGTTTGCACTTCAAAGCCTTCCTTTCGTAGGTTATAACTTACAAATTCAAGGATATCAGGCTCATCATCTACTAGTAAAATCTTAAAATCACTATTGTTCATATTATTCAAAATAATTGGGCTCCAAAGGTAGCTATATTCCCTTTTAAATCTTTTTTAGAGTCAAAACCGAGAGGAATGTGAACTTGCTGTTAACTTAATATTAATAGCTGGAGAAAAGCCATTCTAAAAAATTATAAATCAAGCTATTAAACTCTTGGGTTTTGTTAACATTGGTTTTTCAAATACGGCTAAGTTGCTAATAATTCTCCTCTAATTTGCTAAATATCTCGAGAAATTAAAACTGGCTTAACATTGGGGTTACCCTGTCTTTATTTTATGGCTAACAATTATTAAATGGATTAATTTCTCTTAATGAAGGCTTAATATACCGCGGGCATCTTTGCACAAAATCAAAAACACAAAGTTTCGTAATGAAAACTACTAAATTATTTTTAATGGGTGCTTTTGCACTAGCGATGTTTACTTCTTGTGAGGATGATCCAGATCCTGTAACTGTTGATCCTACTACCACTGAAAACGAAGTAAAAGTTGGTCTTATTACGGCCAATGAAACTTGGACAGCAAATAAGGTATACGAATTAGCTGGAAGAGTTGTAGTGAATGAAGGTGTGACTCTAACAATTGAGCCGGGTACCATTATTAAAGGTAGAACTGGAAATGGTTCTTTAGCCTCTGCTTTAATTATCTCTAGAGGAGCTAAGATTATGGCTGAAGGAACTGCTGCTTCTCCAATTATTTTCACTTCAGTTGTTGATAATATTTCTGTTGGCGAAAGTATGGGGACAAATCTAACTAAAACAGATAATCAAAAATGGGGAGGTTTAATCATTTGTGGTAAAGCTCCTATCTCTGCTGCTGATGGTGATGATATCGCCTCTATTGAAGGAATTCCTGCAGATGACGCTTTTGGTTTATACGGAGGAACAGATCCTTTAGATAATTCAGGAAGCTTAAAATATGTTTCTGTACGTCATGGTGGTGCCTTAATTGGTAGCGGAAATGAAATTAATGGTATCACTTTAGGTGGTGTTGGTTCTGGAACTACTCTAGACAATATCGAAGTATTTGCCAATTTTGATGATGGTGTTGAATTCTTCGGTGGAACTGTTAATGCTACCAATGTAATGGTTGCATACCAAGGAGATGATGCTATTGATATTGATCAAAACTATTCTGGTACTATCAGCAACTTTGTAGTTGTACAAGGTGGAAGTACTGATGAAGGTTTAGAGATTGATGGTCCAGAAGGAAGTCTTTCTGACGGATTATTTACTCTTGAAAATGGATTGGTAAAAACAGAAGATGGAAATGGTAGTGGTGCAGACCTAAAATCAAAAGCTCAAGGAACAATTAAGAATGTGACTTTTGAAGGTTTTGCTACTGACAAAAACATTAAAGTAAGATCAAGCTTTTCAGATAATTGTACTACTCCTAAAACGGATGCTTATGATTATTTAGTAGATGCTACTCCTACTTTGAAACTTGAAAATTCTTCTTGGATAGGTTCAGTTACAGTTTATACAGCTTCTGAAGATGATAATGAAGATCCTTGTCCAGTACCAGCAACCTACGGCCCAGCTGCAAATGCAGTAGCAATTTCTGCTACTTCTGCTGGAGCAGATGCTAGTGTATTTGGATGGACTGCCGCTAGTTCAGCTGGACTTTTATAAGCTAAAATAAATTTTAAAAAGTATTCAAAAGCTCTGCATAATGCAGAGCTTTTGTTGTTCCAAAAAACAACTAGTATGTATAATAAGATCGGTGTTTTGGTTTTGTGTTTTTTGTCCTCAATGGCCTATGCTCAAAATGGCTTTTTGCGAGGTACAGTTACCGATGGTGAAGGATCTGAGCCTATGTTTGCGGCAAATGTAGTGCAAGCAGGAAGTACTAATGGTACCACTACAGATTTTGATGGTAATTACAGCCTTACCATTCCTGAAGGGACTTACACTATTCAATTTTCTTTTATCGGTTATTCATCGGCCTCCGTTACCGGAGTTGTAATTAAAGCCGGAGAAACGACTACTTTGGATTATACATTGATGCCTTCTTCAGCAACTTTAGGGGAGGTTACCATCACTGTAGAGCAGGCCAAGAACACGGAAATTTCCATGATCAACCTGCAAAGAAAGTCGGCGAAAATTCAAGACGGTATTTCATCTCAATCTTTTAGAAAAGCTGGTGACTCTGATTTGGGTTCTTCCATAAAAAGGGTAACTGGTGTGTCTGTAGAAGGAGGTAAATTCGTTTATGTAAGAGGGCTTGGTGATAGATATACTAAAACCATCCTTAATGGAATGGCCATTCCTGGATTAGATCCAGATAGGAATGCTGTTCAAATGGATATTTTTCCTACAAGTGTTTTGGAGAACGTGGTAGTTTATAAAACTTTTTCTCCAGATTTATATGCTGATTTTACAGGAGGAATTGTAGATGTGCAAACCCGTAGCTTCCCTTTAGAAAAGACCACTTCTTTTAGCTTAGGTTTGAGGTTTAACCCAAGCATGCATTTCAATGATCAATTCGTAACTTATGAAGGTGGTGCTACTGATTTTTTAGCATTTGATGATGGTACAAGAGCTTTGGGTTTTGATCAAACAGTAGTGATTCCTGATGAGGCATTGGCAGATCCCAAACTAGAAGAACTAACCCGTTCTTTTTCCGGTGTGATGTCGGCAAAAAGAGCTACTAGTTTTTTAAATTCTAGCTTTTCTTTCAATCATGGAAATCAAATCAATAAAGAAAAGGGCACCTATGGTTATAATGTGGTTCTAAACTATAGAAATTCTTATGAATATTATGAGGCGATAAGCTTTGGAGAATATAGAAAAAATGAATCTGATATCACGGATAATGGATTAAGATCAGAATCCGTTCGTCGTGGTGATCTAGGAATAAATGATGTTTTATGGAGTGCTTTAGTTTCTGGTGCATATAAACACACCAACAATAGTTATTCATTAACTTTATTGCACACCCAAAATGGAATTCGTTCTACCTCCGATAGAATAAATCAAAATTTTGAACAAAATGTTTCTACCCTTTTGGAGGATATTCTTGCCTATACCGAAAGATCTATTAGCAATGCAACTCTTATTGGAAAACATTCTTTAGGAGATGAAATGACCATCAATTGGACCAACTCTTTTTCCTACTCTACCATTAATGATCCTGATTTCAGAAAAACGGCCCTGTCAATTGAGGGAAGTGATACTTTGTTAAGAGGTGGTGATGGAGCGGTAATAAATAGGCTTTTTAGGGAATTATCAGAAATTAATGAAAGTGCCAAAGTAGACTTCTCCATGCCTTACCCAAATAGTGAAAGGTCTAGCCTAAAAGCTGGTGCAGCATATACTTATAAGTCCAGAGATTTTACCGTTCTCAACTATGAGTTTGATTTAACAAATGATGTTAAAGGAAATGGTGTTTCTGGAAATCCGGATGACTTTTTTCTGGATGAAAATATTTGGGATGCCAATTCTAGAAGTGGAACTTATTTAAAGGCAAATGGTCAGGAAAAGGCCAATTCTTTTAATGCCTTCCAAAACACTATGGCTGCTTATGCAATGGGAGAATTACAATTGCTAACCAGATTAAAAGCAGTTCTTGGTGCCAGAATGGAGTATAATGCCATGTATTATAATGGACAAAATAATTTGGGAACTCTTGTTTATGATAATGAGAAAACCCTAGATAATATTAATATTCTTCCCTCCTTAAATTTGGTATATGCCCTGGATGAATTTCAAAATTTAAGATTTTCATTTAATCAAACTTTGGCTCGTCCAACTTTTATGGAGAAATCTATTGCTCAGATTTATGATCCTATTAGTGATAGAACAAGAATTGGAAATATAGACCTTGAGCAAACCAATATTAATAATTTAGACCTGAGATGGGAGTATTATTTCTCTCCTGGTGAGCTTGTATCGGTTTCAGGTTTTTATAAAACTTTTGATGGCCATATTGAGTGGGTTTCTTTTGAACAAGCCCCAGATCAGCTAACACCACGAAACCTAAGTAATAGTAATGTATTGGGAGCTGAAGTTGAAATTCGTAAAAACTTGGATTTTATTTTACCAAGATTGAAAGGCTTGGTAGTTGGAGGAAATGTCTCTTTAGTAAAATCTTCGGTAGATACTAGAACGAATGTAATTTCTACTGATCCACTAACAGGTATAGTAACTACAGAGTACCAAAAACGTGTGGAAGTAGCTCGTGAAGGAGAAACCGTGGAAGAATTTAGATCAATGGCAGGACAGTCTCCATATTTAATTAATGCCTTCCTAAACTACCAAGGCGAAGAGAATGGTTTCAATGCCAATCTATCTTATAATGTTCAAGGCGAGAGTTTAAGTATTGTGGGTTCTGGAAATGTGCCGGATGTTTATGTTCGCCCTTTTCACTCCATGAATTTCAACCTTATCAAATCCTTTGGTAAGGAAGATCAATACAGGATAACATTTTCTATCCGAAATATTTTGGGTGATGAAAAAGAACAATTTTATAAGTCTTATAAGGCTGATGAAGAAATTTATTCCATTTTTCGTCCTGGACGAATGTTTGGTTTAAAATTCGGAATGACTTTATAATTCCCTTAATTATAATTTTTAGCCGACCTAGTTTTCTAGGTCGGCTTTTTTTTTGTGCCAAAATTAGGCTTGTATTTGGATTTACTATTACCCTAAGTGAGACAGAAATTATAAAATCATCCTAAGATGTCAATAAACAAGGCCGTTTCAGGAATTAACCTTTGTTTAATATTGATTAATAAAATGAACGCTTTTGTTTGGTACTTTTGCAGTGTTAAAAAAACACTATAAATGAAAGCAAAGTTATTCCTTTTGTCAACGGTTTTTGCCACGCTGATTACTTTCAGCCTGTCTGCAACTGTTCACAATGTTGGTGTTAGTTCAAACCAATTTTCACCTTCAACACTTAACATAACTGCAGGAGATACAGTTATGTGGACCAACAATGGTGGTTTCCACAATGTAAATGGAAATACATCAACTCCAGCCAATGCGGCAAACCCAATGTCTTTTGGAAATGGTTCCGCATCATCCTCATCTTGGACCTATATGTTTAAGTTTACAATGGCAGGTACTTATTCCTACCAATGTGATCCACATGCAGGATTGGGTATGACAGGAACTGTAATAGTTGCTCCAGCACCTCCATCAGGGCTACCATTCCAAAGTTTTGAAGCAGGAGGTGATAATTGGAATTACACTGTAAATCCGGCAACTTATAATATGAGTGGTGATGTATGGGATGTAGTAACTTCCTTGTCTAGCATAAACCCAAGCGCAGGTATAAACTTTTGGGGAATGCAAGATCTAAATAATCCAAATGGTGGCGGAAACTTTGGCCATACTATGGATTTTGATGCCGTTAGTCTTGTAGGAGTTTCCAATGCGAAATTGAAATTTGACTATTATACTATCGGCTTTGATTCTACTGACTCTCTAGCCTATTCCGTAGAATTCAACAATGGAACAACTTGGAGTCCACTTACAGAGTTAAATAAAGATACTCAAGCTTGGACAACTATTGAAATTGTAGTTCCAGGTGGAAGTACTCATGTGAGATTGAGATTATACGGTAAGCAAAATGGGGGTTCAGATTTTGCTGCATTTGATAATATTAGAATTGATACTACTACCGCTGCTCCACCATTAGCAGGAAACAATTACAATATTGGAGATGTAACTACTAGCGATCTTGCAGGTATTGCAGATTCACTAAATGTTGATTGCCAGTTGAGGGGTGTAATTCACTCTATAGATTTTGACGGAAATGCAGGATATAGTTTTTATATGTCTGATGCTACTGGAGGAATAAATGTTTTCAGCTTTTCTGATGTAAGTGGATATACTTCACCAGCAATTGGAGATTCAATAAAAGTAGGCGGAACTATAGCACAGTTTAATGGTCTTACTGAAATTATTCCAGATAGTATTGTTCTTTATACAAGCGGTAATTCTCTACCTGCTCCTATGAATGTTTTCGCCATGGATGAAAGCACAGAAGGAGAATATGTAAGACTAAATGGCTTTAGAGTGGTGGACCCAAGTCAGTGGCCAGCTTCTGGTTCTGCAAATGTTAGCATTACAAATGGTACAGATACAGTAACCATGAGAATTGATAGTGACACGGATATTGACGGATCTCCAGTTCCTGTAGGATCTTTTAATGTTGTTGGTGCCGGAGCTCAATTTGATAATTCTAATCCTTATACAGAAGGATATCAGATTTTCCCAAGCAGCTTGGCTTCTATTCAAATGGTGGCAGCTTCAAATCTACCATTGTACACAATTTCTCAAGTAACAGGTAGCGATGTGAATGGAGTGGCAGATTCACTAAATGTAGATTGTGAACTTAGAGGAACAGTTTATTCTATAGATTTTGATGGTAATGCTGGATATAGTTTTTATATCTATGATGCTACCGGTGGAATTAATGTTTTCTCTTTTAGTGATGTAAATAATTATAGCAATCCACAAATGGGTGATTCTATTCACGTATTTGGAAGTATAGATCAATTTAATGGTCTTACAGAGATTGTAGCTGATTCTATTGTTTTATGGGGAACAAACACTCCATTAGCTATGCCTACTGTTGTTACAACAATGGATGAAACTACAGAATCTGAATTTATTCGTATCAATGCTGTTTCTCTTGTAACTCCATCTCAGTGGCCTTCTGCTGGATCTTCTTCCAACGTAGACCTTACTGATGGTACCAATACTTTTACCATGAGAATTGATAGTGATACAGATATCGATGGAACAATTGCACCAACAGGTACTTTTGATGTAATCGGAGCTGGAGGTCAGTTTGATAATTCTAATCCATATACTTCTGGATATCAAATTTTCCCAAGAAGCTTAAATGATATTATTTTGGCTGCTCCAACAGTACCAACAGTAAACTTTGCTGTAGCTACTGATGTAGTAATGGAAAGTGTAGGAACTGTTCAAGTTAATGCTCTTATTAGCCCAACATCTACTACACTAGATTCCATTACTTTCCAAGCTACAATCGGTTCAAATGTTACCGTACCTGGAGATGGTTTTCTTACACCAACGCCAAACTTAACAACGGGTATTTTCAAACTGGGTGTTGCACCTGGAGAGGATACTGTTTCCTTCAACATTACTATTGTAGACGATGCAATAATTGAAGGAAATGAAACTCTATTTGTTAGCATCACAGGAGTGAATGGAAATTTAAATATGGGAACATTATTAGACTATAAGATTGTAGTTATGGATAATGATGCACCTGTAACTGGAATTCCTTCTTACCAAATCGGACAAGTAACCACTTCTGATGTAAATGGATTATCAGATTCTTTAAATGTAGAATGTAAATTAACAGGTGTTATTTACTCTGATGATTTTGATGGTAATGCTGGATATAGCTTTTATATGAAAGATGCTACAGGTGGAATTAACGTGTTTAATTTCTCCGATATAGGATCTTTCCAAGTAAATCGTGGAGATTTAGTAAGGGCCATCGGAACCATTGATCACTTTAATGGACTGGCTGAATTGGTAATTGATTCTATTGTTGTTTTAGCATCAAATCAAATTATTACTCCTCCAACCTTAGTTACAACATTAGATGAAACTACAGAAGGGGAGCATATTAGAATGAATAATATGAGTTTGGTTACTCCATCACAATGGCCGGCATCTGGTTCTTCAAATGTTGATATTACTGATGGTACAACAACTTTCACCATGCGTATTGATGGTGATACTGATATTCCTGGTACTACACCTCCTCCAGGATTGTTTGATGTTATTGGAGCTGGTGCTCAATTTGACGCCTCTAGCCCACATACTTCTGGATACCAAATTTTCCCATTAGATAGTATGAGCATTATCCCACAAGTGGCTACTAGCCCAACAGTGAATTTTGCTGGATCAGCTCAAAGTCAATTGGAAAATGCAGGTACTGTTACCATTAGTCTTCCTATTGCTCCTGCAACAACTGGTGCAGAAACTATTAAGGTTTATGTTTCCAATGGTGTAGGTGTTACAGCGGCAGATTATACTACAAGCCCAGCAGCTGTTACTGATACTATTAGTATTTCTGTTGCAGCAGGTGCTACCAGCGCAAGTTTTGATATTAACATCGTTGATGATGCTAGTCAAGAAGCTGATGAAGATATTAGTTTCAGCATTGCAAATGTTTCTGCTGGATTGTTGATCGGATTTAATGCAAACCATGTATTCACCATTACCGATAATGACACGCCAATACCAACTTATGATATTGCTGATATCGTTGGCGTTGATGTTAATGGTAATATGGATTCATTAGGTGTGTACTGTAAATTGGTTGGAACGGTAACAAGTCCTCAATTATCTGCAACAAGAACAGATTTCTTCTTCACCAATTCTACCAATACAGCAGGTATTAAAGTGAATAGATCTACCCTTATTGCTTACAATGCAGTAATGGGAGATGAGATTAGAGTTATTGGTACTTTATCCGAATTTAACGGTGGAATTCAAATTGATCCAGATTCTGTAGTGGTAATTTCAAGTGGTGGAAATATTCTGCCAACTACTATTACTACCAATTTAGGAGAAGCTGAAGAAGGAAGAGTTATTCGCTTAAACGGAGTAGAAATGGTGGATACTACGGGTTGGCCAAGTGCAAACTTTGGAAACTTTGATATTGTATTAGCTACAAATGATACCGTAACCTTAAGAATAGATTCCGATTTATTTACAAATTGGGGACCAGCTCCACTTGGTAAATTTGATGTTATTGGAGTAGGCGGTCAATATGATCCAAGTAGCCCTTATACAGATGATTACCAAATTTTACCTAGAGTAGGAGAAGAAATTATTCGTTTCCTTCCTTCTGTAGCAATTACTGAAATTATGCCAAGTAGTAATCATCCTTCTCCAATTAATGGTGATTGGTTTGAAATTACAAACTTCGGTACCGATCCAGTAGATTTAGATGGTTTTAGTTGGGATGATGATAGTCGTGATGCTGGAAAGCATGAGATTACTTCTTCTGTAGTTCTTGGGGCTAATGAGTCTGTAGTATTTGTGGATATAGTTGCTGCTGATGAAGCGGCATGGCTAGCCTCTTGGATGCAATCTACAACTGGTTTAAGAGCCTATACTAAAGATGATTTTGGACCAATCGGCTTCTCTAGTTTGAGCAGTGGTGGGGATGAAGTTAACCTTTATGATGATTTAGGTCAATTAGTATCCAGAGCAACATATACTGGTACCGACGTAAGTGCTGGAGTTTCTATTCGTTTTGGAAATGATGGTAACCTACTTGGACTTTCTGTAAACAATGTTGATGGAGCTTATACCTCTGGAGACGGAGACATCGGAAGCCCAGGTAATTTAGCACCAATTGGATTGGAAGAGTTTTTATTAAATAATATTACTCTATATCCAAATCCTGCTACCGAAAAGGTTACTATCTCATCTGAAACTAGTGAATTAAAAGAAATTAGTATTTCTAATCTTAGTGGTCAGGCTTTATTCCAAACTTCCTCTACGGAAGCTAATATTGATTTGGACTTATCTACTCTTCCTAAAGGAGTATATATCATATCCATTGAAATGGGATCAGCTAAAGCTTCTAGAAAATTGGTTATCCAATAAGGAATAGCAAAGAATAAATTTAAAGGGCCCATTCTTGAAAAAGAGTGGGCCTTTTTTAATGTATTTAGTCTTAATTAAAAAAATAGACTGGGCGCCTGAAGAATTGTTTTTTAGAGCTTATTTGGCAAATAAGATTAGCCCTTCTAGATTTAACCATCTCTTGGGGGCTTAATTATAGTTTGATGTAAAGGAGGCCTAAAACTCTCAGCATCTTATTTAAAAAAGGACCACGGATTTAAAAATTAAACTCGGTTTGCAAGCGGAACACAACTTGATTTTTATCTCCTTCGGTTTGTAAAAGGCTCATATCCCCTTGGATTTTTAAATTGTGCCCTACTATATATTTTGAAACTCCTATTGTATAGTGGGTTTGTTGAGGAATAAAGGTGATTTCTTCTGGATTAACCCTTGTAAACCTTCCTGCCACTTCCCACATATTCGAATATAAATATCCTAATTGCACATTTATCGCCTGTCCGGTATAGAATGTTTCATTGGCTCCTATAAGGATTCCATCCAAATTAAATAAACCATCAACAATAGGTGATTCATCCGTACATCTTCTATTAACAAACTCGCTCATAAAGGAAATCCCTTTGTATTTGAAATGTGCCTCGGCAAAGATGGTTTCCAAATTTCGAGTTTCGCTGAGGTAGTCACCACCTTGCCCACGTGCCCTTTCTGCTTTGGAGTTATAATCATAAACAAGGCCAATCATTAATTTTGGACTTTGGTTACGCCTTAGATCACTAGAAATATAGCTTTTAAATTTTCCAAATGGGAATAATTCTACCTTTCCAGTATAAGAATGACCTTGGGATGCACCTGTTTGGTTAAGGCCTTCACCCTGAGAAAATGCCAATTTTTCTACAATTACAAAATTGGATTTTAAAGAATGGCTATGGTGAAGTTGAAAGCCTGCATCTCGATCTAAAGTAAAACGAGAATTTAGAAGAGAACGATCAACTAATTGAAGTTTTTGGGAGGAAATAATACGCTCCATGTTTCCTGGTAATTTGGTCTGTCCAAACCAAATTTGCCATCCTGGTGCAAAATTATATTTTAAGACAGCATCCAATACAAAACCATTATGAACGTCGTATTCAAATTTATAAGCCCATTTCTTGCTTTTTGTAGCCCAGCCACTTCCTTTAATTCTTGCTCTCCTTACCCTAAACCTATCTGTATAAGTAGGGTCCGTAGAGCCAATCTCACCTGTTGTACTAATACCTTCATATTGAGTTTGAAATCGAAAGGCAATTTTGGTATACCATGTAGAATCCTTGGCATAACGATTTATTAATCCTTTGCCAAAAGTAGCATTGGTCAAATCCTGATTTTGAGAATCTTGAGCTATGGAATGTAAACTAAATATTAAGAAAGTCAAAAGTGTAAAACAGGATATTTGTTTACTGATAATCATAGTCATATGTTTATTTCGCGGCCAAAATTAGATATTTGAATATTAACAATAAATTTATTTTATCTTGACTTGCAAGTTACATTAGTTTTGTAAGTGTTTAAAATATTGATAGCGTGAAGATTAGCTTTCGAAAAATATGATTTACTTCAGCTATTGTTAAGCCAATGTTATCTTTTTAATGTGACCTTGCCAGTGCCTCAGGGGATATTAATTTTGCCCAGTATTTTATATATACCATACTATGACCAAAAAGCCTTGGATTGCCCAATTCCTATTAACATTGATTTTGTTTTCAGGAGCCTTATTAGCCAATCCTCAAAAGGATAATACTGCCCTAGATTCTAGCGCAATTCAAAATCAAAATGAGCTTCTTCCCAAATCTACTGGAAAAGACCTGGTTGTTAGTCCAGATTTTTTTCAAGCAGTCGGCGGAAAGGGAAAAGAAGGATACGCCGAAATTAGTTGGGTCTTAGACTATGATAAAATTGAATTCCTGAGAGAAAAGAAGGTAATCATCAGGTATATTACTTCTATTGATGCTAAAAGGGTAAAAAGTGGAATGCAGGGTAAATGGCATTATAGTGAGCCTATACCTGCTACCAATGTAAAATATACTATTGAGGGACTTGATGGAAATGAAAAATATGAGTTTTATGTAGGCCTTCCCGAAAAAGGAGATGTTCCTGTAATTGATGAAGAAAACGCTAATGTGGTATGGTCTGATAAAATCAAGGTAAAAACTGAAAGAAAATGGGGGATTTTAAAATTTCTTATTCTTTTTGGTTCACTTGGTTTATTCATCTTTGGGATGAAAGTGATGAGTGATGGACTTCAAAGGGCTTCTGGGCCAAAGCTTCGCCAGATGCTTGGATCCATTACCTCGAATAGGGTGAAAGGAGTGTTTACAGGTTTTGCTTCCACGGCTATTGTACAGTCTTCTTCCGTAACTACTGTAATGACCGTAAGTTTGGTAAATGCCGGATTATTAAATTTAAGACAATCAGCAGGAGTAATGATGGGTGCGAATATCGGTACCACTATTACCGCTTGGTTAGTATTATTATTGGGCTTTAAGGTGAGTATATCCAGTTATGCTCTTATGTTAATAGCCCTCGGTATTCCCTTCATTTTTATGACCTTCCCCAGAGCTAAGGAAATAGCTAATTCCATTATTGGTTTTGCCATCCTGTTTATTGGTCTTCAGTTCTTGAAAGACGCTGTGCCGGATTTGGATAAAGACTCAGCCTTGGTGAAATTTTTTATTGATTTTAAGGATATCCCAGTACTCAGTAATATTATGTTTGTAGCATTGGGAGCTTTGGTAACTATTGTGGTACAATCCTCTTCTGCTGCAATGGCCCTTACCCTTACCATGGTTTCTAAAGGAATTATTCCATATGAAGTGGCTTGTGCTATGATTTTAGGGGAAAACATAGGTACTACCATTACAGCAGAATTGGCTTCTATGATAGGGAATGTTCATGCTAAAAGATCAGCAAGGATTCATTCTCTATTCAATGTGGTGGGTGTAACTTGGATGTTAATTGTTTTTCCTTGGTTTACTGATTTAGTAGGATTTTTTATCGGAGGAAGTTCCTTTAATGCTGCGGATACTGAAATGGCGAATTCCGGTATTGCTTTGTTCCATACCTTATTTAATCTGGCCAATGTGCTGGTCATGATTTGGTTTGTTCCTCAACTAGTTAGAACAGTAGAACGAACAGTAAAATCCAAAAGTGATGAGGATGAAGAGTTTAAACTAGACTATATTGGTGGAAACGTTGTTTCTGCTCCTGGACTGGCATTGATGGAAGCCAAAAAGGAAGTTGCAAAATTTGGTAATACCACCTCCAGAATGTCTGAATTTGCACGAACCATTCTAAACAACCCTAGTAAGAAAAAAAGGGTTAAGATGATGGAGAAAATTGCCAAATATGAAGAGATTACTGATAGAGTAGAGGTTGAAATTGCCCAGTTTTTAGAAAAGGTTTCTGTTACCGAAATGTCGGTTAAAAACAGTTTGGAAGTTAGGTCCATGTTAAGCATTACCAACGACCTTGAAAGAATTGGAGATATCTTCTTTCAAATGTCAAAAACCTTTGAAAGGAAAAATGATAAAAAGGTATATTTTGAACCTGAACAAAGGGATAACCTCAATAAAATGTTTGATTTTGTAGACAGAGCTTTTAACGTGATGAATGCTAATTTATCATCCGAGTATGGCTCTATTACTATTGAAAAAGCCATTTCTATTGAAAAGGAAATAAATGAATTGAGAACTTCCTTAAAAAAGGCATATCTCAAGAAAATTGAAAAAGGTGACGAGAATATAAGGGGTAGTATTGTGTACAATGATATTTTTTCTCAATTGGAAAAAATTGGAGATCATGTAATCAATGTTAGTGAAGCCGTTCAAGGTAAAATTTAATAGATCTCAATAATTTAGGAATTGTCTAAAAATTCATTGTCCAATCTTCCAGAAGTAGTAAAAGTTTTTTTTAGGCTTGGACTAATTGGTTTTGGAGGCCCTGCCGCCCACATCGCTATGATGGAAGAGGAGGTGGTAAGCAAAAGAAAATGGATGAGCCGCCAGCATTTTTTAGACCTAATGGGGGCAACAAACCTAATTCCTGGTCCTAATAGTACAGAAATGACCATGCATTGTGGTCATGAACGAGCAGGAAAAATTGGACTTTTTGCAGCTGGGCTGGCATTTATTTTTCCGGCAGTTGTTCTCACTTTGGCCTTAGCATGGTTTTATGGCGAATACGGAGAAGTTCCAGAAATAGCTCCTTTCTTTAATGGAATTCAACCTGCCGTTATTGCCATTATTTTTGGAGCCATATTTAAGCTGGGTAAAAAGGCCTTCAAAAACTACCAGCTGGGAATTATTGGGGGATTAATGGTAGTGGCAGTTTTTTTGGGAATGAGTGAGCCTGTTGCTGTAGTTTCATCTGGAATAATAGCTATGCTCTGGTTTGGATTCCTAAATCGCAATCTTAATACAAAAGCCATTTCTCCTCTATTCTTATTGTTCAGCGTTCCCCTCATAAAGAAAATATCCCTAAGTCATATTTTTTTGCTGTTTTTAAAAGTCGGCTGCATCCTTTTTGGAAGTGGTTATGTTCTTATTGCCTACCTAGATGGAGAGCTGGTAGATAAACTTCAATGGCTAAGCGAATCCCAATTGCTAGATGCTATAGCTATGGGTCAATTTACGCCTGGACCTGTTCTTACTGCGGCCACTTTTGTGGGATATCAATTACAAGGCTTTAGTGGTGCTTTGGCGGCTACGGCTGGGATATTTTTACCCTCCTTTATTTTTGTTTTAATTCTCAACCCCATCATTCCAAAACTGAGCAAGTCTAAAATTGCCAGATCTTTTTTAGATGGTGTAAATGTTGGAGCCGTAAGTATTATGCTGGCAGTTTCTTATAGATTGGTTCTGCACTCCATTGTAGATTGGAAGTCTATACTCATTCTACTTTTTGGAATCTTCTTCACTTTTGGACCTAAAAAACTAAGCTCCTTATTTATTGTTTTTGGAGGAATGGTATTAGGATATCTATTGTCTTTGGTCTAGACCTAAAATTTCTATTTTCAATAAAAACCCTTTTAAAGTTTTGAAATCTCTATTCAATTATTAAAGATGGAGTAGTAACAATATTACTTTGATTTCCAGATCTATCCATAAGGATAAATTCAAATTTCACAGAATCTTGAGTTGGAGAAAAAATATCAAAAGGATTGTAAATAGTTCCTTCTAACACCTTGTTGGAGCCTGTTGGGCTTAGATCTGGAAGATGATTTGCATAAAAAGATTTGCAAGGATCATTGGGAACAATCTCTTCAAATTGTCCATTTACTTTTTTGAAAAACTTCACAGAAATATCATAATAACTAGTGCTACAGGTATCCTTACCTTGAGAAATTCGATCACCAATATCCCCATCACCATCAGTGAAATATAATTCATGCACTAAGGTTGGCCTGTCTATAGTTAGATCTTCATCCGGAACTAGCTCATAACCTCGGTATTCCAAAAAGGGCTTTTCATCAAATTGATTAGAATCTTTACAAGACCATATAGATCCAATAAATACAAGAACTAATGCTATTTTTGAAAACCTTTTCGTCATTTGATTTTTAATTAAACTCCTAACGTTGCACGAACGTCAATATTTCAAAAATAAGATTTTCCAATTAGCTACTGAGAAAGAATTTGTGAATCTGGCGATAGAATTATTCTACTACCAGGCAGAAAATAATCCTGTGTATAAAAAATACCTAGAGAATTTAGGAGAACCTTCTGCATATCAGCGTATTCAAGAAAAAAACATCCGGAGCATTGAGGAAATTCCCTTTCTTCCTATTTCTAGTTTTAAAAACTTTGATGTGCTTGTTGAAGGAAATGATGTGGAGAAAATATTTTCTAGTTCTGGAACCGGAAAAACTGGTTTTAGCAGGCATTTGCTGAAGGATTTAAATTTATATTCTCAAAGTTTCAGCAAAGCATTTGAGCAGTATTATGGCTCTCCAGAAGATTATTGCATTTTAGCATTGCTACCCAATTATTTGGAAAGGGAGGGCTCCTCTCTTATTTATATGGTTCAACATCTAATTTCAAAATCCAAGGATGGTGATAGTGGGTTTTATTTGGATGATTTAAAAGGATTAAGTGAAGTCCTTCAGAAAAAAAAGAAGAGTGGCAAGCCTTTTATTCTACTTGGGGTAACTTTTGCCTTATTAGATTTGGCCGAGCTTTATCCAATGGATTTACGAGGAGGAATAATAATGGAAACTGGTGGAATGAAAGGCCGACGAAAGGAAATGCTTAGAGAAGAAGTACATCAGATTTTAAAGCAATCCTTCCAAGTTCAAAACATTCATTCTGAATATGGAATGACAGAATTGTTAAGTCAGGCCTACTCCATAGGGGCTGGGAAATTTACATGCCCACCCTGGATGAAGGTTTTTATAAGAGAAACAACGGATCCTTTTCGGTTTGTAGGATTGGGAAAGGGTGGAGGAATTAATATAATTGACTTGGCAAATATTGATAGCTGTGCCTTTATTGAAACCCAAGATTTGGGAAGAAAAATTAATGAGCGGGAATTTGAAATATTAGGACGATTTGATAATTCTGAAATTCGCGGTTGCAATTTAATGGTCTTTTAATAAGTTTAATCTCTGATATTCGAAATCAAAGCTATTTTTGAAAGCCTAAAAAAATGAAGATTATGAAGTTTGTTTTAGCCCTTGCTCTATGTTTTATTGCAAGTTTTGGCAATGCCCAATTGATGGAGGAGAAAACTCAAATTATGGATTCAAAAGGAGGAAAAGCCTCATTTGAATTAGAAGCTGATGTGAAAGTTTATTCCTATCCAAGCACCGGCGTTTGGTATAAAATATCCAGGGAGGCATGGATTCCCAAAGATCAATTAATAGCTGATGAATATTTAGCCGAAGACACGGAACTATTTGACAAGGAAGGTGAACTAATCGGGAAAACTATCGCCGAAATTAAGCTTAGCGAAAAAAAATTAGTAGAGGGATTTAGAGGTAAAGATCGCTACCAAATTATTATAAGTGGCTTTGTTTATGGCTCCAAATTCAAAGACCTTTCCTCACCGGAAAAAAGGGTTACTGAAATTTTAGCCATTAAAAATAAGACCAAACAAAAGGAGGCCTTTGAAGCAATTTTTGAACTCTTGGATTTTGAAAAAAAAGAATATGATGGGTTTACTGCCTATGGCCTTCGTGAAGATCATAAATCTTTAAATGAAGAAAAGGATTATAGGATGCTCGTTATTTTTAGGGGAAGCTCCATGGTCATAGCGGTGTTTTCAAATAATGGCCACTCCGTTAGCGCTCCAAAAATTAAAGACTCTTTTGAAGATGGTAAGGAAAAAGGAATCTATATTTTAAAACTCCCAGCAAAGCAAAAAGCCTTGGTAGAGGAAGAAATTAGATACGATTTTTTAGCCCTATAAAAAAGGTAACTCCCTTCCGTAGAAAAGAGTTACCCTGTGTCCATGCTTTATCGAATTATTAGCCTTTGCAAATAACTATCCTTATTAGTGTAAATTCGAACATGGTATATTCCCGCATCTAATTTGTCAAGCTTAATATCATCAGGATCCTTGGATGTAATTACCAATCGTCCGAGATTGTCATGTATTTCTACTGTATTAATTTGATGGATTTGACTAAAATGGATTTTTTCACCTCTTAGAATGGGGTTGGGAAATAATTCCGGAATTTGATTTATTTCGCCCTCCCTTAAACTCACATCATCCCGAATAATAGTAAAGGTTGCATCACTAGTATCCCCTGCAAAGGCTATTAAACAGAGTGTGGAATTAATATTGGGGATATTCCAAAATAATCGCTCTCTATTCATCATGTCGTCGCCAACCCAAACCCATGTTTGGCCGCTATCTGAAGAGAAATAGGCACTGTTATTTACATTCATATTTCCATTTCCATCCCATAAAACCGAATCTTGTGTTCCTCCGGTGAAAACCTCACCGCCATTGGGGTATAGTAATTCAACAGCAGCTACTGGACCCAATTCAAAAATCGCATTTGAGGTATCCGAAATGGTATTGTCTTCAGTTTCTACTATCCTTATCAAGCAATCTGTGCTGTTAAAAGCCGGAGTAAACCATTGATAAAATCCTGAGTTTGCTACAGAGTCTTCCACTAATTGCCAAGCCAAACCATTATTCCTAGAAAAATAAATATCCACCATGGAAATAAGACCTGTGCTATTCCAACTAATACTGTCCCAGGCATATGCTTCTATGAGTTCGCCACCATTAGGATAGCTTATATCTAACTGGTGAACAGGACTAATACTGAAAATGGCATCTGAGGTATCTACACCATTACCAGCGGCAGTATCTTCTATTCTAATTAAACAATTTCTACTGGAAACATTGGGTACCAGCCAACTGTAATTTCCATCATTTAGCTCATTGTTGGCGATAGGTAAAAAGGTATTTCCAGAGTCTACACTATAAGATAGGTTTACAGCATTCACCGATCCCTGATGATTCCAAAGTATTGTTTTGCTAGTTCCAGATATTAGTTTTTCTCCGCCATTGGGATTGATAACCGTAATGCCAGAGCTAATAAACTGAATGGCAAAACTTTGATCAACAGTATCTGATACTAAGGGGTTGGCCGTATCTACCACAGCGAAAAAGCAATGTGGAGCATGAATATTCGGCACGGTATAATAATGACTAGCATATAAACTTCCCACATTATTACTTACTCCTGAAGCAAAATTGGTCCAGGTAGCGCCACTATCTATGGATAGAAATATATCTACACCTTGAATATTTCCAGTAGAATTCCACCGTATATAAGAATTGCTTAGGCCATTAAGATTTTGACCAAGATTCGGATGAATTAAGTCTAAACTTTTGAGCTCTAAAATGAAGTAATTATTGTTTTCATCAAAAATTAAAGGATCAGAAGAATCTACTATTCGAATTAAACAGTGGTTTGAATTTCCATGTGGAACCGTCCATAAATAATTCCCCGTATTGGCAAGGTTGGAAACAATGTTGTGAAAAGTAAATCCTCCATCAAGACTATAATACAAATCCACTTGAGCAATAGTTCCGGTAGTATTCCAATCTATATTTACCATATCTCCTGGGCTATAAATACTATTGGCTGAAGGAAGGGTTAAACTTAACCAGGAGCTTGGGCAGGTTTTGGTTTCTGTAAAAAGAGTGTTTACCTCAGTGCTAGTTAAGTTTCCAGAGTAAAAATTCATATCATCAAGGGAGCCTTCAAAATATAAGTTACCACATGATGTACTATCGGATTTAATTTGACTTCCAAAACCAAAACTAGCTGGTCCATTTTGGATATCACCCAAAAGCCCTGCACTTCCAGCACTGCTAAGACTTTGCAGAACATCATCAATATAAATTTCCAATCTGTCTTGGGCATTACTTTGTACACTTCCATCATAATTAAGAACCACATGATGCCAACCACTAGTAGCAATGTTTCCACTTGTTTGACTGATATCATAATTTCCTAGTCCTAGCGAATAATGACTAACAAATTGAAGTTTTCCAGTGGAGGTGATATTGAGACTAAATTGACGACCATTTTCACCACAATTGCTGTCTGAATTTTTGGAAAGAATAATCCCTGAGTTTCCACCACCCGCTCTGCTAAGCCAAAAGCTAAATGCAAAACTGGTATCGGGTGTGGCGAAAATAGTGTCTAACACATCTCCGAAATTCACATAAGCTTGATTCTGGTTTTCGAAAAGTATAGCGTGGTTTTTACAGCCAAATCTGTCATTGGTTAATTTGGTATTATAGCGCTCTCCTTGCAAGTTTCCAAGGTCATCGTTTACATCACCTTCATCAAAATAAAACTTAGCCACTAAATTAGAATTGGAAGGTTGAGGAAGAATTGAAAAAACTTGATCGCTTTCGTCGCTACTCTGCCCATCTGAAATTCGAACCAAAACATCATCACTTAAAGTACTTGGAACAAGCCATGAAAAGTTTGTTCCCGTTACATTGGAGCTTATTAAAGTCCAAGTTTGTCCGCTGTCTGTAGAATAGGAAAGATCGAGCTGGCCAAATACTCCCGTTTGATTCCAGCTGATGGAATAGCTATTTCCGGCATAAAAGCTTTCTCCCCCATTTGGATAATTTATCAGCAATAAATTGGAAACTTCAAAATTAGCATCACTGGTATCGGCAACAAGAGGATTTCCAAGTTCTCGTACATAAACCAAATAATCGCTGGATAGGGTATTGGGGATAGTCCAGCTATAAGTACTATCATTTACTTCTCCAGCAGCAATTAAATTCCAATTGGATCCATTATCGCTTGAATAGTAAATATCTACAGAATCTATTGCTCCCAAACTTGTCCAATTAATGTTTTGAACACTTCCTGGTAAGTAATTTTCAGTTCCATTAGGAGCTAGCAAGCTTATTGATTTTGGTGGTACAAGGCCAATATTAAAAGTACTGTCAGAAATATCAAAATCTGTATTATCCCAATAGTTAGACACTCGTATTCTAGCATCTGAAGTTGTGATATTTGGACTAGTCCAGGAATAGCTTCCAACATTGGAGATATAGGAACCTATGCTGCTCCAAGTACTGCCATTATCAGTACTATAATCTAAATTTACTCTAGACAAATAGCTATTGGTATTCCAGGTGATACTATAATTGGTTTGAGCATCTAAATATTCACCTCCATTTGGAAAAACTATAGCAAATCTAGAGGGATAAATCTTAAAATTATAGGATGTGCTATCTCTATAAATTGGATTACTATTGTCTACAATTTTTATCCTACAGTATTCAGAATTTTCATCAGGAATTAGCCAGGCATAGCTACCACTGTTGGGGATTGAATCATCGATGAGAATCCAGGAATAACCGCTGTCTACAGAATAATATAGAGATACAGTGTCTCCAGTGCTCATGGATTTATTCCAAACTATATTACTGCTTTGATCTTTAAAATGACTAGAATTACGATAAGGTTGGGTGAGAAATAATTTACTAACTGTAAAATCCGCATCTGAAGAATCACTCAAACTGCTGTTTTTCTCTTTTAATTTCAGACGAACATTGGAGGATTGAATATCTGGCCAGGTAAAGGAATTACTAAAAAGCTGGGATGATAATCCGGATTTGAATAAGGTCCAACTATTGCCGCTATTGGTAGAATAGTATAAATCTAAACTATCAACTTGCCCAGTGGTTTTATAATTTATACCTCCAAAATATTCGGCTGCGAATTTTTCTCCACCATTGGGCTGGCTTATTTCAATAGCCCTTGGTCCGTAAATAATACTGAAAATAGCATCGCTAGTATCGGCTATTCCCGGTAAGCCAATTATATGAACTTTTACAAGACAGGTATTTGAAATTTTATGAAGAGGTACTATCCAAGGGAAGGCACCATCGTCTATAGACCAATCTCCAGAATTTTGCCAGGTGATTCCACTGTCTAAGGAATAATCCACAAGAACCTGTAAACCCAATCCATTTAAATTATTGGAATGGTTCCATTGAATGGAAAAACTATCTCCTTCTGTAAGTATTTCACCACCATTTGGATTTAATAAAGTTAAAGTTTGAGGTACTGCCGATATGCTATAGCCATAAACGATTTGGCTTATGCTGGGGTTTGCGGCATCCTTAATTTGCAATCTAATATTGGTAGAACTATCATTAGGAACTGTCCAATTATAAGATCCTGTGTTTGCAATTCCACTGGCAATACTGGTCCAGGGACCCCAATCTTTGGAATAAGCCAAATCAACCAGGGGAATTGGAGTTCCGGTGGAGGTCCAGCTAATATTACTTGTGCTGCCAATAATTAAATTACTGGGCTGGGGTTGATTGATAGTTAATGTGTTTCCAATTCTTAGAAAGGCAGTAGTATCGCTAATATCTTCAACCGTTTGGTCAAATTTATCCTGCACTTTTATTATCAGCTGGCTGCTATTTAAATGATTGGAAGGTGTCCAGGTATAGGCACCAGTGTTTGAAGTTCCAAAACTTGCATAGGAAAAGCTTTGCCCCCCATTTAGGGAGTATAAAATTCTAACCTGGGAAACGGTTCCAGTGCTAGACCAGGTAATGGTATTTGCTGATCCAGATTGGAGGGTGTCTGCAGTAGAATTAGGATATAAAACTGTAATCGATTTTGGGGCAGCTAAAAACTGAAATGGATTATCATTTTGATCATAATAAGCTGAACTTGAATTTTTAATTCTAATATATCCATTGCTGGACGCAACAATTCCAGCAGGAACCGTCCAAGAATAAGTGCCTGTATTAGGTACAGAACTTTGAATGGAATAAATAACTCCATTTCTCAAATAGGAGAGATCTACATTTGGAATTGAACCTGTACTTGTCCAGGTGATGGTATAGGTTTGCCCACCAATTAATGTGTCTCCACCCTGAGGTGATGTTAGGGTAATGGTTTGGCTAAGGCCAATCAGGCCGTAAAGGAAAAAGATAATGCTTGCAAAGGCTTTCATAATAATGGTATTTATTAATTGAAAACAAAACTATTTGGGATGGGAGCTTGATTCAATAGGGTGATTACCGTAAAGTTGGAGAATGAGAAAAAAAACGCCCAATTTTGGGCGTTTATAATGGATATGGATTGATTTCTAAAGTAGGTTTATGCTGGCTCCAAAGTAAAGTAATGAGTGTAGCACTTTACTAGGGGGAATAAAACCTAGCTCGGCACCTAATGATAAGGTTAAAGTTTTAGTGGTTCTTGTGCTGGTTTTAAAACCTAGCCTACCGCCTAAATTGGAAGTTAAACTTTCAGTATCTAAAGCGGCTTCAATTTCTGCTTCACTTGGAATAGAAGCAACACTTCCTGTGCTAGCTTCCCAACTAGTACCCATTCCTAAAAGAAGATCTGCATACAATTGGAAATGTACAGAATTGGATGAATAATAACTATCATCGATTAATACTTTATAGGCTTGAAAACTTCTCCATTGCAGTCCTAATCCAAGCATGCTAGTACTATATAAGGCGTGGTGGTTACCATGTGGAGGTATGGCAATTTGTCCAATAAAACCTTTATTTCTGATAATACTAAAACGGCCTTCTAAATTATTTTGAAAGGTTTGGGGAGTTTTAATATTGTGATTATAGCTACTTCCTCCTTGAACGGATCTATCAATAGTGATGGTTCTATCCTTTTTGTTTTGTGCACTAAATATGGCAAAGGATGCTCTAAATTCTGTTTTGCTAGCATCAAGTCCAGAGTTTATATCTGTACCTTTTTGCAAGTCGAATTCAATACCAATTTTATTAATAATTGGGAAATAGGATCCTCTAATTTGATAGCCGAAATTTAAATAGCCATCATCGGAATTGTCTTCCAAAGAAAATCCTGCCGTCATCATGGCATCCACACCTATTCGAAGCTTTCGAATATCCATGGGATCGTCGGAAATGGTTTTGTAATTTACGGTTTGTGCTAAAAGTGGGCTACCTAAAAATAAGGCTAAGCAAAAGGATAGTGTTGATTTCATAATCTTGATTTTTTAGCAAATCTAGATTGCCATCAAGGCTCAATCAATACGGTAAATGACGTAAATTCTAGCAGGAAATATTATTGATCTAGTGGTATTTTAATCGTAACAATGGTCCCTCGATCTAGTTGGGAATCGTAATTTAGGCTGCCATGCATGGATTCTACTCGGCTTTTAATATTCTGTAGACCAATACCTTCCATGTTTTTTTCTGTTGTAAAGCCTTTGCCATTATCCTCAAGGATGAGGTGTAGATTATTTTTTAACTGATATAATTGAATATCAAGTTTTGAAGCACCACTGTGTTTCACCACATTTTGGGTAAGCTCCTGAATTACTCGGTAAAGGTTGAGCTCAATTTTTTGGGGTATTCTGTTTTTTATTCCAGAAAACTCATAGTGGAAATCAATTTTTGTGAATTTTAAGGAAAGCTCTAGCAGTCCTTCTACAGCTTTCTCCAAACCAAATTTTACCAAACCTTTAGGCATCAATTTGTGGGAAAGATCCCTAAGTTCTATTGTAGATTGATCCAAAATTTTGAGGAGATCGGTTTTGGAATCATCCTTTATTTGTCGTAGTCCAAAATTTAAACTTACCATTTGCTGTATTACACTATCATGTAAGTTTTTGGCAATCCTCTTTCTTTCTTCATCTTGGGAAAGAATTACAGCTTCTAAGCCCTTTTCCTTCTCCTTTAAGAGAGCTTCATTTTTTTCTAGAATAAGCCTTCTTTTCTTTCTTTGGTAAAATAGAATTCCAATACTCAGAATTAATAATAGTAGGGCAGAAAGGATATAAATCCAATTCTTAATTCTGCTTTTTTCCAATTCTTGTTCTTGGATGGCATTGTCCTTATCTGCAATTTCCAGCTTTTGCTGAGTAATTTGATTTTCCTTTTTCGCTGTTTCAAATTTCAGTTCTAAGGTTTGAATAAGCTCGGCCTTTTCAATATTGTATACAGAGTCTCGAAAAACCCGGCTATCCTGAAAGTTTTGGGAAGAGGTTTTATAGTTTCCTAGATTGTAATTACAATTGCCAAGAGCATCATAAATAAACCCAAGGAGCTTTAGGTTTTCAGTAGTTTTTGATATCTCCAAAGCTTCTTCTAGATATTTTAATTGTTCCCTATAATTTTCTTGAACAGAATAAATATCTGCCATACTATATATGGAAGAGGCTTTAAAGTTTTTTGCACCAATTTGATCGGCAACCTCTATGGATTCTTTAAAGTAATAAAGGGAGGAGTCGTAATTTTTTTGATAATCATGCAAATGGGCCATATGGCTAAATGCCTTAGCCAGAGCGTAATATTGTTCATTTTTTTTATAATGTTCTATAGCTTCCTTCAAATAGGATTTGGCCAAAAAATGGAGATCCTTAGTTCTATAATAAAGTAGGGCTAGATTTGTTTTTGAATCTATTATTCCATTTTCATCTTCAATCTCTGTTCTTATTCTTAGGGCTTCCTTATGTTGCTCTATAGCCTGTGGTTCATTTTCTAAATCCATATGGATTAGTGCCGTATTGTGCATGCAATTGGCAATTCCTTTTTTATGCCCTATAGCTTCAAAAATTTGTTGGGCATTTATAAATTCAACTAGGGCCTTTTCAAATAAGTTTTTATTCCAATAAACCAAACCTCGATTGCTGTATATACTCGCTCGGGTGATGCTGTCTCCAGTTTTTTTATTGTACTCTATTGCAAGGGTATAATGTTCTAAGGATTCTTCCCATTTATTTTGAATGTCATAAGCAATACCCATACGATTATATGCACCTGATATGGTAGTGTCATTATTATTCGCTCTACCCAAATCCAATACTTGGTTTAAATAAAAGAGGGAAGAATCTGGGTAGGAATATTGTAGGGACCAGGAAATAATAAAAAGTGCTTCTGCCTTTTCCCTGTAATTGTCGTAGGTGGGTAAAATATTTATTAAACTATCTGTTGTCCTTGAGATTTGAGCTTGAATCTGTCCAATAAGGAAAAATACCAATAGTACCGAACTGGCCTTAAAAAAATGTTTTTTCTTATTCATAATCTTCTTGATTTTTCCCTCAAGCCCTTTTTTTGGTTTTAAGAATTATCCACGAATTTTCAAATCTATTGGAGATGGGCTTGTGGCGCAATACGGTATATCCCCTAATTAATGGATAACACCTGTCTTTAAAGCAATTCTCACTAAGGAAGCTACATTACTTGCGTCCAGTTTTCTCATAATATTGGTCCGATGTGTGTCTACAGTTCTGTGGCTGATATGTAGTTTATCACCAATATCCTTATTGCTCATTCCTTCAACAATATGGCGGAGAATTTCCAATTCCCTCTCCGACAGTTCCTTTATTTTTTCCTTGTAAAAAACGGTTTTGTTGTCATCTTCCAAAACATTTTCGCGGGTGCGTAGAATCTTAAAATAACTGTTTCCCTTTTGGATTTCTTGTATTACTTCTATTAAGATGGCGTCATCCGTGTTTTTAGATAAATAACCCCTTACTCCTATGTCCTTTAATTTTTCGGCTAGACTTTTATCCTTATACATGCTAAGCATCAAAATTTTTAAATCTTGATCTTTTGATAAGACAGATTTAGCAAGATCAACCCCATCCATCTCGGGCATTTCTATATCCATTAGTAATACATCTATCTTTTCCAAAACATCAGTTTTTAAAAGATCACTGCCATGAGTGCTAGAAAATACTACTTCTGTGCTGGGGTTTCCATTTAGGATTTTGGACAATCCATTGATAACTATTTGATGATCATCAACAATTCCAATGCGGATCATATGTTCTAAGTTTTGTGACGGTTTGGCAAGGTTAGGAAGATAGTTGATTAATTTTTCACACAAAAATTTTTTCGATTTTCGGCATATTAAATTTTCGCAAAAAAAAAAGCCCTGTTTTAATCAGGGCTTTTTTTTTTAATTTCCAAATGTCCTTGTGGGATCCGGAAGTGTATACCATATAGGATTACTTATTCCTCCCGAAGTGGCCCAAAGTTGAAATTGGCTATAAGCATCTAGAATATCGGTTTTTTCCAATGGATGACTCCAACTAGCACTGGTGATAATTTCCATACCCCATGGCAAGCCCGTTGCAGTTTTATAATTTCCATTATCATCCTTGGTATTTACAAGGGCTGGGTTAATGGTTGCAGTATTTGGAAAACCACTAAGGTGAACCTCATGACTCCTATCACCGGATCTAAAAAGATATAGCTCTGGAGTGAAGTCCGTTATAGCATCAGCCACAAAATTAATGGTAAAGGAGAGAGTGTCTGGAACCTTATTCGGGCCTACACCATTATTTTGATAATAATCTGATATGGTGGTGAAAATATTGTTCGATAAAATCAAACCATTAGTATTCCCAGGATCTAAAGAGGCATCTCCACTAACAGATGCAACAATACTGGAACCAAAGGCTTGGCTATTTTCATCGTAAAACATCATGGCAACGCCATTGTGTAATCCTGCACCGATGGCATCTATACCAATTTTAAAACTGGCATCAACTAAATGGCCAGAAGCATTTTTTGAGATTTCTGCTTTTGAAGCCAAAACCATATCATTAAAGTCAAAATCTCCAAGGGATGGCCAAAGATCTTCAAAGGCTAAAATTTGTTTTCCTGCCGTTGGGAAATAACTCTTATAGGCCCTGCTTGGATCTGTTGGATAATCATCTTCAGTATCTGTAATACCATCAGCATCTTGATCGCAAATTACTTGGAAATTATCAATAAAATTTCCCACCGAGGCACCACCAGCTGCAGAAACAGCCTTGAATACAAAAGTGGTATTCGTTTGTCCTGCAGGAACGGTATAGTTTCCAGAATAATATCCCCATGCGCTTGTGCCATCAGTCATGGTAGCCTGACTTACAGCCGTGGCTACTGATGATCCTATTAAAACTTCTGCTACATCTACACCAGCTCTCCCTCTATGGTAAACGCTCCAGGAAATGGTTGTCCCAGGAGTGATGCATACATCTTGGTAAAGGGCGGCAACTTGAGTTGCATTTATTTCAAAAAATTGGTTTCCTTCTTGGGAGGCTACTCCATTAAAGCCACTGGTCCAGATTTCAATTTTGTTATCTGAGGCTGTCGTATTCCAGGAAGGAACTAGTGCTTCATTAATTTGGGTGTAGGAACCTAAAACCAGGGGTAGCTCAATTCCTCCATTATCGAAAGGAGTGCCACAACTAACGCATAAAAAGGAGGAGCTTGCTTTTTTGCCATCAGAATAAAACGAGCCTTCTTTACGCACTGTCATTTCCATAGTTCCCGCGCTTTCAATTCTTTGTCTTCCATCAGCAGCACTCAATTCTATATAAAATTCTTTATCCTCCGGAAGGTCCAAATCAAAATGCACGGCAGCAGATTCAATTTTTGACTTCGCATAAATTTGCCCATTAGCATCCACTATTTGAGCCAATTGATTATCTAGGGAAACTTTTTCCGGATTGTTGAAAATTACATTTAGGCTGCCTTTTAAGCTGGCAGACCAATTAAAGTTCGGTGGTGGATTTAATTCTTCAGTATTGTTTACGGGTACAAAAACTCCAGGTGGAGTTCCAAACTCGTCATTGCTATCACATCCAGTGCTAAGTGCCGCTAGCAAGAGGAGAGCAAAAATATTTTTTAATTGTTTTTTCATAATAGTAGATGGAGTGAATATAAGCTTATTCGCCCATTTTTTAATACTCCACAATTATTCCAAGCCCAGATTTTTAGTCTAAGTCACTTAAAATCAATAATATAATCACCCTTCTCAAAATAGAATTATTCCCTAATTGGGACAGGTTTTTCAAAAACGAAAAGTAATTAAATACTCAATTTACAGATTGTCATTAGCTTAGTCGAAGTAGGAAGTATTCTTTTTTTCCTTTTTGAACTACTATATATTTATCATTAATCAAATCTTCAGGTTTGATAATTCGGTCTAGTTTAACCTTGGATTTGTTGATGGAAACTCCATTTCCTTGAAGCATTCTTCTGGCTTCACCCTTGGAGGCAAAAAGACTTGTATGATCAGCTAAAAGATGAACAATATCGATACCTGCTTCCAAATCATTTTGGTTGAGGCTACCTTGTCCTACACCTTCAAACACAGAAACTAAGGTTCTTTCGTCCAAAGTTCTTAAGGCTTCTTCGGTAGCTTTTCCAAATAATATTTGGGAAGCTTGCACTGCTTTTTCCAATTCTTCTTTACCATGAACTCTTTCTGTAATTTCTTCGGCTAAAGCTTTTTGCAATTGACGGCGACCAGGATCAGTTCGGTGCTCATTAATTAATTGCTCCAATTCCTCCCTTTCTTTTAAGGAAAAAATCTTGATATAGTTTTCACAATCGCTATCTGCAGAGTTTAGCCAAAATTGGTAAAATTCATAGGGGCTGGTTTTTTCGGCATCTAGCCAAATGTTTCCTTTTTCAGACTTTCCAAATTTGCTGCCATCTGCTTTTTTAATGAGGGGAGTGGTTAGTGCAAATGCTTCTCCACCACCTTTCCTTCTTATAAGTTCAGTACCTGTAGTAATATTTCCCCATTGATCACTTCCCCCCATTTGAATTTTAATATTCTTTTCGGTGTTGAGGTGGTAAAAATCATATCCTTGAACAAGCTGATAGGAAAATTCGGTAAAGGACATACCATTTTCAAGTCTATTCTTTACAGAGTCTTTAGCCAACATATAATTTACGGTAATATGTTTACCTGTATCTCTAATGAAGTCTAGAAAATTTAAATCCTTAAACCAATCATAGTTGTTTACAATTTCGGCTGAATTTTCACTAGCATCAAAGTTTAGGAAACGCTCTAATTGTTTTTTTTGAGCATTAAGGTTGTGGTTTAGGATATCGGTAGAAAGTAAATTTCTTTCTTGAGATTTACCAGAAGGATCACCCACCATACCAGTAGCTCCACCAACCAAGGCATAGGGTTTATGACCACATCTTTGAAAATGAACCAAGGTCATAATCTGTACAAGATTGCCTACTCCTAAGGAATCAGCAGTAGGATCGAAGCCTATATATCCAGAAACCATTTCTTTATTCAATAGTTCCTCAGTACCAGGCATAATATCCTTGAGCATACCTCTCCAGCGAAGTTCATCAACAAAATTTTTCATTTCAATCTTTTTATAGGGCTTTTTAGCCCGGGATAAAATCAGCTGGTAAAGTTAAAATCAATCCTGCAATAACAAAGCTTATACTAAGGAAAAAGACGGCTCAGAATAATACTTGCCAATTCTTTTAAAAACAAAGTGCTTGACAATGGACTAAATGAAGGTTTGACCAAAGAATTATCTCATGGCTGTCCAAAACAATTATTTCACTACATAATTTGTCCTTAAATTATCTAAAAAAGGATTTGCACTTTTTAATTCTTAACAAGCTTTTGAAAAAACTTTTTCCCTTCTTTTTCTATTTCAATAAGGTAAAACCCGCTTTTAAAACTGGAAACATCTATTTTATTGAATCCATCATTTAATGAACCAACTAAAAGCTCCTTTCCCGAAACAGAATAGATCCTAAAGGAAGTGGGAAGTCCCTTTGTTTCTAAAACGATAGACAAGTTTAAAGAAAATGGATTAGGGCTTATTTCAATATTCTTCAATACAGAATTTTCAATTTCTTCCTCCCCCACATAGTTAGTGCAGTTCTGTTCTACACAACCATTGCTATCTAATTTCACCAACCAACCATGGAAACCACCTCTAGTAATTACCGGGTCTGCACTTTCATAAAATCCTGAACAAATAAATCCTCCATCTGTGGTTGGTCGTATATCATACAAGATACTCCAATTATCAGGACGGTCACCAATTTTATTACTATGGCTATAGATATTGAACCACAAATCATTTAAACTTGTATCAACCGCTAAGGTGAAACTCAAATAGCCACCAACCCATTCTCCAAACTTAAATCCCGTATTTCGCAATTGTCCCAAAGCGACTAATTTTTCTCCCTGCATGCAAAGATTTGTACTTTCCATAACGTGTTGGGCATCTTGAGTGGCAATACTTCTTTTTAAAATATGACCATCCAAATCTGAAATTTTATAGAAGAAATGCTTGTAACTTTTCACATTATTTTGAGAAATAACAACAATTCCCACTTGATTTGCTGCATAAACCACCCATTTATCATTCCCCAAATAAACTGCTGAGGGTATCCCATCTTCCATACCCTCATCAATAATTTTTGTCCATAAAACTTTCCCTAAACTATCCACCCTCATCAATACCAAATCATCAAACTGATAATCCCTATGCCAACTTCGTTGTCCAGTTATTAAAAATCCATTATCTGGAGCATTATAAACATGGTAAGGGAAAAACCCTACCGAATCCACTAATGGGTAATTTTTGGTCCATAGTTTTTTACCAGCACTGTCCGTCTTTAATAAACTAGCCACAACATGACCACCCCCTGTGTTTTTATAAGAGGCAATAATAAACCCACCATCTGGAACAGAGGCTAAAGAATGAAAATGTGTGAAAGTATCCTGTTCCGGAAAACGGCTCGTCCAAATAGTATCTAAATTACTATCAAACTTTAATAACAAATTATCAAAAGCACTCCCAGTGCTAATTCCCCCAACGGTAATCAGATCACCTTGTAGGGTAGTATCTAGGGCTATAAAATTACTTGGAAACATAATGAATATACTGTCAAAAAGCTCTGTTGTTTTAATAATATTTCCTTGCAAATCGAACTTATGTAAACCGATACCCACTAAATTGGTGGAAGCATCATAAACTTGAGAAACAGAATAATAATTATTCCCCTTCTGGATAGCTTGGTAGGAAGCAGATGCTTCTTCGTAAGCTGTTTTAAAGGTGGTTTGGCCAAAAGCCCCAAAGGAGGAAATTATACAAAAAAGAAAGCCCCAAAAGGGGACCTTCTTTTTATATTTTATTCTTAAAGCCTTTTTCATTTTATTTATTAACTAAAATTTTCTGTACAGCAGACTTTCCATTTGTGCCAGAAATCTTCACTACATAAAGTCCGTTTGAGAGCTCGCTAGTTGATAGAATTCCATACCCGGTGCGAATTTCAGTTATGCCAAGCAATTTACCATTCAGGTCATAGATTTCGGCAATTCCTGAAGACAAATTATTAATTTCGATATTTAAATAATCTTTTACTGGATTAGGGTAAACCGAAACGTTAAAAGTATCAGGAACATTGTCTTTGACAACAAAGTCTGAATTCTCGTTTGTACTGCCCTCCTTTTTTAAATAGGTTTGACTAAAGAGCAAACTAGAAGCCTAATGGTTTTTTTGAAATTGGAATAACAGAGAAAAAGCCCCTGTTTAAAACCACCTAAATCCCTTACTTTAGCCACAGAAAATTTGTCTTTCTATGGTATTAGTTACGGGCGGTACAGGTCTTTTGGGGTCTCATCTTATTATTAATTTACTTCAGAGTGGAGAAAAAATTAGGGCCATATGTCGCCCGCATTCCGATAAGGAAATTATAAAAAGAACGGCGGCCTATTATCAGATTGATATTAGTGCTTTTATCCAAAATCTGGAATGGTTTGAAGCGGATTTATTGGACATTGTTGCTCTAGAACCAGCTTTTGAAGGGATAGAAGATGTTTACCATTGTGCTGCAGTAGTAAGTTTCAACCCCAAGGATAGTAAAATGGTTTTGGAAGATAATGTAACGTCAACTGCCAATATGGTAAATATTGCATTGGACTATCCTATTCGAAAATTCCTTCATACCAGCAGCGTGGCCTCCTTAGGAAGAAAGGCAGAAAACAAGGTGATTGATGAAAATAGTGATTGGGTAGAAAGTAAGAATAATAGCAACTATTCCAAAGGAAAATACGCTTCGGAGATTGAAGTTTGGAGGGCTAGCCAGGAAGGTTTAAATGTAGTGATCATAAATCCCTGTATTATAATTGGTCCTGGAAACTGGAATAATGGTAGCTCTGCAATGTTTAATACGGTGGCTAAAGGTTTAAAATATTTTACTTCAGGAACTAATGCTTTTGTGGATGTAAGGGATGTGGCTAAAGCGATGATCCAACTTATGAAAAGTGATATTAAAGAGGAAAGGTTTGTAGTAGCCGCCGAAAATATTAGCTATGAGAATTTTTTCAATTATATAGCTCAGGGATTAGGGGTAAACCCACCAAAGAAAAAAGTGGGTAGGTTTTTAAGTGAGCTTGCATGGAGGATAGAATGGTTGAAATTTAAGCTATTCAGAATAAAGCCTTTGATCACTAAAGAAACAGCTCGTACAGCGCAAAAGACCTATTTGTATAGCAGCGAAAAATTACAGGAAAGATTGGGATTTACATTCCGGAAAATAGAAGATTCCGCCAAGGAAATTGCCAAATTTTATTTGTCAGATTCAGCCTCTTGAGTTTTTAAGGGACGTAAATTTTTTAGGGCTTGTCTATCTATAAAGCTTGAATCTTTCATCAAGGAATCCAACAGACTTTTGCTTTCAATACTGTCCTTACTTCGCTTATCGTTTTCCCCGTTTAGAGCCTCCATTTCATCCCATTTTGGAACGCTTATTTGCAATTGATTGAGATTCTCTACCACCTTTTCATAGATATCATCCATCCTTTTGGGCTCTGAGCTATAATATCGGTAATTTGCCTCAAACTGTTTTTTGTCAATTTGATATTTTGAAAATACCTTTTGGTAATAGGCGTCCATCATCAAGGTGTCGCCCATTATTTTTCTGCCTATTTTGGCTCCTTCAACAATATGAATATCCGTAAGGATTTCTATCATTTTTTCAGGACTTAGGGTATCTTCAACATTGAGCTCATCTGTATTCTTACTTTCACAAGAAAAAAGAAAAATAGCGAGGACTAATATGGAAATTCTAGCGATCAAACTCTAGTCGTTTTCCGCGAATATTATCATTTACCTTGCCGTTTTCATAGGCAATTTGGCCATTTACAAAAGTGTGTGATATCCTAGCTCTGAAGGTGGTTCCTTCAAAAGGTGACCAGGCGCATTTCGATAAAATATTCTCTCTGTTTACCTTCCATGGTTGGGCGGCATCAATCAAAACTAAATCTGCATAATAGCCCTCTCTAATAAAACCTCTTTCCTTAATATTAAATAATATCGCAGGATTGTGACACATCTTTTCAGCTAGCTTTTCAATGCTTATTTTTTCATCTCTTACAAATTCCATCATAGCCAATAGGGCATGCTGAAGTAAGGGTCCGCCGGAAGGTGCTGAATCGTATTTATTATTTTTTTCCTCTAGTGTATGAGGAGCATGGTCGGTGGCAATAACATCTATTCTGTCGTCCAATACGGCTTCAAAAATTTTTTCACGATCCTGAGCAGTTTTTACAGCGGGATTCCATTTTATAAAGGTTCCTTTTTCTTCATAATCCTCATCGCTAAACCATAGATGGTGAATGCAGGCTTCTGCTGTGATTTGCTTTTCTGCCAAGGGCTGTTTATTGCTAAACAACTCCGTTTCTTCGGCAGTGCTAATATGGAAAACATGTAATCGTGTACCATGTTTTTTGGCCATCTCTACAGCCTTGGTTGAAGATAATAGACAGGCCTCTCTACTTCTAATTTCTGGATGACTTTTAATGGGAATATCTTCGCCGTACTGTGCATGGAATTTTTCAAGATTTGCCTTTATAGTAGCTTCATCTTCGCAATGTGTAATTACTGGTACAGGACTGTGTTTAAAGATTAAATCCAAACTAGATTCTTGATCTACCAGCATATTGCCGGTGCTACTTCCCATAAAGACTTTTACTCCAGGAACTCTCTTTGGATCTATTTTTTTTATCTCTTCAATATTGTCATTACTAGCCCCCATATTAAAACCGAAATTGGCCAAAGAAGTATTTTCTGCAATGGAATATTTGGCTTCCAATAGTTCTATACTAGTTGCTGGAGGTTTGGTGTTTGGCTGTTCAATATAGGAGGTTACCCCACCGCCAACTGCCGCACGAGATTCGGAATGAATATTGGCTTTATGGGTTAGCCCGGGCTCTCTAAAATGAACTTGATCATCAATTATTCCAGGTAATAAGAATTTCCCAGCTGCATCAATAATTTGGGTGTCGCTATCTCTCTGACTTAAGGTACTGTCAATTTGAGCAATTCTTTCACCTTCAATTAAAAGGTCGCCTTGCACAACCTTTCCCTCATTTACTATCCTGGCATTTTTTATCAGGATTTTCCTCATAACAATGGAGTAATTTTATTTAAAGCCTCTGGTTATACTTCTCAATTTCAATTGAAGCACACCAAAAACAGCTTCCTTAATAATACTTTGTGACATTTTTGATTTACCAAGAGTACGGTCCGTAAAAATCACTGGAATCTCCTTAATTGAGAATCCCTTTTTATAGGCTATATATTTCATTTCAATTTGAAAAGCATAGCCTACAAATTTTATCTTTTTGAAGTTTATAGCTTCCAAAACTTTTCTCTTATAACAAATAAAACCTGCTGTGGTATCCTCAACAGGAATGCTTAGAATGATTCGTACATATCTAGAGGCGAAATAACTTAACAATACCCGACTCATAGGCCAATTCACAACATTCACCCCTTTTATATATCGAGATCCAATAACAACATCAATATTTTCGTCTTTACTGGTATGATATAGTCGTACAAGGTCTTCGGGATTATGAGAAAAATCGGCATCCATTTCAAAGAAATATTCATATTCCTTTTCCTTTCCCCATTTAAATCCATCTAAATAGGCCGTTCCTAATCCTTGTTTTCCAGCCCTTTCTAATAGGAAAATAGATTGGGGAAACTCCGATTTTAGATTTTGAACAATGGCCGCAGTTCCATCAGGTGAGCCATCATCAACCACCAAAACATGAAAATCCTCAGGCAAGGACATCACCTTTCTAAGAATATTTTCAATATTCTCTTTTTCGTTATAAGTAGGAATAATGACTAAGGCGTCGGACAATTTGTACTATGGTTTATATTGCAATCGCCAAAAATAGTCAATAATCCTGATTGACGAAGGAAATAATAACGGGTCTTATCGCGAAGTATTTTGCGGGATCAAAAAGCAATAAATTTGAGGTCTAAAAGTTTGTGTTACAATTATTAAATATGGATTTCTATAGAAGAAAAAATCTCTGGAAACTTTTCCTATTCGTTTTCGCCTCCCTCATAGGCCTAGCTACTCTTTGGTATACGGAGAGTTTTCTTGACGAACTTAGAAAGGAAGAGGTAAAAAAGATGAACCAAATAGGTGATATCTACCAGCGATTGATAAGCGCAGACCCCAATCAAAAAATTACTGTTTTTGAGCATAAAATAATTGAGTCTAATAATACCATCCCCATTTTAATAGCCGATAGGGACGGAAATTTTACCCAAGGAAAGAATATCGATCAGGAAAAAGTGAATGATCCTAAATGGCTGGCGGCAAAAATTGAAGAGATGAAGTCGGAGGCCGATCCCATTGAAATTGATTTTGGAGATGGTGATTTCCACTACCTCTATTTTCAAAATTCTACCCTCCTAACCAAATTAAGATTATACCCCATTATTCTCCTTATTGTTATTTCCTTGTTTATTGTAATTGCCTATATCGCTTTTAGTAATGCAAGGAAATCTGAACAAAACCAGGTTTGGAATGGATTGGCTAAAGAAACTGCACATCAGATTGGAACTCCCTTAACCTCACTAATGGGCTGGATAGAACTACTTAGCGATAGACCCGAAAATGAAGCCATGGTTTTAGAAATGGGTAAGGATATTCAACGATTGAATATGATTACTCAGCGTTTTTCAAAAATTGGTTCGCAACCTGCTATTAAAAGCCAAAATATTGTAGAAATAACACAAGAGGCAGTGGGCTATTTACAAAGTAGAAGCTCCAAAAAAATTGACATCAGCCTTGAGCTACCAGAAGAGGAAAACATAGCTATTGAGTTGAATAAACAATTGTTTGAATGGGTGGTAGAAAACCTAATTCGCAATGCTATAGATGCTATTGGGGCAGGTTCAGGATTTATTAAAATCAGATTAATAGACATGCCTAAATCTGTACGACTGGAAGTAGAAGATTCTGGAAAAGGTATTGCCAGTAATAAACAGAAAACAATATTCAGACCCGGCTATACCACGAAAAGTAGGGGATGGGGTTTAGGCTTGAGCCTAGCAAAGAGAATAGTTGAAGAATACCATAATGGAAGAATATTCGTAGCCCAATCTGAACTTGGTGTAGGCAGTACCTTTAGGATAATTCTAAAAAAACCGAAAGAATAGTGGCCGGACTATATATCCACATCCCTTTTTGTAAAAAAGCTTGTATTTACTGCGATTTTCATTTTTCAACTTCCTTGAAATATAAACAGGAAATGGTGGATGCCATTTGTAAAGAATTGAAAATGCGCAAGGAATTCCTAAATAATAAGCCTTTAAAAAGCATATACTTCGGGGGTGGTACTCCTTCCCTAATGGAGAAAAATGACTTGGATCAAATTTTTGATGCCATCCATCATAATTTCAGTGTTGACACTGAAGCTGAGATCACCCTTGAGGCTAATCCTGATGATTTAACTACAGATAAATTAAAATCTCTTTCTGCAAGTTTAATAAATAGGTTGTCAATTGGTGTACAGTCTTTTAGGGATGAGGATTTAATTTTAATGAATAGGTCTCATAATTCTCAACAAGCAGAAAAATGCATTTCCCAGGCCCAAGATTTAGGCTTGGAAAACATCAGTATAGATCTTATTTATGCCCAACCGAATATGAGCAATAGAGTTTGGAAGGAACAACTGCAAAAGGCCATTTCCCTCAATGTAAACCATATATCTTCTTACGCCTTAACGGTGGAGCCAAAAACAGTGTTAGCTTATAAAATAAAAACCGGAGAGATTAAGGAACTAAATGACGAAACAGCATTCGATCAATTTTCAATTTTGGTAGATGAACTAAGCCAAGCTGGATATGATCATTATGAAGTTTCAAATTTTTCTAAAAATGGACGTAGAGCAGTTCACAATTCCTCATATTGGAAAGGAGATCCTTATTTGGGTGTTGGACCTTCTGCTCATTCATTTTGTCCTGGTTTGAGATCATGGAATATTAGCAATAATGCCCTTTATCTTAAAGGTATAGAATCTGGGGAAATGGCTATGGAAAGTGAAAATTTATCCCTTCAAGATCAGTTTAATGAATGGCTGATGATTTCTTTAAGAACCATGGAAGGCCTAGACCGAAATGTTCTGGAACTGCAATTCCAAGATTTTAAAAATCACTTTCAAACAGAACTTATTCCACTATTGAGCTTAGGGAAATTAGAAGAAAATGGAGATCGCATCTTTATTCCTAGAGCCTGGCGTTTCCACTCGGACGGAATCGCATCATCCCTTTTTTATATTTGAAGCATGAAAATAATTCTAGAGCATTTGAATAAAAAGTATTCCTGTGATTTATCAAAAGGAATCGATCTTTCCAGTACCCTAGCTAAAGTTGGTGGGGAAATTAAGGCTTGGTATGTAAATGATTCGGAGGCTAAGCCGGTGAAAAATGATGACTGGATAGGAAGTGTAGAACAAGGCTCTTCAGTGAATTTTTTCAATATTTTTTTCAATCCCCATGGAAATGGAACACATACTGAAGGTTTTGGCCATATTTCTAAAGCCCAAGAAAGTGTAAATGATCAAGTAAAAGAATACCATTTTATAGCCCACTATATTTCAGTTGAGCCCATTGAAGTAAAAACGGATCATATTATTAGTTGGGATTTAATAAAGGATAAGGTAGAGAATTGGGATTTTGACGCGCTTATTATTAAAGCTGGTCATTTTAAATCTGGACATGATTTTAGCAATACCAACCCCCCATATTTTGATGCAGATTGTATTCTGAAAATCCGAGAAAAGGGGATTAAACATATTTTAACTGACCTTCCCTCCGTGGATAGAGAGGAAGATGCTGGTCAATTGCTATCCCATAAAGCATGGTGGAATTTCCCAGAGAATCCTCGTTCAGAGGCTACTATTTCCGAATTGCTGGAAATTGAAGAGGGTATTGAAGAAGGGCTTTATTTTATGAATTTACAATTGGCACCTTTTCACAATGATGCTACACCATCCAGACCAGTATTGTACAAGCTAAATGAAATTTTTTAAGGGTGAAATACGTGTTATAGGAACTTTAGTTGTCATTAATACATAAATAAGCAAAAACTAAAATGAAAAAAATTATTACTACTCTACTGCTGGTTTTTATCCAAATGAGTTTATATGCTCAAAAACCAGAAATTGTAGGTGGCACGGCTGTCACCAATGGCGATTATAAATTTATGGCTACACTTTTGGCGCCCAATTCTGGAGGTGCCACAAACCTGGAAAACAACTTTTTTTGTGGTGCTAGTTTAATAGGCCCGGAATGGGTATTAACTGCTGCCCACTGTTTAATTGATTATAGTTCTCCAACTCCTCAGGCGATCTCAGTAAATGATGTGGAGGTTGGATTTAATATTTACGCCCTCGAAAACCCAAATGGAAATTGGGTTCATAGAACAGTAGATATGATTATTATTCATCCTGACTTCCTAGATGGAACAGATGAAAATGCCGATGTTGCCTTAATAAAATTAAGTCAGCCAGTGGTAGGGATTAAACCTGTGGCCTTGCCTTCCGATGCGAATGACACCCTTCATGAAACGGTGGGGACCATGTTGAGAAGCATAGGTTTTGGAGCGAATCAAGATCCGAATGTAGTTCCAAATTTTCATCAATCAGATACCCTTTTGTTCGTAGATGTATCAGTTATTTCTGTGGATAGTGCAAAGAGTCTACATCCAGATTACAGTGATTTAAATGGCAGGGCTCTTCCAACTTTAGGACCCAATGCATCACAAGATAAATCTCCTTGTTTTGGAGATAGTGGTGGGCCATTGTTTAATGAACATGGATTAGATCCCGTTCAGGTAGGAGTTGTTAGCTGGGGGGTCTTTTGTGGAGATGCAAATTATGCTGCAGTATTTGCAAGGGTATCTCAACAAATATCCTGGATAAAGTCCCATATTACAGATTTATCAGCCAAAACGGAAACTGAAATTCAGCTTGGCTATATAGCTGAAAGAAAATTGTTTTTGAACCATGAAGTGGAAGAGGTAGAATTGAAAATTTTTGATGGTTTGGGAAGACTAATTTTAGATAAAAGTCTAAATAACCGAATAGAAGACCTAAGCTTTTTAAAAGCTGGATATTATACCCTGAGTATTAAAAATAATGGAATTCAAAATAGAATTAAATATGTTGCACCTTAGGAGAGTATGCCTTTTCTTTTTGTTCTTAATTATTTCTTGTAAAGCTCCGGAATACAGTGTTGTAGAGCCTTTTCACAGCATATCTTATGGAGATAGCGCAAATAAAAGCACTAAAGAAGGATCAGAATCTGAACTTTCCATGGCCTTTAACTTACCTAAGGTTTTAGAGCTTAAGGTAGAAGGAAATTCCTGGTTGGTAAAATTGAGACTTAATGGTAGATGTGAGGCGCATAGCTTAAAATGGCTGGAAATATCTGAATGTAATTTGGAAGTAAGGGATATGACTACTAAAGATAAATGTATGGGCTACCAAATTGTTACGGAAAGACTGAAAAGAAATAAGGATTGTGATGAAATCTTTATTAACGGCATTGCATATTCCAATAAAGAAGAGGAGTAGTAGTGTGAAAATTTGTTTTAAAAGCCTTCAAGATTTGTTTCTTGAAGGCTTTCTTTTTTTAAGACTTTTATATTTGTGCTAATGGCAAATCAGAAAGGGAGAAAAAGAAATTTGGGAAAAGTTCTAGGACCTGGAATTTTGTTTGCAAGCACAGCAATTGGTGTTTCACATTTGGTGCAAAGCACTCAGGCAGGTGCAAGCTATGGTTTCGCACTTTTGTGGGCTGTAATTTTGGCAAACCTCTTTAAATATCCATTTTTTGAATATGGCTCTCGTTATGCCAGTGCAACCGGAACTTCCTTAATTGATGGATACCGAAAAATGGGAAAAAGTGTTTTGATGATATATTTTTTCATCAGTATTATCAGTACTTTTCTTGTAATTGCGGCCGTTGGTTTTGTTACTTCTGGCTTTATGCAAAATTTGTTTGCAATACCCAGTACCAATCTCACCACCATCATCCTCTTTGCTATTTGCATCTTAATTTTAATTTCAGGAAGGTATAATGTCTTAGACAAACTGATAAAATTGCTGGGAATTGTTTTATTAATAACTACTGTATTTGCTTTAGTACTAACCTTTATAAAAGGCCCACAAGGAGAAATTGGTTTATGGTCCAAAGCATGGTTTCCAGAAAATAGCGCAGGAATATTTTTCCTATTAGCACTAATGGGATGGATGCCAACTGCTTTAGATATTGGTGCTTGGAGTAGTTTATGGATTATTGAAAAGGAAAAAAACACAGGTTATAAGCCGAGTTTAAAGGAAACCTTATTCGATTTTAATTTTGGATACATAAGCACTGCTATTCTCTCTATTTGCTTTGTGAGTTTAGGAGCATTCATTCTTTTTGGAACAGAAGAAAAATTAGCAGATGGTGCAGCAGGCTTCGCTAGTGGCGTTGTAGGCCTGTATACCACTACCATGGGCCAGTGGGCTTATCCAATTATAGCTTCCTGTGCATTTTCCATAATGTTTAGCACATGTATTACGGTTATCGACGGCTATTCACGAAATATGAAAAGGATAGTAGAGATTTTTGCCCTCGATTTAAATCTGAAAAACAACAAGCCTAGCTTTTGGAAATCCTACCGTTTTATGATTCTTTTATGCTCCCTTTGCGGGATCTCTCTGATTTTTGTTTTTCAAGATTCAGAGTTTGGGATGAAGGGCCTTGTAAATATTGCTACCACCATGTCTTTTATTGTTGCCCCATTTGTGGCTATCTTTAATGTTCTTTTAGTGCGAAAAAAAAACCTTGGAGAATTAGCACCACCACCCTGGCTGAGAATTCTTAGTTATTTGGGAATAATCTTCCTTTCGGGTTTTACAATATATTTTTTAATGTTGAAATTCAATTTATCGGTTTAAATGCAGGAATTAGGAAAATTTGACCACGAACGGGCCTCTGAATATGATGAGAGAATAAGGATTTCTATTCCTACCTATGACTATTTAATGGAAAGTATGCCTGCCTACCTTTCTAAGTATATTCCCAAAAGTTCAGATATACAATTGCTGGTAGCTGGCTGCGGTACAGGAAATGAAATGCAACAATTTCTTCTTCAAGAAGGGAAATGGAATATCACGGGAGTGGATCCTTCTCGAGATATGATCGGTATAGCAAGAAAGAAGCTCCGATTATTTAATAGTCAAAAGTTAATTGTTGGGCAGGTAAAAGGTTTGCCAGAAGGTATGAAGTACGATGCCGCAACCTTGAGTTTGGTGCTTCACTTTTTG
This sequence comes from uncultured Cryomorphaceae bacterium, assembly GCA_963976435.1. Lineage (GTDB taxonomy): Bacteria > Bacteroidota > Bacteroidia > Flavobacteriales > Schleiferiaceae > CAKZNE01. The sequence continues at coordinate 34,167 of CAXBKQ010000015.1, read as the reverse complement.
CCAGATAATGGCGCAAAAGCTAATCTGCTCAAGGATATTTCCAATCGATTAAAAAAATCAGCTCCCCTTCTTATCCTCGATATGTTTGGCACTCAAGAAGTAATTCGCCAAAAATTACAATTGCTGGCGAGCACCCTGCCCGAAGAGATAAGCCCGCAAATGGTAAAGGAAATGTCGCAAAGAATATTGGAAGAAATTCATTTTATTCCTGAAGACAGGTTTTTCGAACTATTAAGTCAGGCAGGGTTTGAAAAACCATTGCGATATCATCAGGCCTTAATGTATGGAGCTTGGATATGCCTTAAGGCTTAAATTTTCTTTAAAATGCTAGAGATTAGAAATTACAGGAAGCAAGATAAAAGTAGATGCATGGAGCTTTTTGAAAGCAACCATCCTAAATATTTTGCAGAACATGAAAGGCCCTTATTTGATAAATGGTTGGATAACTGCAATAGGGAAGAATATTTTGTGGCTATAAAAGATGCTGAAATTCTGGCTTGCGGTGGGGTATTTTTAGATGATAGATTTAATAAAGCTGGTCTTTCTTGGGGCATGGTACATTCTGACCATCATGGAAAAGGAATAGGAAGAGAATTTACTCAATTCAGGGTTAATAAAATGAAGGAGCTATTTCCTAAGCATCCTGCCATGCTAGAAACTTCGCAGTTTACATTTGGCTTTTACGAGAAAATGGGATTTACAATCAAAAAGATTGAAGCCAATGGCTTTGGTGGTGGTTTTGATAAATATTCCATGGAAAGACCTGGCTAGTCCTTTTTTAAAATCGACGAAATGCCTTAGTTCTTCTGGCTTTATGCCAATGTTGAAATCATGCTATTGACTTTACTTATAATCATTCTAAAGATGGGGGATATTGGTTACCTTTGTCTTCTATTTAAAATGAAATATGGGCTTTAAAAAGAGCGAAATATTAGAGGCGCTAAAAAAGGTAAATAGCACAGATACCAATAATGATTTAGTTGCTGCAGGTCATGTAAAAAATGTGCAAATTTTTGGTAATGAGGTAATTGTTGATGCAATTAGTTTGTCCCCAGCCTTGCATGTAAAGAAAAAGTTAGAGGTTGATATTTTAAAAGCCATACATGCTGAGGTTGATCAAAAACTTCAAATAAAAATAAATCTCGAGGTCCCAACTAAGGCACAAGAGCAAGCCACCATGATAAGGGGAGCAAAATTACCGGGGGTGAAAAATATCATCGCTATTGCATCTGGAAAGGGGGGAGTAGGAAAATCTACAGTATCCGCAAATATTGCCGTTTCTCTGGTCAATATGGGCTTTAAAGTAGGACTTGTGGATGCTGATATTTACGGACCTTCACAACCCACAATGTTCGATGTTGTAAATGCAAGGCCAAGCTCCATTCATGTGGATGGAAAAGATAAAATGGAGCCGGTAGAAAGCTATGGTGTAAAACTATTGTCAATAGGATTTTTTGCCGGTACCAATCAGGCCGTAGTGTGGAGAGGACCAATGGCTAGCAAAGCATTAAACCAGTTGATTAGAGATGCTCATTGGGGAGAGTTGGATTTTTTATTGATAGACCTTCCTCCAGGAACTGGTGATATTCACCTAAGCACTGTACAAGCAGTACCCATTACTGGAGCCGTAATTGTAAGCACCCCTCAAAATGTAGCACTAGCAGATGCTCGCAAAGGAGTGGGAATGTTTAAAATTGAAAATATTAATGTGCCCGTTTTAGGGATGGTGGAAAATATGTCTCACTTCACTCCAGCAGAATTACCCGATAACAAATACTATATATTTGGAAAGGACGGTGTAAAACATCTTTGCCATGAAATGGATATCCCATTTTTAGGGGAAATCCCTTTGGTGCAAAGCATAAGAGAGGCAGGAGATGTTGGTAGACCAGCAGCATTGCAAGACAATACACCTGTTAGTCAGGCATATGAGGAAATGACACGGAATATGGTGGCTCAACTGGCAAAGCGAAATGAAGAATTACCAGCCACTGAGATAACCAGAATTACTACTATGGCCGGCTGTTCTGCCGTATAAAGGGATTATTATGATAGAAAATAGAGAAAATACCATTGCCAAAATAAATTTAGCTCTCAATGAAATTAGACCTTTCCTCAATTCTGATGGTGGAGATATTAGTTTTATTGAACTTGATGAAGATGGTACAGTAAAGGTAAAGCTTCATGGGGCTTGCAAAGGATGCTCTGTAAATCAGATGACCCTAAAATCCGGTGTGGAAATGACCGTAAAGAAGCATGCTCCAGAGGTGCTTAAAGTTATAGAGATTAGCAAACTCGAGGAAGCGTAGAAATGTTTGAAGAAAAGGTTTTAAAAAAAGTTACCATTCATTTTTCGGGCGACTCTGGTGATGGGATTCAGCTAACTGGGTCACAATTCACCAATACTACGGCCAAATTTGGTAATGACCTAAGTACCTTTCCAGATTTTCCCGCCGAAATTAGAGCCCCAATAGGAACCGTTGCAGGTGTCTCAGGATTTCAAATCCATTTTGGAAGTGTGGAAATAGACACCCCCGGTGCAGAAGCAGATGTGCTTGTAGCTATGAATGCCGCAGCATTTAGCAAAAACTTCAACAATCTAAAAAAGGGAGGTACCATCATCGCCAATGAGGCTGGTTTTGATAAAAGAAATTTGAAATTAGCAGGACTAGATGAAAATCAGAATCCCTTGGATGAAATTCCTGAAGGCGATTTTCAAATTCACAGAATTGATATCACCAAAATTAACCGCGAAGCCCTAAAGGATTATGAACTAGGAATGAAGGAAAAAGATCGTTCCAAAAACATGTTCGCCCTTGGTTTCGTATACTGGCTTTATCATAGAGAAACAAAAGGTACCATTGATTTCCTGACTGAAAAATTTGCCAATAAACCAATAGTATTAAAAGCAAATATCGCTGCCTTAAACGCTGGCTTTCATTATGGTGAAACCATTGAGGCTATCACAAGATATCAGGTGGAAAAAGCCAAGCTAGCACCTGGAACCTATAGAAATATTGTCGGAAATCAAGCATTGGGTTTGGGTTTGATTACCGCTGCGCAAAAAGCAAATTTATCGGCATTTTTTGCTGGATACCCCATTACCCCAGCCTCTGATATTCTTCATTTTTTAGCCAGACATAAAAATTTTGGTTTAAAAACTTTCCAAGCAGAAGATGAAATTGCAGCTGTTACCGCCGCTATAGGAGCATCCTTTGCAGGTTCCTTAGGAATTACTGCAACATCAGGTCCTGGAATGGCACTTAAAGGAGAGGCCTTAGGACTAGCTTTGATGCTAGAAATTCCCTTGGTAATTATTAATGTGCAAAGAGGTGGCCCTTCTACAGGATTGCCAACAAAAACTGAGCAGGCCGATCTTATGCAGGCCATTTATGGAAGAAATGGCGAAGCCCCAATCCCCGTTATTGCAGCCAATTCACCAACAGATTGTTTTGAAACAGCTATGGAAGCCGTGAAAATTGCTGTAGAACATATGACACCGGTAATCTTACTTTCCGATGGTTATATTGCCAATGGTGCAGAACCTTGGAAATTCCCTAAATCATCCCAGTTCAAAGAGATAAAAGCGCCACTTACAAATGCAAATGCTGAGACCTATTTTCCCTATGAAAGGGATGCAAATTTAGTACGTAGCTGGGCCTTACCCGGACAAGAAGGTTTGGAGCATAGAGTGGGTGGATTGGAAAAGGCAGAGAATACTGGAAATGTGAGCTATGATCCAGAGAATCATCAAAATATGGTGAAGATTAGAGCCGCGAAAGTTGCAAAAATCTCCGATACTTATCCCCCATTAGAATTTATTCAAGGTGATGAACAAGATGCCATATTAGTACTGGGCTGGGGGTCTACAAAAGGATCCATAAAAGTTGCGGTACGATGGGCAAGAGAAGCCGGAATGAAAGTGGCTCAATTGCATTTAAAACATCTCTTTCCTTTTCATAATGACCTTGGAAAAGTTTTAGAGAAATTTGAAAAAGTTATTGTACCTGAGCTAAATAATGGTCAGTTGAATAAGTTAGTTCAACAGGAGTTTTGCAAGGCTGTAATTCCTTTAAATAAAATCAAAGGCTTGCCTTTTAAAGCACAGGAGATATTTGATAAAATCAAAGAAGAAACGAATGACTGATGCTCCAAAATTAACGGCAAAAGATTTTAGCAGCGACCAAGATGTTCGCTGGTGCCCCGGTTGTGGAGACTATAGCATTTTAAAACAAATGCAAACGGTTTTGCCAGAGCTTGGAATAGAAAGAAAAAATTTGGTTTTCATCTCTGGGATTGGTTGCAGTTCTCGATTTCCTTATTATATGAATAGCTATGGCATGCATAGTATTCATGGAAGAGCACCAGCCATAGCAAGTGGATTAAAGGCAGCAAACCCCGATTTAAGTGTGTGGATTATTACTGGTGATGGCGATGGGCTTTCTATTGGTGGTAATCAATTAATTCACGCATTACGCAGGAATTTTGATGTTAATATTTTATTGTTTAACAATGAAATTTATGGGCTTACCAAAGGTCAATATTCTCCAACTTCTGAATTGGGGAAAGCCACTAAATCTAGCCCATTAGGAAGTATAGACCACCCTTTTAACCCCTTGGCATTAGCCTTAGGTGCAGATGCAACCTTTGTAGCCCGTTCGGTTGATAGAGACCCAATACACCTTCGTGAAATATTAAAACGTGCCCACGAACATAAAGGGACTTCCTTTGTAGAGATTTACCAAAATTGCAATGTTTTTAATGATGCTGCCTTTGAAATTTGGACAGATAAAAAGCAAAAAGCATTAAGCTCCATCCAATTAAGACAAGGTGAGCCTTTGATCTACGGAAATGGAAGCTTAGGTTTAAAATTAAAAGGAACCCAAGCCGAAATTGTAAAATTGGAGGAGGGTGATGATCATTCAGATCTATGGATTCACGATGAAAAGGACCCCTTAAAAGCTCATATATTAAGTCGCTTTTTCGATAAGCATATAACCGAGAATAGCTTCCCTAGGCCTTTTGGTATCTTTTACACCGAAGAAAGATTTACCTACGAAAAGGCAATGATAGATCAAATAGAGCAGGCCAAAGAATTAAAAGGAGAAGGAGATTTGGATGCCCTTATAGCAGGATCCAATACTTGGGAAGTGGAATAAACCCTATTCTCTATGGGGCTCTATTTAAAAGTTAAGCTAAACCGCGTTCCTTTATTAATGGTGGAGCGTACAGCAATATTTCCTTGATGTAATTTCATGATATTCTTGCTAAGAGTGAGCCCAATTCCAGAACCATTTTTTCGAGTAGAAAAGAAGGGAATAAAAATAGAAGGAATAATATCCTCAGAAATCCCTTTTCCATTATCTTCTACATCAATAATGGTATAGTTTTCTGAGAGCTTTGCCGAAATTTTAATTGTTGGATTTTCAGCATCTTCTAAGGCATAAATAGCATTGCCAATTAGGTTTATCATCACCTGCTCAATCATTTTGCGATCGGCTTTTAGTCCCAGCCTGCTTTGAACAATATTTAGTTCTATTTCCACTTTGGATTTTTCCAATTGAGGGCTCATCAATTGTAGCACCTCTTCCATAAATTCTTGAATATTAAAAAGCTCAAAATTCGGTGCCGGTAGTTTGGTGAGTTTGCGGTATTCATTTACAAAACTCAGCATTCCTCTACTTCTTCTTACTATGGTTTTTAAGGCTACCAGAATGTCCTCAACCTTTTCTTGATTTATATCTTCGTGTTTTATGGCTTGCCCATTTTTATCGCTGAGCATCTGTTGTATGGTTTCAGAAAGGGAGCTAATAGGTGTAATGGAATTCATAACCTCATGAGCCAATATAACGATGAGCTTATGCCAAGCTTCAATCTCTTTTTGTTCAATTTCATTTTTTAAATCTGAGAATGAAATAATATGGTAAACATCTCCCATCAATGTAATATGATCGAGATCGAGATAAAAGTCTTTGGTATCTAAACTAATTAACTTTCTCCCTTCAAAATTGAAATGCCCTAATTGGGAAGCGAAATTTGGTTTCTTTTTACTGAACATTTCCCAGCTGAAAAATTGAGGAATCTCCAACATCTCTTGAGCAGACTTATTCATTATGGTGATCATCCCATTTTTATCCACTACAATTAATCCTATTTTCACACTTTCCAAAACTAGGTTCATAAGCTCTGAATGTCCGTGCTGCGTGGCTCTGGTATTTTTTAATTTTTCAATTAATTCTGAAAAACTTTCCTTTAAATCCGAAAAGCTCCTTCCCAATTTATCACTGCTAAAGGTTACAGAAAAGTCATCGTGACTTACAGCTTCTAAGAATTTTTTTAACTGTCGATTGCTATGGTTTGAGAAACGAACAAATTCTATTACCTGTCCTAGAATTATTATCCCAAGAAGACAATAGGTAAATAATAAGCCATCGTATTCCGACCAAAAATAGGAGAAGGAAAGAATACTTAGTAAAAGGAGAAGGACCCTTACTACTATTTGGATGGTAAATTTATCAAAGGTCATATTTTTCCATTCTTCTGTATAAAGCTGCTCTGGTTAGACCAAGATCTGAAGCGGCTCGGGAAATATTTCCCTTATATTTTTCCAAGGCTTTATTGATAAGGTGTTTTTCCATTTCCTCCAAATTTAATCCAGATGGTTGTGCGCCATTGGATTCAGACAATTGCAAACCGAATGACTTTATTTCCTTGCCATCCGTCATTATCACAGCCCTCTCCATACAATGTTCCAGCTCTCTAATATTTCCTGGCCAGTGATAATCAATTAATCTATCCAAGGCCTCTTCGGTAAGAATTAATTCACCTTTATGATATTTTCTAGAAAATCGTTTTAAAAAGCGATTCGCCAAAATGGGGATATCTTCTTTTCGGCTTCGCAGTGGGGGTACCTCTATTTCTACTGTATTAATTCTATAAAGTAAATCTTGTCTAAATCTTCCATTACCCACCATTTCTTGAATTGGCATATTCGTAGCGGAAATTAGTCGAACATCAATATTTCTTTCCCGGTTTTCACCAATTCTGGTCACCTTTCGGTTTTGGATTACCGTTAATAGTTTGGCTTGTAGGGCTGGACTTAAATTTCCAATTTCATCCAAAAAGATAGACCCTTCATGCGATACTTCAAATCTTCCAGGTTTATCCGTTTGGGCATCTGTAAAGGAGCCTTTTTTATGTCCAAACAATTCGCTTTCAAAAAGATTTTCATTTAGAGCTCCTAAATCTACCGTAATAAATGGATTGCTTTTCCTTTGCGAGAGCCTGTGGATGGTCATTGCCAAAACGCTTTTTCCGGTACCATTTTCACCAAGCAGTAAAATATTGGCATCTGTGGAGCTCACCTTGGAGATGGTTTCCATTATGGATTTCATAGCCGGTGATTTACTACTTAGCTCCTCATCTTTTAATCCCAAATTTTCTTCAAGATTGGATTTGGTTTGTTCCAGTTGTTCCACCTTTTTACTTTGGCTAGCTAATTTGAGGGCATTGGAAGCAGTGGCTAAAAGCTTTTCATTTGTCCAAGGCTTTAGAACAAAATCAAAGGCTCCATTTTTAATGGCTTCCACAGCAAGTTCCACTTCCCCATAGGCTGTCATTAAAATCACCTGGGTTTCAAGTGCCACTTCCTTAATTCTTTTCAGCCAGTAAAGACCTTCTTTACCATCGTTCACTCCCCGAGTAAAATTCATGTCCAAGAGAACAAGGTCGGGTTGAAGCTTGGAAAGAATGATGTTTAATTGAGTAGGATCAGAACAGGTGTGAACTTTAGAGTAATGCTGTTTAAGCAATAAGCGAGCAGAGGTTAAGACATCATCATCGTCGTCCACAATAAGAATACAGTGGCTTGTTTTCATAGGCGAAAAGTAATTCATCTGTTCGAAACTGAACAAATTAATGTTCGAAAATGAACAGTAAAATTGTAGGATAATTCCTTAAGTAATTGATAAACAAGAAATTAGTATTTGGGAATAGCAATTGCCTTAGGCTTGGCACGAAAACTAAAGCATAAAACGAAACGAAGCAATGAATGTAATTAATACAGGCATTCTCTCAATGGCAATGGAGCTAGCCCCTACAAGAAACTCTCATGTAGGGGGCAGTTCTGCCTTTAAAAAAGAGGAAAATGTTAATCGCATTGATTTCCAGAGATTCGAAAAATATTTCAGATCAGAGATATTAAAATTTAGCAAAATTACAGAGGTGGACAGAGAGAAGGAGGAAAATGAATCAGGACTTAAGATCGCTTCTTTTTTGGGAATAAAACTTTTTTGAATTTAAAATAGAGCTGTTTATTCAGCTTAAAAATACACAAGGTGAGGATGTGCTTCGGCATATTTCTCAAGAGAATCCCGGATAAGCTGTGAATCAGCAGAGTTCTTTCTTCATACTTTTTGGGTTTTAGACTGGATAAAATTGGTTGTTTAATTTCAAGTTCAAGTAGCAGAATTTTAGGGTTAATCGGTTATCCTCCAGTCGAGGATCCTTCCGGGATTTTTTTTCAATTTTTTATACTGATATTAAATAATAAGCCCTCTTTGCCGAGTTCTTTTTTACCTTTAGGTAAATTTTGTGTTAAACGTACAAATAGGCAGGGGGCTTTTTCTTTTTAATGAATTGAAGCCTTTGAATAGAATATGATTCATCTACATCATTTAACAAAAATCTATAGATCAAATTCCATTGAAACTAAAGCAGTGGATGAGGTGAATTTTAAGGTCTCCAAAGGTGAATTCGTTTCCATAATGGGCCCTTCAGGTTGCGGAAAAACTACCCTTCTTAATATTATTGGATTACTAGATAGTTTTGATTCTGGGCTTTTTATCCTTGATGATATTGATGTGAAAAAATTGAATGAAAAGAAGAAAGTAAAACTTCGTAAATCCAATATAGGCTTCATCTTCCAAAATTTTAACCTTCTCGATGAACTTACTGTTTTTGAAAATATTGAACTGCCTCTAGTTTATCAAGGCATTAAAAATATTGAAAGAAAAAATCGGGTAAATGAAATCCTGGAGCAAATAGGTTTAGGGCATAGAAGTAAGCATTATCCATTTGAACTTTCTGGTGGACAGCAGCAACGTGTTGCCGTTGGAAGAGCGATTGTTACTAAACCAAAATTAATTTTAGCGGATGAGCCAACCGGTAATTTAGATTCCCATCATGGAAATGAAATTATGGAAATGCTCTCCAAACTAAATGAAGAGGGAAGTACCATTATTATGGTTACTCACTCCATGAATGATGCCGCCTATACCAATAGAATTGTTAAACTTCTTGATGGTCAAATAGTGTCCGAAAAAAACGTGACACATGCATAGCTTTAGCTTCAAATTTGCCTTTCGTTCCTTAGCCAGGAATAAAACTTATAGCCTCCTAAATGTTTTGGGATTAGGTTTGGGACTAGGGGTAAGCCTTATCATCTACCTCTATCTTCACAGCGAATTAACCTACGATTCTCATTTTCCAAACCACGAGGAAATATACAGGCTGAGCTGCGATTTCGAAATTAACAATCAACTGGAAAGTTATGCTGGCGCAGGATATTCCATGGCACCTATGCTGGAAGAGGAGTTTGACTTTATGGAAGCAAGCACCCGCCTAATCCATATTGATGAAAGTGTACTTTTTAAAAGAGGAGAGCTAAAATTAGGAGAAGCGGACGTAGCCTTGGCCGACAGTAATTTTTTTAAAGTTTTTGAATTGGAATTTTTAGAAGGGAATTCCGATACAGCATTGTCTAAACCCAGAAGCATAGTAATTACGGAATCTTTCGCCAATAAATATTTTGGAAAGAAAAAGGTGATTGGTGAAATGATAAGTACCAATAATTACGATTATACGGTAACTGGGTTGATAGCAGATTTACCTTCCAATACCCATCATAAATTTTCTGCCCTTATCTCATCATTCCATCGCAGCCTTAATATGGAGCAAAAGCGGAGTTCGCTTTGGCGGGTGGAGGCTCATACCTTTTTAAGGTTCAATAAGTCTTATGAAGCAGACCTTTTGATCAGCCGTTTTGATCAGTTTTATCAAAAGAATATGCTCAATACTGGTGGGCAAATAGGGGCATCGTATAGCATTGGGCTCACGCCTTTAGACGATATTCATTTCGCATCTTCAGACTTAAAAATAGATAGGCCCCACGGTAGTCAAGGTTATATTTATGCCTTTGCAGCCATAGGAATCCTCATTTTATTATTGGCCAGTATTAACTATATAAACATGGCCACCGTTCGGAGTTTGAAAAGGGTGAAGGAAGCGGGAATGCAAAAGGTTTTAGGATCTGGGAAAAGAGAAATAATGTGGCAAGTTTTTCTAGAATCTCTCATTTTAAGTTTATTGGCATTATTCGTAGGAATGGTGATGGTAGAGCTTACCCTTGAACTCACTCCTTTAAATGAAGTTATCGGAAAAAACCTATCCCTAAACTTTAGTGAATATGAAAGCTTATGGTGGTTTCCTCTTGCTCTAGCTTTGGCAATTGCCTTTTTAAGTGGATGGTATCCCGCAATTTATTTAAGTAGAATTCCGGCAATGGCGGCCATCAAAAAAGGAGTGGTGAGGGGCGAAACAGGGCTTGGCCTGCGCAAAGTTTTGGTAGGTTTTCAATTTAGTATTTCAGTTGCCGTAGTGATTACAGCGATGCTGATGTATAAACAGATGGAATTTGTAAAAAGTAAGGATTTGGGTTTCAATAAGGAAGATATTGTAATTGTTCCTATTCGAGATTCTATCACCAGCAATAGGATGCCTAATATCCAAAAGACCTTGCAAAAAAGTTCTTTTATTCTTGCGAGTTCAATGTCTAGTTCAAGTTCTGAAAAAAGCTTGGGTAGAACCCTGATAAGGGCCCGTAAAGGTGAAAAATCTAATTATCAGATTGTGATGGATTATATGGTAGTAGCCTTGGATTATTTCAATACTATGGAAATAGAATTGGTAAAGGGACGGAGCTTTAATTCTGAAGATAAAAATAGAAATGACGATCCTATTATTATCAATGAAACGGCAGCCAATCTTCTTTTAGAAAATGGCTATGATCTCGATAGCGATATTGAAATTGTTGGTCCTGGATTGGAGGATTTCAAAGGGAGGATTATTGGAGTTGCTAAAGACTTTAACGTCCATTCCCTTCGACAAGTGGTAGAGCCCCTTATTTTGGTTTATGAGGAAATTGGAGAGGGTTTTTTACATGTACGAGTAGACAGTGAAAATCTCCTTGCTGCACTTAATGACATTGAAGAAACCTTAGCAAGTGTAAGACCAGATATTCCCTTTCAGTTTAGTTTTTTAAACAAGGATTTATTAGAGCTTTACGAGGAGGAACAAAGGCAAAGTAAATTGATTCTATTTTTAACTTATTTGGCAATTTTCATTTCGTTTATTGGATTAACAGGACTAGCCTCCTTCACTACCAATTTAAGAACTAGGGAGGTAGGAATTCGGAAGGTGCTAGGAGCAGATTTGAGCCAAATGGTAAAATTAATTTTCAGGGAAATGCTCTTGTTAATAGTGGTGTCGGTGATATTAGCTATTCCCCTGGCTTATTTTTTAATAAATGCCTGGCTATCCAATTTTGCATATAAGGCAACTTTGGATCCATTGATATTTATTTTTTCAGCCTTGCTGGCCATCTTATTGTCTTATCTAATAATTAGCTACCACTCTTTAAAAATTGCAGGAACCAAGCCCGTAAATACCCTGAGATATGAATAATAAACAGCAAATAAATTTCGAAAAACTAAACCAAAGCCCAAAAAAATTAAACTTATTTTCGGCTCGCAATTGATCCTAAAACAGCTTTTCAATAAATATATATTATGAAAAAACTAAACCTAATAATCCTGTTAAACATTGGAATTATTTTATCCACACTAGCGCAATTTGAACCTTTTCAAAATGATGAGTCCTATTCAGTTTTTATGAACCTGAATAAAATCCTTGACGATAAATTGAAGGTAGAAATGGTACCGCCCATTATTCGCAAGGATAGTGTTGAATTCCATATGGCCAAGATTATTCCAGGAACCTACGATATTGAAAATTACGGTCGCTTTATTAGTGATTTTAAAGCCTTAGACTCTAGAGGTAATGAGCTTAAAATTCGCAAGCTAGACCTCAATAGATGGATGATATATGGAGCCAAGGATTTATATAAAATCACCTATTGGGCAGATGATACTTTTGATTCTGAAACACCAAGTGGAATTTTTGAACCCGCGGGAACCAGTATTTCCAAGGATGTAGTTCTGCTAAACAATTTCGGCTTTATTGGTTATTTAGATGGATTCAAGGATCAACCCTATACCCTAAATATTGCCAAGCCAAAAGAATTTTATGCTAGCACAGCCCTTCAAGGAGAACTAATGGATACCTTAGATGTTTTTAAGGTGAATAATTACTTTATGGTTCATGATAATCCCATCCTTTATTGTGTGCCAGATACTGCCACAAGAATGGTGGGTGGCGCAGAGGTAATTGTATCGGTTTATAGCCCTAGTAAGAAAGTAAATGCCCAAACAGCATTGGATAAAGTAGCTGATGTATTGGATGCGGCAGCAGTGTATTTAGGAGGTAATCTGCCAGTAGAAAAATATGCAGTTTTGGTTTACTGTGTAGGTATGCAGGATGCTGGTTCTGGATATGGTGCTTTAGAACATCATACCTCCACAGTTTTATATATGCCCGAATTTGGCGGCAACCAATTTTACAATAGTGTAAAAGATATTACCTCTCATGAGTTTTTTCATATTGTAACTCCTCTTAATATTCACTCGGAACACATTGCCAATTTTGATTTTATCAATCCTACAATGTCCCAGCATATTTGGTTGTATGAGGGTGTTACAGAATACAATTCGCATCTAGTACAAGTAAGGAATGGAATTTATGATATGGATAAATTTTTGGAGGTGATGAAATCTAAAATGCTCTCCAATGATGGATTTAATGAGGATATTCCACTTACCAAAGCCAGTGAATTTACCCTTAGCTTTTTTAAAGACCAATATTTCAACTTTTACCAAAAAGGTGCCCTTGCCGGGATGGCTTTAGATCTTGAATTGAGGAAACATTCGAATAGTGAATATGGATTGGTAGATCTGCTACAAGAATTGGGAGCTACCTATGGTGCAGACACCTTCTTTTTGGATACCGAGCTTTTTGATCTTATTACTGAAATGACCTATCCTGAAATGCGCGAATTTTTCGCCCGCCATTTTGAAGGGGCAGAGCCTTTTGATTTAAAATCTCTTTTGGCTTCTGCAGGTATAAATTACGATGCTGAAAAGGAAGTGCCCAGAATAATTTCTGGAAACGTTGGCTATGGATATAATTTCACCACCTCTAGAGTAAGGGTGGATGATATTTCTAAAATGGATGCATTCGGACATGCCCTCGGATTAAAAGAAGGTGATGAAATAATTCAGTTTCACGGTAAGGAGGTGAGTCTTAAGAATATCAGTAAGGTGATTGGTGAATTGTATAAAACAGCTCAGGAGGGTGATAATATTGAAGTGCTGATTGCTAGAAAGGATAAAAAAGGTAGGTTTAAAGAGAAAACCCTAAAAGCCAAAGCCCAAATGGGAACAAGTACTAAAAAGCATGTAATTGAAATAATTGAAAACCCAAGTTTGGAGCAGTTGCAAATGCGTAAAGCATGGATCAACCAATAAGAGAAAGCTCAGCAATTTTTAAAAAAATAAATTATGAAAAAAGTACTACTGGGATTAGTGGCCATCGGTCTTATTTCTTGGCAAAATCAAGAGAATTCCTCCTCTCAAAATAATGAAGGAAATCATTTGGGTTTTGATCTTGCAAATTTAGATTCTACCATTAGTCCATGCGATGACTTTTTCCTTTACACTTCAGGAAATTGGATAAAAAATAATCCCATCCCCGAAACCGAATCAAGATGGGGCTCCTTTAATGAACTTATTGAGAGTAATAATAAAAATGTAAAGGATCTTTTGGATGAGATAGTACAAAAAAATGATTTTGAAAAAGGTAGTTACCAGCAATTGGTTGCGGATTTTTACAAAAGTGGTATGGATAGTAATGCTGTTGAAAAAGCAGGAATACAAGGTCTAAAACCCATTTTGGCAAAGGTTTCCAATATTCAATCTTTAGATGATTACCTAAAATTAAATACTGAATTTAAGGGTTTGGGTATTTCACATCCTTGGAGTATATATGTGGGAATAGATGAGAAAAACTCTTCTCGTCATTTACTACAAGTTTCTCAAAGTGGAATGGGAATGCCAGATCGCGACTATTATTTGAAATCGGATAGTTCATCTGTAGAAATACAAGAAAAATATAGAATACACCTAGAAAAAATGCTAGTCTTATCCGAATATGAAGAGGATAAAGCCAAAAAGGCTGCAGTGGGAATTTATGAGTTTGAAAAACTTTTGGCCAAAGCGGCAATGAGCAGAGTAGATAGAAGAAGCCCTGAAAAAACGTATAATAAAATGGCCTATAAGGAGCTTCTAGAGATAGCTCCTTCTTTGAAACTCGACTATTATTTTAAGACTAATAATTTGAAATTTGATACCGCAGTTGTTAAGCAACCTGATTATATCAAATCACTGGATAGCATAATTTCCAACACAAGTATTCAAGTTCTAAAAGACTACGCCCATTGGTCGGTAATAGATGCCTATGCAGCTTATTTATCTTCTGATTTTGTAAATCAAAACTTTGATTTTTTTAATAGAACACTAAGGGGAAGTAGAAAATTAAAACCGAGGTGGAAAAGAATTTTATCCAGCATAAATGCTGGTCTTGGCGAGCCTTTAGGGCATATGTATGTAGACAAACATTTCCCAGCATCCTCCAAAGAGAATATCAAAAATATGGTGGAGGATTTGCGTGCGGCCTATAAATTAAGGATAGAAGGTTTAGACTGGATGGGTGAAGAAACCAAAAAGAAAGCTATAGAAAAACTAGAAGGCTTCACTTATAAAATCGGCTACCCAGATAAATGGAAAAGCTTTGAAGGCTTAGAAATAAGTCCTGATAATTTTTTAATCAATGTTATCAATTTGAATAGATATGGTATTGCTGAAAACTTTGCCAAATTGGATAAAGAGGTAGACAGAAGTGAGTGGTATATGCCTGCCCATATTGTAAATGCTTATTATAATCCTGCCAATAATGAAGTAGTCTTTCCAGCGGGGATTTTACAAGCACCTTTTTATAATCCAGAAGCCGAAGCAGCATTGAATTATGGTGGAATTGGAGGAGTAATAGGTCATGAGTTTAGCCATGGTTTTGATGATGAAGGAAGTAAGTATAACAAGGATGGTAATTTAAACGATTGGTGGACAGTAGATGATAGATCCCGATTTGATGTAAAAACTAAGGCTTTGGCAGAACAATACTCTTCTTATGAACCTCTAGAAGGTGTATTTGTAAATGGAAAGCTAACCTTAGGAGAAAATATTGCCGATCTCGGAGGATTAACTCTTGCCTATTACGCCTATAAAACTTCATTGGAAAATGGTAGGGAAGAAGTTGTAATTGATGGATTTACTTGGCAACAAAGAGTTTTCCTGGGTTGGGCTCAAGTTTGGCAAACTAATCAAACCGATGCTTATCTAAGAAATCAGGTAACAACAGATCCACATTCGCCCGCAAAATACCGTGTAAATGGTACGGTGAGTAATATGGATGAGTTTAAAGCTGCTTGGGGATGTAAGGATGAAGATCCAATGATAAATTCCGGAGATGATCAGGTGAAAATTTGGTAGTCTTTAATATTTTTGAAAAAAATAAAAGGTATGAATGAAATAAAAGACTTGCTAAAAGATCCAAAAACGCTGATTGTGGATGTAAGGACAGTAGCAGAATTTGAAGAAGGGAATGTACCGGGAAGCATAAATATTCCTTTGGATACCGTGGTTGAAAATTTAGAGCAATTCAAAAACTACAATGTTCCCCTTGTGCTTTGTTGTAGATCTGGAAACCGGAGTGGACAAGCCGTGCAGTGGCTTCAGTCTCAAGGTGTAGAAAATTTATATAACGGAATGGGTTATACAGATGTTTTGGATTTAATCTAAGCAAAGCCCTAATCGCATAAAGAAGCCGAATACTTGTTTTCAATTATTCGGCTTTTTTTATCTTTTCATTAAAATAACACTTAATTTTCCAGCTTAAATAGAAATAAGATGAAAAAGTATTTTTCCATAATAGTTTTTGCCCTACTAATAGTTTTAAGTCCAAGTTGCTCTGCGCAAACGGAAAGTGAATCTAAAGGAGGAAATGTAGATGTGAGCCAGGCAAAGGAAATGATAGCCGAAAATAAAGAACTTCAAATTATTGATGTTAGAAGTCCAGAAGAGGTGAACCAAGGAAAAATTGAAGGTTCTGTGAATATTAATATTCAAGATGAGGATTTTAAGGCTCAATTGGAGAAATTGGATAAAGACAAAAGCTATTTGGTCTATTGTCATTCTGGTGGAAGAAGTGCCAGAGCCATGAAAATTATGAAGGAAATGGGTTTTGATGTAGTCTATAATATGACTGGTGGAATGAGTTCTTGGAAAAAATCTAAAGGGGAAATTAAATAGCTTTTAGCTTAAAGCTTCCATAGAATAGCCTTCTTTTTTGAGATGATCCAAAACTTTTGCTAGGCAGCCTTTTAATCGAGGCCAGGCTTTTTGGCTATCGTGAAAAACAATTATGGAGCCATTCCTTACACCTTTAACCACTGTTTTAAAACAGTCTTCTGCTTCAAGATTAATATCAAAATCTCCACTTAATACATCCCACATTATTATATTATAGGATTGAGCTCTGAGGGCCTTTATCTGTGATTTTTTTATCCTACCATAGGGTGGACGAAAGAGTTTGGAATCTAGCAACTCCGCACATTGATCAACCTCCTTCATATAGTCTTCGCAAGAATTTTTCCAACCATTCATATGCTGTTGGGTATGATTGCCAATACTATGTCCTTCTTGTAGAATGCGCTTTGAAATTTCGGGAAAGGCTTTTACATTTTTACCAATAAGAAAGAAGCTAGCCTTGGCTTCATATTTTTTCAATTCCTCTAAAACCCATTCCGTTATTTCTGGAGTAGGACCATCATCAAAGCTTAGATAAACCTTTTTTTCATCTCTACTTTTATTCCAGATGAGATTGGGGTATAAGGCCTTGAGCCAAAAAGGGGTTTTTGTTAAATACACGTGAATTGCTATGGAAGGCTAATTTAAAACAAAAGACCCTTGAGAAATGAATCCCAAGGGTCTAAAAAAAAATGTATTTAAAGAAATTTAAATTCCTGTGGTGGCAGACTGGTATCTTTTAAAGATATCTGCCTGTTCCAGATTATTTGGATCAGCACCACCATCAGTATTCATTTGAACCATCCTCACCAATTGCTGGTAATATTGAACAGCTGTTCTAATATCGAGGTTTATAAGCTTCTTATCCTGACCTTTAAACTGACGGTAATAAGTCAATTCTTCATCAAGGCGATCCGCAAAAAGGTTAATCATTTCCATTCCTTTGGCTGTATCACCAGCTTTGAAATAGCCTTCAATAACCCCAAAAACAAAATAGTTATAGGCGAATTTAGATTCCGGCATTAGCTCCTCACATCTATTCAATACCTCTAGAGCTTTGTCATTTTTGCCCTCAGCTACCAATTGATCTGCTAATCTTCCAAAAGAATTTCTAAGATTATAGGAAACCCTTTTATTCGTTTCATCAAGGTATACATCTGGTAATTCCATGTTTCCATACGAAAAACGATTCATCATATTATCGTACATCTTATCGGCATTAACCACTCCAAAGTCAATGGTTTGTGGTTTTCTTTTGTTTCTAATGGGTACAAAACGGTAAGCCAATCCTTCCAATTGGAAATATTCATCTAGCCAGAAATAGGCTTTGGAATTATTACCAACAGTAACACTGAAATATATGGGTCTTGTCCAATCATTATTAGCGATAAGATCAATTACCATCAGATCCCTTTTAGATAGGGCATTGGTTTTTAAATTCCAATCTATATAATCTACAATCTTAGCACTGTCTTTAAGACTAACCACTCCTTCTGCTAAAACCTTTTCCTTATCTATAGAAACTCTAACCTGTTTCTTAGGGAAAATATTCAGGGTTTTTGCATTTGGCGGTGTGAATTTAGTTTCTGGATCATCACTCTTAATCCATTTGATAAGATCTTCTACTCTCCATCTACCTTTAAAGCCACGATCTTGGAAATAAATAACATCTCTAGTTCCTTGGCGGTATTGGTCGTGCTCAAAAGAGAAGGGCACAGGAGCAGCATCATAGGCAGCTCTTTTGGCCTGGTCTATATACCAATCTGTATTTAAAAGGCTGAGGTTTATTATTCGTACATCCGTTCTATAGCCTTCAATCTCTTGTACATACCATAGGGGGAAGGTATCATTATCACCATTGGTAAATAATATGGCATCGGGTTCACAAGAATCTAAATAGGCTCTGGCAATATCTCTAGCCAAATAGCGATTGCTTCTATCGTGATCATCCCAGTTTTCCTTGGCCATAATTCCAGGAACTAATAGCAGGCAAAGCGCTCCAATGGCAATGGAGGTTTTTTCATTTTGCATTTTATCCTTGAGCATTTCAAAGATGGCATGTACACCTAATCCTATCCAAATAGCATAAACATAAAAAGAGCCTACAAAGGAATAATCCCTTTCTCTAGGTTCATAAGGGCGAACATTGGTATAAATTAAAACACCGATTCCTGTGGCTAGGAAAAACAGGGTAAGTGCCCAAGCGTCTTTTCCAGATTTTTTAAAGTGAAAATAAAGGCCTATCAATCCCAAAAGGAAGGGTAATAGGTAATATTTATTTCGAGCTGGGGAATTTTTGGCGTGAAAAGGAAGATTGTCTTGAGGTCCTAAACGAGCTTCATCAATAAAATTAATACCACTAATCCAATTCCCTTTAGTGGCTTCTCCTCTAAATTGATAGTCGTTTTGCCTACCTGCAAAATTCCACATAAAATACCTCCAATACATACCACCAATTTGGTAGCTAAAGAAGAATCTAATGTTTTCACCAAAAGAAGGACGTTTGCCATTATTGTTTTTGGAATATCCCATTATAGACTCATAACCTTGGGCATGGTCTGTACTCCAAATCCTAGGGAAAAATCCTTGATGGGTTTTGGCATATTTTAAAACACTCTTTTTCTTATCATCAGAAACAACATATTTTCCAGCTTCTTCATCCTTAGTGTATACAGGCTTTCCATCGTCATAATCTACCACTGGAGCATTGTAATACTGGCCATAAGCTACTGGCCAATCTCCATACTGCACACGATTGTAATAATCCAAAAGGGATAGAGCATCTTCCGGATTGTTTTCATCAATTGGCGTATTGGCATTGGAGCGGATAGCTAGGGTGATAAATGTGGAATATCCAAGAATTATGAAAATGGTGGAAAGAATAAGGGTATTCCAAAGAGGAAGTTCCTTTTTACGAGTATATTTTAATCCAATAAAACTTAAAACAGCTAATAGGATAACGGTGAAAATGGTTCCCGAATTAAAAGGCATACCAAAGGTATTTACCATTAGGATTTCCATTTTACCGAAAGTCTTTAACACTATAGGAATGATACCGGCGAATATTACCCCTAAAACTATCATGGCTATACCATTGTAAATAATAAATTTACGATTGTTGATTTCTGGATCTTTCTTAAAGAAATAGATCATTACAATAGCCGGGATGGTAAGGAAAACTAAGATGTGTACACCTATAGAAAGTCCGGTCATATAAGCTATAAAGATGATCCATCTTCCAGCTCTTGGGCTTTTGGTTACTTCTACTTCCCATTTTAATATGGCCCAAAAAGCAATAGCTGTAAAAAGGGATGACATGGCGTATACTTCACCTTCTGTAGCGGAAAACCAAAAGCTATCACTAAAGGTATAAGCTAGAGAACCAACCAATCCACTAAAAAGGATAGAAATTGTTCTGGCAGTATTTATTTCACCGTATTTGGAGGCAAATTTCCTTCCCAGAGCAGTGATGGTCCAGAAAAGGAAAAGAATGGTAAAGGAGCTACTTAATGCTGAAAGAGCATTTACTGCAGCGGCTTGTTTCATTACATCACCAAAGGCAAACTGGGCAAAAAAGTTTCCCATTAATTGGAAGAAGGGTGCACCGGGAGGGTGACCAACTTGAAGTTTTACTGCCGTAGAAATATATTCCCCACAATCCCAGAAACTGGCCGTAGGTTCTATAGTTAAAAGGTAGGTTACCGTAGCAATAGCAAAAACTGTCCAACCAAGAATGTTGTTAAGCTTATTGTAATTCAGCTGCATGTATCAGAATTTAGTGTCAGGTGGCGAATTTAAAAAAATATAGGTGTAAAAATTCTCAAAGTACTGTTAAAGAGAACTAAAAGATTGTAAAAGTTGAAATAGCCCTTCAAATCGCTTTAAATCCAAGCTTTATTGGAAGGTGATTTGGAAAAAATAATTTTTGCTGAAGCTAAAAAATGGGAAGGGAAATTGGCTAGCCTCCAATTTTTCATGTTGGGAAAGGACTAAAAAAAGGAATGAAATGAAAGGCAAGCAAAGGAAAAAGAGGCTCTTATGAAATATTATAAATTATTTGTTTGTAATAAATGAGAATACTTATATTTGCAGCCCAATTTTAAGGATGTCCCATCGTCTAATTGGCAGGACAGCGGTTTTTGGTACCGTCAGTCTAGGTTCGAGTCCTAGTGGGACAACTAAGCACAACTTTCAAAGTTGTGCTTTTTTGTTTAAAATCCTTTCTGATTTTAGTGATAGCAGGCTATTTGGGCTGATGCCTAAAATATAAACGAAGAATTAGAAGTACAGGTTGATCTCCTCCCCTTAAACTAGACAGTTTATAACTAGATAATTACAGGGCAAATAATAATTTAATAGTACCATCTTATTCGCTATGAAGCCATCAAAATTTACAGAATCACAAATTATATTTGCGATCAAGATACCTAACTACCTGAAGGTTCGAGCGAATAAAAAACCAATCAAATAATTCGGGGGCTAATTTCAGCTCTTTTAATTCCGCTTTTGAAATTAGGAGTGTGGGCTTGAATTTTTAGGGAAGGCTAAACCTGCCCACAAAACATCCCACAGAAAACCCCAAAACTGTTCCAGTCCCAAACCAAAAAAAATTTGAAGATTCTAGATCCAAACAGACTGAAACTCGAAGTCTTTTTACCACTTACAGAAATTAATCCGGCTTAAGTAAGATTTTATTTATATTGATGAGGCAAAAAATTATTTCCCTACAGAATAAATAAAGCAGACGATGAAAAAAACAACTACAAAATTCGCCTTTGTTTTTATAATGTTTAATATGGCCCTGGGGCTTGAAGCACAGGTCTGTTGGCTGGCCAAAGATTCTGTTTTTCAAGGAAAAGATTCTTCAGCATATGCCTTGTATAACTATCAAGCTGGCCTCTTAAGAAGTATTGATTATATAGATTCTGGCAATACTACAGTAAAAACCGTGGATAGTATTTATTACGGTTCCCATGGCAAACAAACAGTCCTAAAAGCCTTTGATCCTAATGGGTCTACTCCTTTTAAAGTCACTACATTAAGCTACGATTCCAACGATAATGTTATTCGAGTACATATTTTGGAAGACAATGGCTTTGGACCCAATACTGTGGCTCATGATATCACCTATAATGCATCCAATGAAATTAGCTCCATTATCGTTGATCCCAGCTCCATAGTCGGTACCACGGATGCTTTCAACTGGAATTTTGAAAATATAGTTTGGTTAAATGGAAATATTCAAAGCTTAGACCTGGTAGGAGATATTACAGGTGCAGGGATGGATACCATAGAGTTTGCGGTAAACTATGATAATATGTTGAATATTAGAAGGCTGTTACCCATTGATGATGTGGGTGGCTTAATTGAACAAATTAGCGCTAATAATATTGAAACCTTAGTCTCTTTAAATGATGAAATTCTTGGTCCTGCAGGAACCAATGCTCTTGATAGGTCTTATACTTATTTCAGCTCTGGTGAGGTAAGTTCTATGGAGGAGAAAGTAGCCTTGTTTAATGATAATGGATTTAAAGTAGGCTTTAGATTTGATTGTTCTGGAATAGGCTTAGAGGAAAAAAATAATTTAAACTTATCCCTGTATCCAAACCCAGCAAAAGATGCAGTTTTTATTAAATCATCACTGGAAATAATAAGCTTAAAATTATATTCTCTAAATGGTCAGCTGTTGCTAAACCAGGTGAATTATGATGCTAGCAATGGACTTTCCCTTCAAGGGATTCCATCTGGTGTATTTGTTTTGGAAGTTCAGGGAGAGCAATTTTCTGAAAGGCTTAAATTGGTGCTTGAATAGTCTTAGCTTTTTAGAAAACTAGTTTTAGATTGCTCTAGCTGTAATATATTACAGAGAGGGTAAGGAAAAGAATATATACAAACAGGAAACTTTTAATTCTTTGCATAGTGTATGTCATAAGCTTTTGATAATGATATAACGCCTAAAAGGGCTTTTGGTTGGGTTTTGTAAATTATTCCTCTTAAAAGCTGATAATATTATGCAGGTTTGTTTTAGATCCAATAAGTGGGGGAGGGAATAATCCTAAGATTTTCTGTGTAAAACATGTTTATTAATCTGCGATTTCAGATGATTCTTTTATCTTTAATTCAGTAAAGGCTTATCCTCCAAAAATTTTTAGTCGAAGGATGGGTTTTTAGCCTGCCAAAACCAAATCCAATCATGAGAAAGTCCGCCCTTTTTATCCTATTTCTATTTTCAGTTATTTATTGCAAAGCACAGTACAGTCCTCTGAATCCTTTTAAAATGTATGAGTATAAAGTTTCCCAGGAGGACAGGGAAAAATTGGCGCTATATGCGGAAATAAGTTTGCCGGATAAAGTAGACCCGGTGATTGCCTATTCTTATGTTTTGGTGCTTAATGATACCTTGGATAAAATAGATACTCTTATTGCTCAAAAAACCAGTTTGTCTTATGCTCAAGATGATTTTGATTTTTTGAATTCCTTAAATGCAGAAATATTAGAACTCCGAAAGTTGAGGAAGGAATTGCTGAAATACCGAGATTTTTTTGAAAGTGTAAATGTTCTTACTGGCAGCCCCAAGCTAGCCAGAAGCTTTTTCCCTATTAGGACTTATGCCCAATCAGAATTTTACTATTCAAAAATTAGAAACAAAAGCTTTCAAGTACTAAACAATATAGTTATTCAGGGTAGTGATGAAAAAGCCGTGGTGGTGAGTGATGTGCTCACAGGTTATTT
This sequence comes from uncultured Cryomorphaceae bacterium, assembly GCA_963976435.1. Classification (GTDB taxonomy): domain Bacteria; phylum Bacteroidota; class Bacteroidia; order Flavobacteriales; family Schleiferiaceae; genus CAKZNE01. The sequence goes on along the minus strand of CAXBKQ010000015.1, from coordinate 10,840 downwards.
TGGAGTATTCCGTTGTAATATAAATACCGTTTTTTACAATGGTGGAGATCAGGATACTGCGGAGGTTTTGCTGGATAAAATTTTCAGCGGTGGTGGTTTGATGAATGCTAATATTAGCTACCCTTTATTTTTTAGAATGTGGGATCAGGCGGCCATCACGGTGGATTTAAATCTCAAAGGATCTGCAGATTTTAATGCTTTTGGAAGTGAAATTCCAAAGGATGAATTCATCGGATATTTGGAGCCTTCTTGTAATATTTATGCAGAATTTGCCCTTCGAAATACCAGCACCAGCCTTTTTCTAAATTATAAAATAGCCTCGGTTTTCGCCTCTGATGCTTTGAATTTAGAGATAGGAAATACCAATAATAATCCCTTTGCGATTTCTCAGATCTATGCGGGAATAAATCTCGATCAAAGGATAAAAATATCTACAAATATTCCCCTTATAAACATCAATGGACTAGGAGGTGCCGAAAGTTTTACAGTAGGGGTTCAGTTTTTTCCTGATATTTAGAAAGAGCGGTTTTTCAGATTTTATTTTCCAAACTCATCCAACCACCACCATTGTGAACTTCTTCAAATCCTTGGGATTTTAGCATTCTTTTGGCAGAAGCACTTCGCATTCCTGAGGCGCAGCAAGTAATAATAGGTTTAGATTTATTGAGCTTGGAATAATTCCCTCCTAAACTTTGTAGGGGTATATTTTTCGATCCTTTTATATGTCCAGACCTAAATTCTTCCTTAGTTCTTACATCAATAATTTGAGCACCATTTTTTAATAGATCCTGGTAATTAACTTTCGGCCCAATACCCAATATCTTCTTTATCGATTCCAACATGTACTATTGATTTTGGAAATTTACTTGTAGCCAACTGCCTCCATTTTCGCAATCAACGCCATGGTTTTTTAAAAAATTTGCTGCTTGTCCACTTCGGTTGCCACTGGCACAGCATAATACAATAGGCTGCTCCATGGATTTTATCTCTTCTACTCTTTTTGGGATTTCTTGAAGTGGAATATTTAGACTTCCGGCAACGTTTCCTCCTGCAAATTCGCCGAGGCTGCGCACATCAATAATGGTTTTAATTGTTTTGTTCATTCGGTGGTGAGTTCTTTTTCTGTGTAAAATCTTTAATGCTACTAAATAGTAAAGCTCCCATTATACTACCATATACACTGCTGTTTATAGGCTTGGAAGTAATGGAACATGTGCCACTGCTGCATCCAATAAAATAATAATAGGCATAACCAGCTAAACTGCCGAGCAATAGACCCATGAATGTAAATTTATTTTTCAGGAGAAACTTCATTAAAGAAATAATTCAATAAAATTAAATAGCTAAACTTTGGAATTGGGTATTATGATTTCCTTTTGCTAGACAATCCCAAACCGGCATAAATAGGACAAAAACTCAGGAAGCTGGTAAGAATGAAAATTCCAGAAACTATTAATAGTACAATAGCCAAAACACCGGAAATGATATTGCCAAAATACAGACCAATAATTAGAGCGGCAATTAATATCCTAATTGTTCGATCGAGGCCGTTCATATTCTTTTTCATAATTGAAGAATTCAAAAATTTATCAGGCACAAAAATCTGCAAAGAATATATTATTCTTGGTTACTTAGGTTACACAGATGAAAATTGACTAAAGAATTCTTAAAAACCATTTAGCTGGAGAAATACTTCTTTTTAATCCAAAAGGAAACTCTTACTAAAAGAATAAGCGCCGGTACCTCCACTAGAGGACCAATTACTCCAGTAAAAGCTTGTCCAGAATTTAATCCAAAAACTGCGATGGCTACAGCTATAGCAAGTTCGAAATTATTTCCTGCTGCGGTGAAAGCAACAGCAGTACTTTTATCATAATTCGCACCCACCAGTTTACTCATAAACATTCCTATCAAAAACATCAAAGCGAAATAGATTAATAAGGGAAGGGCGATTAAAAGTACATCCATAGGGATTTCCACTATCAATTCACCTTTGAGGGAGAACATAATAAGGATGGTGAACAAAAGAGCTATTAAGGTGATGGGGGAAATGTTTGGAATAAATTTCTCATTATACCATTTTTCACCCTTAAGCTTCACCAATATTAACCTACTAAGAATACCCAAAGCAAATGGAATTCCTAAATAAATGGCCACACTTTCTGCAATTGTAGAAATGGAAATATCTACCAACGCTCCTTCAAATCCAAAATAAGGAGGGAGTACAGTGATAAAAATCCAGGCATAAAAACTATAAGCAAATACTTGAAAAACACTATTTAGGGCCACTAGTCCTGCTCCATATTCGCTGCTTCCTTCTGCCAAATCATTCCAAACCAAAACCATAGCAATGCATCTTGCCAGTCCAATTAAAATTAAACCGACCATATACTCAGGATAGTCTGAAAGAAAAATAAGCGCCAAGGCAAACATTAAAACGGGACCGATAATCCAATTTAAAAGAAGGGAAAGAGATAGGATTTTAACATTTCTAAAAACCTTAGGTAGGAGGCTGTAGTCTACCTTAGCTAAAGGAGGGTACATCATTAAAATTAAACCAATGGCAATGGGGATATTAGTGCTTCCCTTGCTAAAGGAATTCACTAAATCTGGAAATGATGGTGAAAAGTAGCCTATGCCTACACCAATAGCCATGGCTAAAAATATCCAAAGGGTGAGGTAGCTATTTAGAAATCCTAATTTTTTAGTTTTCATTTTTTGGATGGAGTTTAGAAAAAAGAAAAAACATTTCTTGCCCAATCTGTAAACTTCTTTCCTGGTATTTTTCCATTTGAACGGCGCTGTTGTCATAAACTTTTGGGTCTTCGTAGGAAAGAGAATATCGTTTTTTTGCACCGGGCACAAATGGACAATCTTCAGCGGCTTGTGAACAGGTCATAAGTGCATAAAAATCAGATTTTGGATTGAAATCATCTTCCAAAGTTTTGGAAAAGCCAATAATAGCTGGTTCATTTTCTGAGTATTTTAAAGCGTAAATGGGATTGGTAGAGGAGGCCAGAATTTTTGTTTTCAAACCTAAGTTTTCCATGGTTTTCACTACAGCAGGAAAAAGAGCTGTGGCTTCTGTACCTGCAGAATAACAGTGGACTCCAGCAATGCCAAAATGGTAGGCCATTATCTGAGCCCAAATTTGAGAGAGGTGACTTCGTCTCGAATTGTGGGTACAAATAAAATTCAATCTGAGAGGACTGCCCATTTGGATTTGAATTTGTAATTCTTCAGCAATTTTTTCCAAATTCTCCTTCCTTTCAGAAGGGATAGTTGTAGGTTGGAATAATTTTAAACTTTTCTCTAATTCTTTGAAAAGGGCCATAATTTATTTTAGTATTTAGCTTAGCAGCAACCACTACCTGGTGCGCAGGAAGTTGAGGATTGAAGAGAATTTAAGGATAGTCTGGGTTTTTCACTGGGAACGCCACAATTGTCTTTGGCCAAACAATCGGTTTGTTTGTTGGTAAGAACAAGGATGCCATTTTGAAATTCTAAACCAAATTTCCCAATGGTTCCAGCTTGATATTCCACTTCAATTTCACCGTCGTGGATGTCTAATATTTCTTCGGAAAGGGCAATAATTTTTTGAAGTTTTTCTGGAGCCAATCTATGATCATAGTCATTGGCTTCCCACAATTGAAAATTTACTACTTCTTCCTTTCTTACAGTTCCACCACAGTCAATAAAATTCTTGCTGATTTTACCAAGTTCTGTAACATGGAAATGATTAGGTATTTGCTCCCCATTTGGTAGCTCAAAAATTATTTGATCTAAATTTTTAAGATGATCTTTTAATTGTGAAAGTTTCATATTAATCTATTATTTAAATGTTAGTTGCAGGTTTTAACAACAGGAATTTTGCTGTAGATCTTGGTCCAAAAATTCAGACATAAGCTCCTTCATTTTACTCCAATTTTCTTGATCTATACAATAACAAACACTAGTTCCTTCCACATTTCCTTTGATGAGGCCTAAGAGTTTTAGTTCCTTCAAATGTTGAGAAATAGTGGCTTGAGCAAGTCCAATTTCATTTACCAAATCACCACAAACGCAGGTTTTGATATTAAATAAATGTTGAAGAATGGCCACCCGAGCTGGATGCCCAAATGCTTTAGAGAATAAAGAAATTGCATTTTGCTCCTCGCTGAATATTTCTGTTTTTGCTAAACCCATTGTATTAATCGTTTCATTGCAATATTACGATTAAATAAAATTAGCAAATGCATTTTTGTAGATTTTTTTTTGCATTTAATGCTAAACAGCTGATTCTGAAAACAAAAAAATAGCGACTTAAGAAAATCCTAAGTCGCCCAAAACAAATAGTTTTAGATTTCTATTTCTTCAATAGATCCCTTATTTCAGTAAGGAGAACTTCTTCCTTAGAAGGTGCTGCTGGGGCGGCTGGTGCAGCAGCTTCCTTTTTGGCCATTTGGTCCTTCATTTTATTATACATTTTCACCACCATAAAAATGGCAAAGGCTACGATGAGGAAGGTGATAATGGTATTCAAAAATTGACCATAACTAATTGCCACCTCCGCTACGGCATCTCCTGCCCCTTCGGCAGTTTCTGCAGAAGCTTCTTGTATAATGTATTTTAATTGGGCAAAATCCACTCCGCCCATAAGTTTCCCTATCGGAGGCATTATAATGTCATTCACCAGTGATTTGATTATGGCTCCGAAATAAGTGGCCATAATAAGACCAACCGCCATTTCCATCACATTTCCCTTGCTAATAAATTTCTTAAACTCTTTCATTAATAATTAATATAGGTTAAACAAAATCGCACTAATGCAGTGCTGGATAGAAAGGATTGATAAATTCTTGTGATCACAAAAAGAAGCACTATAAAGTGCCAACATGTGATGGAGAAAGGAACCTGCTCAAGTTAGTGATTTTCTAAAAAGAATAGGAAAAAAATCATACTCCAACATGTTTTGCTCAAGGCCAGACTTGAATGTCGTCAAGGTTCGAACTAATTCTACAAAACACTAATTCAGTTTTACTAAAAATTGGAATCTAACAAAATATTTTCGCCTTAAACCTAATGAATTGGTTTTCAACAACAACCAATCTAAATTTTTCGATTAAGATTTTAGCTATGACCCAAGTCTATTTTTACAAAAATATTTTCCTTCCTTTTTGTATCGGCATTTTTTGCTTGGCTCTACCTTCTCATTTATTCGCTCAAGGCACTCAATTTAAATGGATTTCTGGAGATTCAACATCCAACCAATCTGGAAACTTTGGACAAAAAGGAATATCCTCTATTTCAAACTCCATAAAAGGACTGCACTCTTTTACAAGCCAAGTTGATGAAAATGATAACTTATTGCTATTTGGAGGGATTGGTTTTGGCTCGGGTTCAAGCTCCGGCTATTGCAATGATTTATGGCGCTGGAATGGTAGTACTTGGACATGGCTTTCGGGAGATAGTAGTATAAATGGTGCTGGAAATTATGGAAGTAAAGGAATAACATCAGCTTCCAATTTACCACCTTCCAGAGCTGCATCGTCTAGTTGGCTTGCTTCCAATGGAGATTTTTGGCTCTTCGGTGGTTTTGCTAATGATGGTTTATTATCGGATTTATGGAAATGGGATGGCAGCAATTGGACCTGGGTGGCGGGAGATTCCACTTTGGATCAATCACCTAGTTATGGTATTAAAGGGCAAGCCTCCAGTTCCAATCATCCAGGAGCACGAAGACAAGCCGCATACTGGTCTGATAACAATGGAGATTTCTGGCTTTTCGGAGGGCAAAATTCGGCCGGTAATTTTGGAGACTTATGGAAATGGGATGGTTCTAATTGGACCTGGGTGGCTGGAGATAGCGTCCAAAATTCAATGGGAATTTATGGAACTATAGGGCAAGCAGGCACACAGAATAAACCCGGATCAAGGTTTTTATCCTTTGGATGGGCAGATGATAATGATGTGTTTTGGCTTTTTGCAGGATTTGGAAATGCTGAATCTCAGTCTGGTGTTCTCAATGATCTCTGGAAATATGATGCAGGAAATTGGACCTGGATTAGTGGCAGTAAAAACCCAAATAGCACCGGTAAATATGGCATTCAAAACTTGGAAGTTTCTGAAAACTCCCCAAATGCCAGAGCCGGATTTGCAGCTTGGACGGATTCTCTAAATCACTTCCACGTTTATGGAGGTATTAACCTATCTGGCTTTGGAACCTTATCTGATTTATGGTCATGGAATGGCAGTAATTGGACCTGGGAAGCCGGAGATAGTATTATTAATTCTGCACCGGTATATGGAACTAAGGGGCTCAGTCATCCAGACAACCGAATAGGATACTACAATGAAGGGGCTGCACATTATTTTAGTGATGGTACTATTTTATATTTCGGTGGACGTAATTTTTTTAACCTTGATTTTTCAAATACTCTTTGGGAAATAATACCCAAAAATTTATGGGATGGAAATTCTTGGTCGCACGGACAGGCGCCAAATTCTAGTCAAGATGCATTTATTAGAGATTCTATAAACCCCGGAAATATCCAATGTAGAAATCTAATTCTTGAAAATGCCAGTCAATTAAACTTAGGATCGAATTCCATTGAAATTAATGGAGACCTTATCAATAATGGGGTTCTTTCCCATGGAGATGGTAAACTCATTTTTAATGGAAGTGGCCATCAAAATATTCTAGGCAAACACTTAAAATTTTCAGGTGATATCCATGTTGAGGCTGGAACGACTTTGATTAGCAATGACAGCTTAACTCTCAGTGCTATTTCGGATACAGTTTTTGCTCAACTTCTTTTACGAGGGAATTTGCAGGGAAAGCTAAATATCCAAACCTGGTTACCTTTAGATACTGCGGAATTTAATGGAAGGTATTTTCATTTAGCCAGCCCAATGGTGGGTACCTTATTATCAGATTTTTCAGATGGAGGCATTATTCAAACTGGCCAAACCAATAGTTCACAAAACAGTATTTGGGAATGGGATGCTACCCAATCCATTTGGATTTCCCCTGATTCTTTAAACCAAGAAATTCCAATCGGTAAAGGAAGAGTGATTTATGCTGGAAAAAATATTTATGGTAATTTTTTAATTGCTGATGGAGGTGCTAAGGCTCTAAGCTTCACTTCAGACTCCCTGCTTAATTCTGATGTCACTTTGAGTTTAGACTATCACAATGGACAAGGTGTGGCTGCTAGTTTTGCAGGTTCTGGAACTGTTCAAGAAACCCAAGGATGGAATTTAATTGCCAACCCTTATTCTTGCCATTACAATTGGGATTCTTTAGTGGAGTTTGGATTGGCGAATGGAATCAGTTCCTCTATTTACACCTGGAATGGGCAAAGCTATTCGGTGTATAGTCCTGGCGGAATAAGCCTAAATGGTGGCTCAGCTTTAATTCCTCCTTTTCAAGCCTTTTTTGTACAAAACAATTCAGGAGGGAGTCAAAATTTAACAATTAAAGAACAATTCCGAGTATTAGGAGAAAATAAGGCCCTAAGCAAAAAGGCCAATAGCAAGGATGGTTTAAAAATTAGAATCCAAAAAGCAAATCACCAAGGATATGATGAAATCTGGATTGGATTTGAAAAAAATTATCATCCCGGTTTTGATCCAAATAAAGATGCATGGAAACTTTTTGGGAATAGCAAGTTGCCTCAGCTTTATTCGTGCCATCTACAAAAAAAGTTTGCAGTTAATTTTCATTCTCCAGATTCTACTAGTCAATCCATTTTCCTTGGAGTATCTGCTCCCAATGATCATTTAAAAAGCTTAAAACTGAAATTTTTATTGGATGATTTAAAAAGCTATTCATCACTGTGGCTGTTGGATAAAAAAACTCAACAATATCAAGATCTACTAAGAAATGATGAAAGGCAATTTATTCACGATAGCAGTTTTGCCGAACAACGATTCCAACTTGTTTTTCAAAGACCTACAGTTTCCGATAAGGAGTCGAATGTGGACGACAATTTTTATTTCTATGAAAAACAAGGCATGCTGTATTTAAGGAAAGAAAAAGCATGGAATAAAACGGAACTAAGGCTATTTACAATAGATGGAAAGTTGATAAAAGAAATAAAAATGAGCAATTCAACTCAAGAATTGATTAATAGACGGGAAGGTGTTTTTTACGCTCTTGAAATGACCTGTGAAGGGGAAGGAAAAACAATAATCATTCATTAATAAGCTGATTTAAAAAATAAATACAGCAAAAATTTAAAACTAGAACTACAATTATAGGCATTTGATTTACTGCCAAAAAAACCTTCAAAAATTAGATTCGCAGCCAAGAATTTTAAACTACAAATGATGAATTACCCTATCTCTTTTTCTAATAAGTATAGACGATTCCAGCCCTGGCTAGTTCTGATCGCATTTCTGATAATTTCTTTTCAAGGTCAGGCTCAAGTATTAAGGAATTATTGGCTTGGTGGACCTTCCACCACTAATGGAGCTGGAGTTTACGGAACCAAGGGTGTTGCTGACCCGGCAAATATACCTCCGGCGAGGTCTAATGGAATGACTTGGGTAAAGGATGGTGATTTCTATTTATTTGGTGGTGTAGATGATAATGGCAGTGACAAATTCAATGATTTCTGGAAATGGGATGGTACTAATTGGACCTATCTGGGAGGTGCTCAAGGTCCGGTGAATGATAAGGGCAGTGGTACTGTGGGTGTTGAAGACCCTAATAATATTCCTTCGGCAAGAGAAGGGTCTGCCACTTGGGTAGATAAAAATGGTGACTTGTATTTATTCTCTGGATCTGTAAGGCAAATTGATGGAGGAGGAACTTTACAAACTGGCTTTTCAAATCAAACCTGGAAATGGAATGGTAATAATTGGGTTTTCTTACAAGGAACCGGACATTTAGCGACTACACCCAATTCCACTTTTCCTGGTGCTTTGAAAAATGCTGCAACCTGGTATGATGGGGATAAATATGTATATCTCTATGGTGGCGATGATGGTTCTGCAAACTATTTCAAAAGTTTATATCGGCTGGATTTAGACAATTTAACCTGGACACTTCTTAAAAACAATGCTGTAAAATATGGGACCAAATTGGTGGAAAACGCTGCAAATAACCCAACACCTCTAGCTCGTTCTGGAACTTGGTATGACGAGGAGAATGAATGTTTAATGCTTTTTGGGGGCGAAGTTCTATATCAAGTACAAATAGGGGTCTTTTCCAATGGTGCAAGTAATGCGATTTGGAAGTATAATCTTAATAGTAATAACTGGACTTGGGTTTATGGAGATTCGCTCCTAGATCAAAGTGCTGATTATTCCAATGTTGATCCAAGTTTAATAAGCCCAGGGTCAAGGTTTGGATCCAGTGTATTTAAGGACAAGACTGGAATGGTTTACCTTTTTGGAGGCTCAACTTCAAGTCTTGGTTTAAGCTTTAAAAATGATTTATGGCGTTGGGATAATTCCAGCTGGGAATTTTTAGGCGGAAGCCAAGGTGTAAATGACAATGGAAATTTTGCGGCCTCAGCATATTCCAGTGCCAATAGTATTCCTTCCAGGTATCAAGCCATGAGCTTTTACCATGATTTCAAATTTTATGTTTTTGGTGGTAAACGCACAGGAACAAACCAAGCTTCCAATGATTTATGGAAAATTGAATATGGTTATTTCTATGAAGACCGAGGATCTGGGATAAGTTGGTATCCAAAATCACCTACAGATAGCGGGGATGTTTATATCCGAGAAGATTTTCCGCCCAGTGGCCAGGGAGCATTTTCCTTAGCTGGAAGAAATTTGTTTATCGAAACAGGAGCAGATTTAGAGCTTGGAAAAAGAAGCGAAACCGATTTTGATGCTTTTAATATATCTGGAGATTTGTATTTGGATGGAAGTTTAAGTGGAGAAGGTTTAGTAAAGTTTACTGGTGATGGAATTCATGAATTAAGAGGAAGTCAGGATCTGGAATATTTGGGTGTTATAGCATTGGATAACAATGCCGTATTAAAAACCAACAATAAATTAACCTTAGGCGCCACGGCCAATAGCTTCGGTCAGCTGGTTTATTCAAATGGGCAAAACGAAGTTCTAGACAGTATCACCATGGAAACTTGGCTAGACTTGCAGGGTACAACAGATAATGCGCGATACTTTTATTTAAACTCTCCATTACAGGGAGTGACGATAGCGGATTTTGGAAATGGTGGATATACCAATTATAGTTCAGACCCAAATTTAAGTTCAACTTATTTTTATTCACCTGATATGGGTTGGGTTTCCCCTGGCTCTTATGCAAATGCATCATTGAAAATCGCAACGGCATTTTATGCTGGTCATAGATTTGATACTACTTTTTTAAAATTAGGAGGGGAGGCAGGAACAATTTCCATAACCGGAGTTTCGGGAAAAAATAACGGATCAAATTTTGGAAATTATTTAGGTGTTTTATATAAAAATGGTCAGGCCAACCCCGGTAATTTTATAGGAAGTGGAAGTCTAGCTGAAACGGAGGGTTGGAATTTTGCTCCCAATGTATTCCCCTCTTATTTTGATTTAAAAGAATCTTTCGACAATAGCCAAAATGTTCGAAAAACAGCCTATGTGTGGAATGGTGTTGATTATTCCACTTATACTGAGAACGGCAGCGGAACTGGCCTTACCACCAATGGAGGAGATCGTTATCTAAAGCCTTTTGAACCCTATTTTGTTCAAGTTGAAAATGTGTCTAGTTCAAGTATTTCTATGGGTCGTAAGGTAAGTTCAGGAGTAGGATTTAAAACGTATTCCACTTCAGCCAAAAAAGGGCAAAAATTTGATGCGGTTCATATTTTTTTAAAAAACAAGCTTGGTGAAAATGAAAATGATGCTT
>CAXBKQ010000014.1:0-105554 GCA_963976435.1 uncultured Cryomorphaceae bacterium | reverse complement strand
GCCAAAATAAGCTCCGAACAAAATTCCCTTATTGGTTTTGACCAAAAAAAACTTGAACAGACTTTCTGGAAATTTTGTATTAAGGAATACCTGGATTAATATGGGTTAGTTTTGATCATCCCAAATTTTCTCTGTTAAAAGATTGATTATCAAATAAAAATTTATTTAACTAAACTTATTATGGACAGATGTGATATCCCTTTTTATTCAATTTAAAAGTTCTGATGGCAGAATAATATCCACTAAGCTCCCCTTTGACAACGAAAGGATATTTTTGCTATCATAAAATTGAATAAGTCTTGTGCCATTTAAATTGTCTAAGTCAGGGTAAAAATGGCTTAGGTTTATAGAAAATTGTTGGATAAGCTCTCCATTTTCAATCATAAACCTATCAAGATAAATTTGGTCATTGTAGAGGCAAATGGAAATAATTTTGTTGCCATAAAGGTAGGAGTCAAGGTTTTTGAAATTAAATTTGAGACTAAACTTTGACCTGTCTTCATCGATAAAATAATCTTCATATTTATCAATAAAATAGCTCTTATCATTGGCTATTATTAAGTAAGGTGCCAATAGTATTGTAATTAAGGGATAGTTGTCAAAATAAATTGATGTGCTAGTAAAGATATAATCTTTAAATACTTGTTCAGGGAAAATGTTTTCTAAACGACTTAAATATTTAATTTCAGCACTATCTCCCTCGAAGATTCCTAGATACTGGTAGTCATCATTTATTTTCTTAAGCTCAGTGCTCGGCAAAGCAAAGATGAATTTATTTTCCAAGGCCACAAAGGCATGATCTCCAACCGCCAATTTATCAGGAATATTTTTAATTTTTTTAATAGACAGTATTTTGTCATTATGATAATTAATGATAATCCTTCTTTGACGCAAAATTATTGTGTTTTTCTTGTCCTTATTTTTAACCAGATCACTTATAGCAGTAAGAAAAACTAAAGAATCTCCTCTTTGTTGGACATACAGGATTTTTAAAATTACAGCTGAGGAAAAATCATTTTTAATTTTCTTTACCTGTTCATAAACCTGGAGGTTTCCATATATTTCCTTGTAAATTTCTGGAGCATGGCTGGATAAGTCAATTCTATCCGCTCCCTTTGGGCTTACACGAAATAATTTATCATAAAAACCATCGAGAATAAATATATCATCATTCTGGCAAATAATTCTAGACCTCCTAGATATTCCAAGATCTAATGAATCCTCAAAATGATCCGTAATATTAATTTTAGGCACTTCATTTTTTAGATATATATTGACTAATAATTGAATATTTTCAGTACTGCCTTGAAGGAGTTCTACTCCTGAGCTATCAGTAATTAAATATTGATTTTTTCTTATTGCCAAATTTCTAGCTGATAAAGCTTCATCTTGAATTGACTTGAAATTTTCCAATTTTATTATGTTGGAAACAAAGGAGTTGATTTCCCTTTCGCTGTAGCCAGGGATATTTACAACTATATCAAATTTGTCACTTACCTTTTTAATCTGGGACATTACTGCGTAGCAGTTAATACATAAATCAGGATCTAGTTTTAAAAATAAAGTAGGCCCCTTAGCAAAGATTTGGCTTGATGATAAAAGTAAAGTGAGCATTAAGATCCGTACTTTAAATATATTCCTTGGCTTAGTTGTCCTCATTTTTAAATATTGTTTTTTGACCAATTGGGCGTTCAAAAAAGAAGTTAAGAAGTAAAAGAAACGATAAGAGAAATCCATGTATCACCAAAACAGGACGATTTTCACACTTGGATTGGTAACTTTTCTGGTAAATCCTCCATAATATCTCTACTATTGGGAAGAATAGTATTGAGTAAATTTAATTAAAATTTGTTTCTAAATTCCTATTATTATTGCCAATCTAAATTGTATATTTAATAGTCTGGTAAATCATTAAGAATAGAATTAATTGGTTCAAAATAGAATCGTGGAAAAGAAAAAATTTGACATCCACCAAATCTCCAAATACTTTGTTTCCATCCCATCTGGACAAATAATGATGCGAGATGACCGAACAAAGAAATCTTGGTTGGTGGATATTAAGAGCTTTGAACTTTCCAAGTTTCCGGTAACACAGGAATTTTACCAGGCTTTAATGAATATGAACCCATCTACATTTGTTGGAAATGAACTACCGGTGGAGTCTGTTTCCTGGTTGGATGCTGTAAATTTTTGTAATAGTTTATCTGACTTTTTAGGAAAGGATAAATGCTATTCTCCTGAAATAAAATCAGGAATTATAAAATTCAATGCAAAGGCTAATGGTTTTAGATTAGCAACAGAGGCCGAGTGGCAATTTGCTTGTCAGGCTGGTAAAAAAGAAATTAGACACGGAGAATTGGATAAAATAGCATGGTATAAAAACAATTCTAATAATCAAACTAGAAGGGTAGGGCAAAAGGCACCTAATGATTGGGGTTTATATGATATGCTTGGAAATGTTTGGGAATGGTGCTCAGATATTTATGATGAAACAGTTTATGGAAGTTACCGAATTTTTCGTGGCGGTGGATGGTTTGATGAGGAAAGAAGTATTATGGCTACAAATCGAAGAAGAAGTCACCCGAGCCTATTCAAAATTGATGATTTGGGATTTAGAATAGCAACTAATTCAAAAATTGAAATAAATTCAATGTCGATTGAATAATAGTCGAAAATGGAAAAGTCTTTAAAAAAGGCGAGAATTAAATTTTCTAGTATTGAGCATCCTTGCATTTAAATTTTCCCCTCTTTGAAACAATGGTAAAGGAAGGAAGCCATTATTTTACCCTTTATAACTTTTCAGTCTACATTGCATTCTAAACAAACACCTAAAATCAGGTTTCTTCCTCCTGAGATGCAAGCATTTCCAAGGCTTTGTATAAATTCACTACACCTCCATTACCGCAAATCTCCTCAATCTTTACCTTTTTCATCTTTTCTCCTGATTGGTTGGGAGGATATACCTTTTTGGGTTTTTTGCTTTTAGAACTTTCCACCATTATTCTAATCAATTCCTCCACGCTTAATTCTGGATAATAGGACCAAATTACCGCAGCAACCCCAGAAACCATTGGTCCAGAAAAGCTTGTTCCACTATGACTTGAATAGGTGTTTCCAGTATCTAATGAAACAATATCAACTCCAGGTCCTAAAATATCTACAATTCCACCGCCATAATTGGAAAAAACGGCCATCATTCTATTATTGGGCTTATGTGAAGTAGCTCCAACTGTAATCATATTTGTTGCTTGCTTTCCATCCAAATAAATTTCATTGGGAAAAGCGGGGATTTCCCTTAAATCATTTGCAGAATTACCGGCCGAATGGACAATTAAAACTCCTTTTTCTTCTGCATATTTAATAGCCTCATCTACGAATTCCTTTTCAGGAGAAAGCTCCTTTCCAAAACTCATATTTATGATATGAGCGCCATTATCTACTGCATACCTAATGGCTAGAGCCACATCTTTATCTCTTTCATCTCCCGAAGGGGTAGTTCGCAAGCACATAATTTTCACATTGTCTGCCACACCATTAATTCCAATTCCATTATTTCTTTCAGCAGCTATTAAACCCGCACAAGCAGTACCATGATCCGCAAATGGTCCTCTTACATCTGAATTACCATAGTTCTTATCATTGATATCGTAGGGATTATCTCCGATTATTTCACGAGCATTTAAATCGAGATTTAAATATTGAAGGGTATATTTTTCATTTTGCTCTTTGCTATTTTGAAAATCTTCTAGACTTAATCCTTGATCGTAAACATTAAATAAAATTGATTTGGCACGCATTACCTGCCTATTTTCAGCGGGATTGACATCGCTTAAATCCTTTATGTTTTTAACATCCACCCCATATAATTCTTTGATCAATTCCTTTGCACTACCGACTATGTTTATAGCCTCATTATTATTTTTTAAATAACGATTCCTTTTATTCCACTCTTCTCTGTAAAGTTTTTTAGCCTTATTGTAAATCTCTGCTTTTGGACCATCATAGGAATTACTATCTAATTCACCATTTTCAATTTTGGCTAAATACTCCCTATATACCCTTGTCATTTCCAGGTTTTCCTTGCCGATATTTTGGCCCTGGCTATTACCCAGAAAATTCCAACCGTATATATCATCTATAAAACCATTATTATCATCATCAATTTGATTGCCTGGAATTTCATCTTCATTAATCCAAATTTTGTTTTTAAGATCCTCATGTTGGATATCAATCCCATTGTCCAAAACAGCAACGATAATTGTTTTTTTGGAGATCTTATTTTTCAGGATTTCTTCATAAGCCAATTCCACACTGGCACCAAGGATTTTGTCTTCTTTCCAATTTAGATTTTGCCAATTCAGTTCTTCTAATTCTTGCAAATCACTATTGGTTAACTGACTAAGACTAAAAAGAGGAAGGCATAAAAAAAGAGACAAAAAAAGATTTACTTGAGTTTTCATAGAGTTTAATAAATGTTCTTAGAGAGTTTCAAATCTAAGAATTGTATAGATATGGATCTATTTTCTTCTAATTTTTATACAACAAACTTTTTGAGATGACGCCATGATCCGCCATTAATCACTTCAAAACCATTTTTCTTTAATTTATCCTTTGCAAGCTCGGATCTTACCCCCATGGCACAGCAGGTAATTATAGGCCTTGATTTATCCAGTTGGTTCATTTCATCATTAAGTTCAGCAAGGGGAATATTTAAAGATCCCTCTAGTTTCACCTTTTTAAATTCTCCCGGATTTCGAACATCCAAAATAATGGCATTCTCCTTCAAAAATTTTTGAATAAGTTCCTTTTTAGCGAAGAGAAAACCCATTTATTTAAGGCTTGTAGGACAAACATAATCCGTTAATACAAAGGCTTTTGAATCAGCAATAGCTTCAAAACCACCTTCAATATTCGTTAGATTATCATAGCCTCTAGCTTTTAATATAGATCCGAAAACAACAGACCTATACCCACTTTTACAATGCATAAGATATTCTTGATCCTTATTTATTTCGGCCATATTTTGATTAATAAAATCAAGTGGACTATTTAGGGCATTTTCGAGATGTTCTGCTGCAAATTCACTAGGTTTTCTTACATCCAATACCTCTAGTTTTGGATGGGTGGCTTTTAGTTCAATAAATTGATCCACACTAATGGATTTCAAATGGTCAATTTCCTTATTTGCTTTTTTCCATGATTCAAATCCACCATCTAGGTATCCAATAGCATGGTCATAGCCAACTCTTGCCAACCTTGTGATTACTTCTTCTTCGCGTCCAGAATCACAAACTAGGAGAATTTCTTGCTTTAAATCTGGAATTAAGGTTCCTACCCAAACCGCAAAGCTCCCATCAATACCAATAAAAATAGAATTTGGAATATGTGCCTTTACAAATTCATCCTTTGATCTGGTATCCAATATTAAGGCATGAGTATCATTAGCAATAAACTCAAATTCTTCTGGATTTAAGGCTTTTTTAGATCGGGTCATAACATTTTCAAATGAATCATAGCCCTGAATATTCATCTTCACATTCTTAGGAAAATAGGAGGGAGGGGCTTGTAATCCATCTAATACTTGATTAATAAATTCCTCCTCACTAAGCTTAGGGTTTAAAGCATAATTGCTTTTCTTCTGATTTCCTAAACTATCATAGGTTTCACTACTCATATTTTTCCCGCAGGCACTACCTGCACCATGAGCTGGATAGACAATAAGATCATCTGCTAGTGTCATAATCTTCTCTCTTAGAGAATGAAATAATAGAGATGCTAATTTTTCCTTAGTTAGTCCCGCTGTACTTTTTTGAGCGAGATCTGGCCTTCCTACATCACCAATAAAAAGGGTGTCACCGGTGAAAATGGCTTTGGCCTTTTTATTCTCATCACTTAATAGAAAACAGCTACTTTCTAAAGTATGTCCGGGGGTGTGGACTAAAGTGAAACTAGCTTTTCCAAGTGAAAAAACTTCTCCATCTCGGGCAATATGGGCCTCGAAACCTAAATCTGCATCTGTTGGGCCATATACAATGCTAGCGCCAGTTTTTTGGGCTAGGTCTACATGCCCTGAAACAAAATCGGCGTGGAAATGAGTTTCAAAAATGTATTTTATTTTGGCATTTCTCCTTTCAGCCATATCCAAATAGGGCTGAATTTCCCTTAGTGGATCAATTATTACGGCTTCACCTTCACTTTCTATATAATAGGCTCCTTGAGCTAAACAGCCTGTGTAAATCTGTTCGATATTCATTTTCTTCTCTTTTATCTTTTACAAATTTAGGAAGAAGCAAACTAGTTCAAGATGATAAATATCATCTAAGAATAAGATTATCGAGAAACACTATGATTCAATTTTCAATGCATCCTAGCCCATTTTATCTAAGCTTGAATAACACCAGGATTATAGGCTTTTTTAAGGGGTGCATTATTTGCCATTTCAATCCCCATGCTTATCCATTTTCTGGTATCTAAAGGATCGATAATAGCATCTGTCCACAATCTTGAAGCAGCATAATATGGTGAAGTTTGAGCATCGTAGCGAGATTTGATCTTATCAAACAATTCTTTTTCTTTTAGCTCGTCAACTTCCTCGCCTTTGGCTTTTAAACTTGCTGTTTCAATTTGCATTAAAACCTTAGCAGCTTGAGATCCTCCCATTACTGCTATTTCGGAAGTTGGCCAAGCTACAATAAGCCTAGGATCGTATGCTTTACCACACATGGCATAATTCCCTGCGCCATAGGAATTACCCATTATTACGGTGAATTTTGGCACCACAGAATTGGCCATAGTATTTACCATTTTAGCACCATCCTTAATAATACCACCATGCTCGGATCTACTGCCAACCATAAATCCTGAAACATCTTGAAGGAAAACCAAGGGTATTTTCTTTTGATTACAATTGGCAATAAATCGGGAAGCTTTATCCGCAGAATCGGAATAAATTACTCCTCCAAATTGCATTTCACCTTTTTTACTTTTTACAACCTCACGATTATTAGCTACAATACCAACGGACCAACCATCTATCCTTGCATAGCCTGTAATAATAGTTTGTCCATAACCGGCTTTATATTCTTCAAACTCAGAATTGTCTACCAGTCTTTCAATAATCTGCATGGAATCGTAGGTCTTTGCTCTATCAGAAGGCATTAGCCCATATATTTCCTTTGGATCTTTAAGAGGTTCACAAGATTCTTTACGATTAAATCCTGCTTTTTCAAAATCACCAATTTTATCTACTATATTTTGGATGCTGGTTAAACAGTCCTTGTCATCCTTACTTTTATAATCTGTTACCCCAGAAATTTCACAATGTGTTGTAGCACCTCCTAAGGTTTCATTGTCAATACTTTCACCAATGGCTGCTTTTACCAAATAGGAGCCTGCTAAAAATATACTTCCAGTTTTATCTACTATCAATGCCTCATCGCTCATTATGGGTAAATAGGCACCGCCAGCTACACAGCTTCCCATTATTGCAGCAATTTGAGTTATACCCTCCGAAGACATGATGGCATTATTTCTAAAAATCCTACCAAAATGTTCTTTGTCAGGAAAAATCTCATCTTGAAGGGGAAGGTAAACACCTGCACTATCAACAAGATAGATTACGGGCAATCTATTTTCCATTACAATTTCTTGAGCGCGAAGGTTTTTCTTTCCGGTAATAGGAAACCAAGCTCCGGCCTTAACGGTAGCATCATTGGCAATTACCATTACCATTTTAGATTTTAAATAGCCTATCACTACCACAACTCCTCCGCCAGGACAACCTCCATGTTCTTTATACATATCATAGCCAGCAAATGCACCAATTTCAATTTGTGGCCTACCTTTATCAAGGAGGAAGGCAATTCTTTCTCTTGCCGTCATTTTTCCTTTAGCCTTGTGTTTTTCAATCTTTTTTGGGCCACCACCTTTGTGAATTTTATCCAATTTTGATTTCATTTCAGAAACCATCATTTTCAATTCATCTTCATTTTTATTGAAAGCTATATTTTGAGCCATAGGTTTAATTACAATTGGTTATTATCCATTCTGCACCTTTTCGGAGAAGAACATTGTCTAGGGTAGGGTCACTAATAAATAGGGTAAATTGATTGCGATCTTCATACACAGAAACAAATATTATTTCGGGAATTTTATCGCCATTTAAATCCCCATACCAGTAAATCTCGGGCATTCCACATTGTCCATTTTGATCCAGTTCTTCGGTAATATCCTGTACCACAGGAAGTGAATATTTCTCACCTTTTAATAGTAATTTATAATTACTTAATTCTGGGCATGGGCCAGCGCTAACTACGCTTCCTGTGGCAGAAAGTGTAATATTAGGCTGAGAGAATTCGGCGATTTGCCATTCTTGCCCAGGAAAGACTTTTCTACTATTGAATCTCAAAACTTCACTATTGTCACTTATCAAGGCCTCTACAAGTTCTTTTTGAATAGTAGGAAATCCCAATAAAAACACACTTCTTTCTTCTTGATTAGTTTGGATATCGAATTCTAAGCCTTTGCCAATTTTATCCCTGCTCAGCAATACCTCTAATTCCACTCTTTTAATTCTATAAAATTCGGTTTCGTCATCTTTGGGATAAATTCCATACCACACCATGCCAGGGTCAATCTTTTGCACATCACCGCAATAATTATAGGCTTCGGTAAGTAATGTGTAATCCATTTTTTTAGAGGTGACTTCGGGATTTTTGTTTAATAATGAGTCTATTTCCGTACTGTCGATTTTTGCCAAACTATCCAAAGTTTCCACCGCTGTTCCATCGGTTTTAACCACTTGGAGCTGGCTAAGAGAATCCGGAAGTGCACTTAAACTATCCATCCTCCTTTTTATATCCTCGTAGGTGATTTTATCCGACTTATTGATGGAAATAACTTCCAGAAATCCATCGAACATATATCCTTCTGAACCTTTGTATTTCACTTTTCTCCAGTACCCATTGATATTCTCATAGCTCATTGGAGCAAACTTATCGGTGCAAGCGCTAAGCACACTGTCCTTTGGTACATTTACAACTACCTTGGATTTTAAAGAAGCTTCTGATCTCATTCGCATACCAGAAGGAGCGACAACCTTACAAGTCATGGTGTTGGTACAAGCCGTTTGGGCTTGCGCTTCGATACCAAGAATGAAAATTAGAATAAGGGCAAAGGTTTTTGACATAACTCTGTTTATATCGCCAAAACAGACAGGAATTTTGGCTTCTGCGAAAATACAAATTAGAGCTAAAGGCCTAGGCTTTATTTTTTCTTTAAAGGACCTGGCTTTTTTCTAATCCATTATTTTTTAAATAATCATAAGTCGCTGGACCTTCATTAAAAATCAAATCCAAAATAGATAGATTTGATTTAAAAGGAGCTTTGTGTTTGAATACTTGAGGATATTCCTCTATGTTTTTTAACAATGGGACTTTTGGATGGTGAATATTTCTAAAGTCGGATATAAATTCAGGCTTGGCATTCCATTCCGAGCTAATTTCCCTTTCTATTTTCAGTTCTAACCATTGCCAAATTAGCTGATTTAATTTTAAATTTAGATCGAAGAGAAAATCTGGCTTTTCTTGCATTACTTTAAATATATCCGGTGCAAGAACTTCAAAAAAAGGCGATGTATTATAAGAGCTTTTGAGAGCTTGCCAATGCTTATTTACCCAATTGTCTTTATAACTGATTTTCACATCCTTATAGACCTGTTTTCTACCTTGATGCACAATGGGAATATTAAGCATCAGCGCTCCATTTGGCCCATCGATATACATACGGTTTCTATAGGATTGCTTTTGCCAACTTTCAAAAGCTTCAAAGCGAATTTTGGAGCAGTTTAAAATATCCTGGTAATAGGCTATTGGTCCAAAATAACAAAGACTAAAAAGTCCATGCATTAGGCGGCGCTTTTCTTTTTCTTTCTCTTTTTCAGCATCCTGTTTCCAATAGAGGAAAGAACCACAATAATTACAAAAGGCCAGAAATAGTGAACTCTTTCTCCATTGCCATTCACTGTGGTGAAAATTCTATCAAGTCTTAGTTTGGCTAATCCCTTGCCGAACTTATCATAGCTCATCCAAATAAATACAGGTTTCCCTACAAGGTGGTCTTCCGGAACATAGCCCCAATATCTTGAATCTAGGGAGTTATGTCTATTGTCCCCCATCATCCAATAGTAATTTTGTTTAAATGTATAATGAGTTGCAGGCTCGCCATTTAAAATATATTGACCATTATTTTCGGCAAGACTGTTTCCCTCATATATTTCTATGATCTTTTTATACTGCCAAAAACTCTTCTTATTTAATTCTACACTTTCCCCTTTCTTAGGAATATAAATAGGGCCGTAATTATCACGTGTCCAATCTACTTGACGTGGGCCATGAGCAGGATTTGGAAATAAATTTCCTTCTTGGGCAAAGTATTTATTTATCTGTTCATAATCTGGGTCTGAAGGATTTGGATTATTTGCCTCACCATATTCTGCATTCAATCTTTTAACAGAAATTACTTGTGGAAGCTTTTTAAATTCCTCCAATTTATGACTTGGTATAGGCATTAAATAAGCATAGATAGATTGTCTGCTATCTTTTAACTCAATCACATCGCCTTCTTGTTGGGCTTGCCCGGGTTTTGTAGGTACATAATTGATATCAAAATCAATCTTTAGTTTATTGGGATTTAGGTAAATACCTTCTTTAATTCGAACAAAATAATTGAATTGTGGTCTTGCTCTATCTGGTAATTGTAATGAATCGCCATTTACCATAACCTTTCCATCAACTATCTCTAAACTATCTCCAGGAATAGCCAAACATCTTTTCACAAAATGCTCCCTTTTATCAATAGGTTTTTCTATTTCTTCCGGGTAGTTAAAAACCACTGGATCCAACCTTTCCACTTCAGTATATTTTGGCAGTCTTACATAGGGCAACTGAACAATATCGGAAAAGGATGGGGTATTTAAACCAGGCACCTTATTGTGAACTAAGGGTAGAGCCAAGGGGGTGATCGGTAGCCTTGTGCCATAATGGGCCTTGCTAACAAATAGAAAATCCCCTACCATTAAGGATTTTTCCATAGAAGGGGTGGGGATAGTAAAAGCTTCGAATGTAAACGCTCTAATAATGGTGGCAGCTACCACCGCAAAAATTAGGGAAGCTCCCAATTCACTAACATATTTGCGAATTGTTTTTATATCTCTTTCTACCAAAACCAATTTAGCAGAACCATAATTGATGGATCCTAAATACAATCCTGCTGTGAGAAGGGTGTAAAAAGTATGTTTTAATTTATTGTATTTGAAGACATGAAGAAGCTCATAAACGGCAACAATGGCCATTACATTTCCTACCACTGGGATATAGAATAAAATGGTCCACCAAAAAGGTCTTTGTATAATTTTGGTAAGAATGTAGGTATTATAGATGGGTACAAAGGCTGCCCATGCAGGATAATTTGCACTTTTATAAAACCTCCAAGTGATAGCACCAGCATATAATTCTAGTGTTAGGGTAAATAATAAAGTTTCTAATATGGTCATGATTATATTTTAAGAACGTCTTTCATTGTAAATATGCCTTGTTTGCCATTAATAAATTCTGCTGCAACAACGGCTCCTAATGCAAAGCCCTTTCTATTATGGGCTGTGTGTTTAATTTCTATACTATCTATTTCCGAATTATAGGCAATACTATGAGTGCCAGGGATGTTTTCAATTCTTTTAGCTACAATTGGAATTTCTTCATCAATATCATTATCATCCAATGTCCAAGATTTCCAGCGCTCTGATACATCCATTATTTGCTGGGCCAAACTTATAGCTGTTCCACTAGGAGCGTCCAATTTTTGAGTATGATGAATTTCTTCCATTTCCACCTTATAGGCTCTATGGGGCTGCATTAATACAGCAAGCTTTTTATTGATTTCAAAAAACAGATTCACCCCTAAACTAAAATTTGATGAATAGAGCATGGCCGAATTTTGATCCAAACAAAGGGAAGAGGCTTCTTCGTATTTGTCTAGCCATCCTGTAGTTCCAATTACCACAGGGATATTTAATTCTATGCAGCTCTTAATATTTTCAAAGGCTATTTCTGGTCGGCTAAACTCAATAGCCACATCGGCTTTTGAAAGTTCTTTTTTATCAATGCCGGCACTGCCAAATTTTGCCACAGCTTCATGACCTCTATCTACCAAAATGGATTCAATTTCTTTTCCCATTTTCCCATATCCTAGTAGAGCTATTTTCATCAAAAATTAAATTTTAGGCTAATTCCATATGAATTGTAATGAGGACTTTGAATTCTTGCAGGTTCCCATTTAAAACTTAAATTATCATCTACATTATAGTAAAAAAGGTGGGCATCAACATGGGCATCAATAATTTGAAGGGCATAGACAAAACCAGTGAGAATAATATTTAAATCTCTGTATTTTCTAAAATAATCCTGGAGCTCTATCAGCTGACTTTCTGTAGTATAAATTCCAACAAATTCATCAACGGTGCTAGGGTCCTCATCCGTGCGGATATAAAAAGCATCGAGATAGCGTTTGTAGAGCCTGTGATTGTCTACCGCAAAATAAATGGTTGTAGCCATAGCACCATAAACTATGGGCATTTTCCAATATTTTTTATTGTAAAATTGACCTAAACCAGGAAATGAGGCGGAGAGGATAGTCGCCTTTTTTACGGAATGGCTAAGGCTATCAATTTCTGTACTGTTATTATTTGATTTTTGCTGTGCTAAACCTTGAAAAGGAAGAGCTAGAACTATGATGAAGCATAGAATTTTAAAAGAACAATATTTGCGAAGAACCTTTTTCACTTAGTTAATAAACTGAGGATTCTTTCAAAGTCCTCATCATTTTTGAAGGGTATAACGATCTTTCCTTTGCCTCTAGTATTTCGGCTTAAATTTACTTGTGAATTTAAATGGTCAGATAGAATATCCCTTATTTCGGTATATCTTGGATTTAGTTCTTTTTTGGTGGATTGCTTAGCATTTGAACTACCCTCTTTAATCCTTCTTACCGCTTCCTCCAATTGTCTTACAGAATAGGATTTTAAGATGGCTTCTTCATACAGTTTCAACTGTTCTTCTTGATCTTCAATATTTATGATGGCTCTCGCATGACCCATACTTATCATTTTATCCCTTAGGCCTGCTTGAACTATAGGTTGTAATTTCAAAAGCCTAAGGTAATTGCTAATAGTAGAACGTTTTTTACCAACCCTTTCACTCATGGCTTCTTGGGTAAGTTTACATTCTTCAATTAACCTTTGGTAGCTAAGAGCAATTTCGATGGCATCTAATTCCTCTCTTTGGATATTTTCCACCAATGCCATCTCCAGCATTGTTTGGTCATCTGCCAATCGAATATATGCGGGAATGGCGGATTTTCCAGCAAGCTTACTAGCTCTAAATCTACGTTCACCACTAATTATCTGGAAATTATTATCTCCCGTTTTACGAACGGTGATTGGCTGTATTACACCTAGCTGGCTTATGGAAACACTTAATTCCGCTATAGCTTCTTCATCAAATTTTGTCCTTGGCTGAAATGGGTTTTCAACGATTTTGGAAATTTCTATTTCGGCAATTGCGCCTACCAATTTTTCAGCATTTGCATCATTTGCAGAAGTTACATTTTCCGTTTCCTTGAGCAATGCCGATAGTCCTCTTCCTAGTGCCTGTCTTTTAGGTGCTGCCATTAAAATCTTTTGTCAGTAAATAAAATCATGTTCCTTAACAAATTAGAAGCCAAAATTTTTCTTTGGAATTAGGCTAGTTCAGATTCCATAGCTTCATTCTTCTCTAAAAATTCTCGCGCCAAATTTAAGTAATTCGCGGCACCATTGCTTGAAGCATCGTAGGTAATGATAGATTCTCCATAACTAGGTGCTTCTCCAAGCCGTACATTTCTTTGAATTACGGTATTGAAGACCATTTTTTGAAAATGAGTTTTCACCTCTTCAACCACCTGATTGGAAAGCCTAAGCCTAGAATCAAACATAGTAAGGAGTAAGCCCTCAATGTCTAAATCTGGATTGTGAAGGTTTTGTACACTTTTAATGGTATTCAGTAGCTTGCCTAATCCTTCAAGTGCAAAATACTCACATTGAATAGGAACAATTACAGAATCCGCCGCAGTAAGGGCATTTAAGGTTATTAGTCCTAGGGAAGGGGCACAGTCAATAAGAATATAATCGTAGTTTTCCCTTACTTCTTGCAAGGCAATTTTCAGCATTTTTTCTCGCTGATCTTTGTCGATAAGTTCAATTTCTGCGGCTACCAAATCAATTTGGGAAGGCATTAAATCCAGATTTGGGCTATTGGTTTTAAGGATGGCATCGGCAGCCTTGCCCACATGTTCTAAAACTTGATAGGTGCCAAATTCTACAGAATCTGGGTCGAAACCTAAACCGGAGGTAGAATTTGCTTGTGGATCAGCATCAATCAATAAAACTCTCTTTTCCAAAACACCCAAGCAAGCCGCAAGATTTACGGATGTTGTTGTTTTTCCTACCCCTCCTTTTTGATTGGCAATTGCCACAATTTTTCCCATAGTAGTTCAATTCTATTTATTAGCATAAAGCAAAAAAATATGATTTTCGCTTTAATAAGTTAATTATCAGCACCAAATTTGCGCTTTGAAGATTAGCTGAATAGTTTTCTAAAATACAATTATTAAGAAAGGATACAAGGCAATTTTTGTCCTTATTATTCTAATTTTTAACAATTTCATGGTCACTCTTATTTGCGCAACACATCGTCCTCAAAATCAAACTACTGCGGTAGTAAATGCTTATGCTCAGATCTTGAAAAATAGAAGGGTGAATTTTCAAAAACTAGACATGGCTGAATTGCCAAAAGACTTTCCCTTTTATGGCGCTTTTGGGAACTCTCCAGATAATTTTAATGCTTTGGTTGAGGAGAAGATTAACAATGCAGCTCAATTTATTGTGATTGCACCAGAATATAATGGCAGTTTTCCAGGAATTTTTAAAACCTTTTTAGACATTGTCCCACCTAAGTTTTGGAATGGAAAAAATGTGGCATTGGTAGGAGTGGCAAGTGGTAGAGCAGGAAATCTTCGCGGACTAGACCACCTCACCAATATTTTTAATTATTTAAAGGCAGAGGTATATTCCAATAAAATTCCTGTTTCTGGAATTGATCAATTACTTGATGATAAGCAAACTTTATTGGACCAAGAGACCCTCCTTTTGCTCGAAGAACAAGCCAAGAATTTTTTGAAATAAAAAAAAGGGCAAAAAGCCCTTTAATTAAATATCTTCAAATTGAATATCGGTAAATGAATTTCCATTTTCCGAAACTGTTTCTTTTACTTCTGAAACTGTTTCTTGAGAATTATTATTCTCAGAATTGGAAGGGTTATTTACGTAATAATCAGGTTGATGAGTATCTGAAATTACCTCACTTCCTTTTTCAGAAACGATAAAATTGGTAACATCATCTAAGATATCTCTAAACCTTTCGAAATCCTCTTTGTATAGGTAAATCTTATGTTTTTTGTAAAAACTATTACCACCCTCATTAGTATGCTTTTTACTTTCGGTGATGGTTAGGTAATAATCATCTGCTTTGGTAGCTCTTACATCAAAAAAGTAGGTTCTTCTTCCTGCTCTTAAAACCTTCGAGTGAATTTCCTCTTTTCCGTGATCCAGTTGGTCGCTCATTTTTAAATTCTCGTTTTATACTCTGGACAAATCTAAAAAAAAACTAATATCACAGCCACCTATAAGGCTTATTTGACTATTTTTTTTGGTCAGACGGCCTTCTGAGAATCCTCTACTAACTGCTGTTCAAACATTTGAGCGTAGTATGCATTTAATTTTATTAGCTCATCATGCTTGCCTTTTTCTATTATTTTACCGTCTTCAAGAACAATTATTTCATCAGCATGCTTTACTGATGATATTCTATGGCTAATAATTAGGCTTGTTCTTTTTTCGCTGATCTTTTTTAAATTGGATAAAATGAGCTCTTCAGTTTCTGTGTCTACTGCAGAAAGACAATCATCAAAAATCATAAAGTTTGGATTTTTAATAATTGCTCGAGCGATGCTAACCCTTTGTTTTTGTCCACCAGAAAGTGTAATTCCTCTTTCTCCAACTCGAGTTTCATATTGTTTGGGAAAGTCCATAATATTATCATGAACCTGAGCATTTTTAGCTGCCTCAATAACCTTCTCTATGCTAGCCCCCTTCAAACCAAAGGCTATATTATTTGCCAAAGAATCAGAAAATAGAAAGGCCTCTTGTGGGACATAGCCAATTTCTTGTCTGAGGAGATTTAAATTCACTTCATTTATCTCCTGTCCATCTACTAAAATTTCGCCCTCATCCACATCATATAAGCGCCCAATAAGCTGGGCGATGGTTGATTTTCCAGAGCCTGTTTTGCCAATAATCGCAAGGGTTTTTCCTTCGTGAATGGTGAAACTCACTCCATCTAGTGCAAGAATTCCAGTATCGGGATAGGTGAAGCTTACATTTTTAAATTCAATTTTTCCTTTTAGATGAAGATCTTCATTACTAGGATTTGAAATTTCTGGGCTTATGCTAAGGAATTCATTAATTCTTTCTTGGGAGGCTGCAGCTCTTTGAACAAGGGAAGTTACCCATCCAATAGATGCCACAGGCCAGGTGAGCATGTTCACATAAATGATAAATTCAGCAATATTTCCTGTGGTTATTTTTCCCTTAATGGCTTCTTGACCGCCAATGTAAATAGTAAGTATGGTGGACAATCCAATCAGTAAAATCATAAGTGGGAAGAATAAGGAGTTTATTCTATAGAGCTCTTCATTTTTGGATAAATAGGCATTTGCTTCCTTGTTAAAATCATCTATGGATCTTTTCTCTCTCACATATGCTTTTAACACTCTAATTCCCGAAAAAGCCTCTTGTACAAAGGTGCTTATGCCACTTAATTGTCTTTGCACTTGTTCACTTTTGATATTAATCATCTTGCTCACATAATAAATGGCAATGGATAAAATAGGGAAGGGGGCGAGAACATATAGAGTAAGGCGAACATTAATGCTGAGCATTATTCCTATAATTATGATTAGGGAAATGCTCACATTTATAGTGTACATGATAGCAGGTCCTAAATACATCCGTACCCGGCTAACATCTTCACTAATTCTATTCATTAAATCACCGGTATTATTTCTTTTGTAAAATGAAATAGAAAGTTTTTGATACTGATCAAAAATTTCATTTTTCATATCAAATTCGATATACCTGCTTACTACGATTATAGTTTGCCTCATAAAAAACATAAACAAACCTTTTAGTAATGAGGCAGCAATTATTATTAGGCCATAGATGATCAATTGACTTTTCAGATCAGAGCTATCGTAGTTAGGATCAGATTGAAAGCCTTGAATAGCATCCTGAACAATGTCGAATGATGCTCTAACAAACTGTGCGGGAAACACTCCAAAAATCACAGAAATAATTACAAAGGCAACCCCAAGTGTCAGTCTGAACCTGTATTTATAAAAAAACTTATTTAAAACCCAAAGAGACTTCATCTGTTTGTAAGCTCAAAAATTTAGATTACTTTCGCGCTGCCTTAAGGCGCTATTTTTATTTTATAAGGAGAGCCCAAAAGTAAGGTAATATCCCTTTTTACCCGTATTAGAATATCAATAAAAGTGATGAGCGATCTTAAAATATTGAATGAAAAAGAAATTTCTGGACCAATTTTCGGTTCTGAATCTTTCAAAAACCACGAGCAACTGGTATTCTGCCAGGATGACGAAACCGGATTAAAAGCAATTATTGGAATACATAGTACCACTTTGGGCCCAGCACTTGGAGGCACCCGTATGTGGAATTATGAAAATGAAGCAGATGCTATCCGAGATGTATTGCGACTGTCTAGAGGTATGTCCTATAAAGCATCTATATCTGGATTAAATCTAGGTGGTGGAAAAGCCGTAATAATAGGTGATAGCCGCAAGGATAAAACAGACGCTTTAATGCGCAAATTTGGAGAATTTGTAAACTCCCTTTCAGGAAGATACATTACCGCCGAAGATGTTGGAATTACAACTCATGATATGGAAATGGTGAAATTGGAAACCGATCATGTAACCGGAATTCCAGTGAGCATGGGTGGTAGTGGCGATCCTTCTCCTGTTACCGCTTATGGTGTGTTTATGGGAATGAAAGCTTCCGCTAAATTTAAATGGGGAAGTGATGATTTAAGTGGGAAAAAAGTTTTTGTACAAGGTATTGGCCATGTTGGTGAAACCTTGGTAAAACACTTAACTGAATCTGGAGCCATTGTAAGCATTCACGATATACATGAAGATAGATTGCAAGAGGTTAGTAAAACCTATGGATCTACAATTTTCAGAGGTGAAGACATATTTGAAAGTGAAATGGATATTTATGCACCCTGTGCTCTGGGAGCAACCGTGAATAATCACTCCATATCAAAAATGAAATGTGAAATTATTGCCGGAGCAGCAAATAACCAACTTGCTAATGAGCAGATACACGGTGAAATGCTGAGAAGCAAAGGAATTTTATATGCTCCAGATTTTTTAATTAATGCAGGAGGATTAATAAATGTTTACTCTGAAATTGCAAATTATGACAGGGAAACAGCTCTTCGCAACACCGAAAACATTTACCATACCACCCTGGATATTTTTAAAAGATCCGAACTTGAAAATATTACTAGCCATACTGCAGCATTAAAAATTGCTATGGATAGAATAAGCAAGGTAAAATCTGAACAAGCCAAATAGGCGCTTAGTAGAAAAATACATGTTAAGTCGTAGACATATACGTATAAAAGTATTGCAGGCCCTTTACGAATTAGGAAAGGATGGTGAAATAGACACTGTGGTTGGTATTCGTAAACTGGAAAGAAGCATCGATCGTATTTTTGAGCTATTTCTGTATGAATTAAAGGCTATTTCCGATGTTCATCAATTTGCTAGGGAGCAGATAGAATTGAAAAGAAACCGAAAGCTACCTAGCAAAGAAGATTTAAACCCCAAGCTTAAATTTGTAGAAAACAGGTTTTTAGTTTGGCTAGAAAATAATATTCAGTTTAAATCAGGTATTGAAAAATTTAAGATCAACTGGGGAGATGAAAAGGAAATATTAATCCGGGTATTCAAGGAGTTTCAGGAAAGCTCAGAATATCAAGATTATATGTCTTCAGACGATAATAGCCTGGCCAATGATAAAAAGATTGTAAAAGTGTTTTATGGCAAACACCTAGTTTATAGCGAAGTATTCCACCAATTATATGAAGAAAAGGAATTGCATTGGGCGGATGATCTGGATGCAGCGCAAATGATGGTGGCCAAAACTTTAAAATCATTTGATGAAAGTTCCGATGATTCTACTTCCTTACCTAATTTGCTCAAGGATAAATCGGATTTAGATTTTGCAAAGGTGCTTTACAGAGACTGCCGAAAGAATGATGACAAATATGCAGAGCTTATCCACGCCAAAACCAAAAATTGGGAAATGGATAGAATTGCTCAAATTGATATTTTATTGATGAAAATGGCCCTTTCTGAATTGATTAATTTCAATCAAATCCCAATAAAGGTGAGCCTTAATGAGTATATTGAAATTAGCAAAGAGTATAGCACTCCTAAGAGCGGAAATTTCATAAATGGTATTCTTGATAAATTAAAAATCGACCTCACAGAAAACGGAGAGATAAAAAAAATTGGCAGAGGACTTCTTTAGCATTATTTTTGCTGCCTTAAAAATTATTAGACAACAAAACAATTCAAATAATAATTATGAAAAAATCAATTATAGCAATTTTCAGTTTTGCTTTAGTAGGCTTTAGCTCATGCGAAAATGCAGCTAATAAAATAAAGGATGGAGAAGTAGATACTACTTTAATAACTGCAGAGGGCACTCCTGAATTTACATTTACTGAAGAAAACCACGATTTTGGTATTATCGACGAAGGTGTAAAAGCTGAATATGATTTTGAGTTTACCAATACTGGTGATGCTCCATTAATCATTACCAATGCTCAAGGAAGTTGTGGATGTACAGTTCCTTCTCCACCAAAAGATCCTATTGCACCGGGTGAAACTGGGAAAATTCACGTTTCTTTTAATAGTTCTGGTAGACCAGGTAACCAACAAAAAACCGTTACTTTAAATGCCAACACTGTTCCTCCAACAAAGGTTTTAAGGATTTCTGCTCAAGTAACTCCAAAGCCAAAGCCTGAATCAGGAGCTACACCAGCTAAAGAGGAAGCAGCACCATCAACCATTTCTCAAGTAAAATAAAATATGACCCTATCAATATTGTTGCAAGCTGCTGGTGGATTTGATCCTCAGATCTTGATGTTTCCCTTACTTTTAATTGTTGCTTATTTCTTTTTAATAAGACCACAACAAAGAAGGCAGAAAGAGGAAAAAAAGTTTAGAGAGCAAATTGCGAAAGGAATGCGCATCGTAACAAATGGTGGTATCCACGGTAAAATACTAGACTTGCAAGAAACCACATTAACAATCGAAAGTGAGAATTCTAGACTTAAGATTGAAAAAAGTGCTATCAGTAAAGAGCTGAGCATGGCTTACCAAGTCCAGAAAGAGAAAGACAAGGAAAGCAAAAAATAAACTAGTTTTGAAACGGGCCTTGTGCCCGTTTTTTTATGATGGAAAAAAAGGAACAATCCAATAAGTGGTCACAAATTAAATCCTTCCTCACCGAAGGTAGTAATAGGGTAAAATTCTTTTTTATCCTGCTTTCTGTTTTCTTGTGGTTTCTTAGTAAACTCTCTAAAGAAGGATATACAGCAGTAATTGAATTTCCCGTGAAATATGAGAATAGTTCTCCAAATAAAACATTGGGAAAATTACCTAAGGAAAAAATTAAGGTTTCTATAAACTCTCCTGGTTTTACAATTTTGAAATACAAACTCAGAAGTTTTAGCTCCTTAAAAATTGACCTTGGCCAAGTAGAAAGAAAATTGGATCCTAAAAATTCGTACTGGCTTACAAATTCAGATTTGAGTATAATAGAAAATCAACTAGACCCGGATGTTCAGGTAAGATCGATTAGCCCTGACACCATTTATTTTGATTTTAATAAGCTCCTAACCAAGAAGCTTGCTGTGAAACTCAAATTGAAAGAAACCTTTTCCAAGGACCTTGGGATTTACGGTAGACCTATTATTAAACCAGATTCTATTGTAATAAGAGGACCAGAGTCTGAACTGGCAAAAATTCCATTTATAGAAACTGAATTACTCGAATTGGATGGAAATGAAGCCAAGCTTAAAAAGCAAATGGACCTATTGCTTCCAAAGAATAAAGGATTAGAATTTTCAAGTAAAAAGGTAAGAGTAGAATTGGAATTCTCTAAAATGACGGAGGCCAGTATCAACGTTCCCATTGAAATTGTGGGGCTACCTTCAAAATATCAGCTAAAGCTATTTCCGGAAAATGTGAAGTTGACCTATAAGATTGCCATTAGAGATTATGATAGGGTAAGTAGCTCGGACTTTAGAATATATGCCGATTGTAGCGATATTGAATCAAATTCAGATAAGAGATATTTAACTCTACAATCCTCCAATTATCCAGAATTTATTGAGTCCATCCATTTTGACCCCAAAAGGGTTGAATTTATCCTTAGTGCCAAATGATAGTTGGAATTACAGGAGGGATAGGTGCTGGTAAAACTACCGTGTCGAACATTTTCGGACAATTGGGAATACCTGTATATGAGGCCGACTATCACAGTAAAAATTTATTGGATATCGATGAAGAGCTGAAATCTTCACTTGTAGAATTGTTGGGAAATAGCATACTTAACAATTCTAAGATAGACAGGGAAAAGATGGCCGCCATTATTTTTAATGATGAGCAGTTGTTGAAAAGAGCAAATGCATTAATCCATCCTAGAGTAGCCCTGCATTTTGAAAAATGGAGAAATAACCAGAAATCTCCCTATATTATTAAAGAGGCAGCCATCTTGTTTGAAAGCGGAAGCTATAAAGATTGTGATAAGGTAATTGTGGTATCAGCTCCCAAAGAATTAAGAATAGAAAGAGTAAAAAAGAGAAGTGGCCTAAGCAGACAACAGATTATGGCAAGGATGGAAAAGCAATGGCCAGAGGAGCAGAAAATAAAATTGGCAGATTATATTGTTATTAATGACGGTGAGCACTCCTTGATTAAGCAAAGCTTAGATATTCATCGAGAATTATTGAATTTTTAGTTCTCAGAATTTTTTGAGAGTTCTTCTATTGGGATAAATTCAAAAATTACAAATTGCCATCCATTACTACTATTAAACTCTTTTACCTCCCTAAGCTGTGGATGATTTTGGGCCTTTTCCAAACTTGCACCATATTGAGTGTTCGGATATTTGTCATCCCAAATAAATAGGGCTTCCTTTTTGGGGAGTTTTATGATTTCCCAATTGACAATATTCCAATCAGATCGGACTGATTTATCCATAGGATTAAAGCCTAATTCAATTGCCAAATACGGTTTTTCGAGGACGAAATATTTTAGGTTAGGATAATTTATTTTGATAAATGGCGCTACGCTATCTTTTAGAAAACGATCTTCTACACTTAAAGTAGTGGCAATATTTTTATAGTGTTTAGAAATTGGATGCCTTGAAACGAAAATCAATTGCCCTACAATAAAAATAAGGGGTATAGCAATAGCCAATCTTTTATTCACTTTGGAAATTATTTGCTTAAAAAGATTTAATCCATCTAACATAATTAACCAAAGAAAGGGGAATACCACAATCATTACTCTTTCCAAACCAGCGCTGGCATATATTCCTAATGCCCAAACAATACTATGAGAGAGTATTAAGCCAATAGCCATCAAATGGATGAGCAAAAACTCATTCTTCCAAAACTTCTTCTCTTTGAATATTTTAATTAGCATTTGCAGGAATCCCAATCCTAATAGAATAAAAGCTGGACTCGCCAACATATATAGCAATCGTACAACATAGTGGAACCAAGGGCCACTTCCATAAGGGCTTTTCCCAGATTTATAGGGGATATCAAAAATCCAAAGGAAGCTATCAAAATAAACCAGTCTACCAATAATGGAATAACAAACATATCCTGTTAACAAGAATGGTAGATATTTCCATTTGTTATTGAAGAGGGCAAAAGCTGCAAATAGAATTAAAAATAATTGGGCTTCACTTCGGCAAAAGGGTAAAAAAGAAGCTAATATTAAAGCCCATGCAGTTTTGTTTACTAGTAATAGGTATACGGATACGATGCAAACTAAAGCTGAAAATGGTTCGGTAAGACCAGAAAGAAGGTAAACATATAATCCTGGAGCACTAAAGGCGATAATGGGAATAAACCAGGAAGTATCCTTCTTTAGTTTTACAGCCACCAAATAGCTAAAATAGGAGGCTAAGGTTCCGCACAGTATATTGAAAATCTTAATCCCAATGAAACCAAATTGCGCAAAAGGGGAGGAGAAGAATACAAAAAATGGTTTTCCCCAATGTCGGAACATTGAAAAGGTATCGTACCAACTATTTTGGGAAATAAAAAAATGGGCTAAAGAATCACCACCACCACCTGTTCCAGGTGTTATAATTGCTACAATACTTAGGCAAATAAAAATGAGAAGATGGATAATAATAACCAGCCTTTTCGTCATAAAATTTCAATATTACCTTTTCCTTCTCTAACTATTTCTATTTCCCCATTCGTTAAATCCACAACGGTAGAAGCATCATTATCTCCAAATCCACCGTCGATAATCAAATCCACCAAATGGTCATATTTTTCTTTTATTAGTTCAGGATCAGTAGTGTATTCAATAATTTCATCCTCATCATGAACCGAAGTGGCTACCATGGGGTTTCCTAGCTCCTTAACTATTTCTCTTGGAATATTATTATCTGGAATACGAATTCCAATAGTTTTTCTTTTGCTTTTGAAAAGCTTTGGAATAATATTATTGGCTTCCAAAATAAAGGTGAATGGTCCTGGTAGGCTCCTTTTCAAAATTTTATAGGTGGCAGTATCTACCTGTTTGGTATAGTCTGCCAAATGACTTAGGTCGTAAAAGATAATAGAGAAATTGGATTTTTCTAGTTTGATATCCTTTATACGTGCAATTTTTTCTAAGGCCCTAACTTTGGTTACATCGCAACCAAAAGAATAAACAGTATCTGTTGGGTAAATTATTACCCCACCTTTTTTTAAAACGGAAACCACCTTTTCAATTCCCTTGGGATTGGGATTGTCTGGATATAATTTTAGAATATCGGCCATGGTCTTTAATTTTCAGGAGAAATATAGAACAAAAAAGCCCAGCCTTTTAGACTGAGCTTCAATTATTTATTGTGTAGTAAAATTAATTACCTTTTTTATAATCTGCAAGAAATTGTTCTAAACCTAAATCCGTTAATGGGTGTTTTAGAAGACCAGTAATTGAGCTTAAAGGACCTGTCATCACATCGGCTCCAATTTCTGCGCATTGAATAACATGCATGGTATGTCTAATGGATGCAGCTAAAATTTCAGTTTCAAATCCATAGTTATCATAGATCAATCTTATTTTTTCGATCAACTCTAGTCCATCTGTGGAAATATCATCAAGTCTACCGATAAAAGGTGAAACATAAGTAGCACCAGCTTTAGCGGCTAATAAGGCTTGTCCGGGAGAGAAAACCAAAGTACAATTCGTTTTTATTCCTTGATCAGAAAAATATTTTAAGGCTTTGATACCATCTTTAATCATTGGAATTTTTACTACAATTTGGGGATGTAATGCAGCAAGGGCTTCTCCTTCCTTTACCATACCATCAAAATCAGTAGCTATTACTTCGGCGCTTACATCGCCATCCACCAATTCACAAATATTTACATAGTGGTTTTTAATATTCTCGGCGCCAGTAATTCCTTCTTTTGCCATTAGGGATGGATTGGTAGTTACACCATCCAAAACGCCAAGGTCTTGAGCTTCTTTAATTTGATCAAGATTGGCAGTGTCGATGAAAAACTTCATGTTTTATGAATTGAAAATTGGTTTAAAAAATTTTGGCAAAGGTACTAAGGTACTGTCAATTGAAGGCAAAAAAACCTGAATTAAAATTACAATGATGAAAAAAAAATGGAGGGATAAAAAGAAAAAAAGGCAAGCGATCCATATCACACCGCTCAACCAATTACCCTTGCTGCGTTCCCGCCCTGGGGGAGTTCATTAGGAGCTGGTTGTATGGGACTTGCCTTAGCTGGCAAAATTACAGTAAAAGTATGGAAAGAGAAAAGAATTTTTAATCTTTTCTCAGATTGCTTTTTAGCTATATTTGCGACTTATCGTGGAAAATAAAAAACAATGAACGAGATTATTAAAAAGAATTCTTCAAAATTTGGATTAATCAGTGGTGGAATTGCTATTGCCTATTTTTTGGCGGCTTACCTAATTGATGAAGCCCTATTTGTAAATATGATTTTGGGAATAGCTTTATGGATAGCCTATATCGTTTTTTTTATCCTCTCCGTGGCCCAATCCAAAAAAGCACTAGGTGGTTTTATTAGTTTTAAAGATGCTTTTAGTGGCTTTGTACTTACTGCCATAATTTATTCTCTTTTAGTAACTATGTTTTCCATCTTCCTTTTTAATGTCATGGATCCCGAATTGGGGCTTAGGTTAAAGGAGGCTTCTATTGAAAAGTCTATTGAAATTTGGGAATCGATTGGCCTAACTGATGATCAGATAAGTGAGTCGCTAGAAAAAATGGAGGCTATGGATACTTATTCGATCAGCAATCTTGGAAAGTCCTTTTTATATAGCATAATTGGTTATTCAATTTTAGGTTTGATTGTAGCAGCCATAATGAAAAAGGATAGACCTGTATTTCTGGATATGGAAGTGGATGATTTTGCAAATGACTCAGAGTCACAATCTTAGTTTTTATTTAAATGGATGTTTCAATTGTAATTCCCTTATTTAATGAAGACGAGTCTTTAGCTGAACTCCAAAGTTGGATTTCAAAGGTTATGGATAAAAATAACCTAAGCTATGAGATTGTTTTTGTAGATGATGGTTCCACGGATGAAAGTTGGATGGTGCTAAGTGAATTAGCAAAAACTGATCACCGGGTAAAAGCGATCCACTTTAGAAGAAATCACGGTAAATCTGCAGGTTTAAATGTTGGTTTTGCAGCAGCAGAAGGGGATGTTGTAGTTACCATGGACGCGGATTTACAAGATAGTCCTGACGAAATTCCAGAGTTATTTAGAATGATCCAAGAGGATGGTTTTGACTTGGTAAGTGGATGGAAAAAGGTGAGACATGATCCTATTTCTAAAACTATCCCCACAAAATTCTACAATTGGGCTACTCGAAGAATGAGCAAAATTGATCTCCATGATTTTAATTGTGGTTTAAAAGCTTATAAAAACGAAGTAGTAAAAAATATTGATGTCCATGGCGAAATGCATCGCTATATTCCCTTTTTAGCTAAAAATGCGGGTTTTAAAAAAATTGGTGAAAAGGTGGTTGCCCATCAAGCCAGGAAATATGGACACACAAAGTTTGGTCTGAATAGATTTATCAATGGACCATTAGATTTATTAACCCTAGCCTTTGTTTCTAAGTTTTCCAAAAGACCAATGCACTTTTTTGGCCTATATGGTACTTTAATGTTCATTCTTGGTTTTTGCTCTGCCTTGTATTTAGGAGTAAATAAATTGGTGGCACTTCACTATAATGAAAAGGCTTCCTTGGTAACTGATAATCCTTGGTTTTATATTTCTCTTGTAGCGATGATTCTAGGGACACAGCTGTTTCTAGCAGGTTTCTTAGCGGAAATTGTAACGCGAAGCAGCACCAAGAAAATAGTATATACCGTAGATGAAAGGCTCAACCTGCCCGATTAAAAATTTCAATTTTTAATTTTTTTCAGCTCTTTTATTCATACTATCTTTATCAAGTCATAGTTAAAGTTAAATCCCTTTTTTACTAATCCTTGTAACTTTGCAATGCTTATGAGATTTATCCTATTCACTTTATTAATTACTTTAAGTTTTCAAACTATTGCCCAAAAGAATCAAACCGACTCCAAAGGCAAAAGGCATGGCCCTTGGGAGAAAAAGTACGATAATGGCAAAACCAGGTATAGTGGAAATTTCGATCATGGTAAGGAGATCGGTTTATTTAAATTCTACTACGAAAAAGGAGCTCTAAAAGCGGAGAATTTTTTCCGTGATAAGGGTAGAACTTCCTATTGCAAACAGTATAGCGAAAAAAGATGTCTCGCTGCAGAGGGGAAATTTATTTCTGGTAAAAAGGATAGTGTATGGACCTATTACGATGCTGAGGGTAATGTCTTGTCGAGAGAGAGTTTTGTAAATGATATTAAAGATGGACCATCAATCACCTATTATCCCAATAAAAAGGTGGCAGAAAAGGTTCATTTCAAAAATGGGATTAAACAGGGCCCATGGATACAGAATTATGGAACTGGTAAAAGAAAAATAAAGGCCACCTATAAAAATGGGAAACTATCTGGTGAAGCCTTATATTATAAAGATAATGGTGAAATAAGAGCCAAAGGATTTTATAAGAATGGCCTAATGGATGGTACCTGGTATTATTTTAATGATAAAAAAGAAGTGGAGCGCAAGGAACATTGGAAAAGAGGAATTCTTCAAAAAGACGAACAAGAAGGTTCTAATGAATTGGAAGAGCAAACTGAGAAATAAAAAATGGCCAAAGTTGTAGTTGGATTAAGTGGTGGAGTAGATAGTAGTGTTGCTGCCCAAATATTAGTGGAGCAAGGGCATGAGGTTATTGGCTTATTTATGAGGAATTGGCATGATGAAAGTGTAACTCTTCATGATGAATGCCCATGGATAGAAGATTCAAATGATGCTCTTTTAGTGGCAGAGAAACTTTCTATTCCCTTTCAAGTTGTTGATTTAAGTGAAGAATATAAAGAAAGGATCGTAGACTATATGTTCGCCGAATATAAAGCGGGTAGAACTCCAAACCCGGATGTATTATGCAACAGGGAAATAAAATTTGACAGCTTTTTGAAAATAGCTTTAAACCTTGGCGCAGATTACGTAGCTACTGGTCATTATTGCAGAAAAGATTCCATCCATAAGGATGCTAAAACTATCCATAGATTGTTGGCGGGTAAGGATAAGAATAAGGACCAGAGTTATTTTTTATGTCAATTAAATCAGGAACAATTGTCTAAAGCCATTTTTCCAATTGGAGAACTACAAAAGTCGGAGGTTAGGAAAATTGCCTTGGAAAATGAACTGGTTACTGCAGAGAAAAAAGATTCCCAAGGATTGTGTTTTATTGGTAAAGTAAGGTTGCCTGATTTTTTACAGCAGCAGTTAAAACCAAAAAAAGGTGAGATAATTGAAATTCCACAAAGTGGAGAATGGGAAGGCAAAAGAGCTTCTTCCAATATTGAATATGAAAATTTATCCCAACCCTTCCGATTTGATCCTAATGATGGTAAAAAGGTAGGCGAACATAATGGGGCTCATTATTTTACTATAGGTCAAAGAAAAGGTTTAGCAGTAGGCGGTACTCCAGAACCACTTTTTGTATTAGCCACGGATACAACTAATAATGTTATTTATACAGGGCAGGGAGAAAATCATAAAGCCCTAAGTAAAAAAGGACTTTTCATAAAATCTGTAGATATCCACTGGCTAAGAAATGATTTTGAATTAAAGGATGGTGATAGTGAGGAGTTCTTGGTGAGAATTAGATATAGACAAGAATTGGTGAAAGCTACACTCTATAAGGAAAAACAGGGATTGTATATCATTTTTGAAAAGGAACAGAAGGCTATTACGCCTGGCCAATTTGCGGCTTGGTATAAAGGTGATGAATTAATGGGTTCCGGAGTTATTGACTATTAAGCATATGAAAAAATTTATACTATTTATTTTTCTTTTGGGTTTTGTCCAGCTCAAATCTCAATCCTTAAGAGTTTATTTTAAAGATAAAGCCTATATAAAATCTTCAATTTCTGTGGAGGATGTTGCGCTTAGTCCTAAAGCTATCCAAAACCGCTATATGAGGAATATTGGCTTTAATGAGGATGACCTTCCCATCCCTGAAAGCTATTTAACTAGCTTAAGAGAAGTAGGAGCGCAAATAATTGGAAAAAGTAGATGGTTTAATTGTGCTTTGATAAAAGGAGTTTCGGAAGATCAGCTGCTACAATTTGATTTTATAGCCAAGGTGGAAATTGCTGAGAAATACAATGTGGATTTCGCGGAGATTTCAAATCAAAAAAGCAATAAAAGCACTTCAAGTTTTAATTATGGTCTGGCACGCCAACAAATTGAAATGGTGAGAGGAGAAATTCTACACGATTTTAATTTTCAAGGACAAGGAATGACCATTGCCGTGATAGACGGTGGATTTTCTGGTGTAGATACAGGAAAAGCATTCGACAGCCTCTGGATGAATAATAGGATTTTAGGGACCAAGTCATTCGTGAATTCTCATCCCACCATCTATGAAGATGGATCCCATGGAACAAGAGTACTTTCTGTATTAGGAGCACATTTGGAAGGGCAAATTATTGGTAGTGCCCCCAAAGCAAACTATTGGCTGCTAAAAAGTGAAAAAGAGAGTTCGGAAAAACCAGTGGAAATGGATAATTGGTTAATGGCTGCAGAATTTGCAGATAGTGTTGGTGCAGATATTATTAGCTCTTCTCTAGGTTATAATGAATTTCAGGGAGGTACTGGAAACCATGTTTATGCAGATATGGATGGCAATACTACAATTGTAACTAAGGCTGCAGACAAGGCTGCTTCCAAAGGCATTTTGGTGATCGTAAGTGCCGGTAATGAAGGAAATGGAGCTTGGAGGCATATAACCGCTCCTGCAGATGGTGATAGTGTTCTGGCCATTGGTTCCGTTACTAACCTTCAAAATATAAGTAGCTTTAGCAGTAGAGGACCAAGCTCAGATGGTAGAATCAAACCCAATGTTGTAGCTATGGGGCAAGCTACAGCAAACTCTAATGGAAATACAGTAAACCTTGGGAATGGAACCTCATTCTCCTGCCCCATAGTTTCGGGTATGGCGGCTTGTTTATGGCAATCAAAT
Source organism: uncultured Cryomorphaceae bacterium (assembly GCA_963976435.1). Lineage (GTDB taxonomy): Bacteria > Bacteroidota > Bacteroidia > Flavobacteriales > Schleiferiaceae > CAKZNE01. Next base: position 75,416 of record CAXBKQ010000014.1, on the reverse strand, counting down.
GTTTTAAAAACTAATATGGATATTTTTTATGCCATCCAAAACTCTGCAACCATTGCTGGCTTTCCCAATAACGACTACGGTCATGGAGTGCCAAATTTTGAATTAGCATTATACAATACTATTGGACTTGATGAAGGGCATGAAAAAATGCAATTATCTTTTTTTCCAAACCCTGTTCTTGATGAATTGAGAATTAAATGCTCAATAAACCCTACGGAATTAGTAGCCATAACTTTGTTTGATGCTCAAGGAAATTTAATTCTGGAATTGGAAAGGACATTTATTGGAAGTGAAATAATAGTTGATTTCCCCTTTTCTCCAGGTGTTTTTTTCCTTAGAATGAATGTAGACGGTAAAATGTACACTCAAAAAATTATCAAATAATGGAGAATAGAATCTGTAAATTATTTGGAATTGAATACCCTATTATTCAAGCTGGAATGATATGGTGTAGTGGCTGGGAATTGGCTTCGGCAGTGAGCAATGCTGGTGGACTTGGAATAATTGGGGCAGGAAGCATGTATCCAGATATTTTTAGAGAGCATGTGCAAAAGTGTAAAAGAAATTGCCAAAAACCATTTGCAGTAAATATTCCTATGCTTTATCCTAATGTGGAAGAGTTGATGCAGATAATAGTAGAGGAGAAGGTTCCTATTGTTTTTACCTCTGCAGGGAATCCAAAAACATGGACAGCCATGCTTAAGGAAAAGGGGATAAAAGTGGTTCATGTGGTGAGTAGCGTAAAATTTGCCTTAAAAGCACAGCAAGCTGGTGTTGATGCTGTGGTTGCCGAAGGATTTGAAGCTGGAGGACATAATGGACGAGAAGAAACTACTACATTTTGTTTAATCCCCATGGTTAAGGAAGTATTAGAAATACCCTTAATTGCGGCAGGTGGAATTGCTACTGGTAAACAGATTTTAGCCGCTAGAATTTTAGGAGCTGATGCAGTTCAAATTGGTTCTCGGTTTGTTGCCACTGAGGAAAGCTCAGCACATATAGCCTTTAAACAGGCTGTAGTGGATGCAAAAGAGGGAGAAACAGAATTAACCCTAAAGGAGTTGACCCCTGTTCGACTAATAAAAAATCCATTTTATAATAAGATACAAGAAGCTTATAATCGTAAGGCAGATGTTGAGGAATTAAAAGAAATTCTGGGTAGGGCAAGAGCCAAAAAAGGAATGTTTGAAGGAGATCTTGTAGAAGGTGAATTGGAAATTGGCCAAATTTCTGGGATGATAAATGAAGTTCTTCCCGCAAAAAAAGTGTTTGAAAATCTGATAAGTGAATATAAAGATGCTTTACTCAACCAAAGCCACCTTTAAATTACAATTTCAAAATTGATCGAAAATCGCCTTTTGATTGAGTTTACGAATCCGGATTTTTATGAATTCAAAATAGCATGTTTGCCTAATGGAAAGATCATGCTGACTAAGTAAATATTTACATGGGGCTATTGTGGGACTACTTTAGTGAAAAATTCCTACACCCATGAAAAACTCAATATTTAAAACACTACTTATTTTAATTTTCACCATTGGTTCCTATCTATCAACCAATGCCTCACATTTATTAGGAGGAGAAATTACTTGGGAATGCGCCAATAACGGTGATTATATTTTCACGCTTACCTTATACCAAGATTGTAATGGAAATCAGATTTTAGGTCCCCCAGAAACCATTAATAACCCAGCGGGAACAAATATAGTTTGCACTCTTATTAGTGAGACAGATATTTCACCAAGCTGTTGGAATCCTAATGATCCACTTTATCCGAGCCAAATAACCTGTCAAGCAGCAATTAACAACCCTCCTGGAAACCCTGACATCCCCGGTGCTGTTAAAAAATTCGTTTTTAGATCAGGTCTAGTATCTTTAAATGGTGTACCACCTGTTAATGGTTGGGAGTTCTCTTGGTCTGATTGCTGCAGGCCATCTGGAAATCAAAACACAAATTCAACAAATTATTATTTAAGGGCGAAAATGTATCCCTATATTGATGCAAACGGGCTAGCATTAAATACATCAACCTGCTATGATAACTCTCCATTTTTTGCCGAAAATGGTTCTCCAGTTATTTGTACAGGTAATAAATTTGTTTACAATCATTTAGCAGCTGATGTAGATTTGGATTCCTTGGCTTTTGGGTTTGCAGATCCTTTAACTGGAGCTAATAATCCTGTAGTTTGGAACGCGGGATTCTCTAGCAATTTACCCTACCCTGATGGTACTGAAGATCCTTCAAATGGTCCTGTTACCTTAAATGCAGTAACAGGAGAGATGACTATGGATATCAATAGTTTTGGAACAACAGCTGCTGCTGGATCTTATGCTAGTTGTGTAAAAATTGAAGCATGGAGATGTGGGCAATTAATTGCCGAGGTATTTAGAGATGTGGCCATTTCTATGCAAGACAATTGTCCGGGAAATACCAAGCCCTCAGCGGAAATCGATACAGCTTTATTCAAAACTGTAAAGCGATTAAATACGGATACCTATTATGTTCAAATTTACCCAGGAGATACCATAGACTTTAATCTGAGTGCTCAAGATTTTGATTTTCTTCCAAATGGAACTCCGCAAACCATTTGCTTCGAAGCAGGAGGTTTAGAAGTTTCAAGTCCAAGTCTTGGAAGCGGTACTGGCTGTTTAGGAGCTAGCCCTTGTGCTAAAATAAATCCAGTTTCTCCTCAAACAGGATATTGCCAGGGATTGCAAAATACCATGAATTTCTTTTGGACACCAACTTGCGATCATTTAGGGTTTAGCAATGGATGTGGCTCCCCAACGAGCACCTATTATTTCACCTTAAAAATGACAGATGACGGCTGTCCAGCACCTGCAGTTTCTATTACCACATTAATTGTTGATGTTTTAGCTGGGGATCCAAATCCGCCTGTGCTAACAAGTTTGTTCCAACAAACCAATGGGGATATTGATGTAAAGTGGAATCAAACTATTCAGGATAGTGCTTTGGATTTTAATTATTATAAATTGTTTGGGTCTAGCACCATTAATGGTAACTATGTGAGCTTAGATTCTATTCCAAAAATTGATAGTCTTCAAACAACCATTCCTTCAGGGTCTGGATACAAACATTTCTATTTAATTAAAAGCACAGGAGCTTGTGATTTTCTTTCTGGAAATAGCGACACATTGAGCCTTATAGAAATGAATTTAGCGGTAAGCCCACCTTCCCCAAATTCCCGATTTGCTGATTTACAATGGAATGCGATTCACAACCCTTTATTAGAAAGTTCTAGAAAGTATTATGAGATTTGGATAAAAACAAGCTCAAATGCTTGGCAATTTTTGGATAAGGTTGATGAGGTACCAAACGCCCCTAGAAATTACATCTATAGCTTTAAGGATACCCTAAATGTCTGTGATGAGATTGTAGAATTTCAGATAAGATTGCAGGATACCGTAGAAGGACATTGGTCTGGTTCAAACTATATTTCAGAACAATTTAGCGATAAGAATAACTCAGATATTATTGCTATAAGTTCTGCTACAGTAGATGCCGATGGAAAATCAAATTTAACATGGTCAGCAAGCAGTTTAGATGATGTGATAGAATATGAAGTAAGATTTAATGACCCTGTTAATGGCTGGTCTACAATAGACTTATTACCAATTGGAACTCCTATGCCTTATGTTTGGACAAATAGTCAAGCTTCCATGCGTTCGGAGGAATTTAAAGTAGTTTCCATTGATAGCTGTGGAAACCCAAGTAGGGAAGATGTTACCATTTCACATGAAACCATGCACCTTCGGGCCAATCTCAATAGATGCGATGGCGTCGTAAGCTTGGGTTGGAATTTTTATAAGGGATTTAGTGCCGGAGTAGGAGTTTATAATTTATATATGAAAGAAGATGGTGGAGCCCCAATACTTTTATTTACTGGAACCGATCAGGATAGTAATTATGTGAAGGATAACCTTAGCGCTGGAGCTGAATATTGTTTTTATGTTGAAGCTTTTGATGCTAATAGTCTTTATTCTTCCAAATCAAATGAAGCTTGTGTAATTGCAGATGTTCCAAAAAAATCGAAAATCTTGTATTTAGCAAGCGTTTCCAATAATTATTTACGGGAGTCTATCGATCTTAAAGCCTTTGTGGATGGAGAAGCAGATGTAAAAAGCTATGATATAGAAAGAGCAACAGAAGAAAATGGAATTTACTCAGTAATTGGTACAGTTGCCCAACCAAATGGAATTCCATTTGTTATTGATTTTAGCGACTTTTCTGCCGATCCAGAAATTACATATTACTACCGGGTTAAGGCTCAAAACCTTTGTGGAGGTGTGGAATCATTGAGTAATACATCTAGAAATATAGTTTTAGATGTTAATACAAATCCCAATATGAATAATAAGAGCTTTTGGAATTCCTATTTGGGATGGGGAGGAAATGTAGGAAGATATGACATCTATAGAAGTGTAAATGATGAAACAAATTATCAACTAATTGCCTCAGTAGATGGAGATGATACCATTCACTATGATAATATTTTGAGCTTTGGGAATGAAAGTGGGAAATTCTGTTATTATATTCAAGCAGTGGAAGATAATAATCCACTTGGTTTAGTGGATGTTAATGGCCAGCCCTTTCAAAGTCTTTCAAATAGGGTTTGTGTAAATCAAAAAGCAAAGGTTTTTGTACCTACTGCATTTAGACCAAGTAGCGATATAGAAGCTAATAAATGGTTTGGACCGAGTATGAGATTTGAAAATATTGAATCCTATGATTTTTATATTATGAATAGATGGGGTTCTATAGTTTTTAGAACTTCAGATCCTAATGAATTTTGGGATGGTAAACAAGATGGTGCAACAGCTCCATTAGGTGTTTATGTTTACTATTTGAAGTACTCCACCGAAAATGATATTGAGAATGAAGAGAAGGGAACTTTCTCCTTAATCAATTAGATCTAAAATTTCTTAAACTAATTTAAATGGCCCCTTTTATAGCGAAGGGGCCTTTTTTAGCTTCTTATACTTAGGGAAATACACTAATCACTAAATCAGCGTTGGATTAATTAAATTCTAATGTATTTTTGAGAAAATTTTATAGAATGAGATCATTAAGCAGATTATTATTGGTTCTAAGCCTCTTCCTTGGTTTTCAAACGGCTAAAGCCACACACCTTCTAGGAGGAGAAATTACTTGGGCTTGTTCAAGTAATGGAAACTATATTTTTACTTTGACTCTTTACAGAGATTGTAATGGTATTCCACTTGGAACAAATGCTCAAACCATAAATAATCCGGCTGGAAGTAATATCACTTGTAATTTTGTTAGCCAAACCGATATTTCCCCTGACTGTTGGAATCCATCTAATCCTTTGTATCCGGTTCAAATAACATGTGCTGCTGCGGTGGCCAATACTGGTCCAGATATTCCTGGAGCAGTAGAAAAATATGTTTATAGATCAGCAGCGATACCTTTGAATGGAGTACCTCCTGCTGCGGGATGGGAATTCTGGTGGAGTAGCTGTTGTAGACCTTCTGGAAACCAGAATACTAGTTCTGGGCCTTATTATTTAAGAGCTAAAATGTTTCCCTACACCGCCCCAGGTGCAACTTCGCCTTCTAATGTTTCAACTTGTTTTGACAATTCCCCCATCTTTGCCGAAGATGGTTCTCCAGTAATTTGTACAGGATATAAATTTGTATATAATCACCTTGCTGCGGATCTAGATCTAGATTCATTATCATTTGGCTTCGCTGATCCACTTCAATCTGCGGGAAACCCTGTGGTTTGGAATCCAGGTTATACAAGCCAACTACCCTTTCCAGATCCATCTGAAGACCCAACTAACGGTCCAGTTACTTTAGACCCCGTGTCTGGTGAAATGGAAATGGAGGTTAACCAATTTGGTTCAAGTTCAAGTTCTGGTTCCTATGCGAGTTGTGTAAAGATTGAAGCCTGGAAAAGTTGCCAATTAGTAGCTATAGTTTACAGAGATGTAGCAGTTTCAATGGTGGGAGGTTGCCCTGGTAACCTTAAACCTGCTTCCGAAATCGACACGGCTCTATTTGAAAATGTAAATAGATTGAGTACTAACGTATATCAAGTGTCTGTATATCCTACAGATACCATTGATTTTGAATTAAGTGCTCAAGATTTTGATTTCCTACCAAGTGGTTTGCCACAGAGTATCACTTTTGCCGCAGGAGGCTTACAAGTTTCCAGCCCTTTAGGTTCTGGTACAGGTTGTTTGGGAAATGGGACTTGCGCAAAAATTACTCCAGTAGCTCCACAATCCTCTTATACCCAAGGTTTAAATAATACCGTTCGATTCTTTTGGGCACCAGATTGTGGTCATTTAGGAGCCGTAAGTGGTTGTGGTAGTGTTACAAGTACCTATTATTTTACCTTAAAAATGATTGATGATGGTTGTCCAGCACCTGCTGTATCTATTACCACTCTTATTGTTGATGTATTAGCGGGTGATCCATCACCTCCGCCTCTTACTAGTTTATTCCAACAATCCAATGGAGATGTAGATATTCTTTGGAATCAGGCACTTCAAGACAGCGCTTTGGATTTCAATTATTATAAAATATTTGGAGCAACCAATATTAATGGCCCTTATTCTGTTGTAGATTCTATAATACCTATTGATAGTCTTCAAACAACCATGCCGGCAGCTTCAGGATTTAACCACTTTTATATGGTGAAAAGTACGGGTGCTTGTGATTTTATATCAGAACCAAGTGATACCTTGAGTTTAATAAACATGAATTTATTAGCCACTCCTCCTGCACCAAATAGCGAGTATGCAGATATTTCATGGACTGCCCTACATGCCCCACTTTTAGGAACATCGCGAAAGTATTATGAGATTTATGCAAGAACAGCAGTTGGCGCTTGGGTATTTATTGAAAAAATTGATGAGGTTCCAAATGCTCCATCAAATTATGTTTACACCTTCAAAGATACCGTTCAGTTTTGTGATGATATTGTAGAATTTCAGGTTAGGGTAGTGGATACAGTAAATGGAAATATTTCGGGCTCCAACTATCAAAGTAGCAGGTTTAGTGATAAAACCAATGCCGATATTATCAGATTAGATAGTGTTACTGTAGTTAATAATCAGTCAACCTTTAGTTTTAACCCCACCTCCTCCGGTGATGTTATTTATTACTATATCTTTTTTAATGATCCATTAAACGGTTGGATAACAGTTGATTCTATTCCAGTGGGAACGGCAATGCCTTATACCTGGACAGCAAGTATGGCTGATACTCGTTCGGAACAATTTAAAGTGGTAACCATTGATAGTTGTGGAAATATTAGTGATATACAGCTTGTTGTTTCTCATAATACCATCAACCTAAGGACTTATCTTAATAGATGTGATGGTACAGTAAGATTAGGTTGGAATGCATATGAAGGATTTGCCAATGGCGTTGGTGGATATAATGTTTATATGAGGGAAGATAATGGTAGCGGATTTGGAAGTCCAATTTTACTATTCACTGGATCAGCTCAGGATACTAGCTATACAAGAGAGAATCTTACAGCTGATACAGAATATTGTTTTTATGTGCGAGCTTATAATGGAGATACAACCAAAACTTCTACTTCCAATGAATCCTGCATAATTGCCGATGTACCTCAAAAATCAAGAATTCTTTATATGGCTCAAGTGAGCAATAACTTTTTGAGAGAATCTATAGATCTTAAAGCGTTTATAGATGGCGAAGCGGATGTAAAAGGATATGATATTGAGCGTTCCACAGAGGAAAATGGAATCTATGAAGTTATTGGAAATGTAGCAAAACCTCTAGCTTTACCTTATGTGGTGAACTTTAGCGACTTCTCAGCAGATCCTGAAATAACATATTACTATAGATTAAAATCTCATAATTTATGTGGGGGTATCGATGGGATTAGTAATACAGCTAGAAATATTGTGCTAAATGTAGAGCCCAACCCGAATCTTTCTAATAAGGTGATTTGGAAGCCTTATGGTGAATGGGGTGGAGGCGTTGGCCGATATGATATTTACAGAAGTGTTGATGATAATACTGATTATCAATTAGTAGGCACAAATGCTGGTGATGATACCACCTTTGTAGATGATATATCCGCTTTTGGAGAACAAACAGGAAAGTTCTGCTACTATGTATTAGCCGTTGAAGATAATAACCCACTGGGATTTGTAGATGACAATGGACAACCATTCACCAGTGTTTCCAATCAAATATGCAAGAACCAAAAGGCTCGAGTATATGTTCCCACAGCTTTCCGTCCGGATAGTGATATTGAGGCGAATAGAGTATTTGGACCGAGCATGAGGTTTGAGGAGATTGATCAATATGATTTTTATATCCTGAATCGTTGGGGAGCAATTGTATTTAGAACTTCGGATCCAGCTGAGTTCTGGGATGGAAAAATTGAAGGGGAAAACGCTCCAATGGGTGTTTATGTATATTATCTCAAATTCTCCACCTTGGAAGATATGAGCCAAGAAGAAAAAGGAACCTTTACCTTGGTAAGATAATTTTATAGATTTATTTAAGAATTAGCCAAAGCCCCGATTGTATCGGGGCTTTTTTTATGCATATAAATGCATATAAAGTCAGTAATTATTGTTATTTTCGCGTGCAATTTTTAACTAAAATTGCTTTCTCCCATGCCATTACAATCAGAAAAAATATTAGGTGAAGCACTTACCTACGATGACGTACTTTTAGTTCCTGCTTATTCTGAAGTCCTTCCAAGGGATGTGGATTTAAGTACAAATTTCACTAGAAATATCAAGTTAAAAACTCCAATTATTTCTGCAGCAATGGATACTGTTACAGAATCTTCCATGGCCATTGCTATAGCGCAGGATGGTGGAATTGGAGTTTTGCATAAGAATATGAGCATTGAGCAGCAGGCGGTGGAAGTGAGGAATGTAAAAAGAGCCGAAAGTGGAATGATCTTAGACCCGGTTACTCTTAATGAGAATGCGCTGGTTTCGGATGCCAAAAAAATGATGGCTGAATATAAGATTGGTGGTATTCCAATCGTAAATGAAGATAAAAAGTTAATTGGGATAATCACCAATAGGGATTTGCGTTTTGAAAAAAACAACGATCGACCATTGACTGAAATAATGACCAAAGAAGGGCTTATTACCACCCATCAAAATACTTCTTTGCAGGAGGCAGAATTAATTCTTCAGGATTATAAGATTGAAAAACTCCCAGTAGTTAAGGATGATAATACTCTTATTGGTCTAATTACCTATAGAGATATCACCAAATTAAGAATAAAACCAAACGCTTGTAAAGATAGTTATGGAAGATTGAGAGTGGCAGCTGCTGTAGGTGTTACTCCCGATGTATTGGAAAGAGTTACGGCCCTGGTGGAGTCTAATGTAGATGCGGTGATTATTGATACTGCACATGGCCATACTAAAGGCGTGGTAGATGCCTTAAAAAAGGTGAAAGGCAAGTTTCCTGAGCTGGATGTAGTAGTAGGAAATATTGCTACCGCAAAAGCAGCTAAATACCTTGTTGAAGCTGGAGCAGATGCTGTAAAAGTTGGTATTGGTCCTGGATCTATTTGCACCACACGTGTTGTTGCGGGGGTTGGATATCCACAATTATCAGCAGTAATGGAAGTTGCCAAAGGAATTAAAGGCTCCGGGGTACCGGTAATTGCAGATGGTGGTATTCGATTTACTGGCGACATTGTTAAAGCAATTGCCGCAGGTGCAGATACCGTTATGTTAGGTTCCTTGTTCGCAGGTACAAAGGAGTCACCTGGAGATACCATTATTTACGAAGGAAGAAAATATAAAACCTATAGAGGAATGGGATCCATAGAAGCTATGGACAAAGGCTCCAAGGATAGATATTTTCAAGATGTTGAAGATGATATTAAAAAATTAGTACCTGAAGGTATAGTAGGAAGAGTACCCTATAAGGGAGATGTTGGAGAAGTGATGTACCAATTTATTGGAGGTCTTAGAGCCGGAATGGGATATTGTGGCGCTAAAGATATTGCCAGTATCCAGGAAAATGGCCAATTTGTAAGAATAACCACAGCCGGACATAATGAAAGTCACCCTCATGATGTTCAAATAACTAGGGAGGCACCAAATTATAGCCGTAAATAATTTTTCATTTAGTTTGTAAACCAAAATTGAAACCTTAAAAATGAAGAGACTACTTTTAATTGCATTATTCTTTGCAGCGTCTTTAAACGCCAATTCACAAGACCTAAACAATGAAATTCTTTTTTCAGTAGGAGAAGATAAGGTAACAGCCGAAGAGTATATGGCTGTTTACAATAAGAACAGGAATCTAGGTGAGGATATAGATCCCAAAACCGCTAGAGAATACCTAGACCTTTATCTGAATTTCAAATTAAAAGTCCATGAAGCCAAGGAATTGGAAATGGATAAGGAAAATCGCTTTATTCAAGAATTTAATTCCTACCGCAACCAATTGGCAAAACCCTATTTATCGGATAAGGATATTACACAGGAGCTATTAAAAGAGGCCTATGAGCGAATGAAATTGGATGTTAGAGCATCTCACATCATGCTCGCCGCTTCTGAGGATTCTGATGATATGACCAAGGAGAAAGCCTTTGCAAAAATTAAATCCCTGAAAGCTCGTCTGGATGCTGGCGAAAGTTTTGAAAAACTGGCTCGCGAATATTCCGCAGATACTTATTCCGCAGAAAGAGGTGGAGATTTAGGATTTTTCACCGTATTTGGAATGGTTTATCCTTTTGAATCAGCGGCATATAATCTTGAAATAGGAGAAATTTCAGATCCTATTCAAACCAGATTCGGTTTCCATCTTGTAATGAAAACTGATGAAAGACCAGCAAGAGGTACCATAGAAGCATCTCATATTCTATTAATTTCCAATGAAAAATCTAGTCAGGAAGAAAAAGATGCTGCTGAAAGAAAAATTAAAGAAATCCACTCTCAGATATTAGGCGGAATGTCTTTTGAAGATGCAGCAATGAAATATAGTGAAGACCGTGCAACTTCTAAAAGAGGAGGCCTACTTCAACCATTTGCTATTAATAAAATGTATCCCGAATTTGAAGAGGCAGTATTTGCCCTGAAAAGTGAAGGTGATATTACTGAACCTGTGAAAACTCCAGTTGGTTGGCATATTATTAAACTAATGTCAAAACCAGGTATTGATTCTTTTGATAAGCTAAAAAGGGAATTAAAGATTAGAGTGGATAAGGATAGCAGATCCGAACAAAGTAGAGAGAGTATTGTAAAAAGATTGAAATTAGAATACAATTTCCACGAACATCTTAAAGTAAAAAAGGAAGCCTTCGCACAAATTGATGAATCTCTTTTGAAAATGGCTTATAGCTCCGAAAATGCCAAGGGAAAGGATAAAGTTCTTTTTGAATTTAAGGACAATAGTTTTACAGTAGGAGAGTTCCTCTTATTTGTGGATAATACCCAAAGTAAATCTAGAAAGTCTAATAACCTTAGAAAGGAGATTAGAACTGCATACAATCGCTTTGTAGACGGTAAATTAATAAACTACGAAAAAACCAGATTAGAAGATAAATATCCCGAGTTTAGAATGTTGGCAAGAGAATATTATGAGGGTATATTATTATTTGATCTAACCGAAAAAAGAGTTTGGAAAAAGTCTGTTATTGATACTCTTGGTTTAGAGAACTTTTATGCTTCCCATAAAAATGACTTTATGTGGGAAACTCGCTATGATGTTCAAATAATTGATGCTGCCAGTAAAAAATTGGCGAAAAAGGCCAAAAAAATGCTATTGAATGGAGACTCTATTCAAATGGTATTAAATAGCTTAAATGAAGATTCTGAGCTAAATATTAAAATTGATGAAGATGTGTTTGAGGAAAGTGAAAATGACCTTTTAACAGAATATAAGCCTGAAGCTGGAGTTTCTAAAACAATTAAGAAGAATTCGAGATACTTTATAATGATAGTGAAAGATAAGAAGGCACCAACGAATAAAACTTTGGAAGAAGCTCGTGGTTTGGTGATAAGCGCTTATCAAAACAAACTGGAAAAGGATTGGATTGCAGAACTCAAAGGAAAATATGAAGTGAGTATTAATGAGGAGGTATTGGAAAAAGTAATTCGCATTCTTGAAGAAGAAAAATAAATACAGCCTCAGCATTGCTTTGTTGATTTCTATACTTTGTGCTTCTTGCCAATTTATTAAGCCTTCTGAGGAAGAGGATAAAGGTGAGGTGATAGCTAGAGTTTATGATAGATACTTGTATGAAAGTGACCTTAATCCTGTATTAGAACAAAAGGGAAATTTGAGTTCTAGGGATAGCCTTTCCTTAGTACAGAATTTTATTAATATTTGGGCCAAAGATCAGCTTATGCTTTATAAAGCTGAGTTTAATCTAAATGAAAATCAAAAGAATTTTGATGAGCAGATTACCAAATATAAAAACGACCTTTTAAAATTCACCTACCAGGAGGAATACCTACAACAAAATCTGGATACCAATATTAGTACTCAAGAAATTGAGGAATATTACCTGTCTAGCCGCGAGAATTTCCTGCTAAAGGAGAATATCTTAATCGCCAACTATATAATCATTAGTACCAACGCACCCAAACTTAGTGATGCTAGGGATTGGTTTAAGTCTAAAGAAAAGGAAGACCGGGAAAACTTAAGAGACTTTGCTATTAAGTACAGCAGGGAGTTTTTTCTCGAGGATAGTAGTTGGCTAAGTTTTGACAGACTGGCTTCAAAAATTCCATTTGAAAAAGGAATAAATCAATCCGAGCTTTTATCCAATAATAATTTCCTAGAAATTTCAGATACGAATAAGATATATTTACTGGAAATCGTGAATTATAAATTGAAAAATAGTCACGCCCCATTAAGTTATATCAAAAATATTATTAGAAATATTCTTATCAACAAGAAAAAATTAAAGCTCTTAGCAGATTTGGAAAAGAATTTACTTTCCGATGCGTTAGAGAAAAAGGAATTCGAAACCTATAAATAATGAGGAAAATCTTGAGCCTATTGGCAGTAACTTTATGTAGCAGCCCCATTTTTGCCCAACAATTGGTAGATGGTGTTGTAGCAGTAGTAGGAAAGAATATTGTTTTGAAATCGGATGTGGATAACCGTTATATAAGCAATCAGGACCAAGGCGGTGTTAATGCTAATTTAGATCGTTGTACCATTTTTGAAGATTTACTTTTTGAAAAATTGCTGTTGCATCAAGCAGATTTGGATAGTGTAGTGGTTGGTGATGAAGAGGTAGATCAAGCAATTGATAGAAGAATTCAGGTTTTTGTTCAACAAATAGGCTCGGTTCAGAAACTAGAATCTTATTATAAAAAGTCCATCGTTGAAATTAAGGAGGAGATGAGACCTTTTATCAAAGATCAAATGACAGCACAAAGGATGCTGGGAGAAATAACGGCAGATGTTGAAATCACTCCTTCCGAGGTAAGAGAATTTTACAATAGCATTCCTACAGATAGTTTACCACTAATAAATTCCCAAATAGAATTTGCACAGGTAGTGAAATACCCTAAGGTTAGTAAGGAAGCAAAAGACGAAGCTATATCCAAGCTAAACGACCTTAAACTAAGAGTTGAAAATGGCTCTTCTTTTAGCACTTTAGCGATTCTTTATTCTGAAGATCCTGGCTCTGCAAAAAATGGTGGAGAATATAAAGGAATAAAAAGAGGGCAATTTGTTAAGGAATTTGAGGCCGTTGCCTTTAATTTAGCAATGGGCGAAATTTCAGAACCATTCTCTACCATTTATGGATACCATATAGTTCAACTGCAGGTTAGAAGAGGAGAAGAATTGGACTTGAGACATATTCTTATAAAGCCCAAAATTTCGGCAGAAGATCTGGAAGTTACCAAACAATTCCTCGACAGTTTAAGGACAGAAATTATCAGCAGCAAATTATCTTTTGAAAAAACGGCTAAAGATTATTCGGAAGATGAAAATTCTAAATTGAACGGTGGCCTAGCAATGAACCCTCAAACGGGAGATAGCAGATGGGAAACCGGGCAGATGGATCGTGAAATATTTTATGCTACAGAAAAGCTCTCCATAGGAAGAATTTCTGAACCCATTTTCTTTAGAACCCCAGATGGAAAGGAAGGATTTAAGCTTATTAAATTGATCAATAAAACCAAACCTCATAGGGCAGATTTAAAGACGGATTATAATATAATTCAAAATGTGGCCCTTCAGGAAAAAAGAAATGAAGCTACCCAAAAGTGGATAGAAGAAAAACTAAAAGCAACCTATGTAAGGGTAAACAATGAATATTTTGAATGTGAATTTGATAGAGGTTGGATCAAAAAATCTCAATACATAGAATAATATGGATGATGTAAATACGGTTAAACTTCTGGGGAATAAAATTCAGGAATTAAAAAAAGAAATTTCGAAAGTAGTTGTTGGCCAGGATGAAGTTGTAAACCTCCTTTTGCTATCTATACTTTGTAAAGGACACTCACTTTTAGTTGGTGTACCTGGATTGGCAAAAACCTTATTGGTGAATACTACTGCACAAGCTTTGGGTTTAAGCTTTAATAGAATTCAGTTTACTCCAGACCTTATGCCTTCTGATATTGTAGGCTCCGAAATTTTAGATGAAAACCGAAATTTTAAATTTATTAAAGGCCCTTTATTTGCCAATATTATTTTGGCGGATGAAATAAACAGAACACCTCCAAAAACTCAATCTGCCTTATTGGAAGCCATGCAGGAAAAATCTGTTACTGCCGGTGGTGTAAGCTATAAAATGGGAGATCCATTTTTTGTATTAGCCACACAAAACCCCATAGAGCAGGAGGGAACCTATCCTTTGCCTGAAGCACAGTTAGATAGGTTTATGTTTAATATTGAGGTAGGTTATCCAACTTTCGAAGAAGAATTATCTATTGTAAAGAATACCACCAGCGGTATTTCTGCAAGTATCAATGAGGTTTTAAGTATCCAGGAAATTCTTCAATTCCAAGATTTAATTCGCAAAATCCCAGTTCCAGATAGCGTCTATTCTTTTGCCGTTTCTTTGGCTAGCGCAACAAGACCTGGTAGCGATAGAGCTAAAAATATTACTAAGGAGTATATAGCCTGGGGTGCCGGACCAAGAGCTTCACAATACCTTATCCTTGGAGCGAAAGCTCATGCTGCCCTAAATGGAAAATTCTCTCCAGATAATGAAGATGTTTTAGCGGTGGCTGAACCTATTTTAAGACATAGAATAGTAAAAAATTACAAGGCAGAAGCTGAGGGAATCCAAATTAAGGATATCATAAAAGACTTGGTTTAATTCCGATTTATAACAAGGCTATACGCTCAATTATTCTTAGCTTTGCCGCGTTTTATTCGATAGGGAAAAATCATTATGTCTTCAACCAAATATATTTTTGTAACCGGTGGAGTTACTTCTTCTTTAGGAAAGGGGATTGTATCAGCTTCACTTGCAACTCTTTTGCAGTCAAGAGGTTATAGTGTTACCATTCAAAAGCTGGATCCTTATATAAACATCGATCCAGGAACCTTAAATCCCTATGAGCATGGTGAATGTTTTGTAACCGACGATGGTGCAGAAACTGATTTAGATCTCGGTCATTATGAACGTTTTTTAAATAGACCTACCTCACAAGCGAATAATGTTACAACCGGAAGGATTTACCAATCCGTAATAGACAAAGAGAGAAGAGGTGATTTTTTGGGTAAAACCGTTCAGGTAATTCCTCATATTACGGATGAAATTAAAAATAGAATTCAAATTCTGGGAAACACTGGAGAATTTGAAATTGTAATAACAGAAATTGGCGGTACCGTGGGTGATATTGAAGCATTGCCATATATTGAAACTGTTCGTCAATTAAAATGGGAGCTAGGAGAAGATTGTCTCGTTATTCACCTTACGCTTATCCCTTTTTTAGCCGCTACCGGCGAGTTAAAAACCAAACCCACACAGCATTCCGTAAAGGCTTTGCAAGAATCAGGTATTCAGCCAGATTTATTGGTATGTAGATCCGAGCATAGCATAGGTGAGGATTTAAAAAGAAAACTAGCTCTCTTTTGCAATGTAAAAAAGGAAGCAGTTATTGAATCCCTAGATGCAGATACTATTTATGCAGTTCCCATTTTGATGAGAAATCAAAAGCTGGATGAAGTTGTACTAAAAAGATTGGGATTACCCATTGAGGATAATCTCGATTTAGTGAATTGGAGGGATTTCCTGTATAAATTAAAATATCCTAAAACTTCTGTAAATATTGGATTAATAGGTAAATATGTTGAATTACACGATTCCTATAAATCCATAGTGGAGTCCTTTATCCATGCCGGAGCTTCCAATGAATGTAAGGTGAATATTAAATGGATACATTCCGAAAATTTAACGGAAGAATCTGCCGCCAAAACCTTAAAGGATTTGGATGGTGTTTTAGTAGCACCAGGTTTTGGTGAACGTGGTTTTGATGGAAAACTGGAAACCATACGTTATGCCAGAGAAAACAATATTCCTTTTTTGGGCATATGTTTGGGGATGCAAGCTGCCGTAATTGAATTTGCAAGAAACGTTTTAGCTTGGGAAAATGCGAATTCCACTGAGATGGATAGCGAAACTTCACACCCAGTAATTAGCCTAATGGCCGAACAAAAGAATGTAGAGGAAATGGGTGGCACCATGAGATTAGGTGCATGCGATTGCGAACTACAAGACGGAAGTTTAATACACTCTGTTTATAAAAGAAAAACGATTAGTGAAAGGCATCGTCATCGCTTTGAATTCAACAACGAATATTTAGAAAATTTTAAAGAAGCAGGATTGATCGCTACAGGAATAAATCCAGATTTGGATTTGGTAGAAATCGTAGAGTTAAAAGGTCATCCTTGGTTTGTTGGAGTACAGTTTCACCCTGAATATAAAAGTACAGTAGCTAATCCACACCCACTATTTGTTAAATTTATTGAAGCAGCGATTCGCTACTCTCAATCTTAATAAAAATAATGAAAGACGGAAAATTAGATATTAATACCCTTGTTGGTTTATTATTAATAGGAGCAATTCTTCTGGGATTTTCCTTTTTTAGAAAAAGCCCAGAACCGAAGCCAACAAGTCCAAACACCGAACAGCTTGATTCTACTACCGAGAAAATTTCAAATAGTAGCAGCCCAAGCAGCACAATAGTCCAGGATACATTTTCTAATAAGCTTGCAGATTCTAGCCAAACTCTGGCGTTTGGAAGTTTTGGAATGGCAAATAATCCTCAGGCTAAAGAGGAAATTTTTAGCCTCGAAAATGATCTTTTAGAATTGAAGATTTCCAGTAAAGGTGGGCAAATTGTTTCGGCAAGACTTAAAAATTATAAAACCTGGGATAGCCTGGATTTATACCTAATTAGGCAAAACTCCGCACTGGATATTAAGCTTAATGCCGATGGGAAAAGCTATAGTACCAGCAATTTAAATTTTGTGGGTAGCAAGTCTAATGGTGATGTAATAATGACCTTAAACTCCGAAAATGGTGGCGAGCTAAGCTATAGATATCATATCAATTCAGAAGAATACTTGATTGAGGTGGATATGATTTCTCGTGATTTTGAAGAGTATTTACCCTCCGATTTGGCTTTAACATGGGAGATGAAAACCCTAAGGCATGAAAAGAATAAAAAGGCAGAAGCTTTAGTTTCAGAATTAAATTATCGTTTTGCAAAAGATGATGATATGGATTATTTATCCGCCGGTAGCGATGATGAAGCTGAGGAAATGGATATTAAATGGTTGGCTTATAAACAACAGTTTTTCTCCTCAATACTTTGGAATAAAAGCGGAAGCTTTGAAAAAGTGGGAATGATCTCCAAAGTAGTTCCAGAAGAAAATGAAGAATTCACTAAGGTTTTTGCCTCTAAAATGGCTTTGGATAAAACGGGTGGAGAGCTAAGCCTTAAACTTGGACTTTATCTGGGACCAAATAAATATGAACGCTTACAGGAACATGGACAGGGTTTTGAAAAATTAATTCCCTTAGGATGGGGAATTTTAGGATGGATTAATAGAGGCTTGATTATTAATGTCTTTAACTTCTTAGAAAGTAAAGGGTTTGGCTATGGAATGATAATTCTAATTATCGCCTTGCTAATTAAACTAATTCTTTTCCCTCTAACCTTTAGCTCCTATAAGTCTATGGCTAAGATGCGGGTTTTAAAACCTGAGATAGATGAGCTGAATGAGAAATTCAAGGGTAAGGATGCTATGAAAAAACAGCAAGCTACCATGCAATTGTACCAAAAGGCGGGGGTAAATCCTCTTGGTGGTTGTATTCCAATGGTGCTTCAGTTTCCAATTCTTATTGCGCTCTTTAGATTTTTCCCAGCTTCTATTGAATTAAGACAGCAAGACTTCCTTTGGGCAACGGATTTATCTACCTATGATTCCATTTACGATTTTGGATTTAATATCCCATTCTATGGCGATCATATTAGTTTGTTTACCCTGCTGATGACGGTTTCTACTTTGATTTATACTTATATGAATCAACAGTTAACAGGACAAAATCAGCAATTCCCACAGTTAAAGTATATGGTCTATTTAATGCCTATAGTTTTCTTAGGTGTCTTTAATAACTATGCGGCTGGTTTGAGCTACTATTACTTTTTAGCGAATATGATCACCTTTGGTCAACAGTTTGCCATAAGAAGATGGTTGAATGAAGATAAAATACTTCAAAAAATAAAAGAGAAAAAGGAAAAACCTAAAAAAGAAAATAGGTTTATGAGAAGGATGAAAGAGATTCAAGAACAGCAGGAAGAACAAAAACAAAGCCGCGGGGATAGAAGAAAAAAGTAGCATGAGAAAATTGAAAATATATGGCATTTCAAGTTTAGCCTTATTTGCTGCCTCTTGCTCATTGTTTCAGAAAAGCCTAGATCATCACGCAGATCTTAAACTTCATATTAAAACCAGCCCTTGTTATGGTACATGTGCGGTTTATGATTTAACTATCGAGAATGGTGTAGCTAAATACTATGGTATAAAGCATCCCAAAACAAAAGATAGCCTTGAGGTAGTTCTTCCCCAATTTGAACTAGACAGTATATACTTAGTTTTTAATCAGAATAATGTTTGGGAATTAGACTCCAGTTACGATAATCCCTTGCTCAGCGATTTGCCAAGCGTTTCGATTGAATATTCTGAGAAGGATAAGATGAAAAAAATTTATGCTAGGGATAATATCCCTCAAAACCTGATCAAAATCATCAACTATATTGACAGGATGAGGCTTAGAACTTTTGAAGAGCTGCAATAGCCCTTCTTTAAGGAATAAAAAAAAATCCCTGAATCATTTGATTCAGGGATTTTTTTATGCTTTATATTGGGATTTTAGTTGGAATAACTATTTACATATTTATAATCCAGGTCAATAAAATCGTAAGCCCAAACCACAGTTACAATTCTAGCTTGGAAGCTAAAATCTAAATGGTCATAATCAGACTTTAAAAAATAATGTTGAATAGGATTTTGCTTTAGGCCAATATTATCACCTTTGAAATATTCACCACCAAATTTTGTGTAGCTAGCCAATTGAGTTCCAAATGAATTCTCACTATTAAAATTCCCTAGGAAAACCCCTTTATGCATATAGGTGCTATTAATGGGGTATAGTAATTTGGTAGTATCGGAATTATAAAAATCTTTAGCCCATTTTGTTGTTTCTCCTTGGTTGGTAACAAGGGGAGAGTCTGGCTTTAATCTTAGGTCTACCGGATTAGTACCATTGTAATTTATGGCTTCAACATCTGCCACTAGGTAGGATTCAATATACAGGAAAGGGGTTAGAGTATCTTTAAAAAACTCTACCAAAATATCCGCAATCCATGCCGTATCGTTTGTGGTCATTACATGACCAACCGATAAAATAGGTTTTGTGTATTTATTGTCATTAATCTCATCAATAGAGCTTAATATTTCTGGAGCAGTTTTAGCAGAACCATTTAAAAGGAAGGTTCCGGCAGGCTTACCACCAAAATGATCACTAATACTATCTCCATTAGCCACATACATGGGATCAGCAACATTGCTGGCAAGAGATAAGTGAACAACATTGGAGGAGAACATATCTGCCAAGTCTCCACGAATTAATTCAGAATTGGCAGAGGTGGAGCTAGTACTACTATATTCCAATATTACTAGAGAATTTGTTTCTGCAGTGAGGCTAATATTTTCTGTTGGATAATTGTTGCTTACTACAGGTTCATCATCCTCACAAGAAGAAAATATTAAGGCAATTGCCAGAAGTGAAAAAATGTGTCTCATTGATTGTTTTTTATTCAGTTTGCTAAAATACTCAAAAATCAACGTTGCTAGTAGAACTTGTATTTTAAATCCAGAGCTAATTAGTATGGGAAGCCCTTCATTATTCTATTAATTGTTCTACCTATTGATCTTCCATATTCAATACTACAAGAATAATCGTATTAGAGGTCCAAAAGGTTGGGTTTGAGCTAATTTAATTCACAGTTTTATTAAAGTTAGATCTGCAAAAATGGCCAAATGGTCGCTAAATCCACCATTGTATTTAAAGCCATTATAGGTTCTATTGGGTTTTAATCCCAAATATTTTAAATCCTCCTCCAATAGAAAAGGGAGTTCAAGAACTTCAAAATTTTCAATCTTAAGCCCCTGGGAATTTAGATTCATCAAGGAATGGTTGACAATAATCTGATCCAAATATGCCCATTCCCCTTGGTATTTATGGCTGCCAAATTCCAATGGTAAACTGCTCATTAAATTAAGTAGATTAGAGCCATTAGTAGCTTCTGATGGCTTTTGAGCTCTTAGATATTGTCTCAAACTTTTATTGGTCCATTCATCATTAAAGTCCCCCATGATCAGAATATTAGCTAGTGAATCTATTTCTTGAATAGAATCAACATAGGCCCTTAATATTTTGGCAGCTAAAATTCGCTTGGGTTCAGATTTTACCTGGCCACCATACCTGCTGGGCCAATGACATGCAAAAAAGTGAAGTTCATAATCTTCAAATATCTTCACCTTCACATAAACCATATCCCTGCTTTTTAGTTTTGGAAAAAGGCTGTCCTTTAAAGGAATAAAATCAATCTTTTTAATTTCAATGAATTGTGGATTGTAGATTATTCCAATGTCAATGCCTCTTCTATCTGGAGAATCTTTGTGAATGATTTTTAATTTTTGCTTTTTAAGTTCAGGTCTGGAAACTAAATCTTCGAGCACCCTTTGGTTTTCGATTTCCGCTAAGGCTATCATTCCTAAATTTTGCCAACCTTGGATTCCTACAATAGTTTTAGAAATAGCCGATAATTTTGATTGATACTTTCTACTATTCCAAAACCTACTACCATTAGGCAGGAATTCTTCGTCAGATATTCGTACATCATCGATGGTATCAAATAGATTTTCAACATTATAAAATGCAAAACGAAGGCTTTCTGGCGATTGAGCACATAATACAATCGATTGAACAAAAATGAAATAAAGGATAAAAATTTTAGACATAGAATTCCCGAAGTTTGGCAGACATCTCGGGAATAGTCATTATTGTTGCTTGTGGTACTAACTTTAAAGCTTCTCTAGGCATGGCCGCCACATAGGCCTCTTCTGGGTCTTGAACCCAAGCCTCCCCGTCAAAATCACAAACCATATTTAATCCTTGGGAGCCATCGGCATTTGCTCCGGTTAGAATTATGGCTAATAGGTTATTCTGAACAACCTGTGCAAAACTAGCAAAGCTCACATCAATAGAAGGTCTACTAAAATTGATAACATCATCCACACAAAGGGAAAAACTAAAATCCTCTTCTAGTAATAGATGGTAATTTGCTGGTGCTACATAAACATGTCCAGATTTTAAAGATTCCTTTTCCTCAGCTTCTTTAACCTTTAATTTTGTGAAGTTTTGTAATACATCCACCAAATGGCTTTTCACATTTTTTAGTCGATGGATAACAATAACTATAGGGCAAGGAAACTTTTTCTTTAATCCTTGGAATAGAGCTTTAAGAGTATGAATTCCTCCGGCACTGGTTCCAATGATAATAATTTTATTTAAATTTTCTGTAGACCTTGTGCTCGCCATTTATTTCCTGAAAATTCTCTCTTTTTTGGTAAAATAAAATGGATTCTTTAGATCCAAGGCCTAAATAACCCTCAGGTTTTAAGGCACGATAAAAATTATCTAAAACTTTATTTTGTAGACTAGCCTGAAAATAAATTAAGACATTTCTACATAAAATTAAATCAAAATGACGGTAGAATATACCGTTCATTAGGTTAATAGGTTGATAGTTTATTTTTTCTAATAAAAAGGGTTCAAATGAAATATTATCACCTGAACTTACAAAGTAATCATCGAGTTTAGAAAGACCATTTGCCTGTTCATAGGCTTTGGAATAGCCTTGTACATTTCGGCCTGGATAAACATTAGCTTTGGCCTTTTTTAAAATTGACCGGCTTATATCACTACCTATAATATTGCACTTGTGAAGCAATTCAGCTTCATGTAAAAAAATAGCCAGAGAAATAGTTTCCTCACCACTACTACATCCGGCAGACCAAATATTTATAATTTCTAATTTATTGAGTTTGGGAAAAATATCTGACTTTAAAAATTCAAAAAAACTTGGATCCCTAAACATTTCAGTAACATTTACCGTAAATTTTTGAAGGAATTCATTTTTCCCATTAGGACGATTTTGAAGATAGTTGGCAAGCTGTTCCGTGGATTTTAAATTTAAATCATTCATCATCTTCGTAATTCTTCTGCGAACCGAAGCTTCAGAATATTCATTTAAGTCCAATTGATATTGGTTTAAAAGAAAGTCTAGAAGATATTCTTTTTGCTCTATGCTGATGTAGAGCTTTTCTGAATTAGAGTTGGTATTTAAGGCCATTAGAAATTGCTGGCTCTAATTTAGGAAAACTTTTAATTGAATTCCTGAATAGTTTTAGATAAAGAGGTAGATCCGTCCTAAATAATTTTAGTTAAAGAACTTTAAATTTGATATTCAGTTTTTTAACCAAATAAATTTGCGTTTAACAAAATTAAGCCATGGTAATCGAGATAATCTTTAGTATATAAATTTCAGAAAGGTTGTTCAAGTTTTTGTGGTCATAATAAATAAGGGAATTTTGTTTGTAGCTTATTTTGGCCTTCAAGAAAATGGTGATTTGATTGAAATGGAGCCTTAGAGAGATTGGGTAGCTCTGAAGGATGAAGAGATCACCCAACCGAACTTAGGTTCTATGAAAAGCAGATTGCCATTTTATTGTGAGCCTTGACCTTTTTATTCACCTGATATTATTTTAGGGGTGTTCATGAACTCACTCCGTTCGGTTGGTTCGTTTTTGGGTCAACCGACCTTAGGAGCTCATGAGCGACAGCGAATAAGCCAAAAATGAACATAATTAAATTATTTTTTTTATCAATAAATTTTATTTAGGACACATGTGATAAAGAGGATAAAAACAGCTCCTATTTTGTTTCCTTTTTATGGATCACAAATTTATGAAGACTATGGTTCACAAAAACATGTAAATAATAATCCCCGCTTGTCCATTTCTTGAGATTAATCTCAAGCTCATGTTTGCCTGCTTGTAAAAGGGAACTCTCTTGGAAATGCATCCTTTGCCCTTGCATGTTAAATGCTTGCCAATGCCAATCCCCATCGCTCTTAGTTTCAATTTCAAGCTTTATTTTTTTGCTAACCTTTCGGTCTTCAAGCTCCACATTCACATCAATATGGCTATAAGCAGTATCAGGAATATTTTCAGGAAGAATTTTGGGTAGGAATAATTCATATAATAGCCCATCCTTAGAATTATTCTTTTCATCACTTAGGTAAAGGCTGTTTGAATTTTTGAAACTTATCGCTTCCTTTTGCGTAAAGGTGTTGAAATACAGGATGTTATGCTTGCCCGAAAAGAATTTTGTGCCTTTAAAATAATAAAACATCCACATTTTATTATAGCCAAGCAGTATTAAAGTCCTAGGCTTTTCCCTAAAGGTGCTGGCCGTAATCCAGTCCACTTCTTTCGGGCCATTTCCTGTATAAAAACTATCTACCTTTTCAGCAATATAATAACCAGGAGTATCAGGAATTTTATAGCAATATGTAAATCCAGAAAAAGGTTTTGTTCGGTTTTTAGTAAATAGGTAAATCGAATCGCCAATATGAATCATTGCTTCAGTATCAAAATTTCGATTTTTCTTTTTTGGTGGAAACCTCATTTGATCTTCATATTGAAAGCTAATTTCCTCAAGTAAATAATCATCTTCACCATTAAAAACCTTTTGGTAGGGAAGTTTGTAAATTTTTAAATCTTCTCTAGCATTTCTGTTATTCCCAAAATCTCCAATATATAAATTGCCCTTTTCATCCCTACATAAATCCTCCCAATCCTGATTTTCGGCTCCAGGAATACAATAGTTTTGAATAATATTTCCAATAGTATCTGTACTTATTAATGAAGGTCTATTCCCACCATCATTGATATGTACTATTCGATTAGGCGGAAAAAACACCATTCCACTTGCTTCTTCAAGCTCTTCTGGTAAAAAGGCAATTGCTTTCCAATCCGCTGATTGGGAACAACCTGCATAACAGGAAAAACAGAAATATAAATGAAGGATTAGTTTCTCAAGCATAATGCGAATTTAAGAGTAAACAGCCATCCCCATAACTCAAAAACCGGAAATTATTGTCTCTGGCAAAGTCGTACATCTTCTTCCAATTTGGCCCCATAATGGCCGCAACCAATAATAATAAAGTGCTTTTAGGTTGGTGGAAATTTGTTATCAATGCATTGGCAATTTTAAATTCATAACCTGGCGCTATAATAATTGCTGTTCTAGCCATAATCTCCTCCATATTCTCCCTGTCCATAAATTCCAGTAAAGCTTCCAAACTTGTTTTGAGGGAAGGTGTTGACTCATTCTCATAAGCCATCCATTGTGGAATAAATGGTGTTTTACTAACTTCTAATTCTGAATTATAGGCAAGAACCCCAAGCCAGTAAATGCTTTCTAAGGCCCTTATAGAAGTGGTGCCTACGCAAATAGTATTTTTATTTGGACTTTTTAATAATCTAATTACCAGCTTCTTATTGACCAGGAATTCCTCTGCATGCATTTCATGATCTTCTATTTCATCAGCATTTACAGGTTTAAAGGTTCCCGCACCAACATGTAGACTCAACTTTTCCAATTCACAGCCATTTGCTTTTAGCCTATCC
Organism: uncultured Cryomorphaceae bacterium; assembly: GCA_963976435.1. Lineage (GTDB taxonomy): Bacteria > Bacteroidota > Bacteroidia > Flavobacteriales > Schleiferiaceae > CAKZNE01. The sequence continues at coordinate 50,159 of CAXBKQ010000014.1, read as the reverse complement.
ATTAGAGATTCGGTAAAATGTAAGCTTGCTGTTGGGGCAGCAACGGAACCCTTATTTTTGGCAAACACAGTTTGGTAACGCTCCAGATCCTCCGCTTCCGCAGCACGGTTTAAATAAGGAGGAAGAGGAATTTTTCCAACTTCCTCAAGAATTTCTGAAAAACAAAGGTCTTGATCCCAGGAAAATCGAATTCTGAAGCTTGCTCCTAAATTTTCAATTTTCTCCGCTTTTAAATGTAGTCCTGAATTCGATTTTATCTCCAAAAACTGAGCCTTCCATTTCCTTGCGCCACCAACCAAACAGATATATTCAATACATTCTTTTTTGGCCATTGCTTGTTGAATATCCAATTGATCTGCAGGTTCTAAACAGAAAATCTCTATATGGGTAGTTTCATTTTTTGGAAAAAGAAGTCTGGCCTGAACAACCTTTGTTTCATTAAAAATCAACCTGGAGCCTTTAGGAATATAATTGTCCAAATTTTTATACTGTGAAACAGAAAAATTGGATTCTCCAGCCACCAGTAATTTGGAGTCTTCTCTATTTTCTAAGGGGTAGCGTGCAATAAATTCATCGGGAAGAGTGTAGTTATACTCTTCAATTTTGATTTTCTTTACATCTTCGTTCAAGACCAAATGTTTTAGGGCGCTAAAATATGAATAAGAAGTCTGTTGTTATTAGTGTAAGCAATGATTTAGTTACAGATCAAAGAGTAGCTAGGACCATTGGTGTTTTACAAGACATGGACTATGAAATAACCTTGCTAGGTAGAAAATTGCCCAATAGCCTCGAAATTTCAAAACCCTATACGGTTCGTCGTTTTAAATTATGGTTTCATAAAGGCTTTTTGTTTTATGCCCACTATAATTTACGGCTGTTCTTCTTTTTATTATTTAAAAACTATGACATCTATTTCAGCAATGATTTAGACACCCTTTTACCCAATTTTTTAATAGCTAAGCTGAAATCAAAAAAGCTTATTTATGATTCTCATGAATACTTTTTAGGAGTACCAGAAATCCAAAACAGGGCTTTAGTAAAGAAGGTTTGGACACTGGTGGAAAAGCTGTGTTTACCCCATATTGATGGTTTTATAACCGTAAATAAAAGCATAGGACAACTTTATTTTAACGACTATAATTTGCAAGCCTGTATAATACGGAATATTGGAGATTCCCGAATTCCATTGACCCCTAAAACAAGGAAAGATTTAAATTTACCCGAAGGGAAGTTTATTCTGATAAACCAAGGAGCAGGAATAAATATAGACAGGGGAATGGAGGAAGCTCTTGAAGCCCTCAGGATTTTAGATAATTGCTTGTTATTACTAGTAGGAAAGGGGGATGTGATACCAAAAATTAAAAACTTGGTGGAGCAATACTCCCTACAAGAGAAGGTGATTTTTATTGAACCAAAACCTTATTTAGAAATGCTTCAATATACCTTAAATGCAGATTGTGGTTTAAGTCTTGATAAAAACAGCAATATCAACTATCAATACAGCTTACCCAATAAACTATTTGATTATATAAAATCCGGAATCCCTATTATTTGCTCGGATATTGTGGAAGTAAGTGGAATTGTTAAAGCCTATGATATTGGAGAGCTGTGCTCCGATCACCGTCCGGAAACCATTGCTAATGCGGTTTTGTCTATTCAAAATAAAAGAAAAGACTATTTTCAAAATAATCTAAAAAAGGCTGCAGAGGAGAACAATTGGGAAATAGAATCCAAAAAATTGTTGGGTTATCTTCGGGAAATTGAAAATAAATAAAGCAGTTTATACAGGTTGAATTTTTTTAGAGAGGGGGAACTTCCTTCCAGGTTTTTCAATAAATTTTCTTTTTGACTAGAATATAATTTATTAAAAAGAGCACTTAATCCCATCCCTTTAATTTTTAAGTATAGACTCAAAACTCCAGATTTCTCTTTGAATTTAGGCTCTAGGTTCTGTATTTTTAATAGGTTTTGAAGTCCTAATTCTGTTTTGCGAAGGAATTCTTTATTGCTCTCTAATTGAGCATGAATAAGGGGATTATCAATATGAATAATATCCACCTTGTTTTGCTCCAACCGAAAACCAAACAAGGTATCTTCATGTCCATATTGATTTAAGCTCTCTTCAAACAGAATATTTTGAAATATCTTCTTAGAAATCAGGAAATTATTGCTGTGAAAATTGGAAGAAGGCTTTGCGTTTCGGTGAGATGCCGGTTTTGACTCTTTCAATTTCCCATACTTCCAGTGTAATTCAAAACCACTTTCCATATTATGGGCATAGGACCTTCCACCAACAATAACCTCTGGATTTTCAATTTCACAATAATTTTTGAGAAATTCAGGATTATCAATTTTGCTGTCTCCATCCAAAAAAATGAGATATTCACCCTTTGCCTTTTGCGCTAATAAATTACGAATAGCAGAACGGCCAATATTAGAATTTAGAGATTGAAAGTTCAGCTTTTCAAAATTTTGAATATCCTTATTTAACTCTCCCCAATTTTCCTGGGAACCATCGTCTATAATTAGAATTTCAACTAAACTTTGGATAGAAGAAGCCTGGCGACTTAATTCTTTGGCCAATTCCCTAACATCTTGTTTGTAAATCGGAATGCAGACGGAATAGGACATAGGGAACTTAAATGCTAAAAATTTCTAGTTTTTACAAGGTGTTTTGCACTGTTGAAAATATTTGACCATTTTCACATTTTAAAGTTTCATGTGGAAATTTTAGAATTAGAGAATAGTCATGAGTGGCCATTAAAATAGCTCGTCCATTTTTGGAAATATCCTGCATTAACAGCATAATTTCTTCGGAGGTGCTAGGATCTAAATTCCCTGTAGGTTCATCTGCCAGAATAAGCTCGGGGTCATTTAACAGGGCTCTGGCAATAGCTATCCTTTGTTGTTCACCACCAGAAAGTTGATAGGGTAGTTTTGGTCCACTATCATCCATTCCTACTTTTTCCAATACCTCATTAATTTTGGCGGCCATTTTCTTTTTATCCTTCCAGCCGGTAGCTCTTAAAACAAAAAGAAGATTATTAAAAACATTTCTATCGGTAAGTAATTGAAAGTCTTGAAATACAATACCCATTCTACGTCTTAACAATGGAATATTTTTCTCTTTCAAATCTTCCAAAACATAGCCACAAACCTTTCCTGTCCCTTGTTTTAGTTTAAGATCACCATAGAGGGTTTTCAATAAACTAGATTTCCCACTACCAGTTTGACCAATTAAATATCTAAATCCACCTTTTTGCAATTCAAGATTTACATTGGAAAGGATAAGATGTTCGTTTTGAAAAATATTGGCATCCTTTAATTGGATTATGGCTTCACTGCTCATTTTGTGGTCTTGAAAATGGATAATTATTCAAATCTAAGCGAATTTCGATTTTATAAAGCTTGTTTGAAAGGAAAGTCTCAATAATAATCAACAATTTCCGTTTGAAAAAACCTATAAACCTTAAAAACACAAGCTATATAAAGCCCTACTTTTAATCCATTAATAGAAAAACTAAAATATGTTTTCCGACAGGCTAAAGGGGATGCTTCTCTATTTGCTAATATTCTGCAGTTTAGCGACTAATGCTCAAACTCCAGCCTTATTAAAGATTGAGGATAGCTACGATGAGGGAATTGAATTGTACCGAAAGGAGCAATACGGAAATGCCCAACTAAAATTTGATGCCTTTGTAAAGGCCAATGAAATAAAAAGTGTTTCGGAAAAAAACACTAGTGCTGAGTATTATTCAGCCATGTGTGCCATCAAATTATTTAATAAAGATGCGAAGGCAAGGGTAGAGGCTTTTGCCGATAAAAATTCTTTGAGCCCTTTAAAAAATCAGTTATTTATTGAATATGCCAATTTTAAATTTAGCACTAAGCGATATAAGGAAGCCAATCAATATTATGAGAGGGTAGATGAATATAGAATCTCGCAAGCTCAATTGAATGAACTTCAATTTAAAAATGGCTATTCCTTATTAATGGAGGAAAGGAATAAGGAGGCTAAAAAGTTCTTTTTCAAATTAAGGGACAAAGACAGTAAATATTCCAATTCTGCCAGATATTATTATGCTCATATTCTTTATTCTGATAGTAATTATGCTGAGGCACTAACAAACTTTCTCCCCTTACAATCCGATAAGGATTTTAGCCCTTTTGTACCCTATTACCTAGCCCATATTTATTACCGCCTTAAGGATTTTGACAAATTGGTGGAAGTAGGAGAGGAGCTAATCGATAAAGCTTCTGAGAAACGAGCCATTGAAATTGCCAAGCTACTTTCTGATGCTTTTTATAAAAGAGATGATTATGAAAACTGTATTAAATACATGGATCTCTATAGGGAGAAGGGAGGAAAAATGAGGCATCTCGACCACTTTCAACTAGGTTTTTCAAATTATAAGGTTGGAAACTATCAATTGGCGATTGAATCATTTAATAAAATAACTACCGGCAAAAGAGAGTTGTCTCAAAATGCCTATTACCATTTAGGAGATTGTTATTTAAAAACGGATCGAAAGAAGAATGCCATCACTGCATTTAAAGCGGCCTCTGAAATGGAATTTTCCCCAAAAATTGCGGAAGATGCATTTTTCAACTATTCCAAATTGGTTTATGAATTTTCGGATCCCTATCAAGATGCGATTTCAACCTTAAATCTTTTCCTCAGAAAATACCCAGAATCACCACACAAAACAGAGATTAATAGTTATTTGGCCAATTTATATCTTACCACCAAGGACTATGATCGCGCCATGTTGGCCTTAAAAAAGGTAGGATTAAATAGTCCGGAGATGAAGGAGATTTACCAAAAGATTTCCTTTTATCGTGCCACAGAAATATTTAACTCCCTACGCTATGTAGAGGCTATGGGTAAATACAAAGAATCCCTAAAATACCCTATCGATATAAGAGTTGCAGCCCTATGCCAATATTGGATTGCTGAATGTCAGTATAGATTAAAGGACTTTGATGAGGCCCTAAGCAGCATGGATGAATTCCGAAAAATGCCAGGAGTAATAAATTTGGAAGAATATGGTCGATCTTATTACCAATCAGCCTATTGCTACTACAAGAAATTCGACTTCCAAAAAGCGGCTTCCTATTTTAGAACCTTTACTCGCGATGCTTTAAAAAATGATCCTCGGCTTCCTGATGCCTTTTTGAGGATGGCGGATTGCCACTTTTTAACAGAAGGCTATATTAAAGCTTCTCAGTATTATGCATCAGCAATTCAGTATAAAACCCAAAAAGCAGATTATGCCTACTTCCAAAGAGCAGAATGTATGGGGCTTTTGGGTAAAAGGGATGAGAAAATTTCGGAATTGGAGAAATTGATAAAAAAGTATCCAAACTCAGATTATGTTGAACAAGCCCAATTCGAAATTGCAGAAACAAATTTGAGATTGGAAAAGTATCAAATGGCACTTCTGAGTTTTCAAAATTATATAGAGAATAATCCCAATTCGCCAAATACGGTGGTAGCCAAAATGAGGATTGGTTTAATCTATAGCAACACCGAAAGAAATCAATTGGCCATTGAAAGCTTTAAGGAAGTTGTAAATAATTACCCCGGTTCCGATCAATCCCTCGAAGCCGTTGGATTAGCCAGATTAGTCTATGCTAGAATGAATAAAATTGAGGAATACTTAGACTGGGTAGAAGGATTAAGCTTTGTGAATTTCGAAAAGTCTAGCTTGGATTCAACAGCATATGAAGTGGCTTTTGATTTATATTCTGAGGGCGATTGTGAAAGGGCTAGCAAGGCATTTGGAAATTATCTTTCCCGCTTTGAAAAGGGATTATTCGTTTTGAAATCCAATTATTATTTGGCTCAATGTGCAGCCAAATTGGGGGATAAGGATATGGAGCTAAAAGCTTTTACAAATATCTCTAAGCTGCCGGTAAACACCTATAGCAGACAAGCATTTTTGTATTTAGGTCATCATGCTTATGATACAAAAAACTATGCTTTGGCATTGGAGAGATATCAGAAGTTGCTGAGTTTTGGAGGAGATAGAATGCAAAAACTAAGGGCTAGGGCTGGAATTATGAGATCAGCTTTTAAACTTGGAGATTATAAAATGGCTGCTGTAGAAGGAGAGGAGGTAAATTCCCTCAACACAGACAATGCAGAGCTCAAAATTGAGGTAATAGACATTATCGCTAGCTCATATATGAAATTAGAGGATAATAATAATGCTATGAATTATTTCACCCAATTATCAAGCATTGCAGAAGGTGAATCTAAAGCCAAGGCTCTTTATTATCAATCGCTCCTCTTATTCAATATTGAAAATTATGACTCCTCTAAAGTTGTCATTTATAAGTTGATAGAAGAACTTCCAGCTTTCAAGGAATATAAAATGAGGGCTTTGATTTTGCTAGCCAAAAATTTCTGGAAGGAAGATGATGTATTTCAAGCCAACTATACCCTAGATTTTGTGATCAATGGAAATTATAATGAGGAGATCAGCAAGGAAGCGGTTCTTCTTAAAGAGGAAATAAAGCATTGGGAAGAAGAGAAAGAATTGGAAAAAGAAAGAATTCAAAAAGCTAAAAATGACAGCCTATTCCTAGATGCTGGGGACAATGGATTCTTACTTTTTGATGGGGAATATGATGATGAGTTTGATGAATTGGAGGATTTGATAGAAGAGGATACTAATATTAGAAAAGACTAATTATGAAAAAGTTTAAATATTTACCAATTCTAGCATTAGTTGGAACCGGGAGTCTTTTTGCACAGCCTACGGATATCGGTAGAATAGAAATAAGTATTACAGACAAATACAAGGCTAAAGTAGAAGAGGCCAATATGTTTTTGGATTTCCCGAGCTTCAAAGATACCAGCACTGAAAAAATGGAGGTTAAATATCAAATTTTTAGCGAGGCGGTAGACGTTCAATTTCGTCCAAAAACACTACCACCATTAAAAATTAAAAGCCTGAAACTAGAAAAACTTCCTAGGGGTTTGTTTCGTTTCGGTTATGGATTTTACAATACTCCTTTAGCCGATTTATATTATAATTCCGGAAGATCTACTAAATATAATTTTGGATTTAGCGCCCGTCATTATTCCACACAGAAGGGGGTTGATGGAATTGTATTCGATAATAATGCGATAAGTAATAATTTTATTGGAGCACATCTAAATAGATTTTATAAAGACTTAGCCTGGAATACTTCGGCTGAGGCAAAATTTAATAAGGTGAGCTATTATGGTGTAGATAGAATTCCAATTGGTGAAACTGTTCCGGAGGAATTGGATCCCAATGCCAATTGGTATCGTCAATTTGGAATAAACTCTCAATTGCTATCAACAAATGGTAAAGGAATGGCCTGGCTGCAAAAATTGGGTTTGACTTATTATAATCTTACGGATGATTATTCAACAATGGAAAATAATTTGGAACTAAAAAGCCGAATAGATATTCCTTCAGGAGCTGAAAAAATTAATACCGACCTTAACTTAAGCTACTTTAGAACCGATTATGATTCGATTAGTAAATTCAGTCAGAGCTATTTAACCTTACAATTTCATCCTAAAATAAGTAGCACAAAAAACGATTGGAGCTTTGATTTTGGAGTGAACCTATACTATAATTCGGCCTTTAAATCTGATGAAGATGAAATTTCTGGTAATGTATATTTCTTCCCAGAACTAATTGTTAGATACCCAATAGTAAAGGATGTTCTTACTAGTTATGCTGGTTGGGAAGGTGAACTTATTCAAAACTCTGTAAGTAGTCTTTTTGAAGAAAATCCCTATTTAAACCCCGGTCAGGAATTAAAACCGAGCAGGAAGACAGACCTTTTTGTTGGTTTAAATGGAATTTTAAGCTCTAGCGCTTCTTTTAATATTAAAGGTGGTTTTATGTCTGTTGTGGATCAAGCCTTATTTTATAGAAATCCCTTTTATTATTTTGATAGCATACAGCCAGGATTGGATATACAATATGATAAAATTGACCGCTATTATATTAGAGGGGAATTGGGATTTAATTTTAAAAATAATTTACAAATTAATCTAAATGGAGAATTAAATAGCTTCATCCTTACCAATGCGGAAGAGGCTTGGCATTTACCAAAGTTTCGCGCTGGTTTAAATTCGGTTTACACTTTAAAACAGAAGTTAAAGTTTAAAGCAGATGTGGATTATATTGGAGAAAGAGTGGCTTTTGCTCAAGAAGACAATGCAGATTTAAGCAACACATTAAGTGCTTATGTTGACTTGGGGATTGGTATAGAATATTTGTACAACAGCCGAATTTCTGCTTTTATAAATACCAATAATTTACTCAATAGCAATTACGAATACTATTTGGGATATAGAACCCAAAATATTAATGTTCTTTTTGGTTTGACTTATCAATTTTAAATATGAGTATTAGCTCCAAAGTATTTTACCAGGGAAAACTTCGAACTCAAGCAATTCACCTTAATTCATCTAATGAGATAATTACGGACGCGCCTATCGATAATAATGGGAAAGGAGAGGCATTTTCTCCTACCGATTTATTGGCGGCCTCATTGGCCAGCTGTGCACTTACCCTTATGGGAATTAAGGCTCAATCCTTGGGATTTGATTTGGAAGAGGCTTCTGCCGATGTAGAAAAGATTATGGAATCTTCGCCAAGAAGAGTGTCGGAAGTTAAAATTGTTTTTAGCCTTAAACAAAATTGTGACGATCATCAAAGATTGGTGTTGGAAAAAACTGCTGCTACCTGTCCTGTTGCTAAATCGCTCAGCAAGGATTTAATACAGACCTTAAGTTTTCGATGGAAATGATAAATAGTAAGTCTATAAGCCTTGTAATTATCTTTTGCCTATTTGGTTTTAGGAATTATGCTCAGGTGGAAAAGAAAATGATGAAGCAGGCGAAAAGCTATTCCAAAGCCCTTGAGAAAAGTGAATGGAAAAAGGTTTTGGAGCTTACTTATCCTGCCATTATAAAATTGGCCGGTGGAGAGAAGAGATATTTACAACAATCTAAAAATTCATCTCTGGAATTGGAAAGAAGAGGGTTTTCTATTGATATGGCTGAATTGTCTGCCCCTAGTGATACTGTTAAGGATGGTGAAAATATTCTAAGTGTGATTCCTATTAGATTGACCTTTGATGGACCATTAGGTAAATTATATTCCGAATCGAGCTTATTAGCTATTTCAGGGGATGAAGGAAAAACCTGGAGATTTATCTCTATGTCCCAAACTGGAATGAATGAAATTTTAGAATTATTTCCTGTGGCTACAAGGAAATTGAAATTTCCAATAAAAAAGGTATATCAGGAATAATTTTTGGAATTATCTAATCTTTCGTGGAGACGTTTTACTTCCATTTTTAGTTCATTTACTACCTCCATTACCTTATTGTTCACTTGTTCATGGTAGGTTTCCCTGTCTGGAACTTCAAAGCTTAAAACACCTTTAGCCTTCCATACTTCTAAAACATCATTTATAGAAATAGAGTAGGGGGCATATTCTGTATTATCACTTTGCAATACCAATTTCCTCGAATTTTCAATTTCATTTAATACCCTCTTATACACCACACCATCACTTTCTGTAAGAAGTACATAACATTCATTATTTTGAATGTCTCTCCAATTTTCAACATATTCAGTAATAATATAGGAGCCAGAAGGTGTAGGTAGCATACTATCACCTTGAATTTGAAATATTCTATGTGTTCTTTCAGTGGCCAATTCCTGAAAAGGAAGCTGTGCAGTTTTTAAATTCTCTATAAATCCTAAATCACTATAACCTTGAGTATAACCAGCAGAAGCCTTTTGTGGAATCATAATTATTTGCTCCCTACCATCTTGATCAACAGCTATGGGTAGAACTCTGAGTTTGGAGCCTTCAACATCTTTTTGCTCTTCATCCAAATTGCTTAAATCCTTGGTAATTATATCTTGTATTCCTACCTTAAAATAGGAGCAAAGTAACTGAATGGTATTCAAGCGAGGTTCACTTCTACCTTCCTCGTAGGCTCCTATTAAACTGCGATTAACATTTATCTTTGAAGCCAAATCGGCCTGGGTCATTTCCTTTTGCTTTCTTAATAAGCGGATATTACTTCCTAAAAAATTCATATCAATGTTTATGAAGCTAATATAAATAGAATTCTAATATAAAAGGAATTTTATTTAAATTTTTTAACAAAATATTTGAGTATAGTTTTTGTTTCTTTGACTCCTACTTATTGTAATTTATGAGGATTCTATTTTTTGTTTTATGTTTTTGTCTAATCCAGATAAAGCCCATTCAAGCCCAATCAAAAAAATCAATAAAACTTTTTGAAAAGGCAAAAGAGGCCGATAAGGAAGGATTAAGTCAAAAAGCCTTAGAGTATCTCGATAGGGCCATTGAAAAGAGTCCTGAATATGTAGAAGCTTATTTATTTGCTGCCGATATTCACAGAACCGAAGAGAATTTCAACAAGGCTATATTTTACTATGAAAGTCTTTTAAAAAGCCAGGAAGTACCTTACTATTTTTATTTATTCTACGGTGAGACCTTGTTTGAAATTGGTGAATATGACAAGGCTATTTTAGCATTTAGAGAGTATTTAAAAAGCAATAAAGCGGCTTCTAGATATAAAGAAAAAGTAAGGACCTACATTGCCAATTGTGAATTTTCCATTGAAGCCATATCTAAACCTAAACCCTTTAATCCCCTTAATCTTGGAGAATTGGTAAATAGCGAAAACATGGAATATTTCCCCTCCATATCGGCTGATGGAAATGCACTAGTTTTTACCTATAGAGCTCCAAATGAAAACAAATCTGATGAGGATTTTTTCATCTCTCTCCGAGATACTAATACTGGTGAATGGACGCAATCTAGGCCAGCAGCGGGTTTTTTAAATACCCAGTTAAATGAAGGAGCACAATCTATTACCTCAGATGGTAATATCATCTACTTTGCCGCATGTGAAAGGCAGGAAGGTTTTGGCTCCTGTGATATTTATGCCTCATTTTATAAAGGCAATGGACAATGGAGCAAAGCCATAAATCTCGGACCCAATATTAATTCCAGAGTATGGGATACCCAACCTTCCATTTCTTCTGATGGTAAGACTCTTTATTTTGTAAGAGCAAGCCATGGAAGATCTAAGAATAAGGATATTTATTATGCTCAACTGCAAAAGGATGGAAAATGGGGAAAAGCTCAAAAACTGGAAGGCCCTATTAACACCCCTGGAAGTGAAACCTCTCCTTTTATACATTTCGATAATAAAACTCTTTACTTTTCCTCTGATGGTCACCCTGGTTTAGGGAATTTAGATTTTTTTGTTTCTAGAAAAAAAGAGGATGGCAGCTGGGGAAAACCTGAAAATTTAGGCTATCCTATTAATAGTAATGAAGATGATTTTAGCCTTATCGTATCACCTGATGGTAAAACCGGCTATTTTTCTTCAGAAAGGCTTAAAGGAAATATTGGAATGCAAGATTTGTATAGCTTCACACTACCCCTTGAGTCTAGAGCTATTGAAATTGCCTATATCAAAGGGAAAATCACAAATAAACTAACAGGCCAGCCTATAAGCGCTCAAATTGAGTTTAGTGAATTGCAGAGTTCCGAAACAATCCTTCTGGAACAAAGCAATAGAGCGGGCAACTATTTTTCTGTTTTGCCAGGAAATGCTGATTATGGTCTAAATATCCAAAAGAAGGGCTTTTTAGTGTATTCCAAAAACTTTAGCCTTAGTGAAGAAAATGTAAGAAAAGCTTATGTCCTAAATGTAAAATTAATACCTATTGCAGTGGATCAAAAGGTGAAATTGGAAAATGTGTTTTTTGCTACAGCATCTTTTGACTTAGACTCAAGATCCAATTCTGAATTGAACAAGGTGCTTGATTTTTTAAATGAAAATCCTACCGTAAAAATCAGTATTGAGGGCCATACAGATAACGAAGGTTCTAAATCTGCAAATCTTAAATTAAGTAAAAATAGGGCCTTATCAGTTTATCACTATTTAGTATCAAAAGGAATTGATGCCGAGAGATTAAGCACCATAGGTTATGGTTCTTCGAAGCCTATAGCTGATAATGATAGCGAACTAGGAAGAAAAAAGAATAGAAGAACAGAAATAAGAATCACCTCTTATTAAAGGGTGTAGTGAAGACCTATAAAAGCTGAGGCACCGGTGGTGTAGGATGCTAGTCCAAATGCCAACAAATTATTGCTTCCCAAGGAAATTCTCAATTTTCGAATTTGTAGACCATAATTAAAGGGAAGTACCCAGGTATTAAATCCACCATAGCGAAGCCCAATATCTAATTGGTCTTTCTCCCTAAATTTCCATTTACTTCCTATCTCATATCTTATTGAATAAGAGGGGAGATAGAGGTAATCACTACTAAGATATATTTGCTTTAAATGCGATTGCTCAAATTTATAAGCCAATTGTAATTTCAATTGAAAAGGCATTAAGCTTAGTATACGAGCATTTTCTTCTTTATAGAATCCATCACTTAATTGGTCCCTTTGACTTTTATTGATTGAGTCGTTTATTTCAAAAATATTGTCGAATGTTAATCCTTTAAATCTAAAAGTACTATCCACAGCTACTTGATCCAAGTTAGACCAATACATCAATCCAAAATCATTGATTTCTGCTTCTATCCAATACTTAGAGCTTAAATCTCTTTTAAAACTCAATCCAGTGCTAATTCCTAGACCTCTTAATGGAATAGAATTTTCATCCTTAAAATTATTTATCTCATAATCCAATTCCGCATCAATATATTCAGCATTTTCTGGGGTGTAAATTTTACCGGTGTATATTTTATATTGCTCAAAATCATGACCAATAACCAAATTGAAGTTTGCAGAAAAGTAGGAGCTATCAATTTTGAATCTTTTCTCGTATTTTAAAGAAGTATACCACCAGCTTTCATATTGAGAGTTTGAAATATCGGCAACTTCATCGAGGTATCTACGGTTTCCAAATAATCCTAGGCCCACAGCATCTTCACTAGCCAAAGCGGAAGTAATAAATTTATTCTCTATACTAATTTTTCTACCACTAATATATTTTCCCAAAACCCAATAATCGGGTTTGTCCCAACTTAAATTTATTGATTGCCAATAGCCGAATCGCAATCCATCTCCAAGCTCTGCCATAATACCTTCCTTAAATTCGTCATTTAAGAAGTCTTTATTATTAAAGTCGCGAAGGGATTTATAGCTGATTTTATCATTTGCCGCTCCAATTTCATAGCTAATTCCAAATACAGGTCTGCTGCTTTTCATAGCTAAAAGCTTTTTGTATTCCACACTATTCGTATCTACATCTTGCCCAGTAAGAGAAAGGAAAAACAAACTAAAAATTAGGATTCCGATATATCTCATGAACCTGTTCGAAGTGTTAAATCAGCGGAAAGTATTATATCTAAATGAGAATCTGCATAGAATCTTACTTTTCCAGGCAGGTTGCTGGTGCTAAAGGAGGCTCTGAATACCATAAACTCCGCAATTTTTAATCTTTCAACAGCCTGCGGGTCAATAGCATAGTGAGCGCTTGTTTTCACAGATTGATTTACAGTACCATTATTATCAATATTTCCAGATTTAATAAATTCAGTAGTATTCAAAGTATCGATAGCTGTTTTATTGGAGTCCAATAGAATAATTTCCAGACCAATATCAAAAGGGAAGTAATTATCGCCATTTAAGATCAAATCACCGGATTGTAATCGATTTGAAGGATCTAAATTGCTATAAACAAATTCTGATGTATCACTAAGAAGCATGTTTTTCGCAGATAGATATAGTGGGATTTCTGCAGATATATAGGCATCAATTCCATAATCTAAATAAATAAATTGATTATAATTTGGAACCGTAAGAGATTGATTTAGAAAAGCATCCAGATTTGAGCTAATTAAATCAGGTTGGGTTTCCAGGACTTCATCAATATTGCTATTGGATTTATTTAAGTCTAATTTCAAATATCCAGGATTCGGTTTTAAACCAGGAGTGTTTTCAGTAGCAGGAGGGATGGTTAAACTTTGATTTAATTGATTCCAAATTAAAAGCTTTGCATTGCTTTGGTTTTGGGTGGACTGAATAGAATTTACAACCGCATTTATTGGAGCTCCTATATAATTATAAATCTCTACCGAAAGTTTTACCTCATCAAAATCTATTTCTTCTACATCCAAGCCTTCAAAAAGGTCAATTTCTGAGTCTTCCGTGGTCATTATGGTGTCCAAGCCCAAATAACCATAACCTCGAGCAGCTACTAAATCTATAATCCCTGTGTTTAGAAAAACACTATCTGTAAGTGATAGGTTTATTAAATTTCCAGATGAATCTATTCGCCCATCGGTAATGGTATAAAAGGTGTTGAAAATACCAGAGCTTCCTGGTTGTCCGGTAAGATCTACATCATAGCCGGTAATATCTTTTTCTGCATAGCTGGTAGAAAATCCTCCAACCGGTGCCGGTGGTACCTTTTCAGTAAAAATTAAACTTATACCATTCTCTACTGCCGAAGGAATAGAATAAACAAAGATTATTTCATCTTCAATAGTGCTTTTCGCATCCAAAAACATTTTTCCTCGCCCAACATGCATGCTGGTAAGTTCTCCGTTAAAATCTTCAATTTCGGTATCGGTAGTATCTTCCAATAATACTTGATCTGGAAAAATAGCAGTAGCTGATGATGGCTCTAAATCTTTGATGCTAACTTTTATATGTATCGCATCCGAAGTATCAATTAAAACAGGATTTCCATTGCTACCTGGTGTATCCATATTTTGTAGAATGGCACTTATCTGTCCTTCTATCGTAATATTATTATTGAGTTGTACCGAATCTTTATACAATTCCCCTGGCAATATGGAATTTACAGTTCTGGAAATAATAGGAGTTCCACCAGATTGATTTTGCATCAAATATTGAACATTGGTCAGCTCAATTGGTAAACCATTATCGATTTCAATTACAAGCCAACCATCCGTTAAAGTCATGGATTCAAAGAAATCTGAAGCATCTAAATCAAAGGTTTCTGGACCAATACCAGTAAAGGCTGGGATGGCAGATGTATTGCCATTATTAATAATGATAATAGCCCCGGCAATTCCAGCAGAACCAGCCAATCTTCCCAAACTTAGAGAATTGTTTACCACCCTAGTACCTAGGTCTATGGATTGCAGTTTAACCGTGTTTTCAAAGGATTTATTAAAGCCTTCATTAATCCTATTGAAATTTAATTGGGCAATGCGATTTCTATAAATCAGTGAAAGTTGATTATCGCTGTTGGTGCTTAACAGGGAATCTTCAATAATATCTTGAATATCAATCCTAGAATTTAGAACAGGACTGAGAACGCCAACATCCCAATTGGCGGTTTTAGGATCTGGCTTACAGGATATAAACCAAAGTGAAAAGCATAATAGGAAAAATTTAAATTTCATTATTTTGGGCTAGTGCTGCAAATTAGTAAGAAATTGTCTTTGAATAAACATCTTATGGAGGCTTTACTAAAAAAACAAGTGCTTTTACTAAATAAATAAGCACTGCAATTTGGATGGCAAGTAAAAGATGTAGCATTTTTGTAATCTGAAAGAGGTTTATAAAAGGCAAATCTCCAGAAGCCCAAAATGTTAGATTATCGACAATTGATTGTCAGTGAACTAATTAATTGGGGCGATAAAAAATAAATAGTATTTGAAATTGTATCTTGCGAAGCAGCTAACAAATTGTACATTATATCACCAATCAACTCAATGAAAAAAATTTTATTTTGCTTTTCTGTGCTTATTGGTTTAAGCTCCTGTGAAAGAACTGAAATTGATTTTGACAATTTCAATGACCTGAGAATCAATACAGCGATTCAGGCTCCCTTGGTAAAAGCTACTTTAACCTTAGGTGATCTTTTAAAAGAAGATACAGTATTAACAGAAGATCCAGATGGACTACTTCGTGTAATTTTCCAACAGGACAGTATCTTTTCCCTTTCGGTAATTGACTTTGTAAATATTCCTGAACAGACACCTACTGTAATTCCTGTTATAAATGATACATCAGCATCAGCGATTCCATTGGACATTGATTTAGCCTTGGGAACACTTGCTGGAGCGGAACTGGCTTCTGCTACTTTCGATAGTGGAAAATTGGCCTATGAAATCACTACGGGTAATGCGGTTAATTCTGATGTGGATATTAGACTTACCTTAAAAAATGCGACCATTAATGGAGTTGTTTTCGATAATGTACTAACCTTACCGGCGGGCTCTACGAGCATTGTAGACTCAATTGATATTTCAGGATTAGTATTTGACCTTAGTAATGGTGGAACAGCGATCAACTTTCTAGGTTTAAGATTAGCGGTAGAGGCTGCAGATAGCGCTGCACCAAATCAACTATTTAATTTAAGCATCAATTTCGAAGATCTTGCTATTGGAAATGCCACTGGATTTTTTGGTCATAGAGCTGTGAATATTCCAAATGGAAATTTTGATTTTGAAGTTTCAGCATTTGAAAATTTTGTGGATGGATTATTTCTTACAGACCCAAAAATTACTATGAACATTGAAAATGGGCTTGGAATTGAATTGGATATGGAGCTTGATTTATTCGGTGTTAATGGTGATGGTATAGTAACGGATTTAGATTTACAAACTCAGACTATTAATAGCCCTAGTAATCCTGGAGTTATTGCCAGTTCGGCGATTGAGATTAATAAAAACAATTCTCAAATAGTAAACTTTTTAGCTTCGCTACCTAATCAAATCACTTATGGTGGAGTAGGAACACTCAATCCTTCTGCACAAGGTGGTGTAACAGTTAGCAATTTTATTGATAAAACTTCCAAAATTGATGCGAGCCTTACTATTGATCTTCCTTTACAGTTTAGAGCTGAGAATATGAAATTAGAGGAGTTTGTAAATGTGAGTATTTTCGACGATACCACTCAAACCGATCAGTTAAAAGAGTTGAAATTATTTTTTAGAGTAGATAATGGATTTCCATTCGATGTGGATTTAGCCGTGAGCTTCTTAGATAGTGTAACGGGCGATAGTCTTGAAGGATTGAATTTGAATCTTCTAAATGCGGCTCCAGTAGGGCCTTTAGGTAGAGTTACCCAAAATGTTACTTCTGATGAAACCATTTCACTTTCCTCAGATCAGTTTCCTGGTTTGATACGGTCAAATCAAATGAGAATAGTTGCCAAACTAAACACTACTGATAATAATGGTAATGGTGTGAAGATGTTCACAGATTATGATCTTGAAATTAAGATCGCAACCTCTGTCCAAGTTAATGTTCCAATCTCTTCAAACTAGTTATTATGAGTACTCTTAAAACAAAACTTTTTTCAGTATTTCTATTGTCTAGTTTAATGGTATTTGGACAATCGGATCTTACTTTATACAATTTTAATGCTATACCACAATCCTTGCATGTAAACCCAGGGATGCCACAGCAAACCAAGGTTTGGGTAGGACTACCAGCAATTAGTGGGATACATGTTCATTTTCAGAATACAGGATTTACCCTTGCAGAACTAATTCCTAAGGGTTCTAAAATCAATGTTCAGCTGAGGCAAATTGCCGATGAGATGGATGATGATAGCCACCTTGCCCTTAATCAGGAGATTGATCTATTGGGAATAGGTTTTAAAGCGGGTAGGGGATTTGTTTCCTTAGGTGCCACACAATCTATCAGCCTAAGAATTGGTTACCCATCGGATGTTCTTAGATTTATTAGCTATGATCAAGGAGATCCTGTTACAGGTTTAAGTTTAAATGAATTTGATTATGAATCCATGGTAAGAACCAATTTCTACCTTGGCTATCAACATAAATTCATGAAGAATAGATTGACCTTAGGCTTTAGAGCTAAATATATGTACGGTCAACAACATAGTGAAGTGGAAAGCATGAATGCTCAAATTGATGCTAGTGACCCATTCTTAATGAAGGTAAGAACGAATATTAGTGTTCGCTCTTCTGGTTTATCTAATTTACTGGATCCAGATCTGGACCCATCAGATGATCCTGTAGGATTAGCATTAACAGAAAATACGGGATTAGGTTTTGATTTTGGCGGTAATTTCTTGATAAACAGAAAATTATCAGTTAATTTCAGTGTATTGGATTTAGGATCCATTGATTGGAAAGATGGAAATGAAAAGTACGTTAGCAATGGAGAATTTGATTTTGAAGGAATCGAATTGGATTTAGCAGATCAAAATTTTGATGATGTTATTGAAGCTTTAACTGATTCATTGGCCAATGTTCTTGGTTTTGATACCATTGAAAATTCAGATCCTTATCCAACAAAATTATCCACCCGAATTTTTGCCGGACTGAATTATAATTTTCATCCTAAACATGGATTAGGATTATTATATCATGCTAAAATGGGCTTGGATGGAAAATTCAGATCTGATTACAGTGTTAATTACCAGGGAAGATGGTTTAGAGGAATGCAGTTTATTGCCTCATACTCAATGATTAACGGAGACATTAATAATGTTGGTGCTGGTGTTGATTTTAAATTCGGCCCCTTACAACTTTATATTATTTCTGATAATATATTAGGGGCAGTATACTATGAAAACCTAAAAACAACAAATATTCGTCTCGGACTAAATATCACCTTTTATGGAAAGAAAGAAAAGGATCCAAAGGATATGCCATTCTTTGATTCTCCTTCAAGTTCTTCCAGCGATGATGATGATGACGATGATGACTAATTTTAACTAAATATTTCAAACCAAATTTTATATTTTTTAAACCTAAATTTTATTTTTTTTAATTCCTTTCTTATGAAAAAGTCAATTTTCAAATTTTTACCCTTTGCTTTGTTAGCCCTTACTTTTACCTCATGTGAAGACGAAGAAGGTGGTGGCAGTGGTACTGGTGATAGCGAACAAAAAATCGCTGGTTGGATTATCGATACTGAAGCAATTGCTTCTAGTGTATATAATGCAGTAGATCAACTTCAAAGAGATTCTACTCTTTCTGATGGTGATACAATTATGTTCCAAGGAGCTATGGCTAGCCTTATTGGCAATGTTTATACCCTAGACTATGGTACTGGAGTAGTTGATAATTCTGGTGTTACTCGTAAAGGTTCAATTACCGTTACTGAAAATGGTGATTACTTTTCACAAGGTGGTTTATTATCATTAGCTTTCAATAGCTTTACTGTTGATGATAAAACAGTTGGTGGTTCAATCTCTGTTAGCAACCTAGGAAATGACACTCTTTCTATGGTTATCAGTAGTTTAGATTATGACAATCTATTAACCTACAATGCTGATAAAAAGGTAAAATGGATTTCTGGTTTTGCAACTACTAAAGATGCAACGGATGATAAATTCAATTTAACGGGTACAGCTTCAGGAATGGAGAATGGTACTAATAACAAAATTGATATCGATTTTACAAGCCCAATGAATTTTGATCGTACTTGTCAGTATACTGTTACTGAAGGTATTTTAGATCTTACCTTTTCAGGTGATAGTCTTACTACCTTTGATGGTGGAATGGTTGATTTCATCTCCGCTGATGGTTGTAATAATCAATTGGTATTAACAGTAACAAGTTCTGGTGGTGCATCTGTAACTTTACCAAGAACATTTAACGGATTCTAAGAGTTTAAGAACTCTAATAACCATATTTGGGCCAGCGCAATTTTAAAAATTGTCTGGCCCTTTTTTCTTTGTCATTTTCTCCAGGTTCGAAAAACCTTTTGCCTTCAATTTCCTTGGGTAAAAATTCCTGATCTACAAAATTGCTTTTATAGGCATGGGCATATTTATAATCATTGCCATAGCCTAAATCTTTCATCAACTTTGTTGGTGCATTTCTAATGGGCAGTGGAACCGATAGATCTCCAGAATTACGAACCTCCATTTGCGCCTTATTTATTGCTTCATAGGAGGCATTGCTTTTTTCACTTGTAGCCAAATAGATGACGCATTGAGATAGGATAATCCTACTTTCTGGCCAACCTATCTTTTGTACGGCATCAAAGGCATTATTAGCTAATAATAGAGCATTAGGATTCGCATTGCCTATATCCTCCGATGCCAATATCAATAAACGACGAGCAATAAAACTGGGTTCCTCTCCTCCTTCTATCATCCTTGCCAACCAATATACCGCCGCATTTGGGTCACTTCCTCTTATGGATTTTATAAATGCGGAAATGATATCATAATGCTGCTCCCCATTTTTATCATAATGCGCAGGTCTGTTTTTTAATAATGCCTCCACCTGAGCATTTGTAATACTTTCACCTTCATCTATATTTCCGGCAACTAATTCTAGTGTGTTCAGCAATTTTCGAGCATCACCCCCCGAATATCGTATTAAAGCCTCATTCTCCTCAATCTTAAGCTTTTTGTTTTTTAACCATTGGTCATTTTCCAAAGCTCTTTTCAGCATATTTTCCAAATCCTTTTTTTCAAGGGCCTTCAGAATATAAACTTGAGAACGAGATAATAGAGCAGAGATAACTTCAAAGCTTGGGTTTTCTGTTGTAGCTCCAATCAAACTCACCACACCTTTTTCCACAGCACCCAATAGACTATCTTGTTGGGATTTGCTAAATCTATGAATCTCATCGATAAATAATATTGGCGTATTGCCACTGGCAAATAGGCCTTGACTTTCTGCTTTTTGAATTACTTCACGTACATCTTTTACCCCAGAATTGATGGCGCTTAAAGTGTAAAATGGCCTTTCTGAAATGGAAGCAATAAGCCCAGCCAGCGTGGTTTTCCCAACACCTGGAGGACCCCAAAAAATCATGGAAGGAACTATTTTTTTCTCCAGTAATTTTCGCAAGCTACCTTCCTTTCCAAGGAGATCTTCCTGACCAATAAACTCATCAAAATTTTTAGGACGCATTCTTTCTGCTAAAGGAGCCTGCATAAGATCAATTTTAGACTGGTAAAAATAGTATTTTTAACAGCTGTGATGCAGTGGAACAATCTTAAAGAACAAAGCGAGGAATTTTCATATAGACCAGAAAGGGGTATTTCCTTTTTAGGAATTCCGTTTTTTATTGTTCTCCTTATGTGGTTAGTATACTGGTTGGATGATAGATATTTTCTAGATCTGCATGAATATGGAATTTTACCCAGACACTTCTCTGGCTTAAGAGGGATTCTTTTTAGTCCACTATTGCATGGAAGCCTAAGTCATTTAGCAGCAAACTCCCTTCCTGTATTAGTATTAGGAGCCGCTCTTTATTATTTTTATCCTAAGGTGGCTAATAAAATTATTCTCTATTCCTGGATATTTGGTGGACTTTTAGTTTGGATTTTTGCTAGAGAAAATTATCATATCGGCGCTTCTGGTATTATATATTCATTTGCCGGTTTTGTATTTCTAAGTGGTATTTTAAGATGGCAGGTAAACTTGTTGGCTCTTTCTTTCCTGATTGCCTTTTTATATGGAAGTCTGTTTTGGGGCATTTTACCTTACGATGAAACTATTAGCTGGGAAGGTCATCTGATGGGAGGACTGGTAGGTTTTGCATTGGCAGTCGTATACAGAAAATTGGGTCCTGCCCGAAAAAAATACAGTTGGGAATTGGAAGAGGAAAAAGTAGAAGAGGAAGAAATAGACCTTATTGGCGATGCTTGGAAGCAATATTCAGGTGAACATAGTGTAGAATATCACTATAAGCCAAATTCGCCGTCCGATCAAAATCAGGATTTAAAAAATTAATTCTATGAAAATATTTGAAATGAAAACTCTTATAATGCTTGCCTTTATCTTCTATTCAGGATTGGCATTTTCTCAACAATATCTCTATATCAAAAAGCCTGGTGAAATTCCTAAAGAGCGAATTGGGCTAAATGAAAGGATTCACATAAAAATTAAAAACCACGATGAGTGGATTTCAGGGATATTAAAAGAGATAAAAGGAAATTCAATAAAGGTGAATGATAGGCTGTTTTATTTCAGCAATTTAGAAGGTATTAGAACCTATAATAGTTTTGTAAAAACCCTGGGAACTGGGCTCTGGGCTGGAGGTGCTTTATTCTCTAGCATAGCCATTGTAAACAATTTGATAAATGATGAACGCCCACTTTTAACCAATGGACAAATAGTTTGGGGTGCAGGTTTTGGAGCCTTAGGTGTAATAGTAAGCCGCTTATCAAGGAAAACCTATTGGCTAGATAAAGGCTATAAATTTGAGATTATTGATCTTGATGAATAATGACTAAGACCCTTTAGTCTAATTCCTTTGCAATTTCAGGTTTCTTTTTCTTTAATACTTCAAAAAGTAGTAGAATTCCTGTTCCCATCATAATAGAAACATCTGCGGCATTGAAAATCCCGGTTTTGGCAAATCCAAAATCCAAAAGCAGGAAATCCGTTACGGATCCATATTGTATTCGATCGTAAACGTTTCCTATTCCACCGCCAATTACAAAGCTTAGCCCAATAAATGAGGCTTTGTTCAACTTTGTTGACTTCATCACAAAAAAGAACATAAAAACCAAAGCTACAGCTGGTAATCCCCAAAGTATTATTTTTTTCACAAGGGGGGCAAAGCCAGAACCTAGGCTTAAAAATGCCCCTGTGTTTTCCACTTTTACCACAATTAAAAAACCATCTAAATATTCGGTTCTTTCATGGTATTCCAAATTTTCTCTTGCAATATTTTTACTTACCTGGTCACAGGCCACATTTAAACTTACTAGTAAAACTAGCAGCAGGCCTTTTGTCCAATTTAAGTTTTTCATCATGTTTTAATCTATTTATGGATTATGGCCAGCTATCGCTGTAATACACGCCAAAGGCCCCGAGTATATGTTTCTAATATTTTATCCATAGTGCTAAATTCGCAGCTGGCAAAAATAGCCAATGGCCGCCACTTTGATTGAATAAATTAGGCTTTTTATTTTTTGATTTGGCAAGCTTTTAAAGTAGATATTAAGCATTCAATATCCTCCTTTGTATTAAATAAGTGAAGGGCTACTCTGATATTATCACCTCTAAAAGACAGGAATAGTTTATTCTCGGCCATTTTTTTTCTCAATCTATCTTTATCAATGCTGCTGCCTAAAGGAATTCCCAGAAGGTGATGGGCTCTATCTTCTGGATCTGAATAAGGAAGTCCCATTTCATCCAAATAATGAAAAATCGGTTTTGCCAATTCCCAACAATATTCCTGAACCCTTTCCGGACTCCATTCATTAATCTGTACAAGAGCTGATTTCAACATCGGTAGCAAAATAAAATTGCTGTATTGCCCCATATTATAGCGTCCAGCTCCTTCAGTATATTCCAAACCATAATTACTAAGATTTGAAAAATCCTCTGAACCTTTTCTATTGATCCAAGAATCTTCTATAGGATCACCATTGTGAAACTTTGGGTGAAAATAGGCCAGACCAGTACTATAGGGTCCCATTAACCATTTGTAAGCGGCACAAATAAGTGCATCTATTTGGCATTCTTCTACATCTATAGGCATGGCTCCAACGGATTGTGTGCCATCCACAATAAATAGAATATCCAATTCATTACATCTCTGACCAATAGCTTTTAAGTCAAATTTTTCACCATTCATCCAATGTACGGATGACATTATTAATAAGGCTGTATCCTCATTTAAACTTTCAATAATTCTCTGGTTTAAATTTTGATTTTGAGCTTCAATCCCTTTATCTAAGCTAATAGTCCTCAGTTCCGCATTATGAGTATTGCACCATTTATGTAATGCCAAATAATCACTTGGAAACTCATTTTCTATACAGCAGGCATGTTTACCAGATTCAATGTTTATGTTTTTAAATACTGATGCTAGCCCATAAGAGGTACTAGGAATGATTGCCACATTTTTAGAGGAGGTGGACAAGAGTTTGGAAAATTCACTTTTTATTAGCTTGGCATTTTCAAAAAAATCTTCCGGTTTAAGTTTCTCTGGACTTCTTTCCTTTATCAAAGCAGAAATAGCTTCTTTTTCGGAGCTTTTAAGAAGGGGGGCTTTATAGGCACAGTTTAAATAATGAACTTCTGGGTCAATAGTAAAAAGATCTTTCTGGCAGCTTAGCATAATCTAATTTTAGAGCAAGTTTACTAAACTAAAACGGCATTTTAGTCCTTCATCAGCATAGAAAAGTTCAGCAACTATTTAGTTTTTAAATTCTGAGGGATCTTTTAATTGATAGATAAGAATATTGTCTATGCCCAGCTCCTTTTTTACCCTTGCATTCCACTGCTCCAAAGCCAACCAATTTTTTGCCCTTTGCACTTCTTTAAAATATTGACGAGAAATTTTTTCGCAGCGCCTTTTACAATTATCATATATTATTTCAATATCCTTTTCTTCAATTCCTGGAGCCCTTAATTCCTTCTCCATTTTCCTTTTTTCAATTTCCATTAAATCAAAATATATATTTATAAATGCTGCTGTTTGTGGGCTTTCTGGTAAATAACAAAAGGTTTTAAAGGGATCAAAAATCGTTGCGATATTATAATAAATCGAATCTTCAAAAATGGAGTAGTCCAAATATATTTGAACCTCAAAATGGTAGCGATTAGAAGGTAGAGGATCGACTTTTATTTTTTGATTTCCCTCCTCAGGTCTAAATGCAATACGCTTCTCCGACCAAAAGACATAAGGGTGTTCGAAGAATCCAGTTTTAAAGTATTTATTGCCAATGAAGAGCTCTCGATTGCTTAATCCGGCACTATTTTCTTTAAATAGCTCTTCTTTTTCTTTGCCATCATATAAGGTAAATTCTGTGTTTAATTTCCAAAACTCGGAATGGTAGGGGGAGGCATTTATATTTCTATAATCTTCATAGGATCCCTTGCTAAACTCAAAAAAGGGTAGATTAAAAGCTTCTTTAAATGCATAGGCATATAATACAGCTTCGCTTTTTAAGGTAAATGGATTTCCTCGCTCCGAAACATAATGTAGCCTATAGTCAAAATCCATAGTCTTTAAAAAACTTTGACCTTCAATCTCAATGAAATTCTTTCTAATGCTAAGGTCAACTTTCTCTAATTTACTTCGGCTAGATAAACTTACAAATGGGTGAACCTTGGCATCTGTTATTTCACATTTCAGCCTCAGCAGAGAGGAACTAGCACTATCCACCCAAAATGTAGATTCAAATGCAGAAGCTTTGTTCTTTTTTGGATGACAGGAGATGATGTAAATAACTCGGCCTTTTGAAGAAATATAACGTTCTTCAAGAGCAAGATTGTAATTTTTACTGAGTTTCTTTTTACTCATTTCCAAAGGGTTACTAGGGAAATATTGGTTTTCATCAAAACTGGAAGACCGGCAAAAGGCTAGACTAGTTTCTGAGGAAATAAAAAATCGATCATCTTTATTCTTAAGAGCAATCCGACCGTTTTTTAAGTGGAGATTCACAACATCTGCTCCTCTAAATTCGCCATTATAATAGGCTTCTAAAAGTTCCACTTCTTCATTTTTATATTGAGAAGAAAGGGAGTAATATGTTTTTGCTTGGATATTTGATTTGTTTTCCCTTTTCCGAACTTTCTGTATCATCTCATTTAAAAATTCATCATTCCCATAGATTGTTACAGAATTCAGCAATTTGTTTTCTGGCTTCATTTTCAGAATTAAAGAATCACGGCTTCCCCTAATGATCAAATCAAAATTTTTATAACCAATGAAGGAAAATTCTAGGCTATCTCCAGATTTTAAATTCTCAATTGTAAATACTCCTTGGCTATTGCTAATTGTACCTCTATTGCTATTTGTAAGCACAATATTTACATAGGGAAGAGCTTCTCCAGATAGGGCATCTACAACTTTACCTTTTATTTGAAGACTATTTTTTTGTGGAAAAGCTAGAAAGGGAATTCCAAAAAGAAAAAGGCATAGAGCTAAACGCATGTGCTGAGATAATCTGTTTTTCTAGACTTAAAATTGTGTTGAAGGTTGCCAAGAAATTAAGGATTTAGGTTCAACTCTCCCTTAACTCTGTTAATATCTAAATTGTTTATCAACTTTACAATATCCGGAAACCAAAATTCATGGTATCCAAATTCCGACATCCTTAGTTCCTGAAGAGCCTTTTCCTTAGTCCATTGCTGAAAGATTATTCTATAGGCGGCAATTATGCAACCCGTTCTATCTGATCCATGCTTACAATGAATAAGAATAGGACCCTTGGCCGACTTTATTATTTTCAAGACTGAGACCAAATCATTTTCATTTATTTTCCAAGTGCTAATAGGGTAGTGCTCTAGTGTGAAATCCAAACCCTTAGACTTTTTATCATCCTTTTGCGACTCACGGAGATTAATGATAGTTTTTATCCCCTTATTTTTCAAAAATTGCATGCCCTTTTTGCTGGGCTGTTCAGACCTATAAATATTAGGATCAACTTTATGAAAATTTTTAAAGGGATTCACTTCCTTTTCATCTGCTAAATTCATGTTGGAGGTCAATAGTAAGGAAATAAGAAGGGTTCTATACATCATGATTTCACTTTTTCGCTTAATCCAATGATGACGCCAAAATTTCCACCTAGGTCATTCCAGTTTTTAGAAGGACAATAGGTTTTGGAGACAAAGCCATCCAAATAGAGAGCATTTTTACAGCCTTTAGATAGAAAATAATTTGCAAAATCATATAGGTTGATTTTATCCTTGCTCATGGCAAAAAGTACATCTCCATTTTCCAATATTCCCACCCCGTTACGGATATTAATATTGTTAGATCCCCTGGTGAATTTCGGGTGAATTTCACCATTAATCAGAAGCATAGGTCCAGATTGTGTGGCGTATTTTATGTCATCCTTTAAAACAAATTCTGAGCTCTGCCTAACAAAAGCCTTCCCTTGCTTACTGAGGAAAAATACACCATTGGGTTGCAAATAGAAATTGCCATATGCCTTTTTTATAGTGTCTAGATTTTTAATGATGTTTCCGTTTTCTATGTATAAACCCTGTGGACTAGCATCTTTTAAATACATTCCACCATTCATTGCGAAAATTAATTTTTCGGACTTGTTTTCTAGACTGCTTTTTAACTTTCCCAAGCTGGAATAATTTCTTCCTAAGGAATCCTTCCAATACATTTTAAGCAAGGTGTTTTTAG
Organism: uncultured Cryomorphaceae bacterium; assembly: GCA_963976435.1. Taxonomy (GTDB): domain Bacteria; phylum Bacteroidota; class Bacteroidia; order Flavobacteriales; family Schleiferiaceae; genus CAKZNE01. Next base: position 23,070 of record CAXBKQ010000014.1, on the reverse strand, counting down.
GGCTAATGCTATAGCTGAGAACTTTCTCCTCTTTGGGATATAGTTCTGGATTAGAAGAAGAAAGGCAAAAAAGCAAAAAGACTAAGGAAAGGGATTTCATTTAAAAGGTTAATGGCGTTTTGAAGCTATTTTTAGCTTATAAAAACATGAATTAGTAAAAATAAACTTTTTAGGAATTCCCAAAATTATATCCCCAGAAACATTTTCATTTATACAATTAGACTGATCTAAGCTTAGGTCCGTATTTAAATAGATTAAAACATTTAATTTTGTTTTCTTCAAAGAAGCCTATGCAATTTAAAAGTCTCTCTAAAACTTTAAGCCTTATCTTACTTTTGTTTATGCTCTCCTGTTCCAGGGATGATAATTGTGATTTGATATTATGTCAAAATGGAGGGGAATGTAATGAAGGTATTTGCGAATGTCCAACAGGTTTTTTTAGCAGTAATTGCAGCCAGCAAATAGTGCCGAATTATATCAGGATAACTAAAATTAGCTTGACTAGGTTTTCCTCCACCGATGAAAATGGCGAGGCTTGGGATATAGGCAGTGGTCCTGATATTTATGTGGCTATGGTTTATGATAATGATATCATCTATGAGCATCCTAGCCCCATACAAAATGCAAGTCCATTACAAACCCATGAATTCTTTCCAAGCAGCGAATTGCGAATAGAAAATCCAAATGATCGCTATAGTTTTTTACTTTTCGATTTTGACGGTCCAGACCCGAATACCTTTATGGCTGGTGTAGAGTTTAGCCCCTATGCAAGTACCAATAAGTTTCCAAAAACAATTACTATTGATGCTGGTGGAGATTTGGCATTTGAGATTTCAGTAGAATATGTTTTTTAAGGATAGAATTAGGAAAAGCCAATGAAGGCTTTATTCAAAGTTAAAATTGATCCGAATAGGATCTACTTTATTTTCAACTGACTCACGGTGCAATCTCATCGCAAAATTTCTAACTTATTTAAATCAACTTGGAGCACAGAAATGAATTCGGCAGGAATTGAGGCAAAACTCTAAAATGAACCATTTAGCCTAGTATATCAATTGAATTCCAAAAGCTATCCGGGATAATGTGATATGAGAATAACAGCCAAGGTTCACGAATATTCAAAGGTGCTCTGAGAAATCCATTAAAACTTCCAAATGAAGGATTTTAATTACCTTTTCTTCCTAAAATTAGGTAAATGAAATACAAATGCAGCATAGAAATAAATAAGAGCCTAGAAGAACTTGTGAAACTTTGGGAAGATGAAGATAATTTCCCCTTTTGGCAGGATGGCTTTCATTCCATTGAGCTTTTAGAAGGTGAAAAGGGCCAGGTAAATTCTAAATCAAGAATTTTATTGAACCAAGGGAAAAGGAAGATGGAATTAATTGAAACCATTTTGCTAAACGACCTACCCCATAATAAAAAGGCGCTGTATGAACATAAACATATGACCAATACCCAAAGTAGTTCATTTCAAAGTTTGGGAAATAATAAATGCCTTTATATTTCCGAAGTGGAATATTTGAAGTTTAATGGATTGATGCCTAAGCTGATGTCGAAATTATTCCCCGGACTATTCAAAAAGCAAAGTGAAAAATGGATGAGGCAATTCAAACAATTTGCAGAAAATCATTAATATGTCAAAATTGAACTCCGTTTTTATAGCCACTAGTTTAGATGGTTTTATTGCAGATGAAAAGGGTGGAATAGATTTCCTAGATAGCATTGAAAATCCAGAAGGGGATGATATGGGTTATCTTGAGTTTATGTCCAGAATACAAGCCCTGGTAATGGGGAGGAAAACCTTTGAAAAGGTGCTGTCATTTGGTATTGAATGGCCCTACGATAAGCCTGTTTTTGTTTTAAGCAATAGCTTGAAGTCAATTCCTAAAAACTTGGAAAACAAGGTGTCTCTACTAAATGGTGAAATAGATTCTATTTTGAAAAGCATACACCAAAAAGGATATGATAGATTGTATATTGATGGTGGACAATTAATCCAAAGTTTTCTTAAAAGGGATTTAATAGATGAAATAATTATCAGCATTATTCCCAAATTACTTGGAAAGGGGATTCCTCTTTTCTCGAAGCAAGAGAATCAGGTCGATTTTAATTGTGTATCGAGTACTATTTTTCTGGATAGCATTGTTCAAAATCGCTTTTTAAGAAAGGGTAAAGTGATGTCCTGAAATACTTATTGAAAAATGAAAAAAATTAGAACTCAAAGAAAATCATTACTGTTTTTTGCTCTTTTCATTGGCCATTCAATTTTTGCTCAAAAACTGGATTCCCAACAAAAGGACTTTCTATTAAAAAACAGCCAGATTATTTATAGGGATAGTATTCTCAAAGAGGCCAATTGGGCAAAGGTTCTTGAAAAAGTAAAGGACAAAAGAATAGTTCTTCTCGGGGAATTAAATCATGGATCCAAAGAAAATTTTTTGGTTAGAAATGAGCTCATCAAATTTCTTCATCAAAAAGGGGACTTTCGTTTAATACTCTTTGAAGCTGGACTGGGAGAGGCTTATGTGGTGAATCGATACAAGGCGCAATTAGATCCTCAGGTAATGACCTATAATTTTATGGGGCAATGGCAAAACCATGAATTTAAAGATTTGATGGGATATATTAAAGAGCAAAATTTAAATATGGGAGGCTTTGATATACAAAGGGGATTTGCTGGATTTTTTGAAAAATTACTGTTCCAAGAATGCGAAAAGGAAAATTTGGATAGCTCCCTGTTCAAAATGCTTGAAACTAATTTTTTAGGTTTAAAAAGGAAGTTGACCAATCGCAAAAGTAGGATAGTAGATTTTGAAGATGAAGCGGAGATTTGTCTTTCTTCTTATCATAAAATTCATCATCATCTAAATCTGAAAACAGGGGATTCGCTTTCCGAAGATCGATTATTTGTCCTAAAAACAATAGAAAATCGGCTCGAATACATTGAATATATGCTCAGCTTTAAAAAAGATAATAATTGGACTAAAAGATGGGCCGCTCGGGATAGTGCAATGGCGAATAATTTAAAGTGGTTAATTGAAGTTATATACCCACAAGAAAAGGTTTTAGTAATTGGCCATAATTATCATATCTCAAACTATAATAGTGAAGAAGCTGTAATGGCTGAGTTTTTAAAGGAAATTTATGGAGATCAAATGTATAGCATAGGCTTTTTTCTGGGCAAGGGTAATTATGCCCAAGGAGGGGAAAAAACTTTATCAGCTGCCGATTCCACTAGCCTGGATATTAAACATATCATAAACATTCAAAAAGGCTTGGTTAATTTTTTGCCAACAGCAAATCAAAATGAAAAAGGAGGGGATTGGCTCCATGAAAATATCATTGTCAACGATTCTTTTATAGATCTAAAATCTTCAAATCAACTAATCCTAGCAAAATCATTTGATGCCATTATTTGTATTCAGCATTCCAGTATCCCAAGTTTCTATGAATAATTTTTAGGATTTTAAATCAGTCCTTAACAATTCCCAAGATTCCTTCTCAGATTTGAATTTTACAATACCAATACTAGGGTCCCACCAAAATTCATGATCCGAGGTTTTAAGATGACTTACATCAAAATATTGGATGCCATTTACCTGCAAAACATCTAGGGTTTCTACCCATCTCAAACAATCATCTTCAATACATTGTTCTTCACCACTTTTCATATTCCTTTTACTGAAATACAATAGGTTAGCTAGGGCAGGGGACCATTTTTTAGATTCTTGGTAGATATAATTGGATTCAAATATCTGCTTTTCTCCCAGGGCTTTATTCGGACTATAATTGATTTCTACCACTTGTAAATCCAAAAAATTCCCACTGGCATTTTGCTTTTTCACAATACTAGAGTCGATACCAATAATTATGGCAGAATCTTTATTTCCATATCGATCTTGGTATACCCATTTAGAACCAATATCATGAATTAATGGTCGCAGTTCCTTACTTAATGGAACGAAATCATTTTTTGGAATTTGATCCTCCTTTTGACAAGAGGCTATAAAAATTGGAAGACAGATAATAAGCAAGAGAATGTTTTTCATGATTTAAAAATTGAAGAATTAAATGTTAAGAACTATGTTAAATTAGTTATCGAACAAAATGCACGGCTTTAGTGCGGCCTAATTTGACTGACCACAAGTATGTATTTCATTTTATTCGAATCAGTGACAAAAACATGAACAAAACTTTTGATTCTATAAATGCCTTGGCAGTATAGCCTTATGAATTTTAGAAGCGATTGTTTTTTTCATGTCTAGAAAATTGTAGAACTGCTTTTTGTAAAAAGAAATGCGACTTACAGTTTAAATCTAAAATGCGCATTTCCTCGGGAATTAGCGACTATTATTTTGGCTTATTAGAATTATTCCTCTACATCCTTATTCGGTTCTGGGTTGGAATTTGTTTTATACCAATTTATTTTTCGTGTGAAATACATGGTTGCAGCGAGAATTAGGCTGAGTCCTATTCCGCCCATTAGCAAGGCGTAATCAGCTAATTGAAGCGTTACGAATAGAAATCCATAAATTCCTATGAGGGTGAAAATTAAAAGGCTGGAGAGCTTTTTAGAGTGGAATACACTTAGACTGTAGAGTCCTATCATACTAATAATTCCAAAGGCTGAAATAGCAAATGCCTTATTAAAGGTGGAGTGTTCAGAAATAGAAACCAGTAGGACATAAAACAGACATAGGGCCATTCCCACAAGAGTATATTGCAAGGGGTGAATTTTTCTTTTATTAATTATTTCTACTAAAAAGAAAATCAAGAAGGTTAGGCCAATGGTCATCAGAGCATATTTACTAGAGCGAATAGCCTTGGAGTAATTATCCAAAGGAACTAGCAGAAATATATGAAAAGAGGCTTCTTGTAATCTGCTGTATTGATTTTCTGAAATCCAAGATTGTGGAAAGTTTCTATTTAGTTGAAGGATGGAATAATCTGCTGTAAAGCCTGAGTCGTTAAGCACTCGGTTATCGGGTAAAAAATTACCGTCAAATTTAGGACTGGGCCAGCTTGATGAAAGGTTTACATTGGTAATGCCGCCTACTGGAATAAAACTAATAAAACGGCTTCCTTGTAATTCTAGATCAAAGGAGAATTCAAAATTTTGGATGCTGTCCATCTCCAGTTTGGGTAATTCTACAGTAATTCCTGTTGTGATTTGGTTTTTAATTCGAGATCCCGGTTTTACACCCAAATTTTCACCCATCCACTTTAAGGAAATTTGATTTTTAATACCCCGTAAATCGGAAATGCCAATGCTCAAAAAAGCTTGGTCATATTGAATTTCTTTCAGGCGATATGGATCTATATCTTCCGAGATATTAAAATTCCCATTTACTTTAATATCAGAGGAATAGACCACAACATCATAAATGCCGCGTTTTAGCTTTTTAGGGGATAGCTCACCGTCAATATTTAGGTTTTCAGGAAGTAGATACCAGTTTTTAGTTTCGCTATGAAGTTTTCCGTTGGCTTCCCATTCGTAGAGTAGGGGAATAACCAGAATGGGTCCATTAATTTGTTGCGATCCAGCCCATTGACTGCTTACTTCAGTATTGGCTTGGTCATTTAGATTTTTTCTTTCCCAGATGATGGATTCTATCATACTATTGGGTATCATGAGTAAGAGTATTAGAACACTTATTACAATGAGCTTTATACTCACCGAGTTTTTAAATCCCTGATTAATCCTTTCAAAATTGCTGGTTTCTTTATTCATTGTTTATTGTGTTTAAAAGTACTTTGAATTTCAAAGTAAATGGTTAAAAAAATATTAGTTCAATAAAAGTTTTTCAATGGCTTTAATATGTTTAGCAAAGGCTCTTTTACCTTCGCTAGTGGCCAAATATTTGGTATTGGGTTTACGGTTCAGAAATTCCTTTCTCACCTCCACATAATTATTCTTCTCCAAGGATTTTAAATGACTGGCAAGATTACCATCGGTTACATCCAAAAGATCTTTCAAAGAATTGAAATCAATATATTCATTCACCGTAAGGGCAGACATAATTCCCAGTCTAACCTTATTTTCAAAAGCCTTATCTAAATCCTTTAAGAGATTTTTCACGACTTGTATTTTAGGTGCATTGTAATTCCATATACAATATGAAGAACTCCAAAACCAATAGCCCAAAGAAGCATTCCATAACCTACAAAAGCTGCTCCAAGGAGGCCAAGGATAATTTCCACCATTCCTAAACTTCGGATTTCGCCTAGGGTATATTTACTGGCATTAATTAAGGCCAGACCATAAAAAATAAGAGTAAGAGGGGCGAGGATGTTGATATAATTGTGATAGAGAAGTATGAGGCAAAGAATACCGCCGGTACCTAAGGGGAGTAGAAGATTTAAGACCAATCTTTTGCTCTGAAAATCCCAAAGTTTTTGTTTGTTCTTTTTGGCTTTTAAATAGGTAAAGAAAATGCCACTTCCCAGGGCGGATATCAAAGTAAGGGAAGCAATGATCAAAAGGTTTTTTACGCTGGTGTAATTTACTATGGCCCGTCTATATTCAAAATAGTCCTGATTATAATAAACGGTTTCATAGGCAAAATAGGCCCCGATAAGGGCAAAGACACCGGCTGATACACCCGATAAGCCACTAAGTGAAATGAACCTTGAAGAACGGTTCATGATATCTTTTATATCCTTTAGGTCCTCAATATATTTTTCCTGATCCATAAAAAGTACTTTGAATTACAAAGTAAAACAAATTAATTGATATTCTAAAGAAAAATTTTCAAGACTTGATTCTTCGGACAGACCAAATTCCAATCAAGGTAAAAAGGCAGGGGAGACCAATCCACAAGGCTTCACTTTTTAGGACAAACCAACCCCATTCTGAGAAAAAATTTTCCGCCCCAATTGGTGATACTTTTATGGGACGCCAGGGCAAGAAATATCGGCTATTGTCAAAAGGTGAAAAAAAGGCGACTCCTAAGCCTCCACTTGTCATGGCATCCAATAGACTATGACTGGCAGTGGCTAAAAAGAAATAGAAGCTTAGCAAAACACCGGACCACTTTCTTCTATGTTTGGGATAGAGAAAAAAGCTTATAAAGATGCCAAAGAATAATGCAAAAACCAGAGAATGACTAAAACCTCTATGCCCCCAAAAACTTTCATATGGAATCCCCAGACTAAAGGATATTACATCTGCGTCAGGAATTATTGAACATATAATTCCAAGCAGAAAGAGCTTCCAGTTTCGCAGGGGTTTTTTCGCAAAAGATCCTAAAACATAGGCCATTGCCGCATGTCCAAATGCTGAAGCCATTTATATTTTAATTTAAATTCATAAATATTTCAAATCCCAGCCGTACTAAATTATTTTATTTGGGCTTTGAACCCAAAGGAGAAAATGGGTTTTTCAATGTTTTGAGCAAAATTAATGATTTTCAATCCCAAAGGAGCCAAGGAGTGTTTCGCCTTCTTTTTTCAATAGATTTGTAGTGAAGCTAAAGTGTAGATATATAGCACTGTGGTATATATACGCATGTTATGGGCAAGTAAAAAAAAGACAAAAAGACAATGAGACAAGTTTTGGTAATCATATTGGCATTATTTGCTTTTGAGTCTTCGGGACAAAAAATCCGACCCGAAATAAAAAAACTTGCTCAGAAAATCGAGAAATACAATGAACTTGAATCAGATCATGTTGGTTATGCGGGCGTGACAACTGACCAGTATAGAAACTTCGAAAAGCTTAGAGACAAAGCGACTTATGACGAACTTTTACAACTTATTGAATACAAGAATTCTGTTGTTAAAGGCTATTCAAGTTGGGCGTTAGCCGACAAAAAGTACCCAAAGTTAGTTGACATATTTACAGAATTTCTTAGAACAGGCGAATCGGCAACCACTCAACATGGCTGTATTGTCTCAGAAGGCGACCTTGCAAGCGAATTTTACAGCAGAGTATTTTACCAACATTTTCACAATGTGCTATCAGTAGAAGATAGTCTGTTTTTCCAATCTCAAATTCAACAACTCGATAGTGTCATTCTTTATGCAGAAAAAGACAATTACTTATTAAGGAGGGCATTAAATAATAATAACGGAAATCCAAATAATTATGATAGGATAAGGCATTTAGCTTTTAAAAAGGAAAACCTCAATGCTATTGAAGCCTTAGCAGTTTATCAAAAAGAACAAGACATTGAAGATTTCAAAAAACTGAAAGAAAAATCTTTTGTTGCCATTGCGATATTTCCAGACGAGAATTTTTGGGAATTTCTACTTTCTTTCAAAGACAAGGTTATTTCCAAGAGTTATTTGATGGCGATTTCAGCCTTCAAAACTGATAAATCAGCAGAAATTTTATCAGACTTGTTAACTACAATGCCAAAGGATAAGATTAGTGAACTTACTGAAGCACTAACCAAAAATTACAGTGCCATATACCAACCTTTGATTCTTGAGATTTGGGAAAAATATAAAATGATTGACATCAGAGCAACTAAGATTTTAATCAAAGACATTCCCGATAAAACTTCCAATTCATTCACAATTGGGCTTTTATCAAAAAATAAACTCAATTTCGTTCAGTACGACCATGATTATGGCACAATTGATAAAATTCTTCCTTTAATACTTGGGAATATTGAACAGTATCAAAAAGACTCTCTGTTAAAAATCTGCGAAACAAATATCAAGACAGCAGAATTTACTACTCTAAATCACTTTCTGACTTGTGTGAAAAACAATGGATTAACCGAAACAAGTGATGAGATATTAGAGAGACTTAATCAGAAGAATCAAGCATATGAAGTATTTCATTTGACCGAAACAGTTTTGACATTGACTCACCCAAATCAAAAAGATGAATTAGTGAATATTCTAAGGACAAATCAGAAAGATTGGGATTGGGGTAATTGGTCAGAATCATTTCGGAAGCTATTTAAAAAATACGACATTGAAATTGATTAAAACAATAAAAAACTAGCCCATAACAATGGCAAAAAAATCATAGCTACCCTGCGGGACAGCAACGCTTTTTAGCCGGAACGTTGTGTTTCATTCCCCACATCAGCCCGTCCAAAATTGACCTTAAAAAAAGGTATCAATTTCTCCCAGGGCTAATTAATTTCTATCGCTAACGATTCTTTAGCAGACCTTTAGTATTTTTCGGGTAAGACTCTATGCAAGGCCGATTTTTTTAAGTGGTGCTTGAAACAAAGCCCGCGCGCTTATTCTGGTTGAGATGTAAAAAAGCCCTGACCGAACTCAGGGCTTGGTGATAATTTCAGTGGTGGCTCTGAGTATTCAGAGACCCCGTTCAGAATAATTTTCAGTACAAAACTACATCTCCTTAGGGTCTTTTTAAACTAATACTTTAAAAAACTAAGTGTCATGGCAAGAAAAAAGAAAATGGAACTGGAAATCATAAACCCTAATTCGGCAGGTATTGATATTGGCAGTCGCTCGCATTTTGTGGCTGTAGGTCAGGCTCTAGAAGATGTAAAAGAATTTGAGGTGTATGCCGAAGATCTGGAGGCTATTTGCAATCATTTAAAAGATTATGGGGTGACTTCGGTAGCTATGGAAAGTACTGGAGACTATTGGCAAAACTTGTTTTCAGAACTGGTAAAACACGGTTTTGAGGTTTTTCTGTGCAATGGCAAGTTCACCAAGCATGCCAAAGGAAAAAAAACAGATGTCAAAGATGCGCGCTGGATACAGAAGCTGCACAGCTTAGGGCTTCTGACCACCAGCTTTCTTCCCGATGAAAAGACGGAAATTATACGAACCTATGCCCGCCAAAGAGGCAATATTGTAAATCAGGCTGCGGCTAGTTCTCGTAAAATGCAGAAGTACCTGAAGTTTCTTAACTTCAGGCTTGATGTGGTAGTAAAAGATGTGTGCGGGCTCACTGGGTTGACCATTATCGAAGATATTTGCAAGGGAAATCTAAACCCTCAAGAACTGGCCAAACACCGCCATTAAAACTGTAGAACATCGGAAGAGGAAATTGCCAAAGCTTTGCATGGCAACAACCGAGAAGATTTTCTTTTTGGTCTGAAACAGGAATTTGAAGCATATCGGTTTTTTCAAAAACAGTTGCAGCAATGCGATAAAAAGATCGATGCTTTCATTAAAGCCTTTTTCAAGGAAAATCCAGAACTCAAAAAGCTTAAAACCACCCCAAAGCCCTGTAAGCGTCAAAACAAAAATGCGCCAGCTATTAAAAACTTCAACCAACTGGCTTTTCAATATTTTGGTGGGGTAGATTTACTGGCCATTGAAGGTGTTAGTTACAGCACCGTTTTGAGCATCATGACTGAAATAGGCCCCGATGGATTTAAAAAATTCAACAGCGCCAAGCAATTTGTATCGTGGCTGCGAATTGCCCCAAACAACAAAATATCCGGAGGCAAAGTCCTCAGCGCCAAAACCCCTAAAGGTAGCAACCGATTAAAAATAGCCCTCAGGCAAGCTGCCAATACTATTGGTAATTTAAAGGACACTCATCTGGCCGATTTCTTTAAAAGAATAGCCTTCCGAAAAGGAAGACAGGCTGCGGTCAGTGCCACTGCCCGAAAACTGGGTGTAATTATTTGGAATATGGTTACCAAAAAAACACCCTACAATCCACCCACAGAATATCTCTTCCTCGATCAAAAAAGGAAACTCGGAATGGCAAAGAGAATCCGAAAACAAATGGTTAAATTTGGCTTGACTGATCAAGATGTTCAATTTTTAAATGCTTGATAATCTGAATTTTAATTTTACGTTAGTCAGAATTTGACGCTTCGTGCCTCAGCACAAAAGAGCTTTCACTACCCCACCGCTGACCGAAAATAATACTGAGATTTTTTATATTGTATTTCGAGATATTTAATGTAAAATAATTACCTTGGCTGAATAAATTTATACGGACATGAACCGAATAAAAGAAGTGCTTGAAGAGAAAGGAATCAAACAGAAATGGTTGGCCGAACAACTCGGAAAGAGCTACAACATGGTGAATGGGTATGTACAAAACAGGCAACAACCACGCTTGGAAGTACTTGCCGACATTGCCAAAATATTAGACGTTGACGTAAAAGACTTGATTGTCTCTACTAAAGAAAATAATTGATGGATACAGATAAATTAGACCTCAAATCACCTGACTTGGTGAACGAAAACTTTGAAAAGTTAGCTGCCCTCTTCCCTAACTGCGTTACGGAAGGTGCTGAAGGCAAAGCCATAGACTTTGACCTGCTTAAGCAAGAGCTGAGCCATGCCGTAGTAGAAGGCAATAAAGAACGCTACCGCTTAGAGTGGCCAGGGAAACGGGAAGCTATAGTAACCGCCAACCTACCCACTACCAAAACCCTACGCCCTGTACGGGAAGATTCTGTGGATTTTGACAACACTGAAAACCTCTACATAGAAGGCGACAACTTAGAAGTACTCAAACTACTGCAAGAAAGCTACTTGGGTAAGGTGAAGATGATCTACATAGACCCGCCCTACAACACAGGCAAAGACTTTGTGTACAAAGACAACTTTAGCAAAGATGCTCAAGAAGAACTCATAGAAAGTGGACAAAAAGACGAGTACAACCAACGCTTGGTAGCCAACCCTGAAACTGCAGGACGCTATCATTCCGATTGGTTAAGCATGATGTATCCAAGATTGAAGTTGGCGAGAACGTTACTAAGTAATGACGGTGCAATATTTATTTCTATTGGTGTTGAAGAAGTAGCAAATCTCAAGCGTGCTATGGATGATGTTTTTGGAGAAGCAAATTTTATAGAAGTATTTTCTTGGGTAAAAACTTCCACACCGCCAGCACTTTCTACCAAGTCAAGAAAGACCAATGAATATATTCTTTGCTACGAAAAAAGTTGGAATCCTTTTAAGTACAATGGGGAGCTACTTGAAGGTGGTGACCAACCATTACTAAATTCGGGCAACAGTGTTCGCACGTTAACTTTCCCAAAGGAAAAAGTACTGTTTAAAACTGACAAATTTGAAGATGGACCTTTTAAATCAGGCAAGCCAGATAGAGTTGAGCTCTTGGATAATATTGTCATTAAATCAGGCTACTCAACCACTGATTTTCGTTTAAGTGGTGAGTTTAAGTGGACACAGGATTTCTTAAATGAAGAACTTAAAAAGGGGACTACTTTCATTATAAAGTCGGATAAACTATCAATCAGATTTATTAGAGACGAAGAAGGTTATAAAAGACCAACAAATTTCATTAAAGAGAAGTACACTGACCCAACAATCACAAAGAAAAAAAATGGCGTAGGAACTAACGAAAATGCTTCAAGCTATTTGTCCCAATTAATGGGCAATGATGTTTTCAGTTACCCAAAACCAGTTTCTTTAATGAAGTACTTATTCAACTTTCTTGCACAGGAAGGTGATATAGTTATGGATTTCTTCTCAGGTTCCGCCTCAGCGGCTGATGGGGCTTTACGTTGGTCTGCTGAAAATGGGAAGAAGCTGAAATACATTATGGTTCAACTTCCCGAAAATCTTGATGAAAACTTAAAAACAGCTGATAGTAACTCAAAGAAAATTATCCAAAACGGTATAGACCTCTTAGATGATATAGGTAAACCTCATTTATTATCTGAACTCGGCAAAGAACGAATCCGCAGAGCAGCCAAAAAAATCAAAGAAGAACTTGCCCTGAGCGGAGCCGAAGGGACAGACAAATTAGATTATGGCTTCCGTGTCTATCGCTTAGACAGCAGCAACATGCAAGATGTCTATTACAAGCCGCAAGATTATGACCAAGGCAACTTAGACCTCTTTGCAGACAATGTAAAGTCAGACCGCTCTGCAGATGATTTATTGGCACAAGTGATGTTGGATTGGGGCTTACCCCTTTCCCTCAAAATTGAGCAAGTAGATGTCTCAGGAAAGAACGTCTTTAAAGTAGCCGAGAACTCACTCTATGCTTGTTTTGATAGTGGTATTGATGAAGACTTTGCCAAAGCCATTGCCAAAGATGAGCCATTACGTATTGTGTTCAAAGACAGCGGCTTTAAAAACGATACTGCCAAAACCAATGTCAAGCAGCTACTCAAGCAGCTAAGTCCAGAAACTGAAATGAAGGTGATTTAAATCAATGGTTAATTGTTAATGGTTAATTGTTAATTATGGGTAGAGTTAATGCGATAAAGGATAAGAGTTTTGCTTTTGCAGTGCGGGTTGTAAAGGCTTATAAATTCTTGTCTACTGAAAAGAAGGAGTTTGTGATGAGCAAGCAATTGTTGCGTTCAGGAACTTCTATTGGAGCTTTGTATCGTGAAGCGGAGCAAGCTGAAAGCAAAGCAGATTTTATTCATAAAATGGCAATTGCTCAAAAAGAGTGCAATGAGACCTTGTATTGGTTAGAGCTTTTATCAGCTACAGACTATTTAGAGATAGAAGCATTTGAAAGTTTGCATTCAGATGCTACAGCGTTAATCAGATTAATAACCTCAATTATCAAATCCACGAAAGGGAATTGACCATTGACAATTAACAATTGAGCATTGAAGAAATGATAATTTCGAAATTAAATAGTCAAATAACACTTGAATACCTGCAAACGAAGGTAGAGAACCAATACTTTGAGCGGAAAGGTTTAGGTGATAAAGACATTAGTCCTACTAAAATTGCTAATGAGCTTATTGGTATGCTCAATGCAGATGGTGGTGTTTTGGCTTTTGGCGTGGCAGATGGTGGCGCTATTGATGACCTGAATACACTATCACCCAAAAAGCTTAGTAATTACAGAAACCTGATTCATGATTTCATTGAACCCTTTGGGAATATAGAATTTGAAGAAGTTGAGATTGAAGGAAAACTAATTTTTCTATTTCATGTAGAGCAAGATATAGAGCGAATCTACAAGCGTAAAGACAATGAGAATATCTACTTGCGCATTGATGATAAGAACAAGCAATTAGATCGTGATGCTGTAAGGAAATTAGAGTACGACAAACAAATTAGAAAATTTGAAGACGAATTAGTCCCTGATTTTGACTTTGACGATTTGGATGTAAAGCTGCTAAAGCGATACAAGGAAAAGCTCAACTTCAATGGTGAACCACTTGACTTATTATTCAAAAGGCATTTGGCAGTGAAGAAAAGTGGAGCTTACCTCATAAAAAAAGCGGGTGTACTTCTATTTTCAAAAGACCCAGAAAAGTATATTACTTCTGCTTCACTTCGCTACATACGCTATGAAGGAACGGAAGCTGAAGTCGGTACGGCACACAATGTAGTTAAGGACGAGCGTTTCGAGAATAACATACCATGGATTATTGGGAAGGTTCGAGAGTTCCTGAAAGTTACTCTGAAAGACTACTATTTTCTTGACTTGGAAACAGGCGTATTCAATAAAGTACCTGAATATCCTGAAGAAGCTTGGTTAGAAGGTATTGTGAACGCCCTTTGTCACAGATCATATAACATTCAGGGTAATGCCATTTACATAAAGCACTTTGATGACCGCTTAGAGATATCCAACAGCGGTCCCTTACCTGCACAAGTAAACGTTGATAACATTCGAGAAGAAAGGTATTCACGTAATCCACGTATTGCGCGTGCATTGGAAGATATGGGCTTTGTAAGGCAGCTGAATGAAGGTGTTTCAAGAATTTATAAGTCCATGGAAGAGTCCATGCTATCCACGCCTGAATATGTTGTGAAGAATAGAAACGTTTATCTAACTCTACGTAATAAAGTCAGCAAGCATACTAAAACCATAACGGATGCAATCATTAAGCACATTCAGAAGAATTGGCCTAATTACAATGATACTCAGCGAAAGATCTTGCAGTTTCTCTTGTATAATCACAAGGGTACAATAAGTGAATTGTCGGACTATACAGGTATTAACGAAAAGACGGTTCGTCTTTATCTCAATGGTTTTATTGACGATGATAAAATCTTGGTAAGGCTCAGTGATAAAGTACGTGACAAGAATGCCAAATATGCATTTAGGAAGGACTAAAGAAATTTAAGGAACATGTTATTAACACCATTACACCCTGATATTCAGGCAAAAAAAAAGCTTAAGGAACATTTTGAGTCTCTTAAGGAACAAGTGAAATAGATGAAACGAGCATACCTAAATAGATATTCAGATAAACGAAAGTTCATTGGCGAGTTCCATGTGACCGCTGAAAATAATTAGACACCACATGAAACTACAATTTAAGGAACAAGATTTTCAGGTCAATGCGGTTCAAGCTGTAGTAGATTGTTTTGAAGGGCAACCCCTCAAAACCAATCGCTTCACCTTAGAACGCAGCAAAGAACTCATACGCAAAGCCAAACAAGCCGCTTCAGGAGAGCAGAGCTTAGACTTTGGTTTAGAAGAAGAAATTGGCTACCGAAACGCTGCTATCCAACTCATGGAAACGCAGATGTTGAAGAACATTCAGGAAGTTCAAAAGAAAAACGACCTGCATGAAAGCCAACAGATAGAACGTCCTCGTGGTGTAAAGTTGGGCTACAACCTCACCATTGAAATGGAAACAGGTACGGGTAAAACCTATACCTATATCCGCAGCATGTATGAGCTGCATAAAAAGTATGGTTGGAGCAAGTTTATTGTGATAGTACCGAGCATTGCCA
The DNA here is from genome assembly GCA_963976435.1 of uncultured Cryomorphaceae bacterium. Lineage (GTDB taxonomy): Bacteria > Bacteroidota > Bacteroidia > Flavobacteriales > Schleiferiaceae > CAKZNE01. The sequence continues at coordinate 7,482 of CAXBKQ010000014.1, read as the reverse complement.
TTCGTGAAGGGGTGTACAAATCCTTTCAGGTAACACAAGACCACTTTCAGGAACTCTACGGACACAAGATCAATCCATTCATTTACAACTCAGGTCGTCCACAGGATATTGAGAATTTCGCTTCTGATAGTCGTATCAGTGTGATGATTATCAATACCCAGGCGTTTAGCAGACGTGGTAAAGACGCTTTAAGAATATATAAAGAGCTCGATCAATTTGGAACCAGAAAACCGATAGAAATATTATCTCAGACCAATCCAATCCTAATAATAGATGAGCCGCAATCAGTGGATGGTCCTGTTGCTCTTCAGAAAATGCAGGAGTTTAAGCCCTTGTTCACTTTGCGTTATTCAGCCACACATAGAGAAGAGTACAACAAGGTCTATCGTTTAGATGCCTTGGATGCTTACAATAAGCGTTTGGTCAAGAAAATACAGGTAAAGGGTATAAACCTCAAAGGCTCAACAGGTACAAATGGCTATCTCTATTTAGAAAGCATTAGCCTCAGTACTACCAAACCACCTTATGCAGTAATAGAACACGAGAAGCGCACAGCTACAGGTTCCATAAGTAAAAAGCGAGTTGAAGTTGCTGAAGGCTACAACCTCTATGAGCAATCAGGCAATATGCCTGCTTATAAAAATCAGACTATTACTGAAATCAATGGCTACCTCAATAAAGTTGTGGTTGGTGGTCAAGATGTCTATCCAGGTGATATACTCAATGATAAAGATGAACATGCTTTCCGCAGGGTGCAGATTAGAGAATGTATTCTCTCACACCTACAAAAAGAAAAGCAGCTCTTTGGTCAGGGCATAAAAGTTTTATCTCTATTCTTCATTGATACCGTGGAGAAATACCGTGTGTATGATGAATTAGGAGAACAGCAATTGGGTGAATATGCTCAGATATTTGAAGAAGAATACAACAAGGTCAAGAACGAGTTCTTAGACCTATTTGAGCAGGAATACAACGACTTTCTAAAAGACACAGACCCAAGCAAGGTGCATAAAGGGTACATGCCTACCAACTTTGGAGAATACCTCAAAAGAGATTCAGCAGACCAAGTGCACAATGGCTATTTCTCAATAGATAAGAAAGGGAAAACGGTAGATCCAACGGTGAAGCGTGGCAAAGAAGAATCAGAAGATGTTTCAGCCTACGACTTGATTATGAAAGACAAGGAAAGGCTACTCAGTTTTGAAGAACCTACCCGTTTTATCTTCTCTCACTCAGCATTAAAAGAAGGTTGGGATAACCCGAATGTTTTCCAAATCTGTGCGCTAAAACATGCTGAAAGTGGCAGTTTAACCAGACGCAGACAGGAAGTAGGTCGTGGTATGCGTTTGTGTGTAGATAAGCGTGGTGTCCGTCAAGATTTTGAATTGGTTGGTGACCAGGTTCATGAATTAAATAAGCTCACGGTTATTGCCTCTGAGAGCTATGAAGCCTTTGCCAAAGGATTACAGAAAGAGATAGCCGATACGCTCAAAGACCGTCCACAGAAGGCAGAAGTAGATTACTTCGTTAGCAAAGTGATTACCAACGAGCAAGGTGTAGAATTACGCCTTACAGAAGATGATGCTAAGAAGCTTCAATTCAAACTCATTGTTGGTGAAATCATTGATGAAGATTACAAGATTACCCCTAAAGGGAAAGAACTCATTGAGCAAGGTAAAGTGCCCCTACCAGAGAAGCTTGAACCCTACAAAGAATCTGTATGCAAGCTACTACAGACCATTTATACAGGTGGTGAATTTAAACCAGAAGATGAACGACAGACTGTAATTCTCAACACCAATAAGAACTTCGCTAAGAAGGAGTTTCAAGCCCTTTGGGATAAGATTAACCTAAAGACCATTTACGAAGTACAGTTCAATACAGCGCAGCTTATTCAGGATTCTAAAGTCAAAATAGATGCACAGCTCAACATTGGAGACCGTGTATATGAAGTAAAGACAGGTGAATTAGAAGATGGTACAGCAGAGCAAATGAAAGAAGGCAGTTTGGTCAAAGAGTCCAAACGCCAATACATGAAGCTCAAGAATGATTTGTATTCCAATACGGTCTATGATGTAGTAGGTGAAATAGAAGTACAAACCAACCTCACTCGCAGAACAATTGTAGAAATACTCAAGAAGATTAAGCAAGAGAAGTTCTTGCTCATTCGTAAGAATCCAGAAGAATTTATTGGCAAGTGCAGCAAGCTGATTAATGAAGTAAAAGCCAGTTTGATAATTGACCATATCACTTATCACAAGACCGAAGAAAGGCATGATTCCAAAACTGTGTTCACCAATGATAAGTTCGCCTTACGCAAGTCAGAATTGCTCAAAAAGCACATTTACGACTTCCTTACCTCAGACTCAAAGATTGAATCAGACTTTGCTGCTGCATTAGAAAACAGCACCGAAGTTGTGGTGTATGCCAAGCTTCCAAAGAGTTTCTATGTATCCACCCCAGTAGCCAACTACAGCCCTGATTGGGCGATTGTATTTGATAAAGACAAAGTGCGCCATATCTACTTTGTAGCAGAGACCAAAGGATCTGATTCTGATATGGACTTACGAGAAATAGAGAAACTAAAAATCCATTGTGCTACAGAACACTTCAAAGAGATAAGCGGTGCAGAAGTGAAGTTTGAGAAAGTGAGTAGCTACGAGAAACTAATGGACATTGTACAACTGAGTTAATGAGTAATAAAGAGTTCATATCACCTATTCCTAAAGTTTGGCATGAAATACACCAAAGCTTAGAGCATTATTGGAAGTATGAACTTGATTCAAAGGGTGATAAACCACCAACACCTCTCATTCTCGCAGGTTGGAATTTTAGTTCAGATTTCGAGAAAAGTGAACGTTGGAAGTCCACATTGCTTTGGGCAGAAGAAAGAAATTGCAAGCACTTAATAAAAGACTTAGGTGATGATGAAAAATACTATGGCTGATATTTTATGAAGCTAATCGACAATGTAAATACACGCTTGGGTGACGACCTAAAGGAGACCATAAGAAAAGGTAGTAAACTCAGTATTGCCGCTTCCACATTCTCTATTTATGCTTTTGAAGCACTTAAAAAGGAATTAGGGAAGATTGATGAACTGCGTTTCATTTTTAGCTCACCTACCTTCATTGAAGAGAAGTTTCAGAAAGAGAGCAGAAAATTCTATATACCGCACATAGTACAGGAGTCAGAACTGTGTGGCGGTGAGTTTGAATTGAGATTGATGAATCAACTCAACCAAAGAGCCATAGCCAAAGAGTGCTCAAGGTGGGTAAAGGAAAAGGTCACATTCAAATCCAATAAGCACAACCATCAACCCTTAAACGGGATGATACACGTAAACCAGGGCAATGAGAATGCACAGGCATATTCAAACGTCAGTGGTTTCACCACTTCCGATTTAGGAATTACCCACAAAAAAGGGTTTCCTACGCTTATTCAAAAAGCAGAATACCCTGATAGCAAAGCCTACTTAGATTGGTTCAATCAGGTGTGGGAGAATGAAGAAGACTTGAAGGATGTAACACAGAAAGTGCAAGATTACTTTGAGAGTGCCTATAAAGAGAATAGTCCAGAGTTTATCTACTTCATTACACTTTACAACATATTCAATGATTTTTTGGATGATTTGTCTTTAGACAATTTACCCAATGAACAAATTGGTTTTAAAGACTCATTGGTTTGGCAGAAGCTCTACAACTTTCAGCAGGATGCGGTAATTGGTGCTATCAACAAATTAGAGAAGTATAAAGGCTGCATTTTAGCTGATTCTGTTGGTTTAGGTAAGACCTTCTCGGCTTTAGGTGTTATTAAGTACTATGAGATGCGTAACAAAGACGTATTGGTGCTTTGCCCTAAGAAGTTAGAAGCCAATTGGAATACCTACCGCCATAACGACAAGAACAACATATTAGCTGCCGATAGATTTAGATATGATGTACTATTCCAGACAGATTTAAGTCGTGAGCGTGGTATAAGTAATGGACGTGAATTGGCTAATGTAAATTGGGGTAATTACGGTCTCATAGTCATAGATGAATCCCACAATTTTAGAAATAACAACACCGTAGTTGGGAAAGAGAATCGCTACCAAAAGCTGATGCGAAGAGTGATTCAGGAAGGTATTGAAACCAAAGTAATGATGCTTTCTGCTACCCCAGTAAACAATAGGTTTAACGACCTACGTAACCAATTGGCTTTAGCATATGAAGGTGATGCTGAAAACATTGATCAGAAGTTAGATACTCAAAGCGGAATAGATCAGATTTTCAGAAAAGCACAGCAAGCATTCAATATTTGGAGCAGGTATGAAACTACAGAGCGTACCACTGAGAAACTCTTGGAAATGCTTGATTTTGACTTCTTTGAGATATTGGACTCGTTAACCATAGCACGTTCCAGGAAGCACATTACTACCTATTACGATACCACAGCCATTGGCAAGTTCCCTGAGCGCAACAAGCCCGTATCTATTCAGAGTCCACTAACTGATTCTGATGATGTTACTTATGTGGATATTGCTGAGAAGCTTACCCTGCTAAACTTATCTGTTTACACGCCATTGAATTACATTCTACCAAGCAAGGTTCAGGCGTATGCGGATTTGTACGATAAAGAAGTTCGTTCAGGTTCAGGTAAACTATCTCAGGTAGATAGAGAATTGAGTTTGCGTATTCTCATGCGTATCAACTTACTCAAGCGTTTAGAGAGTTCTGTAGACTCTTTCCGTCTTACTTTGGAAGGTATTATCGGTCAGATTGAAAACGCCATTAAAACCATAGATAAAGGTGATGCGGATGACTATGAAGGAATCCACAAAATCCTGAGCGATGAGAACTATGACTTTGAATCAAATTGGGCAGATGAAGAGCAAGTAATTGGTAAAAAGATTAAGGTTCACATTGCCGATATGGATACCACAAAATGGCGTGAAGACCTTAGTGAAGACCTTGAAGTACTTAATAACCTATGGAGCAGTGTCGTTGACATACGGGGCGAAAAAGACACCAAGCTTCAACACTTAATTAGCCTATTGGATAACAAGGTTCAGGAACCTTTTAACACAGGAAATAAAAAGGCTATTGTGTTTACAGCCTTCGCAGATACAGCCAATTATTTGTATGAAAATATTCATGAGCACCTGAAAGAGAAGTACGGTCTGAATACAGCAATTATCACAGGTTCAAGAAGGCTATGCACCACAAAGAAAATACCAGCTGACCTGAATGCTATCCTAACCTGCTTCTCACCCCTATCCAAAGACAAAGCACAACTATACCCGAGTATTTCAGATTCAATTGATTTGCTGATAGCCACAGATTGTATTTCAGAAGGTCAGAACTTGCAAGACTGTGATTATTTGGTCAATTATGACATTCATTGGAACCCCGTAAGAATCATTCAGCGATTTGGACGTGTAGATAGAATTGGTTCAAAGAACGATAGTATTACCATGGTCAACTTTTGGCCAGATGTAACACTCGACAATTATATCAACCTGAAACAGCGTGTAGAAAATAAGATGCTCATAAGCAACATGGCAAGTACAGGTGATGATAACATTCTTAACACCGAAGAAAAAGACTTAGAGTACAGGAAAATACAGCTTAAAAGACTTCAAGAAGAAGTGATTGACTTAGAAGATTTGAGAGAAGGGGTGAGTATTACAGACCTTGGCTTAAACGACTTTAGAGTGGATTTATCCAACATGATTAAGGAATATGGTGAGTTGAAGAACATACCAGAAGGTTTGCATGCAGTGGTAAAGTCAAGTCCGATACTTCAGAGCGGAGTAATATTCGTGCTAAAGAATGTCAACTCAAGTGTCAATATCAATAAGCTGAACAGGTTGCACCCTTACTATTTGGTTTACATGAAAATGAATGGAGAGTTAATCCTTAACCATGTGGAGTCTAAAAAGATATTGGATGCTATGCGAATGCTTGCCAAAGGCAAAACAGCACCCATTGAAGATGTTTGTGCAGAATTAGCTGCTGAGACAGATGATTACCACGAAATGGATGAATACTCAAGCCTATTAAAACAAGGCATTAGTACCATTCTACAAAAGGAAGAAGAAAAAGAAGTTCTTAGTCTTTTCAAATCAGGTGGCACTACCGCACTTCAAGAGAAAATCAAAGGAATAGAAGACTTCAAGTTGGTATCATTCTTAATTGTTCGCTAATGGATTTTTTCAACCTGCCTTCAAGAACTAAAGTTGGTCGTGTTGTACCTAAAAATGCCTTTGACGAATACACGAACACCAAGGAGAAGAAGCTATTTACAGATTGTATTCAGCGTATCTCATGGACTCACAAGCTTTCTACGGATACAGTAAACTTAGATGCTAAGGATATTCAGGAAATACAGGTTTTCAAGGTAGAACTCAAACTAAAATCCGATATCCTTAAAATCCTTGAAATCATTAATAAGTCTATTCCGTACCACATAGTATTTTGGGTGGAACATTACCAAGAAGCCTACATTTCAACAGCATCAAAACACCCACACCCCACAAATGAAGATGTATCTGTAATCGATTGGACGTTCACCTCAGATTGGTTTAATAAGGAAAACAACAGCTATGCATTCAACTTAAAGGGCAGCTTGGATGCTGTATTTAAAGATTTATGCGTTCAGTTAACAGGTAAACCTGATTTAGGGAACCAGTCCTTAGATGCTATCCTAAAAAACCAACAAGAAATAGATCGCTTGAAGAAGGAAGTTTCTAAACTCAAATCTGCAATATCAAAGAGCAAGCAATTCAATGAAAAAGTGGACTTAAACCTAAAGCTCAAGAACGCTGAAAAGGAATTGAACAAAATAGAAAATTTTGAATAAGCCAGCGCAAGTTCAAGCACATTGCAATCCTCCTACGTGCGATTGCAAAGAGCTTTCTCGCCAACGCTAAAAACGAAATGAATAAAATAAAAACGGCATACAATCGAGAAGACGGCTCCGTCCCTAAATAAGAACGGAGTGTGCCTCTCACACCACCGTACGTAGGGGTCTCGTATACGGTGGTTCGGTTCCATATACAAACTTCCTTTACATAGTTATATAAACATCGTTTACATTTTTTAGCTTGCAAATGAAAGGGCCTGGTTCTGTGCATGATTTTAAGACTCGATAATTCCCAGAAAGAATGGCAAGTTTTGATTATGATTCTCAGATGAGAGTACTCAAAGTAACCAAGAATGGGTCTGTAAGATGGGGTCCTATAATTGGGTTTATTTATCTGCATCTTTACAAGGAAAATATATTGGAGCATTAGAAAAAGGCAATGGAATCTGGAGAGTATTTTATAGAAATGTATTTTTAGGCGACTTTAACGAAAATGAATTAAGAATCAAAGAACAATTTTAAGGTTAGAGATTAATTTAGTGTAAACCCTAATCTATAACTTTTGTAAGGGATGTATCTTAACTGTAAGCTCCCCCAAAATTAGTACGGTTTAAAAATAGAATTTCTAATTTTATA
>CAXBKQ010000013.1:0-120594 GCA_963976435.1 uncultured Cryomorphaceae bacterium | reverse complement strand
TTTATAAAATTAGAAATTCTATTTTTAAACCGTACTAATTTTGGGGGAGCTTACATTAATAGTCGGACTTATACCCTATTTGAAAAAAAGAAACATTTCAAATACCAAGGACAATAACTGATGCACCACCCCACTATTAATAATTATCCAAATTCATTTATTTGGTTTTAACCACCATTTGGGGAATCAATGCATAGACGCAATGAGAGCATTACACCATTTGTGCTATGATGGAAATTAGTGATGTGAAAAAAGAAAAAATAATGAAGCCAATAAAAATTAAACAAAAAACCCTGAAGGACACTACCCATGACAAAAACCTCAATTCGATTAAAGCGGGATAAAAAAAATCCTTTGAACCCCGAACTTTTCACCTCAAACATTTCACCACAAACATCACACTTCACACTTCACACTTTTAACTTTTCACTTTTCACTTTTCACTTCAAACATCACACTTTTAACTTCAAACATCACAACTTTCACTATACACCCCCAACCTGTGGCCCAAAAAAAAACCACCCGCGTATATTAAAACCATAAGGTCAATAAAATGAAACCAAATCTGATATTAAAGCTATTGTTTATAATGTTTTCATTTATCGCTTGCAAAAATGAGAAGCATGAAGATAAAATTCAAAGGCAGCTTATTTCATATTTTGAGGAACAAGATTTTAGGGGAATAGTTCAGGCCTATATTGATGATAGTTTATTCTTTGAAAAAGCCCTTGGATACGTGGATTATGAATCCAAAAGGACGATTAATTTAAATTCTCGATTTCATATTTGCTCTGTCACAAAAACATTTACAGCGGTGGCCATCATGATGCTCAAAGAACAGGAGGAACTAGAGTATTCTGATTCTCTAGCCCTATTTTTTAAAAGTTTTCCCAACTATTTAAAAGGCATAACTATACATCAATTGCTTTCACATACATCTGGAATACCAGATTATTTAAATCACTATCCTTCTGAGACAGATACCCTATATAATTATGATGTAATAGAAACTTTAATGCAAAAGGACTCATTGCTTTTTAAATCCGGTTCAAAATATAGATATAGCAATGCTGGATATGTTATTCTTGCGCTAATCATTGAAGAGATCACAAACACGAGGTACGAAGATTTCATAAAGGATAATATATTCTCCAAATTAAATATGAATAATACCTCCTTTTTAGGAAATAATAATTTCTTAGATACCAACTATTTGTATGGAGAAAATGAAGATGGTTTAAATTGGGATATTCCAATTTATACAAGAGGAGATATTGGCATAATTTCAACTGTAAATGATTTACATAAATGGAGTAAAGCATTACGAGACAATCTTATTTTAAGCGAAGAGGAGACAAAAAATGCATTCACCAACAAAGTCGAATCCAAAAGTGAAATACATGGAAGAGGTTATGGATTTGTAATTAATGAGCCTAGAAAAGGCTATAAATTTGTTGGACATAATGGATCCCTGGGAGGAGTTGAAGTTAAATTTCTAATGCAACTTAGTCCAAACAAATTTTTGATTATTGTTTCTAATGATAATGATGGAAAGTACCTAAACCAAATGCTGATTGATATTACTATGATCTTAAACGATATTGAAATTAGTAAACCTGAATAAATACCTTTTGAGGGGTGACTTCGTTTTTAAAAATTAAAAATACCCCCAAGAAATCGAGCAAATACATTTAGAGATTGACAGTCTACTTAAAACATTAAACTAAAAAATCAAAACAGAAACAGTATGAAAGGATTAAAAAAATTTGGCTTACTAATTTGCTTAATAATTATAGCATCTTGTTCCTCAACAAAAAATATTGGAAATGTTCAAAGGGATGGGAGTTCATTTGAGAAAGCCATTATTGCAAAAAGTATTTCTTCTGAATATGCCTATGTTCGAAAAGTTTGTCCTGACTGCCAATTTCTAAGTCAATCTTTGGTTTTTGAAAAAAAGATAGCATATGACATTCTCAAGTATAAAAAATCAAATGGAGAAGAAATTTACTATTATTTTGATATTTCTGAATTTTACGGGAAAGGATATTAATTTGTTGGAACTCCCTTGGATTTAAATGTTTTTAACTCCATAAGTTTATAGTTAATAATCAAAATTTTGAGGGAATAAAAAGGGCTTTTCAAAATTTGCTTAGAATAATCCTCTTAGGAATTATTGGATGCTTCCTCAAAAGTCTGACTCAAACTAATCCTTAAAAAATTAAGACATTCGATCGGAGCATTAATTGCCCTTTTTTTGTGAGTTTTAAATGATTATAAATCCTTTAGATTTGTTGGAAACCTATAAGACGAATATATTTACTGGTGCATATATTGGCTTGTTAGCCTTCATTCATGAAAACCTATCTCTTTTCATTAATAATTATCCTTAGCTACAAGAGTAATGCTCAAATAGACACCGCTATTGATTGGCAAGAACGATTCTATCAAAACGACAGCTTGATTGTCACTAACATTCTTATAAATGGATTTAAAGAGGGCTTATGGATTGAATTTCTGGATAAGAATTGGAAAGATTGCCCAAAAGAAAAAAGCAAGTATTATCGTCTCATTGAATATGACAGAGGTGAATCTGTTGGTAAAGTCTATGATTTTTACAATTCTGGAAAAATTCAAATGGTTGGAGAATATGAAAACATTACTTCTGATGTTCGAAAAGGAACCTTTATTTGGTTTTCTAAGGCCGGCTTAAGAACAAGTTTAACCAATTATTCGGCAGATACGCTAATCAAACATTCTTATTATTCTAATGGCAATTTAAAGTCTAAAGAACTTAAATTGAGAGGCCGCGACATATTTTCCTACACAAATAGCTATTGGTATTTCAAGAATGGCAAGCCCAAATGGTTTAGCTACCATGATAGTAGAAAAGATTCTTCATACTACCTATCAGGAAGAAAAAACGGTAGCATTGATTTTCAAGATATAAGTTCAAATGGAAAGTATGAAAGAATTAGACAAAACAGAAAAGGAGAATTAACTGAACGAAGTTTCAGAAATTCCAAAACAGAACCCTTAAAAATTCAATATTTTAAAGATAACAAACTGATTAAAACCGAAACTCAAGCTCCTAAAAATGACACAAGCCAATACATGGGTAAATACAGTAGGGTAACTTTCTATCAGGGACAAGTAGGAGGAAACAGCAAAGTGCTAATTATAGAAAATGAAGGGCAAACAGAATACACGGTCAATGGAGCTAAGCTATCTGCATTAGAATATCTCGATTATAAACAAAAGTATAATGCGCTTCTTGATAACAGGAAAGCCGTTCACTATTACAAAGAGTACTCGAAAGACAGCGTTCTACTATTTGAGGGGCTATTCGAAAAAGGAGATTTACCCTGTGGAATCTATAAGTCCTACTACTGGAATGGAGAAGTTAAGGCCAGAGGGTGCTACGATAAAAAAGGTAGAAAATCGGGGTTATGGTATTTCTATAATGATAAAGGAGAACTTCAATACACCGAATACTATAAAAAAGGAAACAAAAACGAAGGCTAATAAGCCTTAAAAGCAATGCCCTTGCGGAAAGTGTGCCTAGCCTAAAACTACTCGCCAATTTTGAAATAAAGAATCATCAACAAGCTTAGAAACAAATTTAGTCTAAGGTCCAATCTTTAACTTGTGCAAAGGATGTAACTTAACAAACATGGAGGAGAGCCGAACTATCATAAAAAGGGTGAATGACTAAAAAAGATTTATTAATTCTCAAATTTCAGAACTTAATTATCCTTGTAATCTTTTGTTAAGCAAACAGCCTGAAATTGCATTTGATAAGGAATTGTGGAGAAAGAGTATTGATGATTTTTATGAGCCCCGATAAAAAATGATTAGTAACTTAATGGGAAATAGACTTAGTATTGGACTGACAAACTGGAGCCTAGCCCTTTTTTCGGAAAGGATTTAAATTAACCATCACACTTTATTCTAAAAATGAAAAAGAAAACAGCTTTAATCATCATGTTTTTTATCCTTGGAATAGTTCTGATCTTTCACTTTTTGATTCTAACAGAGCAGATTCCCTATGACAAAGTTTGGGCAGGAAGGCTCAAGTCTGTTGAGGAAATGATAATTTTTGAAACCTTCTCAATACTGCTGAATGTATTCATCTTAACGGTCTTGTATATAAAATACAGGCAACTTGCGAAGGGAATAAAAAATAAAGTAATCAATTTTATGATCTGGATTTTTACCGGCTTATTCGCTTTAAATACTTTAGGCAATCTATTTTCAAAAAGTATGGCGGAATTGGTACTAGGAACTTTATTTACACTGACTTCAGCTGTTTTGTGTTTTGTAATTGTTAAAAAGGAAAAACAGAAGGCACAAAAGGATTTATAGGCTATAAGCGAGAAATTGAATATCCAATTTATTGAACAGGCAAATCATTGATTCCTAGCCTATTTTTTTTATAAAATGAGGCACTTTAAGGAATTTGAAACTGTGAAAGCTAGATTTAGCATGGTTTCTTTTAGTTCTAATCAGGTATTATTTGAGGAACAATCTAAAATAAATCGTAGACTTTTAAAGGGGTTTAAATCCTTGGACTATAAAATCAAAAAATTAGTAGTTCTAGCCATTACTAGTGGCTATCTTTAAGATTAGCAAAGGGACTTAAAGGACCTTTTGAAAAAGTGGAAAAATCAATTTAATCTATTCAATGTCAAGGAAAACCATCACTTACATAATTACCATATTCTTTATTGGATTAATTTTCTATTTGGGGATTAAGTACACTGAATTACCGACATTATTCGATTTTAGCAAGACTGAGAAAACCAAAGGGACTGTGGTAAATGTTGAGTGGACCCGTAAGATAAGAGGATATCAATTGCAATTTGTAACTTATGAATTTGAAGTGGAGGATAGTATTTATACCGATCAATTCAAAGCTGGAAAAAGGCAGGGAATTCAAAGCATTGGCGACGAAATTTTAATAGAGTATTCAATAGACAAACCTGAAGAAAATGAGGTGATTGGTTTTTTCAGGAAAAAACATAAGCCCTTTAAAATCATTAAATTAGAATCGGAAAAGTATAGTAAGTAGTACATAGGGCAGAAAGCAGTTTTAGCAAATATTCATTTTAAGCTTTATTGGGAAGGCAGGACGCAATTACTAAATCCCCTAGTAGTTTTTTTCTCTTTGGCTTTTAATGTTCAAAATCCCCATCTTAGCCCTACTCGGCTTATCTAAAAAAATTACGGTTCTTTATGGATGAAACAAGGAGTTTATGAAGATAAAAATCAGTATTCTCATTTTGATAGTCTTAGCGTCTATCTTAAAAGCGCAAAACCCGCTGCCCAAGGTTAGTGATGGTAAAATTGAAAGGATAGACAGTTTTCAATCCAAATACATTACCGCAAGAAACATTGATGTATGGTTACCAAAATCATATAAAGCCCAAAAGAAATATGCTGTTTTATATATGCACGATGGGCAAATGTTATATGATGCCACAAGTACCTGGAACAAACAAGAATGGAAGCTTGATGAAGTAGCTACAGAATTACTTACATCAGATTCCATTAAACAGTTTATAATAGTGGGAATATGGAATGGAGGAAGCACAAGACATGCTGATTACTTTCCTCAAAAACCCTTTGAATCCCTTTCTGAAAAGGAGAAGGATAGCCTATCCTTTCAATTGAAAAATTCACATGTAGGAATAAAGAATAGGTTTCAAGCTCAATCTGATAATTATTTAAGATTTATTGTTGAAGAATTAAAACCCTATATAGAAAAACAATTTTCTGTGCATTCCGATATGGAAAATACTTTTATTGCTGGAAGCAGCATGGGAGGACTAATATCTATATATGCCCTATGTGAGTATCCCGATATTTTTGGAGGGGCAGCTTGTCTCTCTACCCATTGGCCAGGAACTTTTAGAATTGATAATAATCCAATACCTCAATCCTTCTTAAACTACTTAGAACAGAATTTACCAAATCCAAAAAACCATAAAATATATTTTGATACAGGCGATCAAAGCCTGGATAGCTTATACCCAGATATTCAAAAGAAAGTGGATGAAATCGTGGAGGAGAAGAGATTTGACTCCAATAATTGGAAGACAGAATATTTCCCAGGAGAAGATCATAGTGAGAAATCCTGGGCAAAAAGAATCCACATCCCTATTGAATTTTTACTCAAAAAATAAGTCCTTCAACAATATGCAAAAGAAATAATGGGCAATTTTATAAAACAAGGAAATAACAGGAAAAATGCAAATCCAAATCAAGCTTAGATTAATACCCATCCTATTTCTGACATTATTTTTTTCTTCATGTAATATTGATAAAGAAAGAAAATTAACGGAGAAAGAAATTTTCGAGATTCAAAAGAGGAATAATGATTCAATTATGGCGATTTTCGATTCCATCAATAAGGTCCATATTTACCTTCCGCCATTATTCGACAAAGAAGTCATTGACTCAAATACAACCAATAAGTTTTTTGAATTAGCAAAAAAAACCAAAGGGGAACTAATACTTTTAGTCAATTCAGACTTAATTGCAAATGAAATTAAATATATCATTGAAAAACATTCAACTCATAATTCAGATATCCTTTTCCTGATAGACAAAACTGGAAGCATGGAAGATGATATTGCCAATGTTCAGAGAGGCTTAAGTGACATAATTAATTCTATAAAAAAATATGAGAATATAAGAACTGCTATTGCCCTTTATGGAGACAAAAATTCAGACTTTGAAGAGTGGTACACGTATAGAAACTTTGAAACTAATTTAGAGTCAGCAAATACGTTTATTAATGATATTGAAATGACATGGGGGGGTGATGACCCAGAATCGGTTTATGATGGTTTCTTTCAAAGTTTAAAGGAGAACTTCTGGAAATCAGAAAATAAAAGAATGATAGTTTTAATCGGTGATGCTCCACCATTGGAAAAACCTTTGAGTGAATATTCAATATCTGAGGTAATTGCTCAAGCCACCAATGACAAAATAATTATGAATTTTTATCCTATAGTTGTTTCCTCAACTCAAAAAGACCAATTGGGAGGGTCACATGAACCCAAAGTATTTGAAAAATCAAAAATCCTTAGTTCTTTTTATCCTAATCCTTCAAAAGGAAATTTAAATTTCAACCTTGAAATTGACGATAATTATGAAGTCCAAATTTTTGACAGCAATGGTTTGCTAGTTTCAAAGGAGAATCATAGTGGTAATAATATTTCTTTAGAATTATATGATTTGCCAAATGGGATATACATCATAAGAGTTATTGATTCGAATTATAAATTTGAAACTATGAAAATAATGTTGAACAAATAATACCCCTTGCTGCCTGCTTTGATATTGCTATCCTTTCCGAAATCATGATAAAAGCTTTACCAGTTTTAAACAAAAAGTAAATAACCATTTGAAAAACATACCGAACATAAGCTTTCAAAAAGGCGATAAAACAAGGGATTTTGAGTTGATCAATCTCACAGAATTATTTGCAAAACTTCCTCAAATTCAAGATCATAAACCTACTAATCCACATAGAATTTCCTTTTTTGCATTATTACTGGTAAGCAAAGGGACTGGAAAACATCAAATAGATTTAAAGGATTATGAATTAAAGAAAGGAACAGTTCTAAAAATTGCTAAAGATCAGGTACACTCTTTTCAAAAAAATCCTAGTTACGAAGGGTATCTAGTCATTATTACAGAAGATTTTGTTCTCAATTATTTTTCAAAGTCTTCGATTAACCTTATTTCTCATTTATACAATCACTATCTCTCCTCTCCTATTTCAAATGAATACCGGCTAAGTGAATCCTTCATAAATCAATTAAAGCAGGAATTAGAGGAAGAAAACACTATTACTCAAAAAAATATTAATGCCTCTTTAATTAACATCTATCTTCTTCAATTGGAAAGACGAAAAAAGAATAAAGATTTTGGAAGCCATAACCTTGGGCATCTAGAAATATTTAAAACATTCAAGAATCTTGTTGAACATCAATTTACCACAACACGAAATGTAAAGGACTATTCAAAAATGCTTGGGATATCCACTAAGCTTTTAAATCATGTTGTAAAAAAGTTTACTTTAATTACTGCAAGGGTGTTTATTGATAATTTCGTAGTGCTAGAATCCAAGCGGAACATCATTACTACTAAGCTAAGCATTAAGGAAATTGCCTTTGAATTAGGTTTTGATGAAGTAACCAATTTCAGTAAATTTTTTAAAAAAAATACAGGGTTAAGTCCTAAGGTTTTCAAACTCGAGCAAAATCAATAAATCCCACATTCACCATTTTTAGCTTCATTTAGATTATGGCTAAAACTCCAGAGTCCAAATGAGTTTTTATAGGTTTCTATTAAAAAATGAAATGAAAAAAATTTACTTATCCTCATTCGTTTCGCTTCCAAAAAAGGTCCTGTGGTTTGCCTAAATGATTGAAAGAAGGACTTTCTTGCTGATTTGATTAATCTTTTTTGCCTACAAATCCTTTTGAATTCTTGAGCATTGCTGTGGGCAGCTGAATTCAAAGAACAATATTAATTTGCAATTCGCGAATTGCAAATTAATATTGTACATTTGCTTGCAACCCAATAAAAATTATGAAAAAGCATAATGGCATGAGACCTCATGACATAGCGATTTTATTAAAAATTGCTAGTAAGGGAAAAGAAACTTGGTTTATGAAGGACTTAGCCCAGGAGCTTAAGATAAGTGCTAGTGAAATTAGTGAAAGCATAAATCGGTCAATTATTGGCGGCCTAATAAGTAGCGATAAAAAAAAACTTAAAAAACTTGCTCTACTAGACTTCTTAAAATCCGGACTACGGCATGTTTATCCGATACAACCGGGGATGATCACAAGAGGTATAAATACCGCTATCTCCGCATTACCCTTAAGTAATGAATTTATGAGTGAAGTAAAATTCGTGTGGCCATATGGAAAAGGAAATTCTAGAGGTCAGGCAATTGAACCCCTACACCCCAATACCCCAGAAGCCTGTTTAAACGATCCAAAATACTACGAACTGATAGCTTTAACAGATGCTATTAGAATTGGCAAGGTGAGAGAGAAAAACATGGCTTTTGAGATGTTAAAGGAGAGGATTGAAAATGCTTAAGAATCAAATCATAAATTTAAAAGTAGTTGAAAAAGTTGCATTGTCCCTGCAAGAGATAAATGATCAGGTGATTTATGTTGGTGGGGCTGTGGTAGGTTTATATGCCACAGATGAAGGTGCAGAGCAGCCACGTCCTACTAAAGATATTGATATTTCAGTTCAAATCAGTACCTACTCACAAATGGATGAACTGCGAGAAAATTTGGCCCAAAAGAAAATCTTTCCTGTTCCTACGGAAAAAGTAATGTATCGCTATTCTCTTGATGATATTCTAATAGATTTCATACCTTTTGAAGAAACTCCACTAGGACCTACCAATAGCTGGTTGAAACCAGGTTTCAAAAAGGCATACCCAATTCAAATCGGTAAGATCAAAATAAAAATTTTACCAGTAAGCATATTTTTAGCCACAAAATGGGAGGCGTTTAAAAATAGAGGAAATGACCCAAGAACAAGCCACGATTTCGAGGATATAATTTACATAATTGATAATAATCTGGAGCTTGCACAAGACTTTGTAAATGCTGAAAACGATGTTAAAAAATTTCTTAAAGAAATGAGTTATGAAATATTAAACCACCCCTCCCGAAATGAAATTATAGAATGCCATATCAACCCCTTTACAGTTGTCCAGCGTAGAAAAATAATTATTGCCAAACTAAAAGAGCTCCTTAAGTAGCACTATTATAAAAAAACTAAAAATCAACTATTTAGTTCTCGCAGTAATCAAAGTGTTCTTTAGTAGACTAACTCTAGTCATGGGTCCAACCCCACCAGGTACTGGAGTAATATAGGAAGCCTTTTTCGATACACTTTCGAAATGGATATCTCCTTTTAATTTATAGCCTGATTTTTTAGTTTTATCCACAACCCTTGTTGTACCAACATCTATAATCACCACTCCTTCTTTAACCATATCTCCAGAAATAAAATCTGGTTTTCCCAATGCTGCAATTATGATATCAGCAGATTGTAATAATTCTTTTAAATTACTTGTTCGGCTATGGGTTAGCGTTACGGTGGCATTTCCTGGGTATGAATTTCTACCCATTAGAATGCTGGCTGGTAGTCCTACGATATGGGATCTTCCCACTACCACACAATGCTTTCCTCCTGTTTCAATATTATAGCGATCCAGTAAATCCATTATTCCCATAGGAGTAGCGGGCAAAAATGTGGGAAGGTTCAGAGCCATTTTCCCTAGGTTTTGAGGATGAAACCCATCCACATCTTTAGTAGGGTCGATGGCCATTATCACTTTTTGCTCATCAATATGCTTGGGAAGCGGAAGTTGAACAATAAAGCCATCAATCTCAGGATTTGTATTTAATTTATGAACCTCTTCCAACAATTCCTTTTCCGAAATGGTTTCTGATAATTTTATTAAGCTAGAGCTAAAACCTACCTCTTCACAATCTTTTACTTTGGCATTCACATAGGTTATGGAGGCACCATTATTCCCAACCAAAACGGCTGCTAAATGTGGTTTCTTTCCTCCTTTTTCCACAATTTTTTTTACCTCATCGGCAATCTCCGCCTTTATTTCAGTGGAGGTTTTTTTGCCATCTAATAAAATCATAATACCAATTTTTATAAATTATTTCAACGCATTCCTTTAGCGCCCTTCATCATGTTCGCCATTTTTTTTGCGCCTCCTCCTTGCATCATTTTCATCATTTTGCTCATATCATTGAATTGCTTCAACAATTGATTTACATCTTGGATAGACTTTCCACAACCATCTGCGATTCTCTTTCTCCTACTACCATTTATCAGCTTTGGGTCTGCCCTTTCTTCGGCTGTCATACTATAAATAATGGCTTCAACACCTTTAAAAGCATCGTCATCAATATCTACACCTTTCATCATTTTCCCCATCCCAGGGATCATCCCCATTAAGTCCTTCACATTACCCATTTTTTTGATTTGCTTAATCTGACCTAAGAAATCATCAAAATCGAATTTATTCGAAGCAATTTTCTTTTGAACTCTGCGGGCTTCAACCTCATCATATTGCTCTTGAGCTCTTTCTACTAAGGATACAACATCTCCCATCCCCAAAATACGATCTGCCATTCGGCTAGGGTGGAAAACATCCAAAGCTTCCATTTTCTCTCCAGTACCAATAAACTTTATAGGTTTATTTACTATTGACCTAATGGTTAATGCAGCCCCACCACGGGTATCCCCATCTAGTTTGGTAAGAATTACCCCTTCATAATCCAATACATCATTAAAGGCTTTGGCCGTATTTACTGCATCCTGACCCGTCATGGAATCCACTACAAAAAGAGTTTCATCTGGCTTTACAACAGAATGAATATTTCTGATTTCGGTCATCATAGCCTCATCAATAGCCAAACGACCTGCTGTATCTACAATTACTACATTAAAACCATTTGCCTTAGCATGTGCAATTGCATTTTCAGCAATTGATACCGGGTTTTGATTTCCTTCCTCGGCATAAACCTCAACACCTATTTGTTCCCCAACAACTTTCAACTGATTTATCGCCGCCGGACGATATACATCACAGGCTACTAAAAGCGGTTTTTTAGTCTTTTTATTTTTTAAATAAAGTGCAAGCTTAGCAGAATGAGTAGTTTTACCTGATCCTTGAAGTCCAGCCATTAAAATTACTGAAGGAGAGGACTTTAAATTGAGTTCCTGAGTTTCTCCACCAATAAGTTCGGCCATTTCATCATGGACAATTTTGGTCATTAACTGACCTGGCTGTAAAGAGCTCAATACTTTTTGTCCAAGAGCTTTTTCCTTTACCGTATTGGTAAATTGCTTGGCAATCTTAAAACTAACATCGGCATCCACCAATGCCCTTCTAATTTCCTTAACGGTTTCTGCAACATTAACTTCCGAAATTTGTCCATGCCCTTTTAATACATGTAGGGCTTTATCTAGCTTATCCTGTAAACTTTCAAACATAATTTTTCAAACTTTTGGAATCCAAAAATAAAGCTTCTCCCCTATTTCTTGAACTCATTTTCTTTTAATTTCTACATCTTTTCTGGCACATCAATACCTAAAAGCTTCATTCCTGATTTTATCACTTTGGCCACATTTGCCGATAATTTTAAACGAAATGCTATAGCACCAGAATTTTCATCTGTAAGTATGGGCAATTGCTGGTAAAAAGCACTAAAAGCCTTAACTAAATCATAGATATAGGATGCTATAATAGAAGGGCTATGTTCCTGAGCTGCCAATTGAACCATCTCTGGGTAAAGCACCAAGTTTTTAAGAATACTCCTTTCACTAGGATGTAGTTTTGAATATTCACCCTCATAATTTCCCTCCTCACCTTTTTTCAATAAGGATTTTATTCGAGCATGATTAAACTGAATATAAGGACCGGTATCACCTTTAAAATCTATGGATTCTTTGGGATTAAAGAGCATTCTCTTTTTAGGGTCTACCCTTAGGATATAATATTTTAAAGCTCCTAATCCTACCATCCTATAAAGATTCATCTTCTCCTCCTCATCCATTCCTTCAGTCTTGCCCAATTCCTCCGAAATTAATTGAGCTTCATCAATCATTTTTTGGATTAGGTCATCGGCATCAACAACGGTTCCTTCTCTAGATTTCATTTTACCGCTAGGCAAATCCACCATCCCATAGGAAAGATGATAAAGGTTTTTCGCCCAATCATAGCCCAGCTTTTCCAAAATGATAAAAAGCACTTTAAAATGGTAATCCTGCTCATTACCAACGGTATAAATCATACCATTCAGGCCCTCTTCCTTAAAATCTACAAAACGTTGGATGGCAGTTCCGATATCTTGTGTCATATAAACACTAGTTCCATCCGATCTCAATAGAATTTTTTGATCCATTCCTTCTTCGGATAAATCTATCCAAACTGAACCATCTTCCTTTTTATAAAAAATCCCTTTGTTTAGTCCTTCCTCAACTATCTTCTTCCCTAAAACATAGGTATCACTTTCATAATAATATTTGTCAAAATCAACACCCATGGAGGCATAGGTATATTCAAAACCTTCGTAAACCCATTCATTCATGGTTTTCCAAAGAGCCATTACTTCAGCATCATTATCCTCCCATTTTTTCAACATCTCCCTGGCTTCAATCATAATAGGAGCTTGATTCTCTGCCTCCTTTTCCGAAAAACCAGAATTGATTAATCCTTCCACCTCATTTTTAAAGGCTTTATCAAACGCGACATAGTATTTCCCTACCAGTTTATCACCTTTAAGACCGCTGGAACTCGGGGTTTCGCCATTTCCAAACTTTTGCCAAGCAATCATACTTTTACAAATATGAATACCTCTATCATTAATAATCTGTGCCTTTATAACTCTATGGCCAGCAGACTCTAACAATTGAGAAACAGAATAGCCTAAAAGAATATTCCGGATATGACCAAGGTGAAGCGGCTTATTGGTATTAGGGGAAGAATATTCTACCAAAGTACAATCATCATTCTTTGGAGCCTTGCCAAAGTTTTTATTCCCATTCAAGATTTCTAATTGCTGCATCCAATAGGAATCGGCAATAAGGAGGTTTAAAAATCCCTTAACTACATTGAAATCCTCAATTTCTTCCAATCTATCTTTAAGATATTCCCCTATCTCATTTGCGGTTTGTTCTGGACCTTTCTTACTGCTCCTCAAATATGGAAATACCACAATGGTAAGGTCACCTTCAAACTCTTTACGAGTTTGTGCTAATTCAATAGATGACACTTCTATTTGGTAAAGAGAATGAAGCGCCAATTGGGCTTCCTTTTCAATTTTTTCTTTTATTTCTAGCATGAATATTTTAAATACTAGTTCTTTTCAATTTCTTCAATTACGGGCTTTATTACATCAAATGTTGCTTCCGCCATGGCATTTCCTTTATCACAAAGCAAAGGGTTTATCTCTGTGGTTTCCAAACAGCAAATTTTGGGGCTTTTCACCAATTCTTGCATCAACACTGTTGCTTCTTCTTCGCTAAGTCCACCAGGTACCGGAGTGCCCGTTCCTCTGCTTATACTTGGATCCATGCTATCCACATCAAAAGAAATGTATATAATATCGCAGTCTTTTAAATGCTGGAGTGCTTTTTCGGCAACAGCTTTGGGTCCTATTTCCCTTAGCTTTTCTGTGGTGATATTGGGCATGGAGTATTTTTCCATTAGGTGATCTTCGGGAGCTTCGGTATCCCTTACAGCTACGAAAAACAAATCTCCAGGCGAAACCCTAGGTTCTTCCCCTTTTATGGTATTCCAGATATCTACAGTGCTAGCAATAGGGTCGTTTATCCTTTTCTCTTGATTATCTTCAGCAATAGACATCGCCAAAGGCATACCGTGAACATTTCCAGAAGGGCTCGTATAAGGTGAATGTAAATCCGCATGTGCATCTATCCATATTACACCTAATCTCTTTTTAGGTAGCGCATCCTTAATTGCCATAATTGTTCCTGCAGCATTACTATGGTCTCCAGAAAATACAATAGGAAACCTACCCGCTCTTAATTCCGAACCTATAGCCGCTGTGGTTTGCTTAAATGTTTCGAAAATATACCTTAGTCTAATGGCATATTCATCCTTGTAATCGCGGAATAATTGCTCATTATAATGGGGCACCCTAATAATCGGGTATCGATTAAAAAAATCAGCATCCTTATCAAAACTTGCCAATCTTAGGGAATCGAAACCCAAACTTGCTCCTCTTGTTCCTGCTCCAAGTTCAGACATTAAACTGATATATCTAATTTCCTTTGCCATAGACTAAAATTTAGTGCTGCAAAAGTAGTTTAATGCTATGGAATAGTAAAACCCAAAGCTTCATCCCTCAACATTATGAAAATGGGAATAAAAACTTATGGATTTTCTAATAATTATCCATTATTTTGAGACATTAAACCAAGATTTGGAAAAAACAAGCGATATTTTGGAAGGCCTTAAAAAAGGAGAAGAAGAATCCTATCAAAGGCTTTTTTACGAATACTTCCAGCCATTGTGCTATTTTGCCAATAAATATTTGAAGGATCTGGATCTTTCTAAGGATTTAGTACAAGGAGTATTCACCCATTTATTTGAAAAGAGAGAAAGCCTACAGATTCACAGTTCCCTTAAGTCCTACCTATTTCAAACTGTGGCCAATCGAAGTTTAAATGAGCTGAAAAGTGCCAAAATTCATGCTCGCCATGAAGAAGATATTAAACATAGCCTGGAAAATTCCTACCAAGAAGACGAAATGGAAACCATGGAATTGGAGGCAAAAATAAATTTCCTAATCAACAAGCTTCCTAGTCAATGCCAGCGCATATTTAAACTCAGTAGATTTGAGCATAAGAGCAATCAGGAAATTGCTGAAGAACTAGGTTTATCTAAAAGAACAGTGGAAACACAAATCAGCAAGGCGCTAAAAATTCTCAGACAATCCCTAGGCCTATTTATTCTGGAATTCCTACTAGATATTTTTCCTTAAAGCCCATTTTTGAAATTTTTTATTACTGACTATCAGTAGTATAGATATAATTTTTTAGTTTTTATACGTGTAAGCCCCTAATTATTTGTCTTGATTTTGAGTGGGAAATATTTCCTACATATGGATGGGCTAAGATTCTTTTGAATAAAGCTTAAGTTTGAGAATTCCATCCTAAAAAAAGAGAAAATTGAGCACAGAACTTAACATAGACATCCTTATTCTAAAATCCTTTGACGGATCCTTAAATGAAGAAGAAAAAGCCAAGCTTGATCTTTGGCTGAAAGAGGATATTGCCCATCAAAGTCAGTTTGAAGAGCTCGAAAAAATATGGACCTGTTCCAAAGAAATAAAGCCAATTCCGGAATTAAACATAGACCAGGAATGGAACAAATTTAAAAACAGGCATTTTTCGAAGGAAAAACCTAAGCTCATAAACCTCTTTGCTTCAAAAGCTTTAAAATATGCTGCCGTTTTCATTGTATTAATTTTTAGTGCCTCCCTATACTTTTTTACTTCCACCAATTATAAAACCCAAGAATTTAGAAAAACCATTTATTTGGCAGATGGGTCTCGGGTGGAGCTTAATGCACACAGTGAGTTAAAAGTAAGTAGGTCGTTTAATTGGTTTAATCGAAGTATGGCACTTAAAGGCGAAGCCTATTTTGAGGTAGAGCCAAATCCCGAAAAGCCTTTTATCATTCATTCGGAGAGGGCACATATTGAAGTATTAGGAACCTCCTTCAACTTTAATTCTGAACTAGAAAAACCTATGGTTAGCGTAACAAGTGGAAAAGTTGCCTTTTGGGGAAATTCTAAGGAACAAGCTATTTATTTAGAAAAAGGAGAAGAGGGAATTCTTGAAAAAGGGAAATTGAAACAAGGAGAAATTGAAGATCCCAATTTTCTGGCCTGGCATAGCGGTGTATTTAATTTTAAAAATGAAAATCTTGAAAATGCCCTTCAACAATTATCCACCTATTATCAGGTGGAATTTATCCTTGAAGACCAGGAAAAGCTTGCCAATTGTAATATTACAAGCCAATTCAATAAAAACAGTTTGGAAGAAGTGTTCAATGAATTTGAAATCCTAATGAATTTCAAAATTGAAAAAATCCAAAATGAATATCATTTTAAAAATGGTAGTTGCTATTAAATCAAAACTCGAAAACCTCAAAAACTAAAAATGAAAAAACTAAGCTTTGCATTATTCCTATTTTGTTTTAGCGGCCTTGCCCTAGCTCAAAATACTGTAAGTGGATACATAACCGATGCTTCCACTGGTGAAAGTTTAATTGGTGTAAACATCTTTGTTCCTGGAAGCTCCTACGGCACCACCACCAATACTTATGGATTTTACTCTCTCAATATTGGCCATAAAACGGCCGAATTAGTGGTGAGCTATATTGGTTATCAAACCTATTCTAAAAATCTTGTTCTAGACAAAAATCTGGAATTAGATATTGAACTACAAGAGGCCTCTACAGAACTAAATGCCGTAGAAATTACTGCTGATGAAATCCAGTCGAGAAGCCCTCAAATGAGTAGCATCAATTTATCCATTAAGGATATCAAAAGTGTACCCGCCTTTTTAGGAGAAGTGGATATTATCAAAACTATTCAGCTATTACCAGGAGTTCAGTCTGGCGGCGAAGGTACCACCGGCTTTTATGTACGAGGTGGTAGTCCAGATCAAAACCTTATTCTTTTAGATGGAGTTCCCGTTTATAATGCCTCCCATTTATTTGGCTTCTTTTCGGTTTTCAATGCGGATGCCATTAAAAATGTTCAATTGACAAAGGGAGGTTTCCCAGCTCGCTATGGCGGAAGACTAAGTTCTGTATTGGATATTAGTTTGAAAGAAGGAAATATGAAGGAATTTCATGGGGAAGGATCTGTAGGGCTTATTTCTAGTAAACTAACCCTAGAGGGACCTATATGGAAAGATAAAACCTCTTATATTATTTCTGGAAGGAGAACATATATTGATGTTTTATCTCAGCCCTTTTTGCCAGCCGATACCAAAGCGGGTTACTTTTTTGGAGATCTCAATGCAAAGGTGAATCATATTTTCTCTAGAAAGGATAGACTATTCTTGAGTTACTATGGAGGAATAGACAAATTTTACAATAAAGACACTTATTCCGGAGGATATGATGAAGCGGCATTACAATGGGGAAATAATACAGGGGCTCTCCGTTGGAATCATTTATACAACGATAAATTATTTAGCAACCTTACCGCCACCTATAGCCAATACGAATTTAGCATTGGTGGTGAAAGCAAGCAAGATGGCTTTGATCTGGAAAAGCAAGAATACTTTAGTAGAATTAGAGATTATGGATTGAGGTTAGACTATGAATATTCACCAGTAAGTGATCACAATATAAAATTTGGAGCCTCTTATACTCACCATATTTTTAAACCTGGTGTATTTCAATTTCAAGGCGAGGAAGATGGAGTAAATGTAGATTCTGTATTGAACCTCAGCGAAAATACGCTTAGCCACGATTCCTATTTATATATTGAAGATGATTGGACAATTAACAATAAATGGAGAATAAATGCCGGGGCACATTTTTCTATTTACAATTTAAAAGATCAAACCTATACTTCTATCCAACCAAGAGTTTCTGCACGCTATTTAATTGATGATGAATGGTCGCTAAAAGGATCTTTTGCTTCCATGACACAGTTTATCCATCTTCTTTCCAATAGTGGTATTGGTTTACCTACAGATTTATGGGTAAGTTCTACCGCAAATGTTGCTCCTTCCAATTCTCATCAAGTGGCTTTGGGAAGTACGAGAAATTTTCAGGGTAATACCTGGGAGTTAAGTGTAGAAGCCTACTATAAAACCATGGATAACCTTATTGAATATAAAGAAGGAGCTTCCTTTATCTCTGGCTCTGGTTGGGAAAATAATATTGAGAAAAATGGAAAAGGTGAGGCTTATGGCGCCGAGTTTTTAATTCGGAAGAACAAGGGTAAAACCACGGGCTGGATTGGTTATACTTTGGCCTGGACCAACCGTCAATTCGACAATCTAAATTTTGGGGAAACCTTTGCTTATAAATATGATAGACGCCATGATATAAGCGTGGTTTTGAGCCATAAATTCACAGATAAGTTTGACATTGGTCTAACTTGGGTATATGGAACTGGCGTAGCTTTTACCGCCCCGATTTCAAAATTTAATGTAATAGGAAACGACGATAATGTTCAACAAGTTACTCACTATACAGAAAGAAATGGCGAGCGTTTGCCAGCATACCATCGATTGGATTTAGGAATGAACTTCCACAAAGAAACTTCTTGGGGGAAACGCACTTTCAACATTAGCGTTTACAATGCTTATAACCGACAAAACCCTTATTTCCTTTATGTACAAAATCAGGATTTTAGTACTAACAAATCAGTAGTAAAGCAAGTGAGCTTATTTCCTATCATACCCTCAATTTCTTACATCTTCTCCTTTTAAATATGAAAGCTAAAAATTTAAAAAACATGAAAAATCTCATCTTATTCTTGTCCGCTTTTAGTCTTTTTGCTTGTGAAAAGACCATCGATTTTGACCTGCCAACAGAAAAAGCACAGCTGGCAGTAAGCTCTCAAATAATTGATGGAGATAGCATCTATGCCACTGTGAGCATATCCTCTGCCGCCTTATCTGGAAACCCAAGTTTTTCGGATAAAGCAAGGATATTACTTTTTGAAAATGATGTATTGGTAGATTCCCTTACTCTATCTCCTGGAGGCGTGGGTATTATTGGAAGTAATGTTCCTGTTTATACCAGTTCCTACTCCTGCACTCCCGGCCGTAAATATACTATCAAGGTGAGTCAGGCTAATTTTGAAACTGTAGAAGGTTCTTGTATTATGCCAGAAACACCTAGTGTGTCTAATGGAGAGTATATAAGTGCTAATTACACTATTAAAGGCAGTATTTCTGACCCATCGGGATTGGGTGATATTTATAAAATCCAATTGAAGAGAGGTCAATTTAAAGAACATGAAAGCTTTTTTATAAAGGACTTAACCATTGAAAATTATCAAGGTTATTCAGAATTCTTTGAAGATGAGACGGAAGGAACCTTTGCCACCCGCGCCTATATTAGGGATGAATTATTTGATGGTTCCATTCGTGATTTTGAATTGAATTATTCAGAATGGAATGGAGCAAATCTTGGCACAGATTCTTTATTCCTGAAAATTTCGGCCCTTTCTACGGATCAATATGAATTTGAAAAGGATTTGGATATTTCAGAATATGCAGAGGCGGGTCCTTTTTCAGAACCTGTGCCCATTTCCAGTAATATGTCTAATCAAAAAGGAAATTTCGGTGCCTCTAACTCCATATATTTGGCTTTAGAAAAGAAATAAATTTCGAAACCCATAAAAAAAAGGAGCCTCTGTTTAGAAGGCTCTTTTTTTTTTGCAATTTTGGGCTTTGTCCAGAATCAAAAATTTTGTTTGAACCTTGCACGTTCAATATTTGGAAATTGGTTTTTAATTTGAATATAAACCCAGCGTTTGTCCTTTTTACTCAAATACCCATTATACTTATTATTCTGTTTGTGCCCCATGTTTTCCTTTGGGCAAAGTGAGGTCCTAAATCAAATTATCCCTATTCAAGCCGGAGAATATTCTGCAGATTCCTTAATTCATGTCCTAGAAAAAACTACTGATTATAAAGTTTCTTTTGCTGGGAAAGGGGTTTTAAAAGAGAAGATGGACTTAAATAATTCCAATCCAAAGGCTGAAGAAATTCTCGAGCTCTTATTCTCTCCAAAGCAATTTGATTATATTATTCAAAACGATAAAATTCTAATCAAAAGAAAATTCAATCTCTCTCCTCATAAAGGCATAACCTTGAGTGGATATATAGAAGATAAAAATTCTGGAGAAAGGTTAATTAGCGCAGATGTTTATGTCCCCGGAACAAACTATGGAACAAGCTCTAATACTTTTGGTTTTTATAGTTTGAGTATTCCAGAGTTTACAGATAGTTTGCTAGTCGTAAGCAGGCTTATAGGTTATAAACCTCAAATTCAAATCATTCGCCATACATCCAATACCACTAAAAATATTCAATTGGAAGTAGAACAAGAGCTTTTAGATGAGATTACCATTGTAGCAGAAGAAGCCAATATTTCCGCCACAAAAATGAGCAATGTAAAGCTCAATGCCACAGATATTAAAGATATGCCCGCCTTTATAGGGGAGGTAGATGTATTGAAAGCCGTGCAGTTTTTAGCAGGTGTCCAAAGCGCTAGTGAAGGAAATGTAAACTATATTGTTAGAGGTGGAAACCCAGATCAAAATTTAATATTACTTGATGGGGTTCCCGTTTATAATGTTTCTCATTTATTTGGCTTTTTCTCAGTTTTTAATATTGATGCCATAAAACATGTAGAACTTACCAAAGGTGGCTTCCCAGCTCATTTTGGAGGAAGGCTCAGTTCAGTTTTGGAGGTCCATATGAAAGAAGGTGATATGAAGGAGTTTCACGGATCAGGAGGCATTGGTCTAATCGCTACCAAACTAGCTCTCGAAGGTCCTATTATTAAAGATAAGGTCTCCTTTATGTTTTCTGGTAGAAGAACTTATTCGGATTTAATTTACAGACCTATTCTCAATAATCAAGGTTTTGATGCTGGTTATTATTTTGCAGATTTTAATGCTAAAGTAAATTGGAAAATCAGTGAAAAGGATAGAATTTATCTAAGCTTTTACAATGGTTTGGATAAGGCATTTAACAATGAATCTGGACAATCTATTTTTGATTTTGAACTGAAATGGGGAAACTATACCTCTGCCCTTCGCTGGAACCATTTGTTTTCCAAAAAACTATTTGGAAATTTAACAGCTACTTTTTCGAGGTATAATTTTCAGATCGGTTCTTTTAGCCAATATGATACTGTATCTACATCAATAAATTATTTCAGCAGAATTACAGACCATGGCTTGCGATATGATTTGGATTATTTAGTCTCTAGTAAGCATAAGATTAAAACGGGAATCAATTTTACACATCACAATTTTAAGCCTGGAGCTTTAACCCTATCTTTAAGAGCAACTAAAATAACAGATGCAGACTCCCTATTAAATTTAGCAGAACCCACTATTGCTAATGACTTTAGCCTGTATTTTGAAGATTCCTGGACGGTAAATCCAAAACTCAAAGTAAATACCGGCTTGCACTATGCGGCCTATTTTGTAAATAATAGCTTTTACAATTCTATACAACCAAGACTTTCGGGAAGGTATTTAATGCTTCCCAATTTTGCCTTTAAGGCTAGTTATTCTTATATGGAGCAGTATATCCATCTTCTTACCAACTCCTCCATAGGGTTACCCACCGATTTGTGGGTGAGCTCCACCGATAATATTGGGGCCCAAAGTTCTCATCAAATAGCCTTGGGTTCTACTTGGATGTTTGCAGAAAATAAATGGGAACTCACCAGTGAACTATTTTACAAAAAACTTGATGGCCTTATAGAGTACAAACCCATTACCTCCTATGCACCAGCTAGTAATTGGGAAGATCAAGTCCTTAGCGGAGGGAAAGGTTTTGCCAAAGGCTGGGAGCTTTTCCTAAGATACAATAGCACCAAAACCAGCGCTTGGATAGCCTATACCCTTTCCAAAAGTGAGAGGCAGTTTGATGAATTAAACAATGGAAAGCTTTTTCCTTTTAAATATGACCGACGACATGATCTTAAAATTGTATTGAACCATAACTTCACTAAAAAATTCAGTTTGGGTCTTACTTGGGTTTTCAACAATGGCATAAACGCTACTATCCCCATTAGCTCTTATATTGATGTTAATGGACAGCGAACAGTAAAATATAGTGATAGAAATGCCTATCAATATCCGAACTACCACCGCTTGGACCTGGGATTCAATTGGAAGAAAAAAACAAGTTGGGGTGAAAGAACATGGGGCATCAGCATTTACAATGCTTACAATAGGAGAAATCCTTTTTTACTTTATTTCAGCACTATTGATAGAGAAAGAGTAGGACGGAAAATTTCGGTATTCCCAATGCTACCTACCTTTAATTATAATTTTAGATTCTAATGAAATTAAAATTCTATTTTTTCGCTATTCTGTTCATCTCACTATGTTCTTGTGAGGATAATATAAATATAGATTTCCCAGAGGCCGAAGAAAATTTAGTTTTAAACTCTTTAATCAGAAATGGTGATAGTATAAAAGTGAATTTAGGTAAAACTATTTCTTATACAGATCTTTCTCAGCCACCCTCTGTTGGAACTGGAAAATTGGACCTTTATAAGGATGGACTATGGCATTCAACTGGATTTGTATGCCAAAAAGTAAAGAGTGATGATGCCTATAAGGATACTACCTATACATTTTGTTTTAACCATATAGCCCAAGAAAAAAGTCATTACCGAATTGTAGCAAGCTCGGATGGCTTTGATCCTATAATGGGAAGCACCAATACCGCTTCCTCAGCAAAAATTGAAAACTGGCTATTAAGCAATAGCTCCTCCTTTAGCTTCGATATTGTTGACAATGGGAATGAAAATAATTATTATTTTTTCACAGTAACCAGGACCGATACCTTTGGTCAGCAAGAAGATGAGCTTGTAACATTACAGACTCAAGATTTAATTCTTGAATTGATAGGTAGTGCGGATGAGGTGGTTAATTTACCTAGTGGTGAGTCTATTGGTACCATAGGTTTTGTGGAGGATATAAGTTTTAACGGAAAAAGGAAATCCATTGTTTTGACGGGATTTTTCTTCAATAATGGTATACTAAAATTGAATTTTTATTCTTGTTCAGAATCCTATTATCAATTTTACCGAACGAGCTTTAGAAGCCAGTTTCTTACTAATAATATATTGTTTTCCCCATCTGAAGTTTATAGTAATGTTTCCAATGGCTACGGATTAGTAGGCTCCGTTTGGGATACAGTGATAGAAATTCCAAGATAAAACTATTAAAAGAACATTGTTAGTTCCTCCTTTAAATTTGGCAAATACCTAGGTTAATTGTGCTTATTTTTGTCTATTGCTAAAGCACTATGGCAAAAAAGAAACAAAAGACATCCACCAGTAAGTTTTCCATTTCCAAAATAAGGGAAACGCTAAAAAATAAAACCCTCCACGCCATAATTGGTATTGGCCTAATTTTCTTTGCAGTTTTAATGCTCGGAGGATTTAGCTCCTTCCTATTTACCTGGCAGGAAGATTTTAGCAATGTAGAAGATGGATTTATCAGCTTAATGTCCAATCCAGACTATAAGGTTAAAAACGTCTTGGGCGGTTTAGGAGCAAAACTTGGAGACTTATTTATTTACCGAAGCTTTGGGATTTCCGCCTATCTTATTTCATGGTTTTTACTTTTATATGGATTAAAAGTAAGCTTAGGTTTAACCTTCAAAAATTTTAGGCAAAAACTTGGCAATACGCTATTTCTTCTGCTTTGGCTACCCATTGCTTTCTCCTATATTTTTCCAAATCAGCACATCTTAGGAGGGGCAAATGGATTTTATTCTAAGCAATGGCTATTTCAAATTTCTGGATCTATAGGTACTCCCTTAATTCTATTCTTTACTCTTCTTGGCTTTGTAATTCTAAAATTCAAATGGACACCAGAATCCATGCATTCCGGATTGCAAAGCATGATTAATTTCTTTAAAATAAAGGCAAAGAGAAATATAGAAGATGAAGCCTCGGAGAATATTGAAAATAGCAATACTCAAAGCCAAGCTTCTTCAGAAGAAGATATTGAAACTGAACAGCCAATAAGTATTGATTTAGAGGAAAAAACGGATTTTGAGCCTATAGTAATTGAGGAGCCAAAAGAAGAAATTGAAAGCTCAAGTACCCTTGGTGGTGAATTGGAAATTGAACAAGCTAAAGGAGAGGAGGAAACAGTTGAGGAAGCTACGGATCTTGAAATTGAGGCCAATAATGAGGAAGAAGTATTAAGTGAAAAGGAAGTTAATAGAAAGGTGAAGGAGTTTGGAGAATATGATCCTAAATTGGATCTATCTCGTTTTAAACTTCCACCAGTAGATCTTCTTATTGATTATGGAAGCTCAAACATTACTATTAATCAGGAGGAATTAGAAGCCAATAAGAATAGAATTATT
The DNA here is from genome assembly GCA_963976435.1 of uncultured Cryomorphaceae bacterium. Classification (GTDB taxonomy): domain Bacteria; phylum Bacteroidota; class Bacteroidia; order Flavobacteriales; family Schleiferiaceae; genus CAKZNE01. The sequence continues at coordinate 95,889 of CAXBKQ010000013.1, read as the reverse complement.
GAAACACTCAACAATTATAAAATTGAGATTTCAAAAATAAAAGCAACTATTGGTCCTACTGTAACTCTTTACGAAATTGTACCAGCTGCAGGAGTAAGAATCAGCAAAATAAAAAGCCTGGAAGATGATATTGCCCTTTCACTTTCCGCATTGGGAATAAGAATTATCGCTCCTATACCAGGGCGTGGAACCATTGGTATTGAGGTGCCGAGCACCAATCCTCAAATGGTGCCTATGAGGAATATGATTAAAAGTGAAAAATTCCAGAAATCTGATATGGAGTTGCCCATTGCTTTTGGTAAAACCATTAACAATGAAACTTTTATGGCCGACCTTACCAAAATGCCTCATCTTTTAATGGCGGGAGCAACTGGACAAGGTAAATCCGTTGGTTTAAATGTTATCCTCACCTCCATTTTATATAAGAAGCATCCTTCACAGGTGAAATTTATTTTGGTAGATCCTAAAAAGGTTGAGCTTACTCTTTTCAATAAAATTGAAAGACATTATTTAGCTAAACTCCCAGATACGGAAGAGGCTATTATTACCGATACTACCAAGGTTGTCCATACTTTAAATTCCTTATGCATAGAAATGGATAATAGATATGACCTTTTGAAAAAGGCCATGTGTAGAAATTTAAAGGAGTATAATGCGAAGTTTATTAAGCGAAAGCTGAATCCAGAAGAAGGACACAGATTTTTACCTTATATAGTTTTGGTAATAGATGAATTTGCTGATTTAATAATGACTGCTGGCAAGGAAGTAGAAACTCCAATAGCGAGATTGGCACAATTGGCTAGAGCCATTGGAATCCACTTAATTGTTGCCACACAAAGGCCTTCTGTAAATGTTATTACAGGAATTATAAAAGCAAATTTCCCTGCTAGAGCTGCGTTTAGAGTTACATCAAAGATTGACTCTAGAACCATTTTGGATGCTGGAGGTGCAGATCAATTAATTGGAAAAGGAGATATGCTAATTGCAATTGGTAGCGATTTAATACGAGTTCAATGTGCATTTGTGGATACTCCAGAAGTAGAGGAAATTACCGACTTTATAGGAAACCAACAAGCCTACCCTGAAGCCTATCAATTGCCTGAGTATGTAGGAGAAGATGAAGGGAGTAGCTTGGATATTGACATCAGTGAAAGGGATAAATTATTTGAAGATGCCGCAAGGGTTGTGATCATTCACCAACAAGGTTCAGCTTCCCTATTGCAACGAAAGTTAAAGCTGGGTTACAACCGTGCTGGAAGAATAGTAGACCAATTGGAAGCGGCAGGAATAATAGGGCCTTTTGAAGGTAGTAAGGCAAGACAAGTTCTCCTTCCAGATGAGCTTTCTTTGGAACAGTTATTGAAAAACGAAAAGGAAAATTAATACCGATTTATAATGAAAGGAATCATAGCCATTTTATTCTTTGCTTTAATAAGCAGTTTTAGTTTAGAAGCACAGAACACAAGTGCTAAAGCCAAACAATATTTAGCCAAAGCTGCACAACGTTTGGAAGCCAATGATCACATCTACTTAGGCTTTACTTACACTTTTGAAAATAATAAAGTAGAACCACCGGTTGTTCAAACAGAGGAAGGGAATATCGCTATTAAAGAAGATGACTTTCATTTAAATTTTCTAGGTACAGAACAGATCAAACAAGGAAATAAAATTTATACCATTCTCGAAGAAGATGAAGAAGTACAGGTTACTGAATATGAAGAAAATGAAAGCCAGGCCGTTAGTCCGGTGAAAATTTTAAGTAGCTATCAAAAAGGCTATAGTTATAAAATTGATAAAACGGTAAAGGAAAAAGGGCGTGATGTGCTTTATATTTTACTGAAGCCCAATGCCTCTGAAGAGGTGAAACAGATAATGGTAGTGATGGATAAAAAATCTCTACGAGTAAAAGAGGTGAAACAATGGGCTAGTAATGGCACTATTACCACTTTCACCATTACCGAATATGCACCCAACAAAAAACTTCCTAAAGATTATTTCATTTTCAACAAAGCCAATTACGAAGGTTATTATATAGCTGAGTAATGAAACTTATAGATCGCTTTGTACTTCGCTCCTTTATAAGGCCATTCTTCATCACTTTTATTGTGATGGTGCTCTTCCTTTTAATGCAGTTTGTGTGGAAATACATTGATGATCTAGTTGGCCGCGGAGTAGAATGGTATTATATCGCTGAATTACTTTTTTATACTTCGGCAACAGTGGTTCCAATGGCTTTACCTTTAGCCATTCTTCTTTCTTCTATCATGACATTTGGAACTTTGGGCGAACATTATGAAATGGCCGCCTTTAAATCCTCAGGACTATCTCTAATTAGGGTTATGCGTCCTTTAATAATGTTTATGATTATTTTGGCATTTGGACAGTTTCTCTTTGCCAATTATGTAATTCCGGTAGCCAATCTTAAAAGCCAAACCCTCCTAAAAAATATTACTCATAAAAAACCTGCTTTAAATATTCGGGAAGGAACTTTTTATAATGGTATTGAAGGCTACTCCATAAAAATTGGAGAAAAACTAGGCGATGACAATAATGATTTAAGGGATATTTACATTTATGATCATAGCGACAATATTGGCAATATGAAGGTGATTACTGCCGAAAGCGGAGTGATGACCGTTTCGGAAGATGAACTTTATTTAAATATAGACCTCTTTAATGGAGCCTCCTACGAGGATATTTTCCCGAAAAAAGTTGATGAAAGAGATAATTACCCCTTCACCAAATCTAAATTCAAAAGGAGCCTTATAAAATTCAACCTTTCAAGTTTTCAAACTGGCGATTTACGATCGGGAGAAAGAAAGGATTATGATATGCTAAATATCAGACAATTGGAAAATGCTGTAGATTCTTTAGAAAATAAATTCGCGGAAAGAAAAAAAGAGTTTAATACTCAAATGGTTTCAAAATACTCTTTTACATCAGTAAGAGAAAAGAAAGACAGCAGCAAGAAGGAAACAAGAATATTGAGCGATACTATTATTGCAAATATCCAGAACTCTTCAGACAGGGATAGAGTTATTCAAAATGCTCTTCGCATAGCAAGAAGTAATAAGGCCTATTTCGACAATACAGAACAAGAGTACCTATGGCGTAAAAAGCTATTAGCCAGGCATTGGCTGGAATGGCAAAAGAAATTTTCAATTTCCTTTTCTTGTATTGTTTTGTTCTTTATCGGTGCACCTTTGGGAGCCATAATTCGCAAAGGTGGAATGGGTATGCCCGTGGTCATTTCCGTTTTTATCTTTATTATTTATCATGTTACAGGATATTCTTTTGAAAAACTGGGAAGGGAATTGGTTTGGAGTCCATTTAGAGCCATTTGGACGGCGAATTTCTATCTTTTTCCAATTGGTGTTTGGCTAACCTATAAATCGGCTACAGATAGTGCCATATTTAATCAGGAACTTTACTCGAAACCGATTCGAATAATAAAAAGCATCTTTACAAAATCAAAGAAATAGCGGCTTGAAAATTCTGGTTTTAAGCAATAAGGTCCCCTACCCTGCAAATGATGGCAGTAGCATTGCCATTGAAAGTATGATTGATGGTTTAATGGCAAACCATTCGGATCTTTATTTATTAAGTATCAACACCAACAAGCATTATAAATCCAAAAACGACATTCTCAATAATAAGCCTGAAAAGCTTAAAATGGAATGGGTAAATCTTAATACCGACATCAATTTTGGGAATAGCCTAAAAAATCTTTTAGGAAACCAAGCCTTTCACATTTCTAGGTTTTGGTCCGAAAAATTTGAAAATAAACTTGCCGAAATCCTCAAAGCCAATAAATTTGATATCATTCAACTGGAAGGCTTGGCTATGGCTGTTTATTTGCCATTTATCCGGAAAAATTCTAATGCCAAGATTAGCCTAAGAGCCCATAATGTAGAATTTCAAATTTGGGAAAGAACAGCCGAAAATGAAGCCAATATTTTATTGAAATACTATTTGAGATTACAGGTAAAAAGACTTAAAAAATTTGAATTACAAACTCTAAACAAAATTGATGCGCTAGTAAGTATTACAGCTGCAGATTTGGAAACTTTTAGAAGTTATGGCTTTAAAGGCAAGGCAATGGATATACCTTGTGGAATAGATATTAAAGGAGAGTATAAAAAGCAAGGCTCCCGTCCTATTTATGATATTAGTTATTTAGCAAGTTTCGATTGGAAGCCAAATGTCCAGGGTTTAGAGTGGTTTCTGAATTTTGTTTGGCCTATCTTAAGCAAAAAAAATAGGCCAATTAAAATGGCAATAGCCGGAAGACATATCCCCGAAAAATTTGAAAGTTTGGATATTCCAGGTTTAGAAATTGTGGGCGAAGTAGATTCCATGCCGGATTTTATAAGCTCTTCCAAGATCAATATAATACCCCTATTAGCTGGAAGTGGGATGAGAATAAAGATTATTGAAAACATGGCCCTTTCTAGACCAATGGTTTCAACAACAATTGGTGCTGAAGGAATTTTGGTAAAAAATGGTAGGGATATACTTTTGGAAGATGAACCTGAACCATTCGCAGAAGCCATCCTTCAACTTTTGGAAAATGAAAAACTTAGAAATGATTTAGGAAGAGAAGCCAGAAAAACCATCGAGAAAAATTATTCCAACCGATATTTGGGAGAAAAACTTTTGAAATTCTATAAAAATCTATGATTTTATTCTTTCAAATAATTTTTGCTCTTTGCCTGTTCGGGATATTTCAAACTTATATTTTCTATCCCCTTTTTATGATTTTATTTTCTAAAATCAAGAACTGGAAAATTGAGGATGACCTGAGGGAATACCCAAATGTGGAAATAATTTTCGCCGCCTACAACGAAGAATCCGTAATAGAAAAAAAAATTCACAGCTGCTTTAATAGCAACTATCCCAAAGAAAAAATAAGCCTGCGAATAGGTTCGGATAATAGTACGGATGCCAGCGAAACCATAATACAAAAACTGCAAGGTCACTATCCGAATCTAAATTTAAAATCTTTTAAATCAAGAACTGGAAAGTCAGGAATTATTAATGATTTGGTAAAAGAATCGAAGGCGGAAATATTAATTCTAACGGATGCTAATATTATTTTCAAAGCCAATACCATTGAAGAATTAATTCGTCCCTTAAATAATAAGGTAGGTGCTGTTGGTGGTAGGATAGTATATGACAAACACCAAAGCTCCGGAATCAGCAAACAAGAGGATTCATATCTGCAATTGGAAAATAAAATTAAATCTGCAGAATCTCTGCTTTTTAAAGCTGCTATGGGCTTAGAAGGAGGTTGCTATGCCATAAAAAGGGAATTGTTTCCTCAAATTCCACCTCGTTTTTTCATGGAAGACTTTTTTGTGAGCCTGAGTGTAATAGAGAAAGGCTATCAAGTCTTGTTTAATTCCCATGCTATTTGTTTTGAGGATGTAAGCACCGATAAAAATGAAGAATTTAAAAGGAAGGTAAGAATATCTATCGGCAATTTTCAAAATTTAGGAAGGTTTAAAGGCTTGATTATCAAAAGATTTAAACCTATTGGATTTAGTTTTTTATCGCATAAAATTTTAAGATGGCTTACTCCATTTTTTCTTATTCTTCTATTGCTTTCCTCTCTAATTTTAAGCAAAGACTCTTTGTTCTTCCAAAGCTTTTCAGGATTATATTTCCTTTTCATTGTTTTAGGAACATTGGGTATCTTATTTTCGCAAAATAAAAGTATTGGCCTATTAAAATACCCTGGCCACTTTATTCATATGAACCTCGCCTTATTAAAGGGGTTTTTTATTTATTTAAAAGGAGTAAAATCAAATGTCTGGCAGCCCACAAACAGAAACCAAAACTAAACTCAATAGTATAGAAGAAGCCATTGAAGATATTCGCCAAGGAAAGGTGGTTATTGTGGTGGATGATGAAGATCGAGAAAATGAAGGAGATTTTATTGCTGCAGCAGAAGCGGTAAGTCCGGAAATGATCAACTTTATGGCCACCTATGGTCGTGGATTAATCTGTGCACCCCTTACTGAGGAAAGGTGCGATGAACTTGATCTGAATATGATGGTGGAGAATAATACCGTTTTGCACCATACACAGTTTACTGTTTCGGTAGACCTTATTGGCCATGGCTGTACAACAGGCATTTCAGTTCATGATCGTGCTAAAACCATTCAATCTCTTGTTGATGAAAATACCAAACCAAGCGATTTAGGAAGGCCTGGTCATATTTTTCCATTAAAAGCAAAACAAGGCGGAGTTTTAAGGAGAACTGGGCATACAGAAGCGGCAATAGACCTTGCAAGACTTGCGGGTTTTAAACCAGCGGGAATACTAGTTGAAATATTGAATGAAGATGGAACCATGGCTAGGCTGCCTCAACTAACAGAGGTGGCAAAAAAGCATGATTTAAAACTCATTAGTATTGAGGACCTTGTAGCCTATAGGATGAGTCTTGAATCTCTTATTGAGAAAAAGGAGGAATTTGAATTGCAAACTGAATATGGGCCTTTTAATCTCAAGGTTTATGAGCAAACTACCAACCACCAAATTCATATTGCCCTAACTTTAGGGGAATGGGAAAAAAACGAGACTGTTTTGGTGAGGATGCATTCCGCCAGCGTTGCCAATGATATTTTTGAAATACTTACCTCCGACACTAGTGTTCAACTGAAAAAGGCACTGAAAAAGGTAGCTGAGGAAGGAAAAGGCGCTGTGGTTTATATGAACCAAAACAGATCTACAGACGACCTCTTAAAAAGAATTAGAGATTTTAAGGAGAATTCTAGTCGTTCCAAAAAGGTAAGCTTTGCCAAAGATAATAGAGACTTTGGCGTTGGTGCTCAAATCCTTCATGACCTGGGAATTAGCCAGGTAAAACTTTTAACCAACAATCCTATTAAACGCGTAGGAATAACGGGTTATGGTTTGACCATTGTTGAGAATGTTACCATGTGATTTTCATCCATAATAATTTTCTAAATTGCTGCTAAAGGAAAAAAATGGCATTTGACGAATATTTAGCAGAAAGAATTCGAATTAATCTAAAAGAAAAAGGGATCTCCTCATCTGAATTGAAAATGATGGGAGGATTATGCTTTAAGGTTGACGATAAAATGCTCTGCGGCATACACATCGATAAGAAAAGTGGAGAATCTCTACTAATGGCCAGAATAGGTGAAGAAGCCTATATTAAGGAAATGGAAAAAGAAGATTGCTTAGCTATGGATTTTACGGGTAGACCGATGAGGGGCTATATTTTTGTGAAATCATCAGGATTTGATCTGGAGGCAGACCTAAATTACTGGGTAGATTTATGCCTAGCTTTTAACCCATTAGCAAAGGCCAGCAAGAGAAAAAAGAAATAGCCTACTATTGTTTTAAATCCTTTTCCTTGTCTATACTCCCATCTGGTAAGTCTTCCTTTTTTCCGTCGGAGTCTGGATTTTCCGATTTTTCTTTATCCTTCTTTTTTTGGTGAAAAAGAACATTAAAAAACTCACCCCAGGTATTAAAATCTAAGCGATATGATAGCCCTATTCCCTGCTGGTAATTTTGTTCCGTTATGGAATATTGATCCTGTACAGACCTGTTAAAAGCTTTTGTTCTAAACCTTCCATCTTCGGTAATATTATACTCTACTTCAAAGTCACCAGCAAACTGATCAGACCTTTGGTTTTCACCTACAGCTACTCCTACTCTACCGTTTATGGTTACTCTATCTTTAAAGAATTTTTTAGAAACTCCTATTTCTACCTCCTCTTGTGAAACCCCTGTACCTGTGGTAGTATTGGTAGAGCTTCCAGCATTTTGATATCCTAAATTAACAGCATAATCCCCGGTCATTTGACTGATCCAGCTGCTCGCCTGCCCTGCTAAAACATCCAATGGATTGGCTACATCATTTAGTCCACCTCCTAAACCATCATTTGGAGCGAAACTATTTGTTGCCAACAGTGAAAAAACTTGGTGAATCATTTTATCATCGTCAATTAAACGGCTGGCAATAGCGGTTTGTGTTGAAGAAGGAGCACTAGGCAATGTGAGGTTGAAGGTTATATTTCTATCGCTCAGCTCCCCAGATAAATTCATGAATACATTTACCGCCGTTCTTCCACCATCGTAATTAGGTACCAATACACTCGGATCGGCCCGAGTGGCATAGGTGGCGCTGATATTTACTATAGGCTCCACTGGATTTCCATTCCAAGCTACAGTTCCTCCCCTTTCCACCTGGAAATCTCGCTTAATAATATTGGCTAAAGACAATAGATAATTTCCTCTATCAATAGTATAGGTGCCAAACATTTGAATATCTTGATTGTTGCTTATCCTCAATTTCAATACTCCATCTCCATAGCCTGTAAGGCCTGTTCCGGTGCTTTGATCCCAAAGAACTTTTACCATGGAAGTCTGATCCACAGTGATATTGAAATTCAACTCCAGTCCACGTTCAAAGGTATTTCGTCTTTCTAGCCTTTCTTCTATAGAATCACTTTCTTCTGGGGCTGGTACAAAGCTCACAAAATCAGATTGATTCACCTCTCTTGCTGCATCTAGAGCTAGGAAAAAACTAGAATTTTTTACTGCTTTTACATTGGCGTTAATATCAATAGCTCCAGGAGGACCGATTATTTTCACCTCGCCACTTACAAATGCCCTTCCAAAATAGGAACCTTCTGTGCTTGCTGTAGTGTTAAGGGCCATCAACTCCTTAGCTTGAATGGAAAGATCTAAATAAAAATCTTTAAAGTTATTATGCTCTATGCTTCCAGAAACATAGCCATTTCCAAATTGGCTATCCCTAATTCTAACATTATCTAGTTTTAATTTATTATCGTCTACTCGGATCAGGGGGATACCATCTAAATTGTAGTTCGTTTCCAGAATACTCACCATCATCCCAACCTTTATAAGTTTTATATCTCCTTGGATAGAAGGTTGTTCTAAATTTCCTTTTACGATTAAATCACCATTAGCGAAACCTCTTAAATTTTCGCCTATCCCTTCAATAAAAGGATTGAAGATGAAAAGTTTGAAACGATTAAACTTTAGTTTCATATCCAGTTCCTCCTCAGCATTGACATAATAATCTCCCTTTAATTCAAATAATTTAAGACTATCACTGGCAATATTTAGATCTATTGGAATTTTATTGCTGCCATAAATCCAATTACTCAAAAGGCTCATATCGCCCAGTAAATTTTCATTTACACTAAGGCTATCCACATAAAGGTTGGATGCAAAACGAGGATGGTCTGTTAAACTTTGACTGAGAATTATTCCTCCGTGGATTTCTCCCCGAAACTTAGATTTTTCGGAACCTATGAAATAATTTACCAGATCCATATTAAAACCCTCTATATCAACCCTTAAAACCTCATATTGACTTTTGGAAATATTACCATTTACGAGTATTTTTTCACCATCTCCATATAAAATGAGGTCCTCAATATAAACTCCACCGGTATCAATATGAATTAGATTCTTATCATTAAAAAAGAAATCCTCCTCTCCGATATTAAAAGAAGATTCCCTCAAACCAAAATTATAACCTTGTTCAGGGCTTTTCACGGCATAACCAAGTAGATCTATATCACTTCGAATACTGTCGCGAATGGCGCAATTAAAATCAAAAAACAAACTATCCCCTCTCAATTGATTTGCTAGGATTAGTGAATCAATCTGAAGCCCATTTGCCAAACTGGCATAGAATATATCAAAAGTGATTTTTGAGCTTTGTTCAGAGCTGAAATACTTTAAGTCAATGGCCTCAAGTATATTCTGTTTGTACTCAATTCCTGGAGAATTTAAATTAAAATCCAAAAGTGCCAGATCGGTAAAATACCTTCCTGAGATTTTAGAATTTGGCTCTACCCACAGTTCCGGAATGAAGACTTCAGATATTACTTTCATGTCCTTAACCAACATGTCAAAACTAAAATCTGCTACAGGGGCCATTATTTCTTTAGTACCTAAACTGTTATATTTTTGAAAGTGAAAAGCAAAGGCATCCCTTATTTTTGCAAGGGTATATTCTCCCTTAATTTCCAAATCCAAAATATTGGATTCTACATTGATATATTTATTACTGTCTTGGAAACTATTGGACTCTACAACTATATCCTCGAAAAAATAAGAGTCTTTGGAATTTCTCACACCGGTATTATGAACTTTAATTGTCCCTTGCCAACGGTCGTAATTTTTGGCTTTAAAATTAATATCCATTTCGGAGGAAATATTGCTGATGCTGTCTGTGCTGAGATTTAAGGCAAATAGATTTGCAGTATCCAATTTCGCCTTAAAATCATATTGAGAGATTTCTCGATTTAAACTTGCTTGTCCATTAAAATCAAATTTCAAATTTGGATCATTGATTTGCAATTCTCCTATAAAGTTTCCTTTGGAAATACTGCCATCGATTTTCGTTCCTTGGTAGGGGTAATCTTTAAATTCAAATAAATCCACATTGGCCAGTAAACTGGTTTCCATTTCATTGGGATCAAATCCCTTCCCATTTAGGCTCATATCTGCACTTAATCTTCCGAAACTGGAATCTCCAACAACTTTTGCTAAATCAAATTGGTCTAAGGTTAATTGTCCTTGATAGGCAACCATATCCAATTGTTTATTATCAAAAAACAAATTAGCACTTACCAATCCTAAACTTGACTTTAGGCTACCATTTGTTCTAAACTCATCTAGAAATCCATTGAAGGATCCATTAAATTCAATATCTTCAAGAAGAGCGATTTGAGGAGGCATGGCACTATCTGTAAAAACTCCTATCATATTTTCAATATCCTCACTGGAGCTCAACAATAGAGCATCCTCGGCCTTGATATAAAAACTTTCCTTATTGCCAGGGTCCAATATATTTAGATTACCCTGGAAAATACTGCTTTCTCCCCATCTAAATACGATAGCATCAGCCTTAAGATTATTTACGGTTCCCGTAATTAAGCCCTCTATTCCTATATCCCCAAACCTTGGGAATTTATCTGCAAAGGTTTCAATATCCTCAGAAGCTACTTGAGATGAGTCTGAAAAATTAGCATTAATATTTACCTCTTCTAAAAAGTTCTTAAAGGCCTTGGTACTATCATAATTAAGAGAAAAACTTCCTTTAAGATAGGATAAAGGAGTTTCAATAATAGCATCCTTGAGAGACAACTCCTCGGCGGAATACAAAAAGTCACCCTGCAGATTATCAATGTCGAAGTGATATTTATTTTTGGATTTTAGTCTATTGATATTAGCCATAATTTCTGGGCCATCCAAATCAAATTTCTTTAGATCCAAGTCAATATTCTCTAACCAAAATGTGGTACAGACATCACAATTAATATCCTCTAATCTGAAATTAGAATTTTTAAAGATTATCCTTTTTAGATTGAGTTTAAAACTTGGTTTTTCTTCTTTTGGGGCATTAGATTTAAACTTTCTAGTAAATTTTTGGAGATTTGATAGGCTATCTCCCTCTTTAATGAGTTGATAATATTTAGCATCAATAAGCTCAATATCATGGGCAATTAATGAATTTGATTTAGAGTTAAATGCAGTAAGCTGAAATCTTAAGGATTTACTGTAAATTAAAGTATCTCCCTCTTCATCAGGAATATAGAGCTCATTAATTTTAAATTTATTGGGAAATGAATATTTGAGGCCGGCCAAGCTCGTTTGGAGTTCATAGTTTTTATTTAACCAATTACTAGCCTTTTTTGCCGCCCAACTTTGGGTAGATTCAAAGGACATCACAAAACTTAGCATTAGCAATAAAACTAAAATGCTAAGAAATATGCGAACAATTATTTTTACTAACCTTCTGATATTACTTTTGCTTTATGAAATCACCTATAATACTTGGCATTGAATCTAGCTGCGATGATACCTCTGCAGGCATAAGCATGGGCAACAAAATTCTTGCAAATGTAACGGCAAATCAGGACATACATAGTATTTATGGTGGTGTAGTTCCAGAATTGGCTTCTCGTGCTCATCAACAAAACATTTTGCCCGTTATAGATGCTGCATTAAAACAGGCAAAAATCTCTCCAAAAGATTTAGATGGTATAGCCTTTACTGCTGGCCCAGGATTACTAGGCTCCTTATTGGTGGGCACCTCTTTTGCTAAATCTATGGCCCTGGCTCTAAACATTCCTTTAATTGAGGTTCATCATATGCAGGCGCATATCCAAGCCCATTTTATTGATGAAAATGATTCCCAAATTCCAGAGTTTCCTTTCATCTGCTTAACTGTCTCTGGCGGTCATACTCAAATCGTGAAGGTTTTAGACCATAATAATTATGAAATTATTGGTCAAACTCTCGACGATGCAGCCGGGGAAGCATTTGATAAAGCTGCTAAAATTATGGGATTAGCTTATCCTGGTGGACCATTAATAGACAAATTTGCCCAACTAGGAGACTCTAATAAGTTTAAATTTTCAAAACCTAAGATGCCAGCTTTTGATTATAGTTTTAGTGGTTTAAAAACTGGAATCTTATATTTTTTGCAGAAGGAGACCAAGGCTAATCCAAATTTTATTCAAGAGAACAGAAATGATCTTTGTGCCTCCATTCAAAAGACCATAATTGAAATATTGTTTGAAAAGCTAGATCTTGCAGTAAAAGCCACAGGAATAAATAGAATTGCCATTGCGGGTGGTGTTTCAGCCAATTCAGAATTGCGATCAACATTACAAAAAAGGGAAGACAGTCATGCTTGGAAAACCTTTATCCCAAAATTTGAGTTTTGTACAGACAATGGCGCTATGATTGCCATAAGTGGATACTATAAATATTTAAATAAGGATTTTAGCAATATGGCTGCTAAGGCAAAAGCAAGAACTCCTATTAACTCTTAAATTTTAGGTATGCATCTTTTTTATTGTAGTTCTGAGGAGTTTGAAAGTCAATTTTTAAACAAAGAAGAAAGCCATCATGCCAGTAGGGTGCTGCGCTTAAACCCCGGTGATTCCATTCTAATTTCTCAAGGCAATGGAATAATTTACCAGGCACAAATAAAAGGGCTTAGCAAATCCAAACTTGAATTTTATCAAGTAGAAGTTTTTAGCCAAGAGGAAAAGCCAAACCATCTTCATATTGCCATTGCGCCGACCAAAGGATTAGACAGATTTGAATTTTTTTTAGAAAAGGCCACTGAAGTTGGTGTTAATGAAATTAGTCCAATAATTGCCTTTCATTCTGAGCGGAAAATTTATAAAACAGAAAGAGGTAAAAAAATTATTCTTTCCGCTGCCAAACAATCTAGAAGCCATTGGAAAACTCACTTAAATGAACCCCAAGCCTTGAGTGATTTTTTAAAAAAGGCTACACATGAAAACAAGTTTATTGCCCATTGCGAAGATTCTGATCAGAAGATGAATCTCTTGGCTAGTTTGTCCAATTTTAAGAATGCCTTGGTTTTAATTGGTCCAGAAGGAGATTTTAGCTCTCAGGAAATTGAACAGGCTTTAAAATCAGGCTTTAAAGCTGTGAGTCTTGGTTCTAAACGGTTGAGAACTGAAACTGCCGGAATAGCTGTGTCTATTGCATCCAAGATATTATACTAAAAAAAGAGAGCCATATCGGCTCTCTTTTTAACTCTAGTGTTTCACAACAAATTGCTGTCGATCATCAATGGTTTCTCCCTTTAATCTTAAAAGGTAAAGCCCATCAGGAAGATCTTTGGTATCAATTTCTATCAAACCATTTTGGCTTTGAGATTTCTCAATAGTCCATTTAAAAATCATTTTACCACTTAGATCATAGATCTCATAAAAATCAGGATTTACTTTATAAGCTTCCCATTCAATTTTCAGCCTAGCATCCGCTGGGTTTGGATAAATTTCAATTTTCTGATCATTTGTTAATTCTTCAAGTCCTATTTGATCAAGTCTAAAGGTCTTGCTACTAGTTTCATTACAATTATTAGTTACGGTTAGCTTTACAGTGTATTGAAGACTTGGCACCACATAGGTATGAATGGGTTGAGAAGAGCTATTATTGCTATTTCCATCTCCAAAATCCCAACTATAATTCACAGCGTTTTTAGACGCTGAACCATCAAATTGGACCTTCATTCCTCCACCACCACTGCTAATAATACTATAAGTCCAATTCGCAATTGGTTTTAAACAAACATTAATAGTGTCTACAAAATTTGCAGAATCACCACATGCATTTTTAACCTTTAGTGTAACAATAAATTTTCCGGAATTTGGAAACAAATAGTTAAGCAACATACCAATACTATCCTGCCCATTTCCAAAATCCCATTCATATGAAATTGCCCCTTGACTAGAGGAAGCATCAAATACCACGGTATCTAGATTTTTCACATAAGTATAATTGGGAATCAACGAATCACAAACTTGGATAGGCACAATTATCGTATCCCTTTGTCCACAATCATTCAATGCAATTAGTGACACATTGTAAATTCCGGCACTTCCATATGTGAAACTCGGGTTAAGGGCATTGGATATGGAACTACCATCAAAATTCCAAATTAATGAATCAGCATTGGTACTTGTAGATGTAAAATCTACAGTTAAAGCATTTCTAATATATGTAAAGGATGAAATTGGGCTCCCACATTGTAGAGTCAGAATTGTATCTGAAATAGCGGTGCTTTGGCTTATTCCGCCACAACTATCAAAAACGTTTATTACATAGGATGTATTTGGATTCAAACCTGTTAAGGTATATGGACTACTTAAATTATTGATAATAGTTCCTGGAGGGCCTACACTGATATCATAATATTCAATATTTGTGCTACCTGGGTTTGTAGAATTCCAATTTAAATCCACGATGTTGGAACCAATATTACTACTAACTAAATTGCTAGGCGCAGCACAAGGCGCAGAAATTCCATCAATGCTTATTTCATCTAATGCCATATCTCCAAAAAAGGCAGAGCTTATTCCTCGGAAACGAATGCGGATAGTATCCCCTGAAAAGGAAGCCAAATCCACTGAATCTTTAATCCAATTTGCGTTTGAACTAGTTTGTTGCTGCCCAGATTTGGTATAGACTAAATTAAACCCAGTACCATCATCAATTCTTACTTGAATACTGGTTATCCCAGTTCCAAACATGTGATAATGGAAATATAGCTTAGGAGAAAGCAAACTAGGCGGTACTAAAATTTCAGGTGATGTAATATCAGCTGTTCCTACGCCACCAAAAGAAGCTTCTCTATAAATATAGTTATTACCTGAAAAGGCCCCACTAGGTCCGGTGTTCGGCGTGTTTGTTGGCCCACTAATAGTTCCCCATTGCTGTACAATAGTGGTGTTTCTAGACCAGCAAAGATCTATGGTATTCCCAGCGTTGTCAAAGCCTGTTCCGGGCTGCCATGAAGGTCCATCAAAACTTTCTGTCCATGGGGCTACGAGAACTCCACAAGATGTTTGAGCAAATAATGGTCCTACCCAAAAACTAACATCCCCAATCCCACAGCTATCCTGAACATAAATTTCATAATTCGTGGATGAATTTAATCCCGATAAAACGTGTGGGTTGGTGTTTGTTTGTACATAGCTAAATGGACCAAATGTACCAGCTTCCCTATATCTTATTTGCCAATTCGTGGCACCTCCGCTAGTCCAGGCCAAAGTAATGGAGTTGATGCTTGATGCTGAGGATGACAAATTGGAAGGAGAAGCACAGGTAGGAGTATTTCCTATCCAAACATCATCAACTGCCATATCTCCTTGCGCACCAAAAGTATTAAAGGCCCTGAATCTCACTTTAATGGTATCTCCTATATAGGCAGATAAATTTAATATTCTTTCCTGCCAAGCATCTGTGCTAGCATTTTGTTGTTGACCTGATATGGTGGCTATTGAAGTCCAAGTACTGCCATCAAATACCAATACCCTCAGCTTATCTACACTATTTCCAAACATATGATACCAGAATCTCAATTCGGGATTCGTTAGGCCGCTAATGTCGATAGATGGTGAAGTAATATTAGGACTAGCTCCATTAAATCCCTCTGCATAAATAAATTTTCCAGATCCTGAAGTATGATCAGCATCAGGCCCAGTATTAAAAGAGGGTGTACCATTTTGTCCAGAAGTCCAAAAATAGCCACTTGTGGCATTTCTATCCCAACATGGACTGATCTGACCTGCATCGAAACCATTTGATGCTACCCAATCAAAATTATCAAAGGTTTCGGTATATGGAGCTGTGTAAAGACTACAATCCGTTGTATCGGTAAAAGGACCAAACCACTCGCTTAGGTCGGCTATTCCACAACTATCGCGAACATAAAAATCATAGGCTGTATTCGCTGTTAAACTATTGATAGTAAATGGATTTGTAGATGCCGTAATCAGGGTTCCTGTTCCAGGGGTAAATCCAGGGCTTCCATATTCAATTTGCCAATCTGTTGCTCCACCTGTAGTCCAACTTAAGGTAACACTCGTTGAATTTTTCCCTGTAACGCTCAGGTTTTGTGGTTTTGGACAGGATGGTGCCTCATCGATACCAATATCATCAATGGCATGTTGAGATTGAAAACTAACATTGGGAATCTCCCCTCTAAACCTAATCCGCACAGTGTCATTAGCATAGCTACTTAAACTGATTACTGATTCTTTCCACAGATCAGTGCTCGCATTTTGTTGCTGACCAGAAATAACCAATAAATTAGTAAAACCACTGCCATTATCTACATCTACCAATAAATCTCCAATTCCTGCCCCAAACATATGGTACCAGAATGTAAGTTCAGGGTTGGTTAATGCGGATAAATCGATAAACGGAGTTGTTAATCCAGCGCTAAAAGGAGGTGTAAACAATCCAGTTCCAAAATCCGTAAACATATATTGGCCTGAACCTGTGGTATGATCTCCAGATGGACCTGTATTAAAACCAGGAAAAGGAGGTGGTCCAGGTGTCCAATAAAAAGTACCATTAGACCTTGTCCAACAATTGGCGATTTGCCCTGTATCGTTAAAATTAACGGCAGGAATATAATTCGATCCGTCAAAATTTTCAAGGAATGGCGCAGTGAGAGGTAAACAAATTGTTGCCGCAGTTTCTGGCCCAAACCAATCCGAAACATCATTTATTCCACAACTATCACGAACATAGAAATCATAGGTAGTGGAGCTATTTAATGAGCTCACTACAAAGGGATTAGAATTGGCGGCTACAATAGTTCCTGTTCCTGGTGTAAATCCAGGGGCGCCATATTCAATCTGCCAATCACTAGCACCACCACTGGTCCAACTCAAAGTCAAACTATTTGCAGTAGCAGCTGAAATGCTAAGATTTGAAGGCCTCGGGCATGAAGGTTGTTCGTGAATATCTAAATCATCAATAGCAATATTGAATTGCTGACCAAAAGTATTTTGTCTTACGGCTGTAAATCGGATTTTAATAGTATCGTTAGCATAGGAACTTAAATCAATAATTACCTCCTCCCAGGGTGCTGCACTTGATGTTTGCTGTTGTCCGGCAATTACCAATTCGGTAGACCAAGAAAAACCATCTGAAATTTGGACAATAAGAGAATCAATTTCTGCCCCAAACATATGATACCAAAAACTAAATTCAGGAATTGTTAAGGGACTTAAATCAATCAATTGCGTTTCCACACTGGTCCTTGTATTTTGTGACAAACCAAAGTTGAAATTGGAAAATAGATATTTCCCAGTTCCTGTTGTATGGTCTACATCAGGCCCAGTACCGAAAGCGTTTGTTGCAAATTCACCAGGAACCCAAATATATTGTAGTACCTCCCTATCCCAACAAGGATCAATTGTTCCATTGCCAAAGGGTGGTGGAATAATCCAAGCTGCAGATTCAAAATCTTCAGTCCAAGGAGCTGAAACAGGGTTGCAGTCCGTAGTATCGGAAACTGGCCCTACCCAAATGGAGGAATTTCCAAGTCCACAACTATCTCTTACATAAAAAGAATATCCAGTATTTGGATTTAATGAACCTACTGAAAAGGGGTGGGACACTACATTAATTATTGTTCCAGTTCCTGGTGTGAAACCAACTGGACCATATTCAATATCCCAATTTGTTGCTCCACCGCCTTGCCAATCTATAGTAATGGAATTATTGGTAGTGGTGTTTACCACTAAATTTTGAGGTTTTGGACATGCGGGTGCCTCATCAATTAAAATATCATCGAGGGCAATATCAGAGGCTATTCCAAAACTATTCCCCACCGCCTTAAATTGCACCTGTACAGTATCTCCATAGGATGACAATGGGATAATAGCCTCCTTCCATGCATCTGCCTTGGAATTTTGCTTTTGACCATTTAAAGTCAGCTCTAAATTCCAATTGATACCATTATCACTTACATAAACCTCCATCCTTGTAATGTCCTGTCCAAACATATGATACCAGAAGCTCAGTTGAGGGTTAGTAAGACTTGAAACATTTACTACTTCTGTCCAAAGGCTTGATTCTCTGGTGGAACTTATTCCAAAACCAAATGCATCTGCAAAGGCATATTTACCTGTTGCTGTACCATCGGTATGATCAACACTTGGCCCGGAGTTAAAAGGAGCAAAGGTGGGTGGTCCACCCTTCCAAGCCATATTTACCAAGTTGTCCCTTCTCCAACAATTATCTATGCTACCTATATCATTAAAATTAGGTCCAGGAGAAAAACTAGAAGAATTGAAATTTTCGAAAAATGGAGCATTTGTAGGACTGCATAATGTTGTAGCGGATAAAGGACCAACCCAAACCGAAACATCATTTATTCCACAACTATCCCTAACATAAAAATCATAGCTTGTATTTGCTGAAAGGTTTGAAATTACTGCGGGATTGGAATTTACACTAATTTGGGTTCCAGTTCCAGGACTAAAACCTACCGGTCCATATTCAATATTCCAATCACTAGCTCCTCCACTTGTCCAGCTTAATTGTACAAAATCAATCCAGGCAAAATCGAGACTTAAAAAAGAGGGTTTTGGACAAGTTGGGGCTTCTCCAATATTTACATCATCTATACATACATTACCATTAAAGCCGAAGCTTGCCTGGCTAACTTTAAATTTTAGAATGATGGTATCATTGGCATAGCTTGACAAATTTACAATAGATTCAATCCAAGGATCAGTATTGCTTAGCTGCTGTTGTCCATTTAAGGTATAAACAGAATTATAGGAATTTCCACCATCGTCACTAACCAAAACATCCAAATCTCCCATAGTGGATCCAAACATATGATGCCAAAATGTTAATTCGGGTACCGTTAATGCACTAAGATCTATTGAGGGGGAAGTAACTTCAGCGATTTGAGTTCCTGGTGAGAATCCAGATTGTTCGGTGTAAATATATTTTCCCAATGCATTGCCAAGGGTATGGTCTGTACTGGCGCCAGTTCCTCCGGTAAATTGGCTCGGTCCTGGTTTCCAGAAAAGGGATCCAATTGGGGTTCTATCCCAACAGGTATCAAGCGACCCATTACCATTAAATGGACCTTTGAACCAATTGGAATTGTCAAAATTTTCTAGATATGGTGCAGATATAATTCCACAACCGGTAGACATGGTAACAGGTCCCACCCAAAAACTAACATCATTAATACCGCAGCTATCTCGAATATAAATATCATAACTGGAAGAGGGGCTTAATCCTGAAATAGTGTGGGGATTTGTATTGCTAGACACTCTTGTACCATTCCCAATATTAAAACCCACAGGGCCATATTCTATTTCCCAATTGGTCGCTCCTCCGCTTGTCCAGCTAAAGTTAATACTACCTTGAGTATTGGAAACAAAAGCGAGGTTACTAGGCTTGGGACAGGTAGGCATTTCATAAATGCTAATATCATCAATGGCCACATCTCCTGCTGAGCCAAATGCAGTTTGAACGGACCGAAATCTCACTACGATAACATCATTGGAATATGCTGATAGGTCTACAATTTCCTCTATCCAAGCATCGGCTTTAGAAGTTTGCTGTTGACCCGTAATTGTTTTTATAGTAGAAAAACTGCCACCATTAGCCGATACTGCAACTTGAAGACTGCCAATATTAAATCCAAACATATGATACCAAAAAGACATTTCTGGCGCAGTTAGTCCAGATACATCAATTTCTGGTGTTTTAATTTGAGCAATAAAGGGGGTTGTGCCAAAGGACATTAGTTCGGAGTAAACAAATTTACCGACACCTGAAGTATGATCAGCATCTGGGCCACTATTAAAAGCTGAAAATGTGGGTGGTCCTGTTACAAACACCAAATCCGCTGTAGCATTTCTACTGAAGCAAGGGTCAATTGTGCCAGTACCTCCAAAGCCAGGAACTAGCCAATCCGCACTTTCAAAATCTTCGGACCAAGGGGCGATGATGGTTGCGCAGCTGGTTCGAAATGAACTTAAGCTGGTCCAAGGACTAACATTTCCTACACCACAACTATCCTGAACTCTAATTTCATAATCGGTATTTGGTGATAAACCTGTTAGGTTAAAAGGATTTGTATTGGCGGCTACAACTGTTCCTGTTCCTGGGCTAAAACCAGCAAGGCCATATTCAATATTCCAGTCAGTTGCTCCTCCTGCAGTCCAGGAAATATCTGCATCTGTAGATCCTATATTGCTAATACTTAATGCTGAAGGAGGCAGACAGGATGGTGCTGCAATGTGGTTTACTGTAATCGTCCACGAATTATTTACAACCTTTTGGTTGGTAATATTGCAACCTGTATTATTGAAAGTTCGGAAGGCATGGAGTTTAAATTGTAAACCACCTGAGGGTACAATTCCATTTGCAATATTTAAATTGGTTCTAGAATAAGATTGAACACCTTGGGTGAATCCCACACCACTACTAATTGCAGTCTCCTTAGTGGAGGTGCTTACACATTCCAAATATGACCATTGCTCTGATATAAAATTTATACCTAAGGCTTCCATATCATAGGAGACATCAATGCTTGTCACCAATCTACCGGCCGGAACGGGGACTGTTAAAGATCCAAAACAGGAAGAATTGGCACTAGTAAGTTGAACATTATTAAATTCAGTGCTAATATCCCCAGCGGAATAAGTGGAGGTAGTGATTTGACCATAGAAAATAATGGGCACCAAAAGAAATAGACTAAAAAAAATGTTTGATAGAAATTTTTTCATTTTTAGAACAGGTTTAGTAAACTCTCGTGGTAGGTAAGATGCAAATTACAATCAATTAGTTGCTAATTCTTTTACAACCAGTTCTTAATTATTGTTTAGATGATTTGAATTATTAAACGAAAAGATCCCGATTAAATCGGGATCTTTTTTAATTGACTATCAGAGGGTAATGCCTGTAAATTCCATCTTGATTTATTTTTAAAGTATAATGTCCAGGTGGATATTCAGAAATATCTATCCTCTCCTTTTTCGAGTGTTCAAGAAGCATGGATTTTTCCAAAATTTTCTTACCACTAATATCGTAAATACTTAATTCAATTTCCTTATCCCCATCCTTAGTATATTGAATAAAAAGCACTTCGGAAGCTGGGTTTGGATAAATTTCCAACCCGGCTAGTTTACTTTCATTCTCTAAACCTATTTGATCTAATCTGAATGTTTTAGTATGACTATCACCACAGGGATTTGTTACCCTTAAGGAAACAGTGTATTGTAAACTTGGAACAACATAGGTGTGGATCGGTAAAGCCGAAACAGTATTCGTATTTCCATCACCAAAATTCCATGAATAATTTACAGCATTTTGGGAAGCCGTTCCGTCAAATTGAATCTGCATTCCTGAACTTGTGGTAGAAATTATGGAATAGGTCCAACTGGCCAAAGGCGGTCCGCAAGACTGGGCCGTAGATGTATAAATTGAAGAATCGCCACAGGCATTATAAACCTTTAAGGTTATGGTAAAGGTTCCAGATCCGGAGAATCTATGAACTCCGGCACTAATTCCAGAGGTATCATTACCATCTCCAAAATCCCAATGATAGGAGCTAGCACCAAATGAATTCGAAGCATTATAGATTAAGGAATCTCCTGAAAGATTTGCATTGAATCTAGCTACTAAGCTATCACAAACCTGAATGGATTGAACAACAGTATCTGCATTCCCACAGGAATTATAAGCGATTAAACTCACATTGTAGGTTCCAGGACTGGCATATTGATTGGAAGCGTTGGTACCAGGATCAATAAATGAATTACCATCACCAAAATCCCAAACTAAAGTATCAGCCCCACTAGTTGATGAAGCATCAAAATTTACTTGTAGCAGGTTAATACTACTTGTGAATAATGCAGAAACCGCAGGACAGGATGTGGTTGTAAATGTAGAATCCTCCCAATTACTAAATTGTGTTCCACAAATATCCCGGATATAAACATCATAGGAGCTTAATGGTGTTAAAGTACTGATGGTATAAGGTGATGTTACTGGACTAAACAAAGTACCTGTTCCTTGAGCCTGCCCAGATGGAACCAATTCAATTTCCGAAATTCCAGAATTACTGGTCCAATTAATTTCCGCACTGGTATTTCCAACATTAGTAAAGAAAATAGCACTGGGTTCGTTACAGGTACTTATCTGTCCTGTAATAGACAACTCATCAATGGCAATATCGCCACGGAAGGTACTATTTACACCTACAAATCGAATTCTAATAGTATCTCCAATAAAAGCACTTAAATCAATAGTATCATTCAACCAAGGGGCGTTGCTTCCGTTTTGTTGCTGGCCGGTATATGAGGTTTGTCGAGCAAAACCGTTGCCATTGTCAATTTCCACAATCATGGAATCTATTCCGGCTCCAAACATATGGTAATGATAGGCTAGTTTAGGCTGATTTAGGAAGCTTGGAATGAAAATAGAAGGGCTGGTAATTTCAGATGTTCCTTGACCAATAGTTGCCTCTGTATAAACATATTGCCCTCCAATTGTAACATCATTATTGGGTCCAGTTTGTCCGGAGTTTGTTCCTCCTGTACCTGTCCCCCAACGGATACCTGTGGATGTGTTTCTAAACCAACATTGGTTAATCAAATCACCGGTATTATCATTTCCTGCACCTGGTGTCCAGCCAGCGCCGTCAAAATTTTCGGACCAAGGAGCTGTAATTGCTCCACAGAGGGTAGAGAATAGATATCCAGAAGTACTCAAACTAATATTTCCTGGACCGCAGCTATCTCTTAGGAAAACCTCGTAAGTTGTGGATGGGGATAAACCGCTTAGGGTAATATTTCCATTATTGGACTTACTGGTGATAAAAGCACCAGTACTTCCAGCTTGCCTATACTGAATTACACTACCTATACCTGAGTAATTGTTCCATTGGATACTTAAGGAGTTTGTAGTAGCATTCACTAAAACCGCAGAATCTGGTCTGGCACATCCCGTAGAATCGCCTATCCAAACATCATCCAAAGCCATATCATTTGCTGTATTATTTCCTTGTCTAAAGGCAACAAATCTAACCTGAACGGTATCTCCATCGTAGGCGGCAAGACTCACAACAGCCTCAGACCAAGGGTCGTTATTTGCACTGTGGGATTGACCGTTTAGACTTAATTCATTAATCCATGAGCTTCCATTCCAAACATCAATCTCCATTCTATTGATACTGGTACCGTACATATGATACCAAAAACGGAGTTCAGGATGACTAAGGCTGCTTAAATCAATTAATGGAGATAATAGTTCCGTTTGTTGCGGCTGCCCAAAGCCATCAGAAAACATAAATTTTCCAGTTCCGGTAGTATGATCTGCTGAAGGACCGGTATTATTACTAACCGTACCATTTTGCTCTACAGCCCAGAAATAGGAATTGGCAAATACCCTTTCCCAACAAGCATCAATAGCTCCTGGGTTATTTATGGATCCTCCTACCACAAAAGATGCTCCATCAAAAGTTTCCAGATAAGGCGCAGTGAAAATCGAACATTTGGTGCTGTCTGTTGCTACACTCGACCACTGACTAGTATTGCCTATTCCACAAGAATCTCTAACATAAATATCGTAAGCCGTACTTGGATTTAGATTGCTAATAGTAAATGGATTGCTTGGCACATTTACAATTGTTCCTGTTCCATTTGTAAAACCGACGGGTCCATATTCAATCTGCCAATTGCTCGCCCCTCCACTAGTCCAGGAAACCGTAATTTCCGTTGCACCAGTATTGGTTACTTGCAAATTACTTGGTTTAGGACATAAGGGTGCTTCATCAATATTTACATCATCAATGGCAATATCACTTTGGTTTCCAAAAGTTGTTTTTGTAGCCGTGAATTTTATTTTCACCGTATCATTCACATAGGCCGAAATATCTATTATACTTTCAATCCATGCCGAAGTTTGGGCGGTTTGCTGTGCTCCAGATATGCTAGTTAAATTAGTCCAAGTACTTCCACCATTATTACTGATTTCAACATCCAAGGACCCTACATTTGGTCCAAACATATGGTACCAAAAGCTCAATTCAGGATTGGTTAATGTCCCAAGATCTATTTCTGGTGTTTCAGATTCTGCAATTAAAGTAGGTTGTGCAAATCCACCAGACTCTGTGAATAAATAGCCTCCACTACCTGATGTATGATCCGCAGATGGGCCTGTTCCATTTGTTTGTGGATTTGAAGGTCCGGGTTTCCAAAAATATACGCTTGAAGTATTTCTTATCCAACATGCATCAATGGTTCCTGCCACTCCAAAACCTTGTGGTCCTGGATCAAAATTTCCACCATCAAAAGTCTCTAAGTATGGAGCGGGTGTAGGTGCACATAAGGTACCTGCTAGGAGTGGTCCAACCCATTCACTTACACTGCCCACCGCACAACTGTCTCTAATATATATATCATAGCTAGTAGAAGGGTTTAATGGGCTCAAAGTATAGGGATTAGTAGATAATCCCACAACGGTGCCTGTTCCAGGGCTATACCCTGCAGGACCATACTCAATTTCCCAGTCAGTGGCACCGCCTGTTGTCCAACTTAAATCAATACTGGTAGTAGTGCTTCCAGTAGTAATGAAATTTGTAGGTTTTGGGCATGCAGGGGCTTCATCAATACTTAAATCGTCAATAGCCACATCAGCCAATAGGCTCACTCCAATGGCTTTTACAACTTTAAACTCAACCTTAATAGTGTCTCCAGCAAAAGCGGAAAGATCCACAATAGCCTCAATCCAAGGATCCGCTGAAGAGCTATTTTGCTCGCCTGTTAAGGTTAAAACACTTGTCCAAGACGAACCATTGAAAACCCTTACATCCATGCTTGTTATATCCCCACCAAACATGTGGTAATAAAATTTTAATTCTGGTAATAAGGATAAGGTAAGATCCACCAATGGTGTACTTAGACTCGTTTCATTTGGATTATAGCCCGCAAAATTATAATAGGTTTCACTGTATAAGAATTGCCCTGTACCAGAGGTGTGATCGGCATCTGGACCTGTATTATTTGAAGGAGTACCATTTTGCCCTGGAGTAAAAGTAAAATCATTACTTGGGTTTGCACGCCAGCAGGCAGCCAGCGTTCCCGGGGCGGCTCCTCCTCCCGTGGTTCCTTGAATCCATGTAGTTCCGTCAAAATTTTCAATAAATGGTGCGGAAACTGGATTACAATCTGTTTCGGCACTTACACTTCCCACCCAAGATGATAAATCATTGGGACCACATGAATCTCTAACATAAAAATCATAGGTGGTATTTGGACTCAAGCCTGTAATGGTAAATGGGTTTGTAGTAGCCAATACCTGAGTACCGGAACCTTGAGCAAAACCTGTGGCTCCATATTCTACATTCCATTGGCTGCCACCAGATGTCCATGCTAGCGTAATCGAGGAATTTGTAAATCCTAAAACCTCAAAATTTTGTGGATCTGGGCAAGAGGCTGCATTGTCAATTTTCACATCGTCAATGGCGATATCATTATTCGTACCCCCATTATTATTAATGGAAGAAAAACGAACAATAATGGTATCATTTGCAAAAGCAGATAAATCTACCAAACTCTCTAACCAAGGATCAGTACCAGATATGTTTTGTTGACCGGTTCTAGAGAAAACAGATACCCATCCGCTGCCATTATTAACTTCAACATTTAAGGCAACAACGGAATTTCCATACATGTGATACCAAAAATTTAATTCTGGATTACTCAATGCCGAAATATCAATTGGAGGCGTTTCCATAAGGGCTTCATAGGTAAGTCCTACAAAATTATTTATCCTTTCAGAATAAATAAATTTCCCGCTACCTGTGGTATGGTCTGCTGCTGGACCACTTAAATTGTTGATGTTTGGCGCTGGACCAGTTTTCCATGTAAAAGCGATAGTGGGCGTCCTTCTCCAGCAGTTGTCAATTGTTCCTAGGGCATTTGCTGCTCCGCCGTTTGTCCAGGAAGCGCCGTCAAAATTCTCAGTATAAGGCGCTGTTACAGGTGGGCAAGCGGTACAGAAATTAAATGGCCCAACCCAACTTGAAACATCATTTGGCCCACAACTATCTCTAACATAAAAATCATAGCATGTAGAGGCTGAAAGTCCGTTTAGGCTTGTTGTATCTGAAGAAGAAGCAACTAGAGTACCACTTCCTAAACTAAATCCTGTGCTACCATATTCTATTTGCCAATCTGAAGCACCTCCCGTAGTCCAATAAATAGAGGCCGAATTCGAAAGGCTTGACTCAAGGCCCAACAAGCTAGGTGCATTGCATGATGGCGCTTGGTCAACAGCTATTTCGTCGATAGCAATATCACCATTAAAATTAGTACTCAGCCCTATAAATTTTATTCTAATAGTATCTCCTGAATAGGCCAATAGACTTGCTGTATCTTGTAACCAAGAATCAGCACTGGCTGTTTGCTGCGGTCCGGAAATAGTTTTTAAACTATTAAATCCAGAACCATTATCCACCAATATTTCCATAGAGGTAATACCATTACCATACATATGGTAGGAATAAAAAAGCGCTGGGATTGAAATGGAATTGGAAACCACAATAAGTGGACTTGTAATTTCTCCTGATCCAGCAGCACCATTACTAGTTTCTGTATATAGGTAATTTCCCGGTCCTGAAACATCTGCACTTGGCCCAGATCCACCAGAGTTTGTGCCGCCAGTTCTAGTGCCAAAGTTAGGATTATTATCGTCTGGCCTTTCCCAACAGGGGTCAATTACATTATTGGCATTTGTCCCTCCTGTTCCAGAAACCCATGTAGCTCCATCAAAGTTTTCGCTCCATGGGGCATTTACAGCGCTGCAAAGAGTACAAAAATTAAATGGTCCAACCCATGGTCCTGTATCTCCTGGAGAACAGCTATCTCTTACATAAAAATCATAGCACGTATTAGAATTTAAATTGTTTACAAGAATAGTATCATTGGTAGAATTAATGGAGCTACCCGTTCCCTGGCTAAAGCCCTGAACCCCATATTCCACATTCCAATTTGTGGCCCCTGCTCCGGTCCAATATAGCATTGCAGAACTACTAGATCGAGCAAAAATACCTTGATTACTAGCTGTAAAACATGTTGGTGCTTCACGGATACTAACTTCATCAATAGCTATATCTCCATTAAAATTGGTATTGGTTCCAATGAATTTTATAGTCACTGTATCACCAGAATATGCTGATAAGCCAATGGTATCCAAAAGCCAAGGATCTGCATTTGCCGTTTGTTGTTGTCCTGTAATTGTTTTGAGGCTTACAAATCCATTCCCATTGTCAATTTGAACTTCCAGGCTAGTTATTCCTGCACCGTACATATGGTAGTAGTAAGCAAGTTGAGGACTAAGAATAGATGTAGAGACTATTATTTGCGGGCTGTTTATTTCACCCGGTCCATTTGCCCCATTACTTGATTCAGTGTATAAATAATTCCCCGTTCCCGAAAAGTCGGCTACTGGGCCTGTTGTTCCAGACACTGTTGGGCCATTTCTAGTTCCAAAATTTGGATTATCTGAAGAAGATCTAAACCAACAGGCATCAATTGAGTTGGCCGCATTTTGCCCTCCTGCTCCACTCGTCCAAGGAGCTGCATCAAAATTTTCAGTCCATGGGGCGTTTATTGGGTTACAAAGAGTGCAAAAGGTAAAAGGACCAACCCAAGGACCAACATCTCCTGGTCCACAACTATCTCTAACATAAAAGTCATAGCAAGTAGCTGGGGATAAGTTAATTAAGCTAGTACTGTCATTAGCAGAATTTACGATACTACCTGATCCTTGTGTAAAACCTTGAATTCCATATTCTACATTCCAATCCGAGGCACCGGCACCGGTCCAATACACATCTGCAGTTGTAGTACTCACCCCAATTAGGCCCAAATTACTTGCTGAAAAACAGCTTGGAGCTTCATCAATTCCAACTTCATCAATAGCAATATCTGCAGCAAAATTATTATTGGTACCAATAAATTTTATAGTTACTGTATCCCCTGAATAAGCGCTTAAATCAATACCATCTTCAATCCATAAATCACCTTCTGCAGTTTGTTGTTGACCTGAAATAACTTTTAAACTTGTAAATCCAGAGCCATTGTCTATTTGCACCTCTAGACTAACAATTCCAGCCCCGAACATATGGTAGGAATAACTTAAATAAGGGCTCACAATTGAAGTGCTTACAACGATTTGGGGACTATTTATTTCACCAGCACCGGTAGCACCATTACTTGCCTCTGTATAAAGGTAATTTCCAGAACCAGATACATCATTTAGCGGCCCTGTACCTCCGGAGTTTGTAGCAGCAGTTCCTGTTCCGAAATTTGGGTTGGCAGAACTTGGTCGTGTCCAACAATTATCAATTAAATTTCCTAAATTTTCAAGTCCTGCACCGGCTGTCCAGCTTGCCCCATCAAAGTTTTCTTGCCAGGGAGCAGATATGGGGCTACACAAAGTACAGAAGTTAAATGGACCGGCCCATTGCCCAACATCCCCAGGGCCACAACTATCTCGAACATAAAAATCATAACAAGTTCCAGCATTTAGTCCTGCTACATTAATAGTATCATTGCTTACATTAGAAAAGCTACCACTTCCTTGAGTAAAACCAGTTAATCCATATTCAATATTCCAATTTGTAGCACCACCGCTGGTCCAAGTAATATTTGCATCTGTTATACCCTTTGAAATTAATGCAATTCCACTGGCATCCAAACAAGTTACCGCTCGTACCGAAAAATTATCAATCAACCAGTACCAGGCCCATACTCCATTGTCGGTAAAGGTAAATCGAACCTGTAGGTTGGCATTGGCATAAGTAGTAATATCAATACTTTGAGCATCAGGATTCGAAAAACCGCCAACTGTATTTGCAACTTCATAAACAGTTACCCAATTGGAACCATCATAAACTTGTACATAACCAGAATCTTGAGCATTTAGAGATCTGAAGTACTGATCAAATTCCAACAATAAAACCCCACTGATATTGGAAGCATCTAAAACTGGAGATCTAAGAGTTTCTAACAATGTAGCACCATTTCCAGCGGCATCAGCATCCACCCTCATATAAGAGCTTCCATCTAAATTTTGCCCAGCGTTTGTTGTATGAAACCAAGTATCAGCCGAAGTTCCTCCATTGAAAATTTCAAAACATCCTTGATCTACATTAAAATTTTCTGAATATGGTAAAGATTGGCTAGCACAGGAAGTTTTATAAGATACCAATCCAGTCCAAAAACTTACATCACCTACACCACAACTATCACGAAGTCTAAAATCATAAACGGTATTTGAGGACAAACCAGTTACTGTAAATGGGTTTGAATTAACAGCTACTACGGTACCACTGCCTGGGGTGAATCCGGTAGCGCCATATTCTATCTGCCAATTATTAGCACCACCACTGGTCCAGTTAAAAGTTAGACTTGAAGAAGTAACCCCAGTTGCTACAAAGCCAGAGGGTGGTAAGCAAGAAGGAGGAGGAGAATGATGAACTATTATCCTCCATGAATTATTTACTATTCTTTGTGAATTAGCTGAGCATAAACCTGGAGCAAACACAGCATTTCTAAAGGCATGTAAGAAAAAGTCAATTTCACCACTTGCACTAATTCCGTTGGCAATATTTAATCCAGTTCTCGAATAATTATAAACACCGATGGAATCCCAAAGTGGATCTCCAAAGCTAACTGCTGATTCGGTAGTGTTGGTGGAAAGGCATTCCAAATAAGAACCTTGGTCGGAAACAGAACCAGTACCTAGGGCCTCAATTGAGTAAAAAAGGTCTACAGAGGTAACATAATTTCCAGCGGGAATGGTTACTCTTAAAGTATCTGAACAACCAAAGGCATCGTCACTAAGATCTATTATATTTGTAAAAACTGTTGCTAAATCTCCTGAGCTGTATTTTGCACTATCTTGTTGAGCAGATAGAGAGAAAAATCCAATGGTAGAAAGCAGAATTAGAGGTAGTAATCTTTGCATATTATTTTTAAAAGGATTGCCCAATTTAGTTCATAAAGTCAAAACCAAAAAAAAAATGATCCTCCAAAAAATCTCAATTTCTTTTAAAACCTTTAAATCATTGATAGTTTGAAGCTGAAAAAAAATTTTAAGCCTTTATTATTTTTAATGCTTTTGCTAATAATATCGTCATTTTCAAGAATTTCCACTATTAAAATTGCCGTACTAAAATACGATGGTGGTGGAGATTGGTATTCGAATCCTACGGCTTTAACTAATTTGGCCTTATTTGCAAACCAAAATTTAGAAACACAAATAGATCCCGACTACGATGAAGTGGAAGTGGGCTCAGTAGACTTATTCACCTACCCATTTGTGCATATGACAGGACATGGAAATGTTGTTTTTTCAGAGGCTCAGGCCTCAAACCTGAGAACCTATTTATTGTCGGGAGGTTTTTTGCATATTGATGACAACTATGGAATGGACCAATTTTTAAGGCCAGAGCTAAAAAAAGTTTTTCCAGAATATGAACTTTCGCCGATTTCGCCCGACCATCCTATTTTTCATCAGACTTTTGATTTTCCAAAAGGCCTTCCTAAAATTCATGAACATGATAAAAAAGCACCAGAGGCCCATGGGATTTTCCATCAAGGCCAATTGATACTTCTCTATACCACTGAATGTGATTTAGGCGACGGATGGGAGGATCAAGAAGTACATAATGACCCACAAGAAATTAGGCTTAAAGCCCTGCAAATGGGTTCAAATATTTTGGAATATGCCTTTACCCGAAATGAAAAATAAAATCCCTCAAGCCCACATTTTTGCCTAAGTCTTACATAAAAAATTTATTAAATATTCTAAATTCTGATGAAGCACAAAATTTCCTAAATAATCATCAAAATTCGGAGATAAATAAACTGTATCTAAAATACTCCAGTGATGCAGAAAAGAAAGTGATTATCGATCAAATTTATGTTAGGCAAAAAATTAGAAAAAAGCTAAGAGAATGGTTTAATAATTCCCGCCTTATTTTCCCTAAACATCTTAGTCATGAACAGTCGAGCTCCGAAGAAACTGCTCGCTTAAAGTCTAGTTTAATTAAAGGAAATCATATTTTGGATATTACTGGCGGGATGGGAGTAGACCTTTACTATTTCTCCAAAGTATTTAAAAGCTGCACCTATATTGAACGACAAAAAGAATTGAGCGAAATATGCCGTTATAATTTTAGCGAATTAGGGGCAAGCAATATTGAGGTAATAAATGGCGATGGTTTATCATATGTTTCAAAGATCAATTCTGATTATATTAATATAGATCCTGCGAGAAGAGATTTATCAAATTCCAAACTTGTAAGTCTCGCAGATTGTGAACCCAATGTTTTAAAAATTAAGGATGATTTAATTGCGAATGGAAGAAGGGCTTTAATAAAAACTAGCCCTATGTTGGATATCCATTCGGCAATTTCAGACTTAGAATATGTGTCGGAGGTGTGGTTGATCAGTTTGAAAAATGAAACCAAGGAACTTTTATTCCTTTTAAAAGAAGGGGAAAATAAAATTAAGCTGAGAACATTTAACATTCTTGCCAATAAGGAGCTCGAAGTATTTGATTTTTATTGGAATGAGAAAGGAAAGATTAGGACAGCCACTAAAGCCGGAAAATATCTTTACGAACCTAATTCCAGCATGCAAAAAGCAAAGGGTGGGGACATTTTCGCTGAAAAACACGATCTACAGAAATTGGATAGCAATACCAATTTGTATTTTTCCGATCAAATAATCGATAAATTTCCAGGGAAAATATTTGAGGTGATAAAAATTCTTAAACCTTATGACAAGGGCTTAAAAAATTCCCGCTTCAACATTATTTCGAGAAATTTTCCCGATAAAGCCGATTTAATCCAAAAAAAGCTCAGGATAAAGCCTGCTGAAAATGATTATTTAATTGCCTGTAGGAGCTCTTTTAATAATTTGATATTCATTCAGGCTAGGCTCATTAAGGTCTGAAATTCAATCCCCCCCCTTTTAATAAATCATAGATTGGCCACCTATCTGGTTTAAATAATTATTAATATTTTTAGGGGATAAGAATTTGAAGTGAGGAAACTGTTTACCATATCCTTCTTTTGTTTGTATTTAGCTTGCCCCTTACCCCTACTTTCGCAAGATGCTTCACATGCTTTATTTGTTGAAAATGCAGGTCAATGGCAGGAAGACTTTGATTATAAATTAAAATTATCTTCTGGTGCTATTTATTTTCAGGACGAGGGTTTTATTTTAAACCTTTTAGATCCGGATGCCCTTGGGCACGATCATAGCGATCACCATCATCATCAGGAGATGATCAATGGGCATGCACTCCGACTTCATTATTTAAATTCAAATCCCCTTGCAGAAATATCGGGGATCCATAAAACAGAATTTTATTACAATTATATTTCAAATCATTCTACCCTAGACAATTTCCAGCGGGTGAAAGTTTTTAAAGGACTTCAATACTCCAATTTATACCCAGGAATTGATGCTCGATATTATGGTAAAGGAGAAGATTTAAAATACGATTTCATAGTGGCACCCGGTGCTGATCCTGATCAGATAAAAATGAAATATGAGGGTCTTTCAAAAATTCAAATAAAAAATGATCGCCTAATATTCCATACATCCATTGGAAGTTTCTCTGAATACATCCCTAGTGTTTATCAAATTATCGAAGGAGAAAGGGTGGAAATAAAAGCCAAATACATCTTAAAAGGGGATGTTGTAAGCTTTAAAATTGAGGATTATTATTTGGATCATGAACTCATTATCGATCCTAGTCTTGTTTTTTCAACTTTTACGGGTTCCTCCGCAAACAACTGGGGTTTTACTGCCACCTATGATGATTATGGCAACAGCTTTGCTGGCGGAATAGTTTGGAATGATGGGGGTACATTCCCTACAAATGTTGGGGCATACCGAACAAGCTTCCAAGGTTCACAGGGAGATATTGATCTAGGGATAAGTAAATTTTCAAGTGATGGCAGTCAACTTATTTATTCCACCTTCATTGGAGGTAATGGCATTGAAATTCCTCAAAGCCTTGTTGTTGATGAAATTGGTAACCTCTATATTTTGGGAGCAACTGGTTCTGATGATTTTCCAATGCTCGACAAAAGTGGTGTTCAAACTACCTTTAAAGGTGGAGTAAAACCATTCCACCAAGCTTATAATTTTAGTGTAGGAACAGATGCTTTCATTGCCTTGCTAAGTGCTGATGGAACCCAACTAATGGCTTCAACCTATTTTGGTGGAACTGAAAACGATGGCCTGAATATGGGGCTCTATGAAAACTATGGTGATGATGCAAGAGGTGAAATAATTTACGATGATGGAAGCGTATATATTATTACAAGCACCGAATCGGGCGATATAAGTCTGAGAAATAGCTACCAATCCAATAATCAAGGTCAGCAGGATATGATTATCGCTAGTTTCACTAAGAGTCTAGATAGTTTGAAGTGGGGAACATATTTTGGAGGCTCTGGAAATGATGCTGGATACTCCATCAAAAAGGACAATTTCGGCTCCATTATTATTGCGGGAGGTACAAATAGTTCAAATATTCTTTCTAAGATTAATGCACTAAATCCCAATCACTTAGGAGGAATCGATGCTTATATTGCCAAATTCAATTCTGAACTAGGATCCTTTATTCAAGGAAGTTATTTAGGAACAGCAGACAACGATCAAGCCTTTTTTATTGATTTAGACAAGGATCAAAATATTTATTTATTTGGACAATCTAAAGGCTCTATCTCTATAAGTTCTGGAAATTATTCAAATTCTGGATCTGAGCAATTTTTAAAAAAATTATCGAACGACATCCAAACAGAATTGTGGTCTACCCAAATTGGTAGTGGCCTAGGAAAATCTGATTTAGTTCCTTCCGCTTTTTTGGTCGACGATTGTTATAATATTTATTTAAGTGGTTGGAATGGCAATTCAAATAAAACGGTATTAGGAGGAAGTGCATTAGGTAATACCAATGGATTACCTACTACAGCGGATGCTGCTCAGCCAACTACGGACGGTAGTGATTTCTATTTTATGGTTTTGGATAGGGATGCCGAAAATTTGGTTTACGCAAGTTTTTTTGGAGGAAGCAGCAATGAGCATGTTGACGGAGGAACCAGTAGATTTGACCCTAATGGGAGTATATTTCAGGCGGTTTGCGCTGGTTGTGGTTCGGGCACCTTCCCTACTACCCCAGGAGCCTATTCTCAATCAAATGGAACCCCAATTGTTAATGGTGTAAGCCAATGTAATTTAGGACTTATTAAAATGGATTTCGAAGTTACAGTAAGATCCAAACCCCATATTGATTTAAGTGTAGATATTGATACTATATGCGACTCTATTCATGTAAGGTTTAAGAATAATAGTGTAAATGCAGATGTTTATCAATGGGATTTTGACAATGGCCAAACTTCAAAATCGGCAGAACCCAATGCATCCTTTGGTAAGATTGGTAGCTATAATATTCGATTGATTGCCTTGGATACCAATTGTGGAATTTCGGATACGAGCTTTGTTGAACTAAATCACACCGGAGGTAGTGAACCTCAAGCAATTTTCCAAGCCAACTATTTCAGTTGCGATAGAGAATTTAAGGCGAGTTTCAATAATCATTCAAAAAATTCACATCAATATGAATGGGATTTTGGCGATGGTAGCCAATCTTTTGATGCACAACCAAGACATAAATTCAGCGGTTACGGTAGCTATATTGTAAACATGAAGGCTTATGATACCCTGTGTTTTAAAGTTTCAAGTTTTACAGATACTATAGTCTTTGCAGACACGGTGGCTGTTCCTAGCCCTAAGGCGGAAATTGCAGCTTGTGGAGATGGGTCTATAGATGTGCTATTAGAAAACAATAGAGAAAGGTTTAAGTATTATTGGGATTTTGGAGATGGT
This sequence comes from uncultured Cryomorphaceae bacterium, assembly GCA_963976435.1. GTDB lineage: Bacteria > Bacteroidota > Bacteroidia > Flavobacteriales > Schleiferiaceae > CAKZNE01. The sequence goes on along the minus strand of CAXBKQ010000013.1, from coordinate 60,580 downwards.
GGCAACCGAAGCACAGAAAAACAACCCTTATTTTATTATTCAGAACCTGGAAACTATACCATTAAACTTAAAATCGAAGATCCTCAATGTGGTCAGACATATTCCTATGAATACCCAGTTTCAATTGAAAATATTGGTAGAGAAACCTTTATCCCCAATGCCTTTACTCCTAATGGAGATGGATTAAATGAAAAATTTGAAATTTACGGTAATCATTGTGGGGTAGATGATGAAATACGAATCTTTAATAGATGGGGTGAACTAATATTTCATAGTACAAGACCATTCGAAGAGTTTTGGGATGCTAGTATTGGAAACAATTCACCTGCTCCAATGGGTGTTTATACCTATTCCCTGCGCAATGGTGCAGATGTTATTACCGGATATTTTACGCTAATCAGATAATCTAAGTTTCGATTTCGACTAAAAAATCAATTCCGGATCTAGCTCCAAATTGGCAATAAAACTTTTTGCATTTTTAATATCTTCAGCAATGATCCTGTCATTTTCAATAAAGGCTACCTCCTTTCTAAATTCCTTTAATAAAGTTTGAATAAATTCTGAGGAAGACTCCTTTCTAAATTTTAATGCCTGGGATGCTGAAATTAGTTCAATTGCCAAAACACTTTCTAAATTTTCTATAACCTTCCAGGCTTTGGTTGCTGCATTTGCCCCCATACTCACATGATCTTCTTGTCCATTAGAGGATACAATAGAATCCACAGATGCAGGAGTACAATATTGTTTATTCTGGCTAACTATAGAAGCTGCCGTATATTGAGCAATCATCAAACCACTATTTAATCCAGGGTTTGCAACTAGAAAAGGTGGTAAACCTCTCTGCCCGCTTACCAAAAGATAGGTTCTTCTTTCCGAGATATTTGCTAATTCAGCAGCAGCAATTGCCATTTGATCAAGCGCTAAAGCCAAGGTTTGTCCATGAAAATTACCTCCAGAAATTATTAGATCATCATCTGGGAAGATGGTGGGATTATCGGTAACTGAATTTATTTCTGTGGTAAAAACTTTGGATATGTATTCAAGAGCATCCTTACTTGCACCATGTACTTGGGGCATACATCGAAATGAATAGGGGTCTTGAACATGAACCTTTTCTTTGCTTATCAATTCACTTCCCTCCAAAAACTCCCTAATTCTAGCAGCCGTTTGCAGCTGTCCATTATGAGGTCGCGCTAAATGAATTAGCTCATTAAACGGCTCAGGCCTACCATCAAACCCATCTAAGGAAATACTTCCAATTAAATCTGCCAAATAGCTTAGCTTTTGCAATTTGAAAAGCGCCATAGCACCAAAGGAAATCATAAATTGAGTTCCATTCAATAAAGCTAGGCCCTCTTTTGATTGCAGCTCTAATCTCTTTATCCCTTCATCCTTCAAGCATTGTTCAGCACTTTTTCTGACGCCTTTATGCCAAACCTCACCCATACCAATTAGAGCTAAGGACAGATGGGCCAATGGGGCTAAATCACCAGATGCTCCTAATGAACCTTGTTCGTAAACAACCGGTAAAATGTCATTATTATAAAAGTAAATCAGCCGTTCTACAACTTCTAAGCTTATTCCAGAATGACCATAGGACAAAGACCTAATCTTTAAGAGTAGCATCATTCTTACAATATCACAAGGTAGCTCAGCACCTGTTCCACAGGCATGGGATTTTACCAAATTCTCTTGAAGCTCTGATAAATCTTGCTCATTTATACTAATATTATACAGAGAACCAAAACCAGTATTAATGCCGTAAATAGGCTTTTCAGCTTTGGTAATTTTATCATCTAAATATTGTCTACACTTAATAATTCTATCTCTCGATTCTTCGGAAAGTGAAAGTCTATCTTCAGAGTAAAATTGATGAAATAGTTCAGAAACAGATATAGTGTTTGGATGGATTTTCATACCGGCTTATTTTTTCAATAAAATTAGTTGTTGTTCAATTTTGCAATCAATTGTTCTAAATTGAGGAACTCCTCCTCACGGCTTTGCATATTCCTAATTTGAAGGGTATCCGCACCATCTTCGGGCATTTTCTCAATCAAAGCTATAAAGGATACACCTCTATTAGAAGCATAGGCGATTTGCTTTTTGAATTTGGCAACATCTGGGTAAATGTCTGCTTTTATTCCTTGTGCCCTCAATGCTTTTACCCACTTAAAGGATTCTAGAGCCAGTTCCTCTCCAAAATTGAAAAACAATATTTGGGTACTTTGATTTTCAAATTTTGGCAATCTATCGAGCTCTTCCAAAACAAGTTGTATTCTATCCAAGCCAAAAGAAATTCCAATACCTGAAACATTTTTTAAACCGAAAATACTGGTAAGATCATCATATCTTCCTCCTCCACCTATGGAACCCATTTTCACTTCTTCACTTACAACTTCAAAAATAGCCCCTGTATAATAATCCAGCCCACGTGCTAAAGTTAGATCTAGGCTTAATGGGCAATTTTCATCAATATTCTGGATTAGAAAGTTCAGCTCGTCAATTCCTTTTCTTCCTATTTCAGAATTTTGGAGAATTGGAATTATTTGCTTTAATATTTCGGCATTGCTACCTTTTAATGAGGCTATTTGTCGAAAACCCTGTAAGGCTTTTTCCTCAAAGCCTTTTTGCTTCATTTCCTCCACAACTCCTTCCTCCCCTATTTTATCCAATTTATCCAAACAAATAGTGAAATCCGTAAGGCGATCTTGGATTCCAAAAACCTCTGCAAAACCTGCTAATAGTTTTCGGTTGTTGATTTTAATTTGAACTTTCAGATTTAGAGTTTCAAAAACCTCACGATAAATCTGGATGAAATCAAGCTCCAGCAAAAGAGAGTCCGATCCTATGGCATCAGCATCACATTGGTAAAATTCCCTAAACCTTCCTCTTTGAGGAGCTTCTGCCCTCCATACTGGTTGTATTTGATATCTCTTAAAAGGAAATCCAATTTCATTTTGATTTTGAACTACAAACCTTGCAAAGGGTACGGTAAGATCGTACCTTAAAGCCTCTTTTGCCTTTATTTTATCTGAGTCCACTTTTGCTTTTTCACCCCTAGGCATAATTTTAAAAATCAGCCTATCGCCTTCCTCACCGTATTTACCGGTAAGGGTGGAAGCATTTTCCATGGCGGGAGTTTCTATAGGAAGGAAGCCATATTTTTTGAAGACATTTCGCATATTATCCAAAATATACTCACGAATGAGCATGGTTTTGGGTAAAAAGTCTCTTGTTCCTTTCGGTAATGAGGGTTTTAAAGCCATAATCAAATTAGAAATAGGCGGTAAAATTATGCAATTAGATTCGTTATCCAAGCCTATTTCTTGGTCTGGAAAATTCTAGACTTTCTAATCTTCCTCAATAGGTATCCCCTCGCATTGGAGTTTTATTTTTTTGAATTCTTCCTTCCTAGTAAAAAAATACCAGCCTATGGAATTATTGGAGAAATTTGAACTTATAGATTTATTATAATGAAAGACTTTGCGTATTCCTTCATACTGGTATTTGTCAAAAATCAAAAGAGTTAAACAATCTGAACTTCGCTTTATTTCAGAATCCGAATAGTCCTTCCATTCCTCTTGGAATATCTCTCTAAACTTATTAGATGTCATAAAAAGATATCTATTCATCACCTCGGTAGATACTCTTTCGAAATTCAATTTATTATAATTGGGTTTATTTCGGTTATAGGTCACCTCAAATTCATCACCTATTTTTAAAGGAAAGCCATTATCACTGCGCATCTCCAATCCAGAACCACTCACATACATATCATCTTCATAATAATGGTCTCCCACCTGAAATTCATATACCATCCTATTCTGGCCTATTCCCACAACCATTGCGGTACTTACAACAGGGTCTCGATCTATAATCATTTGATGATACCATTTATAAGCGGCCCTAATTGAAAAAAATGCAATGATAATTCCGATTAAAGTATAAAAGCCAAGGGTATATTGTCTGGCTTGTTCTTTTTCCTTCTTTTCTTTTATTTTTTTGGCCCTTTCATACTTTCTTTTTTTGGCTTCATATTCAGCAGCTCGCTTTGCCAAATCCCTAATTTTTTCTAAATCCTTTTGCTTTAGTTTCCTACTAGAATTGGATATAGTTTGCTGGCTAAGAAATTCGTAGGCTTCAACTATTTTAAGAAATTTTACTTTGGCTTGCTGCCCCGGATTTACATCAGGATGATATTTTAGAGCCAATTTTCGATATGCCTTTTTTATATCATCTTGGCTCGCTCCTTCTTGAAGTCCCAATATTTGGAAATAGCTTTTCAAAAAACTGAAATGAAAAATTTAACGAATGGGGAAATGTACAATTAGGAAACTAATAAAATGAGAAAATCTTTTAATTCCTATTTTTAATAGAAAACATTAACCACCCCTTTTCTTACTCTATGGCCACCAAATGTGGTCTTAATTTTAATGGTGTAAGCATAGCTTCCTTGATGGACCTTTTGCCCATTAAAATTAGCATCCCAAGGTTCTTCAAGATCTTGAGAATGGAAAACTTTGGCACCCCAACGATTAAAAATCATAATATCATACTCCTCTACTCCGGTACCATAAATTTTGAAATACTCATTTAAACCATCCCCATTTGGAGTGAAGGAATTGGGTATATAAAGCTCATAAATATCCTCAACTTCAATTGTTCTTGTAATCTGCTTTGTACATCCATCTGTGCTAATAACAGTTAGAGTTACATCATATGTTCCAGCATTGGAATACCGGTGAACGGGGTTTTTAAGGGTGGAGGAATCACCATCTCCAAAATCCCAATGGTAACTAATTCTCGGGATATTATCTGCAAATAACTCCACATTTAAGGGATCTCCAAAATCTATCTCATGATGGATAAAGGGCCGACTTGCAGAATCCAAATAAACTAGGACAGAATCACTAATAAAACTCCCACATGCATCACTAACTCCATAGGTAACCCAATTGGTATCACTTCTTGGAAAGATCAAAACAGTATCCAGGGTAGAACCATTAAACCATTGAATATTATAGGGAGCCTTTCCGCCGCTAAAATCGGCTGGTATACTTACCGACTCGCCATCGCAAACCATAAATTCTTGATGGTTTACAGACAAAGGATTTAAAATAGGTGCATAAATGGTAATACTATCCCAAACCGTATCCGTTCGGCATTCATCTGTAGCATATAAATAATAGGTGGTATTTACAGTTGGAGACACGTAGCGGTCTGGGTGATTTAAACCTGGAATATCAGCCCAAGCCCACAAAGTATCGCCATCCCCACCTGTAACATCTACGTGAATTAGAATAGAATCATTTGGGCATTCTAGCGTATCCGAATTACTCAAACTAAGGACACTAGTAGAAATAAAAGATTTATCTCTAATATAAAGTTCAGCACTTGTGGGTACTACTGGGCAATTTGCCAGGTGCAGGTCGAAATCAAAAATTATTTTTTCTGGAGCCTCTGTAAGACCATCATTTATGGCATAAATGAAAATGGTGTCTTCATCTACCGAAGCTGGCATCCAAATGCTATCTGTAATGCTTTGGTAATCTATACCTTCTATTGCCGTTCCGCTTTTAGAAATCGCTACACCAATACTTTTTCCAATAAGTCCTCCTGATTTTTTTATAACAAGAGGAGTTGGTGAACAACCTTCTACGGCCATAGTATCTACAAAGGTATTAGCAGAGTTTGGAACCGGAGTAAAGGAATATTTCGGGACTTTAAAACTTTTGGCACCTAAAAATACTGCCGAGTTTAATGCTCCATCTACCACATCGGTAATAGCCAGTTTAATATGGTAAACATTACCGCAAATAACAGATGCTCTTGCCTTTAAAACCTGAGTATAGCCATTAAAACCAATAGCATTTAAAGATGGATTATTAATAAAATAGGAGGAATGGGCTACATAATTTGGATTGGCTGTAAGACAATTTGAAGCAGTATTTCCTCCTGTTGGCGCACCACCGTTTAAGGTATTAATAGCCACTGGTACGGTGGTATTTGGAATCCTAGCAATATTTACAGTTGACATACTTGGAACCCCATTTATACCATGCCCAGTAAGGAAAAATCCGAATACATCATTAAAATTTGAACATGTATAATTACTGTATTCATTGGAGGCGAAAATGTATTCGAATTCCACAGAATCTGAAACAGCCACAAAAGAAAATTCAATTACCGATTTATCAAATAAGGTTTGTGACCCTAAGCCTAGAACACTTAATACCCCATCAAGATGCGTATCTGGCCTCGCAATATTTGGATTGATATAACTGGCATTCGGTACTGCAACATTAATTTCTGCTGTAGACATTACAATTCCGCTATCTAAAGGAAAATTAGTTCCACTTGCATCAAAAAATCCCACTTGAGTACTAGCCGGCTGAACTAGGGTTATTCCCGAAAAAGGAGGATTGTAGGCCGGTAAAATGGCATTTTGAGCATCTACCAATACATTTTTTACCAGCCAAATAGGATCATTATAAGGAGCATTGTTATTTACCGTGATGTTTTGTGAAATAGCCAACAAAGGAAATAAGGCCAAAACACAAAATAACAAACACTTAAACAAGCTATTAGACATATAATTGATACCGGGTGAAACACAAATTTAGAGATTTATATTCTAAAAAAGGGATAAGCCTAAAATCATTTAAATCGGTTTAGTAAAGTGCTTCTTTCATTAGTTTAAGCCATTGAATTTATATCGATTAAATTGTGAATCCATTCAGCCTAGTAAAAAATTAATTTGTTGATAAAATACAAATATGAAGTTTTTTAAAAATGCCCTTCTATTTTCTTTCACCCTGCTTATTCTAAGCTGTAGTGAGCAAAATCAAAAATTCAAACAAGAGGGGAATTCTGAACTAGCCAAGGTGGAATTACTTGTTCTAGGAATTGCTCAGGATGCTGGTTACCCTCAAATTTCCTGTAGGAAAGAATGTTGTCAAAAATTTTATTCAAATCAGGTTAAAGGGGAACAGCCAACAAGTTTAGCTCTTATCGACCATGAAAGTCATAAAATATGGATCTTTGAAGCCAGCCCGGCATTTAGAGAACAATGGCGACTTGCTCAAGACTTTTCCGCTTACCTTGACAAGGATGTTCCAGATGGAATATTCTTAAGTCATGCTCATATTGGACATTATACTGGACTTATGCAATTAGGGCATGAAGCTCTTGGAGCCAAAGATGTTCAGGTTTTTGCCATGCCCAGAATGAAAGAATTCCTTAGCAATAATGGACCCTGGGATCAGCTCCTCAGTCATAAAAACATAAATATCCAGCCTATTGACACTGGTACAAACATTCGGTTAAGCAAAAATTGTTCGGTGGAAGCGATTAAAGTTCCTCATCGTGATGAATATTCGGAAACGGTTGGGTTTAGAATATTCGGCCCATCAAAATCAGTTTTGTTTATCCCGGATATTGACAAATGGGAAAAATGGGGAAAAGACATTTCAAATGAAATTAGCAAAGTAGATTTCGCCCTTCTTGATGGTACTTTTTATGGAGATGGGGAATTGGCTGGAAGAGATATGAGCTTGGTACCTCATCCATTTATTTCGGAAAGCATGAGTTTATTTTCCGGACTTTCCTCTGATGAAAAATCAAAAATCCATTTCATTCATTTTAACCATAGTAACCCTATGCTTTGGAGTAAAGATCATCGCAATTCGGTATTGGAAAATGGATTTAGATTAGCTGAGACCAAAATGACATTAGCTCTGGACTAAGGGCCGCTGTGCTGGTTTTATTGGCTGCAGATTTTAATAAATCTGGGTTGTATATTATCAGGTAGATTATATAGAAAATGAAGAAGAGGATCATATTCAAGCAAAATCCGATGAGCCAAAATACTACGGCCATAATGGATTTTAGAATGGTAGGTATTATTCTTTCTTCAAAAACTCGCTTATATATATAAGCATGGATAGCGATATTCAAAATTAGGCTCAGCATTTGAATTTTCATCAAATTGTCGCCTACGAAAAAGTAAAGTGGAAGAATTAAAGTAGACATTAAAAGTGTGGTTCCATAGCCAAAGGAATTCACCACTAGGTGTTCGGCGAAATTGAGCCTTTTTTTTCTAAATAAAAGTCGTGTACCCCAAGCCAGAAAAGGAATACTCAAAACAAAAAAGATTTGCATATACTTTCGAATAGCCTGATTTACCGCTAATTGAAATTCACTATCCTGCTGTTGGGCTTGTAATTCAAGGGCCATCTGACTCTGAATCATATCAAACAGGCCCGTGCTGAACATTAAAAATATTTGGATTGTAAGCCAAAGAAATAAATATCTAAAGGGATGGATATAAGGTTTGGTAATACCATTGATATAGTCATTGATAACCTTGGCCGGGTTTTTAAACATCAATATACTGCTATGCCACAAGCCACGCTCAAAGTTTACCATTACACCAAACAAATGGCGGACGCTGTCTTTTAAAACTAAGCGGTTAACTATTTTTTTTTGCCCACAACTTGGGCAATAATTTCCTTCAAATTGCTGGCCGCAGCTTTTGCAATTGTAATTTTCAACAGCTTGGTTATCCATGGTCTAGCTTATATGAAGCAAAATAAGAATTGATTTTGAATTAGGGATTAATTTCGAATAGGGCTTTTAATATTTCCTCTCTTTTTATTTTACCTGTTTTTGTTCTTATAAATACCGGTAAATGATAAATCTCTTTAGGTTTTTCATATTTGCTAAGTTGAGGGAAATCAAAATCTACTTTCGAATCAGACTCCAGAACTAAAATAATTTTTTCGCCTAGTTCACTGTCTTCTTTTCCAGCAATAAAATACTCAACTGGCAAATCCCCAATTTTTGACTCAATTTCCTCAGGGTAGAATTTTAAACCTGCACTATTAATCACATTGTCAATTCTCCCTTTCCATCTAAATTCATTTCCTTGCTTAATTTCAACAACATCATTTGTCTTTAAACCCTTTAAACCGATATCTTCTGAGCTAATAATAAGGCAAGAATTTTGGTCAACAGAAATTTCAATTCCTTCAAGGCATTTAAAATTTAAATCGCTACCAATTCTTCTTAGTGCTATGTGTGAAATAGTTTCCGACATCCCAAAGCTATGATAGGATTCTACATTAATTTTCGACAATTTTTCCTCCAAATGCGGACTTACCGCTGCTCCCCCAATTATTAATTTCCTCACTTGCCCAAGATTTGCCAAGCTTTTCTCTGCTTGGTAGGGAACCATAGAGCAGAGCTCGAAATCCTCATCAAATTCCAGTAAAGGATTTGCTTTTGGATTAGTAAGGTATAAATCTAAATCCGCCACAAGCCATCGTACTAAAATCATTATCCCACCAATTTTATCCATAGGTAGGCATAACAAAACCTTAGCACCTTTTTCAATCTCCAGAAAGTTTAAAGTCTTTTGGGCAGAAACCTTCATAAACTCCTTCTTGATTCGAATGGTTTTTGGAGTACCAGTAGAGCCTGATGAACTCAATTCAAAAAAGGGATCTGAATTGTGAAATTGGCTAAGAAAAGTAGCAAGCTCAGAATATATTGGATTTTTTTTCAAATTTATATCACTGAACAACAGCTCATTACCATTTATTTTAAACTTTTTTTCAAGCATACCCAACCTTATTTAAAATACTCTCGTTACCTACTATACAGTTCCTATTTCTATAAATTGAACCCTTGTGGTTTCACCCTGTTTAAGAAAGCACTTGTTAAGACAAGTGCTTTTTTTTTGTCCTTAGTTTGAATTTATATTAGCACCTTTACTGGCTTAATTATTGTTGCCTTTTCGAAAATTATTTTTTGAATGAAGTTCAATTCATTTCTACTATTATTTTTCCTTCTTCCTTTTCTGGGCATTGGCCAAAACCTTTTAAAGGTTCTGGATGTTCAATCAGGAAAACCCATCCCAAATCTATATGTTTATTGCGAGCTGGCAAGTGCAAGTTCTAATGCAAAGGGAGAAATAGATTTGAATCTTTTAAAGGATTGCAAAGTTTTAAAATTCCAACATCCCTCCTATTTGGAGGTAAGTGTTTCCATGGAGCAAATAAAGGCAAATGGAAACAAAATATACTTGGAAGAAAAACTTATGGAACTTGGCATTATTGATCTTAGTTTTAATAAATGGGAAAGAAATAAAGATGAAACTCCCATTAGTATAAGTACCATAAGTAAAAAGGAAATAGAATTTAAAAATCCACAAACTGCAGCGGATCTTTTGGAACAATCTGGGCAGGTCTTTGTTCAAAAAAGTCAGTTGGGTGGTGGAAGTCCGATGATCCGAGGGTTTAGCACAAATAGAGTCCTTCTGGTGGTTGATGGGGTAAGAATGAATACAGCAATTTTTAGGGAAGGAAATGTTCAAAATGTGATTGCTTTGGATGCCAATGCCATAGAACAAACGGATATTATTTTTGGACCAGGAGCTGTTATTTACGGTAGTGACGCTATTGGTGGAGTAATGAATTTTAGCACTTTATCCACTCCAGATTTTAGCTTTGCTGATAAAACCAAATTTAACCTAGGCTATTTAGCGAGATATAATTCTGCAAACTCCGAAAAAACCGCACACCTTCATTTTGGGTTTAGCAAGTCCAAATTTGCCTCCATTAGCAGTTTTAGTTTTTCTGATTATTCGGATCAAAGCATGGGCAGTTTTGGTCCTGAGGAATATTTAAGGAATCACTATCAAGATAGAATAAATGGTAGAGATTCAAGCCTAAGGAATGCCAACCCTCAATTACAACTCGGAACAGCTTTCAACCAATTCAATTTGATGCAAAAATTCAAATTGAAACTTAATTCAAATTCTGAATTGAGCTATGGTTTTCACTATAGCTTGAGTTCTGATGTTCCTCGCTATGATAGATTAATAGAGTATAGCGGAGAAGATTCGCTGAAAAATGCAGAATGGTATTATGGTCCACAAAAATGGATGATGCATAATTTAAATTATACACTAAGAAGCAATAACAAGTTTTTTGATCATCTTAAAACTAACCTTGCCTATCAATTTTTTGAAGAAAGTAGAAATGATAGGAAAATGTTTTCCAACAGTTTAAGACAAAGAACCGAAACCGTTAGAGCCCTTAATTTTAGCCTTGATTTTGAAAAGATCATTAGCCATAAAACACGACTACATTATGGTTTTGATAATGTATATAATAAAATAGGCTCCGAAGGGATTATCGTAGATATCCTAAATCAGAATGAAATTGCTACTAGCACCAGATATCCCGATGGCAGTCTTTGGAATGCCACATCAGCTTACGCTTCCATAACTAACAGAATTTTACCTGAATTAACATTAGACCTAGGCTTAAGAGCCAACTGGGTGCATCTTAGTGGAGAAATAGACAGCAGTTTTTTTCCCTTACCGAATGTTAATATAGACAATGAATTTAAAGCATTAAACGGAAGTATTGGACTTGCCTATAATGCTAAAAAGGATTGGAAATTTATTCTCAATGCTTCCAATGGTTTTAGGGCTCCAAATATTGATGATATCTCCAAAATATTTGATTCAAGCCCTGGAAATGTTGTAATTCCCAATCCAGATTTAAAACCTGAATTCCTTTATGCATTGGATTTTGGTTTGACAAATAATAGTTGGAAACCCCTTAAACTCCAATTGAATTTATACTATTCCTATCTTCAAAATGCCTTGGCAAGAGAGGACTTTAATCTAAATGGTGAGGATTCTATATTCTATGATGGAGAACTCAGTCAGGTACAGGCTGTACAAAATATTGGTTCTGCAAGAGTTTGGGGAATTCAAGCGGCTGTGGATCTAAGAATAGTTAAGGATCTCCATTTAAAGGGGAATATCAACTATACCCAAGGGGAAACTTCCGAAGGAGAAGCTTTGCGACATGTTGCTCCACTTTTTGCCAATACCCATCTCAATTATAAATATAAGATAGTAGACTTCGACTTTTTCGTGAATTACAATGGTGTTTTAAGCTATGAAAATCTAGCTGAAAGTGAAAGGGATAAAGCACTTTTATATGCCACGGACTCCGAAGGGCGACCCTATTCTCCATCTTGGTATACCTTAAACTTGAGAATGGCGGTGAATCTTTCAGAAAAATTAGTTGTACAAGTTGGTTTGCTAAATATTAATGATGCAAGGTATAGGTCCTATTCATCTGGAATAGCTGCTATGGGAAAAAGTATAAACCTCAGCATTCGAGGAAGATTATAAGTCAATATTCCAATTTTGCTGTTTGCTATCATAATAAATATGCCCTCTTTCAACAAAAAGGGGACTTGGAAAATTATTCTTATATAAACTTCCTGTCCCCAAACCAGAAGGTAATGTGTTTTTAAGTGTGTAATTCCATTGTGCAATGGCACTTAATCCAATATTGCTTTCAAGAGCACTGGTTACCCACCACCCAATATTTCGGCTATTGCAAAGGGAAATCCACTCTTCTGAACCTTGAAAACCACCAATAAAGCTGGGTTTTAAAATTATATACTGAGGATTAATGGTTTCCAGCAATTCAATTTTTTTATTCCTCGTAAAGACCCCAATCAATTCTTCATCAAGCGCAATATCTAGGGGTGTATTAGCGCAAAGTTCTGCCATTTCTGTCCACTGCCCCTTGGCTATTGGCTGTTCGATGGAGTGTATATGCAAGTCTGAAAACCTTCCTAAAAGCTCCTTGGCCTCGTCAAATTGAAAAGCTCCATTGGCATCTAGTCTAATTTCCAGATCCTGGCTAGAAAATTCTGATCGCAGATTTTTTAGTATTCCAAGCTCCTCTTCTAATTTTATGGCTCCTATTTTCATCTTTAGAACCCTAAACCCTGAATTTAGCTTTTCACCCACTTGCTTAGACATAAAGCTTTTATCTCCCATCCAAATTAATCCATTAATCGCTTGATTGGCTCTTCCTCTGGTAAAATCACTAGGAAATAATACGTGATTATCGGAGTCTAAATCTTTAAAAGCCATCTCCAAACCAAACTGTATGGAAGGAAACTCCATTAATTGGGAATACAATTGTTGAATTCCAAGATGGATATTGTTGCAAATAAAGTCCAGCATATGCTCATAATCCGGTCTATCATCAATGCTTAATCCTCTTAAAAGACCGCATTCACCAGTCCCACTTTTATTTACATCCTCCAAAAAAATAAAATAAGAGTCTTTGCTATTTAATATCCCACGACTAGTTCCAGATGGATTTTTAAAATCTAGTTGATACTTTTTCCAACTTGCTTTCATAAAATCTGACCAATACCAAATGTTAGCGCAAATAATAGTGTGCTCAATGCCAAAACTTTTAATTGTGGCTCAAAATCTTCAGGGCTAAACGATTTCCTTACTTTAAATAAACCTGCAATTAAAAAGGGAATTGAAATAAAATAAAGGCTTCGCCAGGAGCCACCTTCCTCAATTACATTATAAATAAAAGCACAGTCTATTGCTAAAATAATTAGTGCTCCTTGGTAAAATTTCGCCTTTTTCAATCCCATTAAAACTGGAAGAGTCCTTTTTCCATTCTCTTTATCCGTTTCAATGTCCCTCATATTATTCAGGTTTAAGACTCCCATGGCAAGAAATCCAACAGAAGTAGCTGGCAGAAATATCATCCAATCCCAAACATTACTTTGCAAATAATAGGAACCTACCACTCCCACGTATCCAAAAAACAGGAGGACAAAAACATCGCCAAAACCTCTATAACCATAAGCCTTATCCCCTACAGTATAGCTGATTGCTGCTATGACGGCGAATATGCCTAAAACGATGAAAAGGATACTTATATAAATAGATAAGTCCCTTGTGGCCACAATGCTCAACCAGCTACCAAAAAACAAAGAGAGAATAGAAAATAATATTACAGCCTTTTTCATCTTAGCTGCACTAATTATTCCTGAGGCTACAGCTCTTTTTTCGCCAGTTCTATTGTCATCCGTACCTTTAATACCATCTCCATAGTCATTGGCATAATTGCTTAAAATCTGATAACAAAGGGTTGTGATAAGAGATAAAATTAAAATAGTCCAATTGAAGGAACCTTCGGAACTTGCCAAACAGTTTCCCAATATTATACTTGAAAATGCTAGAGGTAGGGTTCTTAATCTAGCCGCGGCTATCCAATGCTTGATATTCATTATTAAAATTTAGCCTTTAGATCTTTTGTGAATTGCTAATTCTGGCGAAGATAAGATGAATTCAATGAAAAAAATCACATCCAACTGGCTTCGGAACTCTCTACTTTATAAAGGATATAGTCGTACAGCTCTTTGGCTACTTTTTCATCTAATTGCCACATTCTCAAGTTCCCTCCTGCTGTAAAAAAATCGAGATGTACGGTATTCCTTTTTCGTTGAAAAATATTCTGATTTATTTTTAAATTTTGAATTTTATAATATTTGATAATCACCACTTTAGGAAAAATCCATCCCCTCTTAAATTTTATCAAATCCTTATTGCATTCTATTTTCCATGACACGGCGAATTTCATCGCTAAGGGTATAGCAATCAGCAACCATAAAAATGGGCTTAATAGAAACCAAGGGTCATAAAAAAATAACAATGACAATAATAAGGCAGGGAGGATGCCAAACAATATGAGCAACTGGATTTTAAAAAAATGATGGGATTGAAAACTTACAAATGTTGAATCATGCCTTTCCGGATAAAACTCATCCAAAACTACATCCAATTGTTCTTGGCTGCTCCCCGGCACCACCATCGATTGTTTGTCATTAGCTTGATTACTACCGGCCTGCTTTACAGAAATGGTCTTTAAACCAAATATTTTCCGCAGTGGGTTGCTGCTCCACTTGATAAATTGGATCTTATTTACTGGTATTTGGTATTCTGCCTTTTTCACTAATCCCGCTAGCAATTGAACACCTTTTTCATCCACAAAAAAGCGCAAATCAAAATATCGAAGTATAGCTTGTATTAAGGACAAAAGCACGGCTACTACTAAAAAGGCAGCAAGAGCTATAGGCAGTAAAAACAACCACTCCCCCATCACATAGTCTTCATATTCAGTTACTAACTCTTCAAATGGAGCTAGTAAAAACTCTTCATATTGCCAGATATATCCGTTAATAATGGCAAATAATATCAAACCCCTTTTTAAGTGGTTTTCGGTTATTCCAATTCTCAGAATATCCTTGATATCTAATTTAATTAAAGGAGACTTTTTTGCTTTCAAATCACCAGAAATGGGAATATTTACCTCTACTGGTTCTGAATCTAAATCTTCTTTTAATACTGCATCCCTTTGTTCGGTTAGGTATTCTTGCAAAGATCTAGCATAAGATTTTGGCAAGGCTGATATTTCTAATTCTTTTATAGCCGAACCCGCTGTATCTACCTTTAAACCAACCACACCTAAAATCCGCTGAATCAAATTTTGGTTGATATGTACAGATTGAATTCGATCAAACGGAACTGCTACTTTATCACGACGAACCAATCCTTTTTCGATAATGAAAGAATCTTCCTCAACATAAAAAGTGAATTTTCGAAAATGTAAAAAAGCGATAAGGAAAACGATCAGCAAAACTATAGCCACAATAATCATAAAGCTCAGTGATGATAAGTTTGACTGAAATCCAAACTGAACCACTATTATGGAAATAAAAATATTTATGGCCACTCTTAGTTTCTTAAAAAACAAAACTCCAACCCCGATTGGTGATTGTCTTTGTGGCTTACTTAAATCCAGTTTAGGCATGTTGGCTGCTCAAATGACTTATATGATCCCTCAATCTATGTGCTTCTTCCTTTTTCAAGCCACCAATCCTAAGGTCGCTTGTAGAACCTCCGGCGGTATAAACTTTTACACTTGCCAAATCAAAAAGCCTTGCTATAGGGCCTTGGCTAACTTCTACATGTTGAATTCTATTGAATGGAACGCTGGTCATGCTGAAAAATATTAGACCAGATTTATAGGAAATATCCTTTTGCCGAATGGCATAGCCCTTTATTTTAAAACCTTTTAATTCAATAAAAACTATTAGAATTAAAAAGGCCAACCATGGGGCGCTAATTTTCCAAATTGCCGTGTCTGTTTTAAATCCAATAATGATTAAAAAACCCAAAAGGATAAAAAGAAAAATGCTCCAGCTTGTGATTCTCATCCATAAAAAATCCTTCTCCAAATTGGTGAAGTTCACCTCATCCATAGTGGGAATCTGGTTTTTATCAATTTCCAAATTTTCGAAAAGCCTTTTTTGGCCAATGCCCGAAGGCTCCAAATTCAATTCTTCACTCATTGTCTAAAGATAAAAATCTAAAGTAGTCTTGTAGGATTTCTGGACTTTCAATTCTCGGTGTAAAAACTTCCAAGACCTTTGGTCTTTCTGATGGTTCATAGAATGTTTTTAGCTCCTTTTTCAATTCAATTAAATCATGAGCCTTTTGATAGGAAAGGGAATAGCGCAAAGCAATACTTTCTGCAGATTGAAGATGATTTGTTTCCTGGAATTTTTCAAAATTTCCATCCTTCTTAGGACCTTTAATTATTCTAAAAATATTCCCGCCATTATTATTGATGACGAGCAGTCTTAAATTGCCTTTCAACTCATTATTCCAAAAGGCATTTGAATCATACATAAAGGCAATATCACCACTTAAAAGAGTTACTATTTTATCGGTCATGCTTGCAAATCCAAGGCTGGTGGAGCTACAACCATCAATACCACTAGTGCCTCTGTTTGCGAAATGCTCTATGCTTGGATCCTGATCAAATAATTGGGTATATCTTACAGAGGCGCTATTGGCAGTATGGAGAACAGAATTTTTTGGTAAATGGTGAAGCAATTCCCCAACAACCTGCAAATCAGAATAAGAACTTTGGGCCATAAATTCTTGATGTTTCCTGGATTTTATTTTATCCAAATTCAACCAAGTTTTGGGGTATTCCGCCTTCTTTTCGCTTAGCCCCAATAGCATCCCTTCAAAAAATTCTTGTGGTGATAGGGGTATTAATTTATTAAGATTTAGAAAGCTATCCTTAATTTCTGGGCTTTCAGAAACAAGCCAATGTTCAATTTCAGGATTTCGCAGTAACTTTTTAACCATCTTACTTACTATTTCCCCACCAATGGTTATTAGGATATCTGGTTTTAATAATTTCTTTTGATCTTCTGAAATAGTATTTATCAATCGATCTATGGAAGAAATGGAATTAGTGCAATGTAAATTGCTTAAAGTTTCGCTGAAAATTAAAAAAGGACTTTTGTTGTGTAAGGACTCAATACTTTTTATTAGCTCAGGCTTGAAATCTAATTGTCCGGCTAATACAAGAATTTTGGGAGACTTATTCCACTTATTATAAAGTGGAGCCCAATTTTTAGCATCTAGTTGTCTTTTTACATCTACTTTTTCAATAAAACGAATCCTTTCTTCTGGATTGGATACACTTTCATACAAGGGTTCCGAAAAGGGGATGTTTATATGAACAGGTCCATCCTTTGTTGCCAAAAGAGCCTGGTTAATTTGCCTTTGATTATAGTTTTTAGTCAATTCATCCTTAGGCTCACCAAGGAGATTCGCGGAATATTGAATATGATTTTCAAAAATATTATCCTGACGAATAGTCTGACCAATACCTTGATCTATCCATTCCAGTGGTCGGTCTGCCGATAGAATAACCAAGGGTAATTTTTGATAATAGGCCTCGGTTACTGCTGGGTAATAATTTGCTAATGCGGATCCTGAGCTACAAACTACGGCAACTGGCTTTTTACTGGCCATGCATTTTCCTAAAGCGGTGAATCCTGCTGTCCTTTCATCAGGTACAGAAATGCAATTATAATCTGGATCATTTGCTAGGGCTGTAATAATAGGTGCATTTCTGCTACCTGGTGAAATCACAATTTGATGGCAATGATGTTGCTTCAATAATTTCCCTAAATATCTGGCATTTGCCTTTGCTGAAGTTTTGCTCATTTATAGTTGATCTTGCAAAACATTTAAAAGTGTTTTCATTTTTGATTCGGTTTCCAACCACTCGTCCAAAGCTATGCTATCTTTTGTTATTCCTCCTCCAGCATACAAGACTACAGAATTATTAAACAATTGCATACATCTAAGGTTTACAAAATAATGAAAACTGTCTTTTTTCTTTAAGCCGAAATAACCTGAATAATAGGATCGTGAATGTTTTTCCAGTTCTGAAATTATTTTTAGTGCCCCAGGTTTTGGAAAACCACCTACAGCGGGTGTGGGGTGAAAGCCTTTTAGGAATTCATTTAATTGAAAATTATCATTTTTCTTGGCTCTAATATTTGAAGCAAGGTGAATAAGATTTCCTGCTTTTTTAATAGTCCTTTTAGCAATTTCAAGTTCATCAATTCCTGAATCAGCTTCAAAAACCTCTCTTATATAGTCCGTTACCAATTGTTGTTCTTCAAATTCTTTGGGTCCAAAATCAGATTCTTCACCAATTTTCCGAGTACCAGCCAAGCTTATAGTAGTAAGGATCTCTGCTTCGGATTTCAGAAGTGTTTCAGGACTCGCCCCCATCCACAATCCAGCCTTTTCATTCCCGAAGAGATAAACACAGGCATTGGGATACTTTTCTACCAATAATTTAAAAGTATTTAGGGCATTAAAGTTCAAGGCTGGAAACTCCTTGCTTCTAGAAATCACCACCTTACCCAAATTCTTATTCCTGATTTTTTCCTTAGTTTTTTCAATGACTTGGAGGTATTCCTCCTGTTGATAATGGGATGAGGAAAGCGATTTTAATCCTTGAAAAGAAAACTCTGGAAAATCCGCTAGCTCCATTTTAAGATTTAGCTCCTCAAAATTTGAATCAAAGGGAGAGAATTTAAATTCAAAATTACCATCAATAGGATTTTCCAAATAAGAATTAAAACCATTTTGACCGGGCAGGCTTATGTAAAGGAAACTTTTCAATCAATTATTTTAAAGGCTTAATAATATTGGTGAGTTTACAATGAGAAATTAGGTTTGAGTTTTCATCTACAATCTTTATTTCCCAAATATGGGTGCTTCTACCTTTATGAATAATATCAGCTTGAGCATAAACCATCCCTTCTTTAACACTTTTAATATGGTTGCAGCTAATTTCCAGTCCAAGAATGGCAAATTCTTTTGGATTTGAAAATAGACTACTGGCAGCGCTTCCTACGCTTTCGGCTAAAGCCACGCTTGCTCCACCATGAAGTAGCCCCATAGGTTGATGAACAGTTGGGTTTACAGGCATGGATGCCTTTAGCATACCATTTATAGGGTCTACATCAATATACTTAATACCTAAAGTTTCCATTAGGGTATTTGGACATACATCATTAAATTTTTGTAGTAATTCACTTTTTTCCATGGCCCAAAGATATTGAGCAAAATGGATTATTATCAAAGATTGGATTTAAATAAAGAACACAAACATATCGCTGGCTAAATACCAGATAAGGCTCAGAATAATAACCTTAAGCACAATAAGGAAAAAAACCCTTGCTGCTTGTTGTCTTTGATCCATTAGTAATTCATAATCTAGTAGAAGCGCTGACGCGCCTAATACCTTGCAATATCGGACAATTTTACCTGCTAAGCTGCTGAACTAATAGGAAAGCACAATAATTCCCGATTAACGGTGGATTTTTCCAAATTAACCACATAAATTGAAAGATTGATTTCCTAGTATTAGCTAATGGATTTATTATCTTCGCAGCCCTTTTCTAAGGAATAATTTTAGAAATTTTATTATGATCAAAATTACTTTACCTGATGGTAGCGTAAAAGAAGTTCCTCAGGGTACTTCAGCTATGGAAATAGCTAAGAGCATTAGCCATGGTCTGGCAAGAAATGTTCTTTCAGCAAGTTTTAATGGGAAAACCGTTGAGGCAAGCACGCCATTAACGGAAGATGGTAGTTTGATCTTATACACCTGGGAAAATCCAGAAGGAAAAACGGCATTTTGGCATTCTTCTGCCCACGTTTTAGCGCAAACCATTCAGCAGATGTATCCTAATAGTAAGCTTACTATTGGGCCTGCAATTGAGAATGGTTTTTATTATGATGTAGATTTTGGGGAAGATAGCCTTGGTGATGCAGACTTCGCTAAAATTGAAAAAGGGATGCTCGAAAATGCTCGTCAAAAAGCAGATTTCAAAATGCGTTCTGTTAGCAAAGCTGATGCTTTGAAGGAATATGAAGGCAATGAATTCAAAACAGAATTGATTGAAAATCTTGAAGATGGAGAAATTACCTTTTGTGATCATTCCGATTTTACAGATTTATGCCGAGGTGGTCATTTGCCAAACACAGGGCTGATAAAAGCCGTAAAAGTGATGAGTGTAGCAGGAGCCTATTGGAGGGGAAATGAAAATAACCCACAACTTACTCGTGTTTATGGAATTTCATTCCCAAAAGCCTCAATGCTTACCGAATACCTTGAGATGCTTGAAGAGGCCAAAAAAAGGGATCATAGGAAATTAGGAAAGGAATTAGGATTATTTACCTTTTCTCAAAAAGTTGGACAAGGTCTACCGCTATGGCTACCAAAAGGAGCAGCATTGAGGGAAAGACTAGAAAACTTCCTTAAAATCGCACAGAAAAAAGCGGGTTATGAGCAGGTTATCACCCCACATATTGGACACAAAGAATTGTATGTTACAAGTGGACATTATGCTAAATATGGTAAAGACTCTTTTCAACCCATCAATACACCTCAGGATGGAGAGGAATATTTGTTAAAACCAATGAATTGCCCTCACCATTGTGAAATTTATAAAAGTCAACCGAGATCTTACAAAGATCTTCCTATCCGATTTGCAGAATTTGGTACTGTATATAGATATGAGCAAAGCGGTGAACTACATGGTTTAACTAGGGTAAGAGGATTTACACAAGATGATGCTCACCTTTTCTGTATGCCTAGCCAAGTTAAGGATGAATTTAAAAAAGTTATTGATCTTGTATTATACATTTTCAAGACCCTAGATTTTCATGATTTTACGGCTCAGGTATCCTTGAGGGATAAAGAAGATCGCAGCAAGTATATTGGAACAGAAGAAAATTGGGAGATTGCAGAGAGATCGATTATTGAGGCAGCAGACGAAAAAGGATTGAAAACTGTGGTTGAATATGGTGAAGCAGCCTTTTATGGTCCTAAATTAGATTTTATGATCAAAGATGCGTTAGGGAGACAATGGCAGCTTGGGACTATTCAGGTGGATTATACATTACCTGAAAGGTTTGAACTGGAATATAAGGGTTCTGATAATGAGATGCATAGACCAGTAATGATACATCGTGCACCATTTGGTAGTATGGAAAGATTTATTGCGGTTTTATTGGAGCATTGTGGTGGAGATTTTCCAATTTGGCTAACACCTGATCAGGTTATCATTCTTCCTATTAGTGAAAAATACCAAAGCTATGCCGACAAAGTTTCGTATTTACTTAAAAATTACGACCTTCGCACGCTAATTGACGAAAGGAGCGAGAAAACCGGAAGGAAAATCCGTGATGCTGAGATCTCAAAAATCCCTTATATGCTTATTGTAGGTGAGAAGGAAGAGGAATCAGGAACCGTTTCAGTTCGTCGACATGGTGAAGGAGATCTTGGTTCTATGGAAATAGAAAAATTCGCTGAAATGGTGAATAAAGAGGTTTCTGATAAAATAAATGTTTTTGAAGTTTAATTTAATTTAATACACACTGGCAAAAAAATTCTACCGCAGACCTCAGCCGAGAAGAGAGCAGCAAGATGCTCATGTTATCAATGAAAGGATCAAATTTCCCAAAGTAAGGGTAGTTGGAGAAGATCCTGACCTTCAAGGTATTTATGAAACCAGACAAGCATTAGAGCTCGCCAAAGAACAGGGCTTAGATCTTGTTTTGATTGCTGATAAGGCAGATCCGCCAGTTGTAAAAATTATTGATTATAAAAAATTCCTTTATGATCAAAAGAAGAAACAAAAGGAAATAGCGCAAAAAGCGCAAAAAACAGTTGTAAAGGAAATACGTTTTGGTCCGAATACAGACGACCATGACTATGAGTTTAAGAAAAGAAATGCAATGAAATTTCTGGAAGACGGTGCCAAAATTAAGGCCTATGTTTTCTTTAAAGGAAGGTCTATTGTGTTTAAAGATAAAGGAGAGATATTATTATTAAGGCTGGCACAAGATTTAGAAGATCTTGCAAAAGTGGAAAGCTTACCAAAATTAGAAGGAAAGCGTATGATAATGATGATGGCTCCAAAAAAAACTAAATAAGAACCCCGAGTAAAAGCGAAAGAAGATGCCTAAGATGAAAACAAAATCCAGTGCTAAAAAGCGATTTAAGCTTACAGGTACTGGTAAAATTAAAAGAAAGCACGCTTTTAAAAGTCACATTCTTACTAAGAAGACGACTAAACAAAAGCGTAATTTGACTCATTCCGGATTAGTAGACAAAGCGGATGAAGCAAACATTAAAAACCAACTTTGTCTTTAAGAGTTATTAATAAACCCTGTGTGTGTGCAGCTAAGAACCGATTTAGTTTCGTGATCGCCTCACACAAAAAATTAAAATGAAATGCCTAGATCAGTAAACTCAGTAGCCAGTAGGGCTCGTAGAAAAAAAGTTATGAAAATGGCCAAAGGATATTTTGGCCGTAGAAAAAACGTATGGACCGTAGCAAAGAATGCCGTTGAAAAAGGGCTGTCTTATAGCTATAGAGACCGTAAAACCAAAAAGAGAAATTTCCGTGCCTTATGGATCCAGCGTATAAACGCCGGAACTCGTCAGGAAGGAATGTCTTACTCTGCTTTTATGGGAAAAGTTAAATCCAGTGGAATAGAGCTAAACCGTAAGGTACTTGCCGATTTGGCAATGAACCATCCGGAAGCTTTTAAAGCCGTTGTGAATAAAGTAAAATAAATTAACTGGAGTTCTTATTTATAAAATGCCTCGATATTGTCGAGGCATTTTTTTTACCCCTTACCTAAATTCCCTTATTATTTTATAAATCCCATCTCTAGATCCCTTTTCTCAACTATTAAATTTCATGTTTCAAACCTAAACTTACTTTCCCACTTTTATTTGCAGCCGCTTGTACCTTTAAAATCTTATCCCATTTCTTCACATAGCATTCCAGAATATAATAGGCTCCATAATAATGTGATTTTAAAACCTCGGCCTTGAGTCCATTTTTATGGACGATTTTTAATTTATTGGGTCTCAAATAAACCTTTTTATCCCCCTCATTATTTATTCCTAAATCTTGAGCTTCTATTGATTCCAACACATTTACAGGACCTAACAGTTCGGCAACATATTGATTCTTCGGCTTGTGATACAATTCCTGGCTGCTGCCTTCCTGAATAATTCTTCCCTTATCCATAACCAAGATTCTATCAGCCATTTTTAGAATGTCCGTTGGTTCGTGAGCTACTACAATTATTCCTTTAGCCTTCCATCGTGTTTGCAGTAAATCTATGATCCTATTCTTTAGGCTAAAATCTAAATTAGAAAATGGCTCATCTAATAATAATACCTCAGGCTTTACAGATAAAGCTTTTGCCATTGCCACTCTTTGCTGTTGACCTCCAGAAGTCCTTTCTGCCTTTTGGTTTTTAATATTTCCAATTTGAAGTTTTCTATGATACTCACCCAGCATTTTTTTTCTAGCACTTTCACTTTGAGAAAGATTTTCACTAGCTATGTTTTCATCAACTGAAATAAAGGGCATTAAATCAAAATCTTGGTTTACCAACTTTATTTTCTCCTCTCCCAGTATTAGTTTTTCATTAGAATTTTTAAGAGAATTTCCATCTAAAAAAACTACACCCTTGTCTGGACTCAAAAAGCCACCCAAAATTTTTAATAAACTGGTCTTCCCTGAGCCGCTCTCCCCTACTATTCCAATAATTTCATTCGCTTTTAAGCGAAAACTGACATTCTTTAAAACCATTTTCTCTCCATAGGAAAAGCTTATTTTTTTGGCTTCGAGTAGTATTTGTGGTTTTTCTTTTTCCAAGTTCATCTGTTGACAAAATAGTAGGGCGCTAATAAATCTAAAGTGTTGTTCGTTTATATTAGAAGGGTAAATCTACGGAATCAATAAAAGCTAATTTGCAAAATATAAAAGCATTGTGATGAATACCAATCTCTCAAAATACCTATCCCTTATCAGTCTTGTTTCCCTCCTTTTTTTAAACTCATGTGGAGAAGATGAAAAACCAATAGCTACCGGAAACAATGACCCTAGCAATATTTATAATTTGGCCAGCAATAACAGCCAATTAACCATGTTTATCGAGGCAATTGACAAAGTTGGATTGGAATCTACCTTTAGTGATTTAAGTAACCTTACCGTCTTTACACCATCAAATGCCGTTTTTTCCGCCTACCTCGCAGATCTTGGATATTCTGATATCGATGATTGGCTAACCGTTGTGGATAATAATGAGGTGAAAAAAATGATTCTTTATCATGTATTGGGAGAAGAATTTCAATCGGATGATTTGGTGACTGGTTATTTAAAAACCCTGGCCACAAATAGCGACAATAAAAACATTGATCTATTTATTAATAGTGGTTCAGGTGTAAACATCAATGGTCAAACCATAGGAGTTTTAGAAGCCGATATTGAAGCTTCAAATGGTACTATCCACATTATTGATGGAGTACTACAAGCTCCAACCATTAGCGATTTAATTCAGGCAAATCCAGACTTTTCAGATCTAATCGCAGCTGGAAACTTTAGCAGTGGTGATTTTTTTGGCACCCTACACCAAGAGACCAGTATGTTTAGCCTTTTATTACCAAATAATGGTGCATTTAATCAATACTATGCTTCGCAATCCAATATTAATAATATCAGTGAGATGATGAACGAACTTGGTACTGACAGCCTAGGAAATATATTAAAATATCATATTCTATTAGGTAACCAAAGGTCGGTTCAGTTTAGCACTCAAGCCTATTCTACCCGATTAACTGGAAAGAAAGTGAATATTATTAATAGTGGAGGAAATTTGAGCATCACCGATGGGCAAGCCAGACAAGCATTTTTCCTTTTTAAAGATATTAGCGCACTAAATGGAAGTATTCACATAATCAGCAATGTGCTTTTGCCAAATTAGGGTAAACTAAGCAGGTACTCTAGTTTTTCCAATTCTGTTTGATTATTTAAATGATCAAATGCAAAATTGATATTTCGTTTTTCATTCTCAGTTAAATGCCAGCTTAAAGACACATTATCCTTTTTTACAGCTAAGGAAAACCGAAGCACTTCAACAGGAAAGTCTAAAATTTCATTGCTCCACTCCGAAAGCAAGGCCTTATTATAGATCTGAAGATTATTAAAACTTTGAAAAACGCCCTTTATAGGCTGTGAAATCTGGTCTAGCCTAGTTTGACTATCCCCTACGATCGCCAATTCATCTGGTCTATTGGCCTTAATTTGAAGGACAATAACGCCTTTAGTATTATCCCTTATCCATGATTTAAATTGATGTAAATACCTCAAAGACAATTCTAAGCCTTCATTATCTCTAACTCCAGCGTCGATTAATTCTATTTCTGGTTCTGAAGGTAAATTTACTAAAGGAGTAATG
The DNA here is from genome assembly GCA_963976435.1 of uncultured Cryomorphaceae bacterium. GTDB lineage: Bacteria > Bacteroidota > Bacteroidia > Flavobacteriales > Schleiferiaceae > CAKZNE01. The sequence goes on along the minus strand of CAXBKQ010000013.1, from coordinate 35,019 downwards.
TAAGGAAAGGAGGCGCTCAATCGAAGGGCCGTTAAAAAACTCAAACTATCCGCATTTTGATTTTTAAACAATCTTGAATATTCCACTGCATCAAAATTCTTATCATTTTCAAAACTCAAATATGAGGGGTGTACACCTAAAAACGACATTCCTTGTGTAGACATGATCAATCGCCTTCCATCTCCAATTATTGTAGGTGCTAAAAGTAAAGTCGGCATTTTAGATTGAAATTCTAAATTCCTATAATCAGCAAAAGAATGATCTAAAATTCCCTCAGTATTCTCATTAAACTTTTGATCAAAAGAATAACCCCTGTCTTTTCCATATTCTTTGCCTTTATACTCTATAGTTCCCAAGGCTAAGAATAGATCGTGTACAGCCAGGGTGAAGGCGACAGGGTTTAAGGCATCCTGACCAATATTGGAAAGATATTTTGAATTTTCCTTTTCAATTTTCAATCGCCCTATTCTCTCCAAATAGTCCAACTCCCTATAATAGGCTGCGCCGAGCATCCCTCCGGAAGATCCTGTTATGATATGGGTATTGTTTAAAAGATTACCTCCAAAAACACTCTTATCTAATTCTTGCAAAACTTTCACAGTCCAAAATGAACTTCTCAATCCACCGCCACTCACATTTAATATTATTAAATGAGGAGGGCTATCCACAGGGAACTTCGCCCGCCAATTTTCCAAAGATTGAAGTGCCAATCTACGATCAAGGGATAATATTGAATCTGCGCTTAGTGCAATGAGGTTTTCGTAGGAATATTCTGCTTTCTCAGCTTGATAATCCATTCCAAAGGCATAATTGCTATGCTTAAACTTGTCGAAACCAGAAAAGTGGTTTAGGATTAGTATAACTGCGATACCTACGGTTAGCGTCCAGGTTTTAAGCCGAGTATAAATTGCCCCAGTAACCATTAAATACAAGGAGAAAATAATAAAAACACTAGCCCCAGCAGGAATGCTGAATGATTTAAAATTTAAGGCAACGACCAATAAAATTAAGATAACAAAGTAAATAGAAGCGGAAAAATGATGTTCTTGAATAGCTTCCTTTAGCTTTTGCTTTCCATAGTGAGAACTATCTCTAGTAAGCTTTATGGAAATGGGAGATTTTAGATAATGACTAACTTTATTTTTACCGTGCTTATTTCCACTTTCGCTTAGCTCCTTATCCTTTTTAATAAGAACCTTTAAAGGTTTTAATGGATTCCTTTCCTTACCATCCTTATCAGGAGTCTCCAGGCCCTTTATAGTGCCGAAAAAATAGGTAAAAGAAAAGCTTATGGTTAATACAGACCCGATTATTAGTCCGGATAAATTGATAAGTATTTGCAAAATGCCATAACCTTCAGCTTCCAGTGTTTGAGTGATTTGAAAAATATAAAAGCCATAAAACACAAGAGGTAAAATGGAATTATTAAGGCAAAATTTATAAAGTGGTCTGCTTAGAGTGGCTAAAAAGGGAAATCTATAACTGTAATAAATATAGCTACTAATATGATAAGCCATAACAAATAATCCCGATGTTACCCCTACAATGGTGAAGCTCCAAAATCCTACAGACCCCAAATATTCGGGCGTTAAAAAAAGATAGGGGAAGCCATAGGAAACTCCCAATAATTTATTGGTAAAGAGAAATAGTATGGTCCAGAAAAACAAGAGAATATGACTTCTTCTTAGATGTAATAGAAGAAGTTTCACCGGAAAAAAGTTCCGTAGGAAAATTAAAAAACTAATTAATTTCTCAATCAACTTTCTGTTTTTTCTGGTGCTATTGCAAACTGTGTGAAATGATGTAGAATATGTTTTTTATGAAGGTATTTCCAAAGTTCTACGTTTAAGTGTCCAAAATTAGGATGAGTGGCCATATGGTCAGGATGTTTTTCAAAATGAACCTGCATTTTTACCAATGCCTTAAGTAAGTTTATTTTTCGAGCCTCAAAATCTCCTTCAAATTTTGGAATAAGACTATATTCTTTAGGAATATCCGATCCTTTTTTAAATAGTCTAGCACCCTTTAAAAACTCTTGAAAAGCTGGAATTTGCTCGCTTGGAGTAATTATTTCAACTTCCAAATTTTCTTTTAAGGATAGTTCTATACCTCTTCTAAGGTGGTCCAACATTTCCGGAGCGCTAAGGCTACCCCATTGGGCTTTACTATCTGCTTTTAAATTTTTCAGCATGGATGGTACATCCTGCATAAAGAACAATTCGAAGTTCATCTTATTTGGTGATTTTAAGAATTATAAAATTTTCGTTCTCCTCAATGGGCATACGGTTTGGACGTTTTTCTGTACTCACAATGCAAGTTGAGCTTTTAATTCTAGCTTTGCTAACCCTTCGTTTCAAAAGATTTGCTCTGCTCTTGGTAGTTTTTTCATCTTCAATATTGTCATACACCACAAACTCATATTTCAAACCCTTGGAATCTTGGATCATCTCTAGTACCAAATTCAACATAAAATCCCCAGAAGGAAGCATTCTCCCAGAATTTGGGAAAAATTGAATATTTAAAACTCTGGTTCTTAAATCTATACTTAAACTTTCCTCAGCATCCAGCTTTTTTCTCCTATCTGTATTTTCTAAAATTAATATTTCTACCCTTCTGTTTAAGGCCCTCTCCTTTTCATTTCTTTCCTTGTTGAGCGGTCTAGTATTGGAAAAACCCTGATATTTTAATCGTTCTTTAGCAATACCATTACTCTGTAAAAAGTCGTTCACCATTTGAGCTCTTTGGATGGAAAGTTCTTTATTATTACTACAGCAAACATGCCCTTGAATTTCCATTTTCATATCAGGATTCCTTTTTGCTAATAGGAGAATTTCTTGTAATGCCTCAAAACTCTGCCATACAGGAACTGGCTGATTGCCTACAAAGTTCAGATTGGGAATTTTTATTTTATCTCCCTTTCGTAAATCCAGCTCACTAATCTTTTCATCTGGTTCTGGTATTAAAGCTTTAGAAATATAAAAATGAATTTCCACCCTTCTATTCTTATATCGTGTTTCAGGATCATTATTGTATTTGGGCCTTTCCTCACCATAATAATCTGTTTTTACATCAAGGGGATCCAATCCTTTAATTTCCAAATAACGAAGTGCACTAATAACCCTAGCCTTAGACAATTCCCTATTGTATTCAAAACCCGCAAGGCTGTCTGTATGCCCATAAATTTCCACATGTTTGAGAAGGTCTATTGGCATAAATTCAATTAAACTATCAATTCTAGATTTCTCAATTTTTGACAATCTTCTGGAATCCAAATCAAAATTTATTTCAAAAATGAGTAAGCTGTCTTGGCCCTCTATTTGAGCAAATAGAGGTAGGGAAGAGATAAAAACTAATATGCTAAAAATTCTTTTCATCAATGTCTTGAATACTTCAAATAAACGTCAAAAAAATGGTAATTGTATTTTAAAAAAAAAGTCCCGTCATAGGGCGGGACTTTAAAAAATTCATCAATATATTTTAGAGGTGTATTACCTCATCGTAGGCTGCTGCTGTAGCTTCCATAATTGCTTCACTCATCGTTGGATGTGGATGAACGGCCTTTAATATTTCAGTTCCTGTGGTCTCTAATTTTCTAGCCACAACAATTTCAGCTATCATTTCAGTAACATTGGCACCGATCATATGGCAGCCTAAAAACTCCCCATATTTAGCATCGTAAATCACTTTTACAAATCCATCACTATGTCCAGAAGCTTTTGCCTTTCCAGAGGCTGAAAATGGAAACTTACCAATTTTTACATCGTAGCCTGCTTCCTTAGCTTGTTTTTCTGTTAAACCAACAGAAGAAATTTCCGGAGAACAATAAGTACAACCTGGAATATTTCCATAATCTAAAGGTTCTGGATGGTGCCCAGCAATTTGCTCCACACAAATAATACCTTCGGCAGATGCAACATGGGCCAAGGCTTGTCCTGCAACACAATCACCGATGGCATAATATCCATCTATATTAGTTTTGTAATATTCATCTGTGTTTATTTTTCCCTTTTCAGTTTTGATACCTACTGCTTCAAGACCAATATTTTCAATATTTGCTTGAACCCCTACGGCGGAAAGAACTACATCACATTCTATTACTTCTTCTCCTTTTTTGGTTTTAATAGTCACTTTGCAAGCATCTCCTGAGCTATCTACATTTGTAACTTCGCTTGAAGTTTTAATAGTCATTCCTTGTTTCTTAAAGCTTCTTTCTAATTGTTTGGAAACTTCTTCATCCTCTACGGGTACTATTCCAGGTAGATATTCAACTATTGTAACCTTAGTTCCGATACTATTATAAAAATAGGCGAACTCAACACCAATTGCTCCGGATCCTACCACAACCATGCTCTTTGGTTGTTCGGGTAAATTCATTGCTTCGCGGTAACCAATAATTTTCTTGCCATCCTGTTTTAGGTTTGGCAATTCTCTGCTTCTTGCACCAGTAGCAATTATAATATTACTAGCTGAATACTCTTTTACTTTTCCGTCCGCAGATTTAACATCTAGTTTACGACCTGGTTTAAGGCTTCCCTCACCCATTATCACCTCAATCTTATTTTTTTTCATAAGAAACTGGATACCCTTGCTCATTCCATCGGCAACATTTCTGCTTCTTCCGATAATGGCTCCAAAATCCTTATCTACACCTTCTGCAACTAAACCATAGTCTGCAGCGTGGTTCATATATTCAAATACGCTTGCACTTTTTAATAGGGCTTTTGTTGGAATACAACCCCAATTAAGACAAATACCTCCAAGGCTTTCGCGTTCTACTATTGCTGTTTTTTGGCCAAGTTGAGCCGCTCTAATCGCAGCTACATAACCTCCAGGGCCACTACCAAGTACAATTACATCAAAATCCATATAATACTTTTTACTATTTCCTGATTGTAGTGCGAATTTAAGGTATCTGTCTGGAATGGAAATCAAATTTGTAGCACTAAATTTTATTCCTAATAAAAATTAGTGTTCAGGCCTATTCTCTCCTTTTACAATCTCTTAAAAATATGTTAAAGTAAAAAAACGGAACAGCAACTTGTATTCAAATTAAACAACTCAAAAACAATCACTTACACCTTAAAGTAAATCTTTAAAAAAAATTTAATTTCCAGAATCAACAAAACTCCAGGCAACTTTAAAAACGAATTCTAGTGTCATTAAAGCAGAACACAAAACAAATCAAACCTTTAAATAAATTATTATGAAAACTAAATTAATTGCCACGCTAATCGCTCTTTTCTTTTTAAGTTTTACAAGTAAAGCTGGAATTCCTGAAGGAAAAAAATCAAGCCCTATTTCGGCACTCAGTCTAAGCGAACAAATAAGTCAAAACATAGATTATCCATCCTTTTCTAAACTTCCCTTGAGCTATGAAAAGATTTCTTTAAAATTTTACATTTCTGAAAATTTTGAATTGAAAATCAAGGAAATTGATGCTGACAATGAGCAATTAAAGGAATATGTTGAGCAACAATTAAAAGATTTAGTGCTTAATACGGATAGTGGAAATATTAACCATACTTATTCCATAAACCTAATTTTTAATTAGAATTGGATCAACCAAAACCAGGTAAAAAGCCGTTTACTATAAAAAAGTAAGCGGCTTTTTTTATTCTTAATTGGTTAATTTGCCTCCTCTTTCAAAAACTTTAGATGAAAAATTTATTTGTATTCTTTTTTCTTGTTTGCTTCCTCCCTCTAAAAAGTCAAAATCAAGATATTTATGATGAGTATGGGCAGTTAATGATTAGGCAATTAAAAAATTCAAGATTTGATTCTCTTCCAATTATTCGTATTCGGGAGTTGCGAGATTTTTTAAAGGAAAGAATTAGCAATGAAAGAAAATTACAAGCAGAAACCTATAAGGCAGATGCTGGATATTTGGATAGATATAGGAAGTACCAAGAAAATATGTTCACTCTTATCGATGGTTTTGAAAAAGCCAGCAAAAACGGAGCAAGCTTTAGCTTTAGTGAAATTTATGTAGAAGAAATTCCGGAGCTTAAAGATACCTATCATGCAGAATTAATCTATTTGTATATTCAGGGTGATGTACAAAATGAGGTTAGCCTGACTTTTGATTTTGCTTGGTATTTACATAGTATAGTTCTGCTTGGAGCAATTTCCGAAGACTTCTAAAAACCTAAGAACTAACATTCTTATTGCTGAGCATAGGTACGAATCGAAAATCTCCATAGTCCTTTACCTCAAAATCAGTTTTAGAATTTCTAATTAGCAATTTCATTCTTTGTTGACCCTCCCCTACGGGAATCACCATTCTTCCTCCAACTTTTAATTGTTGCAATAATTTTTCAGGAATTCTTGGAGCACCACAGGTAACAATAATCTTATCAAAGGGGGCAAATGAGGGTAAACCAGCAAAGCCATCGCCAAACTTCATATTTAAATTATAGCCTAAGCTTCTCATCAGCCTACTGGTTTGGTCGAAAAGTTCTTTTTGTCTTTCAATACTAAAAACCTTGGCTTCCAACTCACATAAAACTGCGGATTGATATCCACTTCCTGTACCAATCTCCAATACCATATCCCCTTTCTCAATCTGTAGAAGCATACTTTGAAATGCTACCGTGAAGGGTTGAGAAATGGTTTGATCTGCAGCAATAGGAAATGCCTTGTCTTGATAGGCAAATTCTTCAAAGGACGAATCCACAAAGGCATGCCTTGGAATTTTATTAATCGCCTTCAATACATTCTGATCCCTTATTCCTTTGGAGATTAATATTTTAATCAGCTTGTTTCTTTGCCCCTTGTGACGTGGAAGATCTTCTATTGCCATAAGGTAAAGGTGCGATAAGGAATAATTCCGGCCACCCTATATTTCAAAATAAAATCAACAGCAATATGTGAACATCGCGAGATTATTTTTTTTCATTCTAAATGACTGTTAAAGATGGGATTTAAGCATCAAAACTTCTAGAATCCTTTACTGGCTGGACAAAAAAATTATCTTTGCGCAAAATGATTTTTCAATGATAAATATCGGTGTTTTAGGTGCTGGACATTTAGGGAAAATTCACCTAAAGTGTTTAAATGGTCTGCCAGAGCTTTTTAACATTGTAGGTTTTTACGATCCCAATGAGGATGTAGGAAAACAGGTAAATGCAGAATTTGGATTTAAATACTTTTCCTCCATAGATGATTTGCTTAAGGAGGTGGATGCCATTGATATAGTTACTCCAACCTTAAACCACTACGATTGTGCTTTACAAGCTATTAATGCTTCCAAGCATATTTTTGTAGAAAAACCCATTACGGAAAGTCCAGAACAAGCTTTGGAATTAATGAAGCTTTGTGAAAAGGCTCAGCTTACTGCTCAGGTAGGTCATGTGGAAAGATTTAATCCAGCATTTATTGCGGCCCAGGACTATATCCAAAAGCCAATGTTTATCGAAACACATCGTCTGGCGGAATTTAATCCTAGGGGGACAGATGTTCCTGTGGTTTTGGATTTAATGATTCATGATATTGATATTGTTTTACACTCGGTACCTTCTGAGGTAAAAAGCATTAGCGCCAGTGGAGTAGCTGTAGTAAGTGATAGCCCTGATATTGCCAATGCAAGAATTGAATTTGAAAATGGTTGTGTAGCTAATCTAACCGCCAGTAGGATTTCATTAAAAAACATGCGCAAAACGCGTTTATTTCAAAAAGACGCCTATATAACCATTGACTTTTTAGAAAAGGAAAGTGAGATAGTAAGGATGCAAAATGAAATTGATCAGGACAATCCATATGCAATGATCATGGATCTTGGCAATGGTAAGAAAAAACAAATTTATTTTGAAAAACCTGAATCATTGATTACCAATGCTATACAAGAAGAGTTAAGAAATTTTGGAGAATCAATCAATAAAAAGGTGCAACCCAACGTTACTCTACGTGATGGATATAAGGCATTGCACGTAGCTTGTCAAATCCTAGAAAGTATTAACCTGAACCTCAACGTCATCGCCTGAAATATGGCCAAAAAACTATTCCTAGCAATCTTGGTGGTTGCGGCATTTTTTATTTCCTGTTCAAAGGAAGACCTAAAAGCTATTAAGCCCGCCTACCTATCTATTCCCGATTTAGACCTTAAAACGGACTATGTTGCGGAAGGAAGTGCACACAGTAAAATTACTACTGTTTGGGTTTTTGCCAATGATAAATCTATCGGTGTTTTTAACCTGCCTTGCATCATTCCTATTCTTGAAGAAGGAAATACCAAAATTGAAGTTTATGCAGGGGTAAATATGAATGGTATAGATGCCACAAGGGTTTTATATTCCCCCTATAAAAAATTCGAAGGAACTGTAAATCTCAGTGTATTAGATACCAACTATCTATTAGCTGCAAAGGTTCCTGAAATTACCTACAGCGATATTGCCACCGTATTAATAGTTGAAGATTTTGATCAAACCGGGCAAAATTTATCGAAAACAGCGAGAAGTGATACCAATTTTATAAGGTCTAAAAAAGCTTCAGAAGTGTTTATTAATCCTGATGAAGTGGAGGACAATGGAAAGGTTGGCGTTTTTACCTTGGATGGTGAAAAAACATTTTTTGAGGCCTTTACCTCCGAGATTTATGATTTGCCAAAAGGAAGCCAAAGTGTCTTTCTTGAAATGACCTATAAAAATGAAATTCCCATTACCCTTGGCGTTGTTGCCCAAATACCTGGAGGAAGCGAACAAGCGCAAACGATTTATCTGTATGAGTCTGAAGAATGGAATAAAATTTATATCAATTTAGTAACAGAAATAAGCAGTTACCCCTCTGCTAATGGATTTAAAATCTTTGTTGGGGCCATCAAACCAGATTCTATGGATAGTGCCAAAGTTTATTTGGATAATATTAAGATAGCCTATTGAGAGTGAAGAAAGGTCTATGAAGAACGATTATTTACAACGATTAAAATATATATTCTGGGATATTGTTGCGGCTATATTTAGCTATACTGCCCTATATTATTTTAGACAAACGGTAATCGAAAAACAAAGGTTTGCAGATGCAGCACCAAGTTTTGGCCAAACCTATTTTATCGCTTTAGTTTTAATCGCTGGGTTTTGGGTTACCACCTATTGGATCACTGGCTTTTATAAAGATATTTATAGAAGGTCTAGACTTAAAGAACTCATTTACACCTTCAATTCTACCCTCCTAGGCTGCATATTTATTTTCTTCGCTTTAATGCTCAATGATTGGGTAAATAATTTTACCGATTACTATAAAAGCTTCTTAACCTATTTCGGATTTCAATTTTTCACCACAGCCTTCCTAAGGTTTTTAATCAGCACTCGTACAGCTATCAGAATTAAAAAAGGTAAAATTTGGTTCAATACTATTTTGATTGGAAGCAATGAAAATGCAGTAGACTTATATACCGAAATGGCAAACTCCAAAGGCTATGGAAATAAATTTGTAGGATTTGTAAGCGTTCATAATAATATTCGCTTTTTAGTGGAAAAGAACCTTCAGCATTTAGGTCCGCATAACGAATTAGATAGTATTATTAAGGAATTTGAAGTTGAGGAGGTCATCATCGCTAGTGAATCTTCGGAACATGGAAAATTAGAGGAGATTATTAATAATTTGGAAGGATCGAATGTGACGGTTAAAATGATTCCAGATACTTATGATATCATTTCTGGGAAAGTTAGACTTGGTTCTTTAGGCGCTCCATTAATTGAAATTCGCCACGAATTAATGCCTCTTTGGCAAAGAGTAGTAAAGAGAATTTTCGACATCGTAGTTTCCCTTACTGTTTTAGCTCTTTTATCACCTGTTTTCATTTTTACAGCTGCCATGGTAAAAATTGGAAGTCCTGGTCCAATATTCTTTAGACAACGAAGAATGGGAAACAAGGGGAAATATTTTGATATGATAAAATTTCGCTCAATGTATCAGGATGCTGAAAAAGATGGCCCCCAATTGAGTAGCCAAAACGACCCAAGAATTACACGATGGGGAAGTTTTATGCGTAAGTATAGATTAGACGAACTACCACAATTCATAAATGTACTTTTTGGACAAATGTCTATTGTAGGCCCAAGGCCCGAACGAAAACATTATATTGACCTAATAAGCGAAAAGGCCCCACATTATAAATATGTTCTAAAAGTTAAACCGGGTATTACCAGCTGGGGAATGGTGAAATTTGGCTATGCTGAAAATGTGGATGAAATGATTCAAAGGTTAAAGTATGATATTATTTATATTGAAAATATGAATCTCTTTAATGACCTTAAAATATTAATCTATACAGTTCTAATAGTTCTACAGGGAAGAGGAAAATGATCAAAATTGATCTTGAGAAATACCGAGAGCTTTCCAAAGCCAAAAGAAAGGAAAACAAACGCTTCTACCATCGATTAAAAGGCCTAAAACCTAAAGTTTTAGATGAAAAGTTTCATCACCTTCACGACAAAACTTTCTCCAAAATAGATTGCCTTAGCTGTGCTAATTGTTGTAAAACCACAGGTCCCTTATTTACCCACTCCGATATTTCCAGAATCTCTAAATACCTAGGTCTAAAGTCTAGTGAATTTATAGAAAAGTATCTCAGAGAAGATGAAGATGATGATCTAGTATTACAAAAAACCCCTTGTCACTTTCTAGAAGAAGGAAATTTTTGCAGCATTTATGATATAAGACCTAAAGCTTGCCGGGAATACCCTCATACTGATAGGTTCAAAATGCACCAAATCCTAGAACTTACTCGTAAAAATGTGGAGGTTTGTCCTGCCGTTTATGAAATCACAGAAGAAATAAAGAAGGATATTAAATAAATCCCTTCGATTATCTATATTCCTTCCAGCAAATTAATATTTGGATGGTAAATCTTATTCATCAAATTGAGGCCTGTACTTTTTGTGTTCCCCACTTGGAATTAGGACCAAGACCGGTGGTCAGCTTTTCCAAACATTCAAAGATTATGATTATCGGTCAGGCACCGGGAACAAAAGTTCACAAGTCTGGAATCCCTTGGGACGATGCTAGTGGGAAACAATTGCGAAAATGGTTAGGGCTTGATGAAAGCAGCTTTTATAACCAGGATAATTTTGGGATAATGCCTATGGGATTTTGTTATCCGGGCAAGGGGAAATCTGGAGACCTTCCACCAAGAAAGGACTGTGCAGAACTTTGGCATCAAAAAATATGGGATGTTTGCTCCGAAGTAGAACTAACATTGCTCATCGGTCAATATGCGCAAAAGTACTATTTGGGCTCAGAGTATAAATCCAACCTTACGGAGACGGTAAGAAATTTCCACTCCTATCTCCCAAAATATTTACCATTGCCACATCCATCACCTAGAAACCGATTTTGGTTGCAAAAAAATCCGTGGTTTGAGGAGGATGTACTAGATTATTTAAAAAAAAGATGTAAACAAATACTTAATGAATAAAGAATTAATTCTCAGAGAGGCCAGGGAACAAGATCTTGATTTTTTAGCTAAACTTTGGCTGGAGCTTATGGTGCATCATGAAAATGATTCAACACTATTTCAGGTAAACCATCAAGAACCATCGGGTATTAAGGAAATACTTCTAAAAAAATTGGAGAATGAGAATACCCAGATTTTCTTAGCTGAAAATAAAATAGGGATTTTGGGTTTTATAGTCTGCTTTTACCAAATTGGCTCCGAAATTTTTAAGCTCTATAAAAAAGGATATATTGCAGAAACGGTAATTTCAAAGCCATTTAGAGGACAAGGAATAGGCAGGGAATTATACAGAAAAGCTGAAAACTGGTTACTTGAAAAAAAGGTCGATCATATTCAACTGCAAGTTTCTGTTAAAAATCAAAGTGGAATACAATTTTGGACACAGCAGGGTTTTGATAAAGTTACTTTTGTTATGAATAAGGAAATCAAATAGGCAATGTACACTTCTAATGGCTTTTCATTTTTCGGCCATATATATCCTGGCAAAACTCTAAAAGCCTTAAAATGGTCTTTATGTTTTCTTTTATTATCCATTTCCCTGGCAAAGGGACAAGATGCCAATAAATATTTTCAAATATATACTGATACCCTTCAGAAACGCATTCCTACCGAATTGCTTCCTGTAGTGCTCAATACTCTAAAACACTATCCTGAACTAGACACAGTGCCAATTGATTTTGTAATTGATAATAATATTCACAATTCATTCATGCAGGCAAAGCCACATACATTTTCCATGCTTAAGAAGCGAAAATATAGGACCTACAAAATTCAATTAATGAGTTCTTTGATGATTGGAGATTCTATTATTCCTACACATCTTTTACCTAATGACGCATTGATGGGCTGGTTTGGACATGAAATAGCCCATATTGTAGACTATGAAGCCATGGATAATATTGAAATAATGCTGCTTGGATTGTGTTATGTGTTTTCTGAAAAATATGTTATTAATACAGAGGAAAGAGTAGATCTTATTGCCATTGGCCATGGTTTAGGCAAAGAAAATATGGCATGGAAAGAATTTGTATTAAATCAAACCCTATTACCTAAGGCCTATCTGGATAAAATAAAAAAGATTTATATGCCTCCATCAAGGGTAAATGAGATTTTACAAGGCCGTGAAAAGGACTGAAAATCAATTCTAAATTTTAAAGTATTTTTTGGTCTTCCTATAGAATTCTGTTATATCTTTTGCTCTTAAACTAAAATCAGATAAAGAATGATACCTGTATATGGATATGTAATAGTTGGAGTTCTACTTTTCCTAATAATTTTTGGGGTTTTTATTGTAAAACAACAAACCGCCGCGATTGTGGAACGATTGGGTAAATTTAAAGCAGTAAGGCAATCTGGATTTCAATTTTTGATTCCTATTGTAGATAGAATTTCTGGAAGGGTAAACCTAAGAATCCAGCAGCTAGATGTATTAGTAGAAACCAAAACCAAAGATGATGTATTCGTAAAAATTAAGGTGTCTGTGCAATTTGTAATTTTAATGGATAAAATTTATGAGGCCTTCTACAAATTGGAAAATCCCCACGACCAGATCACCTCCTATGTTTTTGATGTGGTAAGAGCCGAAGTTCCAAAATTAAAATTGGACTACGTTTTTGAGAAAAAGGATGATATCGCTATAGCTATAAAACGGGAATTACAAGATGCCATGAATACTTATGGTTATGACATTATAAAAGCATTGGTTACGGATATTGACCCAGCACAGCAGGTTAAAGAAGCCATGAATAGAATCAATGCTGCAGAAAGAGAAAAAACCGCTGCAGAATACGACGGGGAGGCCGAAAGAATTAGAATTGTTGCCAAAGCTACTGCTGAAGCGGAAAGTAAAAGACTACAAGGACGAGGAATTGCCGATCAAAGAAGAGAAATCGCCAAAGGTTTAGAAGAATCTGTAGAAGTTTTAAATGCTGTTGGAATAAACTCTCAAGAAGCCTCCGCCTTAATCGTTATTACCCAGCATTATGATACTCTTCAGGCCATTAGTGAAAATACCAAGAGTAATTTAATTTTATTACCGAACAACCCCTCCGCGGCCAGTGATATGCTTACACAAATGACAACTTCCTTTATTGCCGCCAATAAAATTGGTGAAATGGAAAAAGAAACCGATGAGGAGAATAATGTGGATTAGAAATATTTTTTAATCATAAAAAAGGATGCTCATGAGTATCCTTTTTTTTTGCATGATCGAAAACTAATTGACTGGCAATTATGTAACCTAGATAACAAAACTTAATTTATTCAAGTTTATTTTTGCTCTACTATCATCCTATGAAGAATCTTGTTAAAATACCGCCCCTAGTGGTTCTGGCCTTATACCTGAGTCCAATTTTGCTCTCCATGGGCAATCTTAGCCGGTATTTTTCAAATTTGGATTATATTCAAAATGAACTTTGTGAAAATCGGGAAAAGCCAGAATTAAAATGCGCAGGAACTTGTGTTTTGGCCAAAATGATAGAAGAAACGCAAAGTCATGAAAAGGAAAAATCCCTGCTACAAAACCAAGAGATACCATTACTAATAGGTTTTAATGATCATAGATCCTATTTAGGTGAGGCTGAAACTCCAACAAAAAAGTCTAGTTTTTCAAAAATTTACAATTTCTATAAATTGATTTTAGCTGGATCTACCCTTGATCCACCTGATTTACTTGTATGATCTCCCAAAATCGAACAAGAATATCAAACAATTAGTAAAGCTTAAATCAATAAAAATGAAACTATTAAAATTTGGCTTTTTAGGAGCCCTAATCATTACAAGTGCAATGGCATGTGAGGATGATCCAGACCCAGTGCTAAACCCAGTTACAGAAGAAAAAGCCAGCCTGCACTTAAACATAAATCATAAATTTAACACGGATGCTTTTAGCCTAGACCAAGATTTCAGTCTCTCTGGAGGCGAAGTTGTAAAATTTTCTACTGCTCAATTTTATATTGGAAATTTTAGGCTAATGGATGATGAGCAAAATGTTACAGCCTTTTCTGATTCTTACATTTTAGCAACTCCATCAATTAAGGATATGGAAATCGGCGAAATGGAGGCCAAGCATTACCATATGGTTATGACCAATATTGGCGTAGATTCAGCTACCAATGTTGGATTCCAACCCATTGATTTTGCTGATGGTCACCCACTTTCCGCTCAATTAAACAATATGTGGTGGAGCTGGAATGCAGGTTATATTTTCTTTAAACTTGAAGGGCAAATTGATAGAGATGCCGATGGAACCTATGACGATGTTTTTGAGTATCATATTGGTACCAACCAAAATATCCTAAATCTTCAAAAAATGGTTCATAGTGATGTTGCCGCTGGAGAGAAGTTAGATATTAATTTGGAGGTTGACTATGCTCAGTTTTTTAACGGAATTGATCTTAACCTAGAGCTTCAAGGCCATATGGGACCAATTGGAGTGGTGAGCAAGCTAAAGACCAATGCGGCTTTAGCCTTTAGCCTAAATTAATTAGTATTAAAATAGAGGCACCTAGCCAAATATACTGGGTGCCTTAATATTTTGTAAATACTAATTTTGAGCTTATGTCTTATAAATCCCCTCTTTTACTTGTATGTGGATTATTCTTGGTTTTCTCATGTGTAAATGAAAAAATTGAGAAAGCACAAAAAAGTGAATATGTTTTTGAGATTCCCCCAGGCTTTTCAAAACCATATTTGAGGGAAGACAATCCTATGAGCCAATCGAAAATAGATTTAGGTAAAAAGCTTTTTTTCGACCCCGTTTTAAGTTTAGACTCTAGCATTTCTTGCGGCAATTGCCATAGACCCCAATTCGCCTATTCAGATCCAAACCCGATTAGTCCTGGTGTAGATGGAAAGTTGGCGAAAAGGAATGCTCCTTCTTTAAGCAATCTTGCTTGGCACCCTTATTTTTTTGCCGAAGGAGGAAGCCCAAATCTCGAATCGCAAATGTTGGGACCTATTGAGGATCCTGATGAAATGGCTTTTTCCATTGTAAAAGCGGTGGACCGTTTAAAAAAGAATCCAGAGTATATTAATTTATTTAAGGAGGTATTTAAGGACAGTCCTAGTGTTTATACCACTACTCGTGCTATTGCAGCATTTGAAAGAAGTTTGATAAGCTCCAATTCTCGCTTCGACAAATTTGCCTATCAAGGAGATAAGGATGCTTTGAGTCCTGAAGAAATTAGAGGTTATCAGCTTTTTACCAGTGATAGCCTAAAATGCAATAGTTGCCATTCTGGATTTATGTTTAGCAATTTCAGCTTTCAAAATAATGGTATTTATGAAGTTTATGAGGATCCAGGCAGAATGCGAATAAGCATGGATGATAAAGATAGAGGGAAATTTAAGGTTCCAAGTTTAAGGAATATCGCACTAACAGGCCCTTATATGCACGATGGAAGTTTTAGCAATCTCGAGGAAATTATAGATCACTATTCAAAAGGTGGAAAGAAACATCCTAACCAAAGTGATAAAATTCAAGGATTTAAGCTCTCTATTTCAGACAGGCAAGCGCTGTTGAAATTTCTAAATAGTCTCAGCGATTCCGTATTTATTGGAAATGAAGTTTATTAAAGCTCTTCCTCCTCACCTTTAAACTGCATTTCGTAAAGTCTTGTATAATATCCGTTCATGGCTAATAATTCAAGGTGGGATCCACTTTCCACTACTCTACCTTTATCCATAACCAATATTTTATCCGCACTTTTTATGGTTGCCAATCTATGGGCAATAACAATAGATGTTCGGTTTTTGGTGATTTTCTCAATGGCGCTTTGAATTAACAACTCACTTTGAGTATCTATAGAGCTTGTTGCTTCATCCAAAATTAGCACAGATGGCTTGGAAACATAAGCCCTTAGAAAGGCTAAAAGCTGTCTTTGACCAACAGAAATAGAATTACCTCTTTCACCCACATTATACATATATCCTAGAGCCTGTCCTTCTACTGAAGGTGAGGGAGAATCTGTAGAATTCATGCCCAGACTTTCTATAAAATCGTGAATACCTATAAAATTAGCAGCCTCTTTTACCGTTTCTAATGGGATATCCTTTTGCAGGGTAATATTATTATAAATAGAATCTGAAAATAAAAAAACGTCTTGTAAAACTACTGCCAGATTTTTCCTCAAAGATTCCAAACTAATATCCCTTAAATCTTTTCCATCTACCAGAATTTCTCCTTCCCAAATTTCATAAAAACGACTCAACAAATTTATTACTGTAGATTTTCCAGCACCAGTAGCGCCAACTATGGCGAGGGTTTTACCGGGCTCCACTTTAAATGAAAGGCCTTTTAAAATGATTTCATCTTCATTATATCCAAACTTTACATTCTTAAATTCAATTTCTCCTCTAACATTATCCAATTCTAATTTACCATCATTTGCTATATGGTCCTGGGTTTCCAAAATTTTGAATACCCTTTCACTAGCTACCATTCCCATTTGAAGAGTATTAAACCTATCCGCTAACTGCCTTAAAGGCCTAAAGAGCATATTGATGAAAATAATTATCGCAGTAATTTCACCAAGGCTAATCATGGTCATTTCAGGATCCATATCCCAGCCCTGCCAATTGTAGATGATGGTTTCCAAAGAAATTTTAACGGATCCTGTTGCTGCTTTCAGTCCACCATACCAAACGGCCAATCCAATGCTTATCGCACTCATTATTTCAATTACAGGAAGAAAAATAGAAAAGTACCATATCGAACGAATATTGGCTTTTTTATGCTTTTCGTTTATTTCGGTAAACTTTCTCAGTTCTTCTTCTTCCCGATTAAAAATTTGGACAATATTCATACCTGTTAAATGCTCTTGAACAAAGGCATTTAGAGCTGAAACTTGGGTTCTCACATCCTGAAAAGAACCCTTAATTTTTATTTGAAAAAGCCGGGTAGCATAAAATAAAACAGGAACTACAGCAAGAGATACCAAGACCAATCGAAAATCGAAAAAGTAAAACATGGCGCCTACTATCACCACTATTTTTAGCAAGTCTCCAATAATGGTTAAAATTCCTTGCGCAAAAATATCGGCTATAGTTTCAATATCGGATACTGCCCTGGTAACCAATGTTCCAATAGGGGTTTGATCAAAATATTTGAGTTTAAAGGATAAAATATGTTTGTACAACCTCACCCTCAAATCCCGGATAATATTTTGGCCTAGATAATTAGCGCCATAAATAAATAAAAACTGAACTATAGACTCAATTAATAACAGTACACATAGAATAATGGTGAAATTCAGCAATTGCTGACCATCGGGTTGCAATACAAAATTGTCTATCACATATCGGATCAGCAAAGGTCTGGCGGTTCCTAAAGCTGATAAAACAACGGTAAGAAAAAGAGCTGTATAAAAAATTAGTCTATAAGGTTTTATAAACCTGAGGATTTTTCCAAGCTGCTTTAAATCGAAAGCATTTCCGCTTAAATTATTTGCCATTAATAATATTTTGTGGGTATTCCACTTTTGTTAAATATAAACCATGTGCTGGAGCAGATTCTCCAGCTTCACTCCTATCCTTTGCCGCAATTATTCTTCTAAAATCGATAGCTTCCTTTTTTCCATGACCAATTTCAATTAAGGTTCCAACAATTGCCCTTACCATATTTCTTAAAAAGCGATCTGCTTTAATGGTAAAAATAAGTTTATCACCCTTTTCTTGCCACTTTGCCAATAGAATTTTACAATTATTGGTTTTTGTTTGAGTTTTGCTTCTCGAAAAAGAAGTGAAATCAATAAATTCAAAAAGCATATCTGCGGCTTCCTGCATTTTTCTTAGATCAGGTTTTTTACGAATATGCCATGCAAAATCTGTAAGGAAAGGATCTTTTTTAAGGCTAATATGATATTCATATTCTCTACTCAAAGCATCAAATCGTGTATGATGATGATCTTCAACTTTGAATATTCTATAAATGGCAATAGGCTCTTGCAAAAAACTATTGGCCCTTGCCATTAGGTTTTCTGGAAGCTGCTTTTCGGTTTCAAAATGAGCCCACATTTCCTTGGCATGCACCCCTGCATCAGTCCTTCCAGCACCTACAATGTTTATATTTTCACTGAGAAGTGTAGAAAATACATGATTCAATCTTTCCTGAACGCTCAGGGCATTCGGTTGGATTTGCCATCCATGAAAGGGTTTGCCGAAATAGGAAAGTTGTATAAAATACCGCAATGGACTAGATAATTTTTAAACTTGCACAAAAGTAAACTTTAAGAGCAAAGCATTGGTTCAGATTTCCCTATTAAGTGATACCCATTCCTTTATTGACGAACAGATTCTTAATCTCTGTAAGGGGAGTGATGAGATATGGCATGCTGGCGATATTGGTGATTTAAAAGTTACGGATGCTCTTTCAAAAATAGCCAAGTTAAGAGCCGTTTATGGAAATATAGACGCTTCAAACATTCGCTCCGAATGGCCTTTAAATCAAAGATTTACAATTGAAGACCTTGATGTATGGATAACTCATATTGGTGGTTATCCGGGAAGGTATTCGAGTTCTGTAAAACCTGAAATTTATCAAAATCCACCCAAGTTATTTATTTGTGGACATAGCCATATTTTAAAAGTAAATAGGGATAGTAAATTAGACCTTATGCATATGAACCCTGGTGCTATAGGAAAGCATGGTTTCCATCAGGTGAGGACCATGCTTAGGTTTAAAGTTAGCGGGAAGATAATTTCCGATCTTGAAGTGGTAGAAATAAAACGATAATTATCGCAGTCTATCCGCCGCTCTAACCAATTGCTCATCAGCCATTATTCTTCTATTGGCCACGGATACCAAACTAACCACCACAATTGGAATAAATAAAGCTAGGCCAACAGAACCTCCCTCATCTTTATAGGCTGCGAAATAGGTATATAATAGGGCTGCAAAAAGAATAAAGTTTACAATAATATTCAACCTACCCATGGCAATTTGAAGTTTTCTATTCTTAAACTTCAGTAAAGAGAATATAGAAATAGCTGAAGAGATTAGGAATAAGCTTAAAAAAACAAGGTCGCTGCTTGCCATAATAAGTTTTTCACCTTTTGTAAAAGTTGGAAACACTAAAATTAGCAAACCAGAACATGCTGCTGCTAGAAATAAATAGATGCTTTGTATACGTTGTATCATTTTGCAAATTTCCTTTAAAAAATGGAAAAAAACTAAATGCTAGGCTTTATGTTTTGGATTTATTTGTATTATTGCCATGCAACATCTGCAAATAATCGGATTCCAAATCATGGATTTCCAAAACAAACAAGCATCACATTTTATTGTAATATCCAATTTATAGTAAAATCCATTTTTTTAAAAATTCATTTTTACCTAGATGTACGACATCAATCAATTAAAGGCAATGAAACTTCCTGAATTAAAGGAAATTGCCGAAAAATCTAAGGTTCCAAAATTTAAATCCTTAAACAAACAGGAACTAGTTTATAAAATATTAGACCATCAAGCTTCGAACCCAGAATCTATAGTAGATGTAATTTCTGAGGAACAAAAGCCTGCAGCAGAAAATAAACCTGAAGCAAGAAAACCTCTTCCTAAACCCAAACCAAAACCAAGGTTTACTAAAGAAAAGGACGAAAATCCTAAAAGGGAGAATACTTTAGCTCCAAAACCGGCAGCTACAGATAAGAAAGCTGAAGAGAATAAAGGTCAGGAAAAGCCTACCGAAAATAAGACCAGCAACAGACCTGATTCAAGAAATTCGAATAGGGATA
Source organism: uncultured Cryomorphaceae bacterium (assembly GCA_963976435.1). Classification (GTDB taxonomy): domain Bacteria; phylum Bacteroidota; class Bacteroidia; order Flavobacteriales; family Schleiferiaceae; genus CAKZNE01. The sequence continues at coordinate 14,837 of CAXBKQ010000013.1, read as the reverse complement.
ATAATGAGAGAAGAAAAAACCTTCCTCCCAATCCTAAAAAAGCTCAAGATTCCTCAAACCAAAACAAGCCTGCAAGAGGAAATGACAACGATTCTCGAAATCAAAACGATAATCGTAACCAAAATGATAATCGAAATCAAAACGATAATCGAAATCAGAATGACAATCGCAATCCAAACGATAATAGGCACAAACACCACAATAGAGCCAAAGAATATGAATTTGATGGCATTATTATTAGCGAAGGTGTTTTAGAAATAATGCCCGATGGCTATGGATTTTTAAGATCCAGTGATTATAATTATTTGAATTCCCCTGATGATATTTACCTTTCCTTAAGCCAGATAAAATTATTCGGCCTTAAAACTGGAGATACCGTTAGAGGACAGATTAGGCCACCAAAAGAGGGTGAAAAATATTTTCCGCTTGTAAAAGTAGAAAGCATTAATGGCCGCGCTCCAGATTGGATTAGAGACCGTGTAGCTTTTGAACATTTAACTCCACTATTTCCGCAAGAAAAGTTTAACCTTACTCAAAGACGTGGAACTATTAGCACTAGAATAATTGACCTTTTTACACCAATTGGGAAAGGACAAAGAGGGCTTATTGTTGCACAACCAAAAACTGGTAAAACCATCCTTTTAAAAGAAATAGCAAATGCTATTGCAGCCAATCATCCAGAAGCTTATATGATAATTCTGCTTGTGGATGAACGTCCGGAAGAAGTTACAGACATGCAAAGGAGTGTAAATGCAGAAGTTGTTGCTTCTACTTTTGATGAGCCAGCAGATCGCCATGTAAGGGTTGCCAATATTGTTTTGGAAAAGGCAAAAAGGATGACAGAATGTGGTCATGATGTTATTATTCTACTGGATAGTATCACCAGGTTGGCTAGAGCCTATAACACCGTTTCCCCAGCTTCTGGAAAGGTATTATCCGGAGGTGTGGATGCTAATGCACTTCACAAGCCTAAGCGTTTCTTTGGTGCTGCCCGTAAAATTGAAAACGGTGGATCCTTAACCATATTAGCTACTGCACTGATAGACACTGGCTCTAAGATGGACGAGGTGATTTTTGAAGAATTTAAAGGTACAGGTAATATGGAAATGCAATTGGATAGAAAAATTGCAAATCGCAGAATTTTCCCTGCTATTGATCTTGTATCATCTAGTACACGTAAAGAAGATCTATTATTAGATAAAGAAACCCTGCAGCGCATGTGGATTTTAAGACGTCATTTAGCAGATATGAATCCTGTAGAAGCTATGGAGTTCTTAAGAGATAGAATGACAAGAACTCAAGATAATGCCGAGTTTTTAGTTTCTATGAATGGATAATAATCCTTGATCTTAAAATATTAAGGCCAAATCATCTGAAAATGATTTGGCCTTTTTTTTAGCCTTCCTTTTTGTTTAGCGGATAGATAATTTGCTGAGTAAAATCTTTAGGAAACTTCTCATCCTGATCAAATCCCAATTCTATATCCCGACCATTATTTGGAATATATGCAGTTCCAAAAATATAATCCCAAATACTCAGGGATAATCCGAAATTCACCCCATATTTTCTATCCCTAGGTAATTCTTTAGCATGATGCCAAATATGCATTCGTGGATTATTAAAAATGAATTTTAATGGGCCATAATCAATATTGGTATTAGCATGGTTTAAGTGACCAATAAATATGGCTATCGCATGAATAATAAAGAACTGGTCTATTCCAAAACCTATCATGGCCAAGGGAATATATTGGAGGGTTTTATATACTATGGTTTCCATCCAATGAAACCTTAAATGAGCGGCAAATCCCATTTCTTTTACACTGTGATGCACCTTGTGAAATTCCCATAACCAAGGAACTCTATGCAATAATCTATGAATATTCCATTGAATAAAGTCTGCAACAACAAACATTATTAGTAGCTGCACCCAAACTGGAAAGCTATTCACCTTTATAGCGACCAAATTTTCAATACTAAATTTGGCTAGGAAATCATTGAAAAGTTCTACACCTATATTGGCAATAGCATTATACCCAACAAGGGAAAAAAGGAAAAAATTGAAGAACATATAAAATCCATCCATCCAAAAATCCTTTCGAATTTTAGATTGTCCTTTTCGCCAAGGATTTAATATTTCCAAAGCCCAAACCAAAAGAGAGGCTCCAATCAACAGATAGAAATAATTGGTCCAGGAGGGATTGCTAATTTCCTTTACCAAGTAGTTAAAATATCCTATAAAGGAATCGCTAAAAATATTTAAATATTTATCCAACATCCAGCCTATTTTTCATTGTAAACCTTATCACCTTTTTGAACCCACTGCCCCCAATTCTCATCATAAGCATGCACTTTTGGGGTTTCCCCATTTTGATTATAAACAGGTTGGTCCATGTTTACCCATTCGAAAATCCCTCCATATAAATTGGAAACATCTTTAAATCCTGCCTTAAGCATCTTTTCGCTAACCTTTTCACTTCGATATCCTACTGAACAGTAAACAACAATCTTTTTATCCTTGGGAAGATCTTTTAAACTGTCCACATCAAATGTATCATAGCCGACCCATATGGCACTATCTATATGACTCACTTCATATTCGTTCCTTTCCCTAGCATCTAAGTAAATAATATCTTGCAGAGAATCCAGTTGCAAGACTTCTTTTACACTTAGCTCATTTACATCATGGTCTAATAGCCGCTTTAATTTTTTTTCATACTTAGGATTTTCCACCTTGTTTTGGGCCAAGGATGTATTTATGGAAAACACAGAAATAAAAAGTAGGAAAATTATATTTTTCATGAAAAAGTCTATTAAGGCTTATTACAAATATACATTTGAATAAAGTTGAAGGTCTTATAAAATCGATACAAGCAATATTGGTTTAATAAATGTCTATGTTCCCATTTGCTTTTCAAGTTATGTCTGCAATTTGGCTAAGCTCCTCTACAAAGATTTAATTCCCTCTAAATTCAACTGATATTGTTCAGGTAATCAAAAAAATAATTCTATGAAAAGTTTAATTTTTATCAGCTCATTACTGATTAGCCAATTGTTTAGCCCAAATGCCAATATTGGAATGGACTATTCCAATGGAGGAGCATATTTGGTTTTTGCAGATAAGTTCGGAGGTAATTTAAGTCCAGAAGATTTAGCTTCAACCAATATTATTGAGGTAGAGGGTTGTGCTAAGGGATCCAAAATAACTAGGTATAAACTACTGGTGGTGAAGGATTCGAAAAAAACCAGATTCAAAGGGGATAATAACCGAATAACCGACGAAGCCTATAAACTTTTAAAAAGTCTAAAGGAGGGCGACTATTTTGAGTTTAGCGATGTAGAAGCAAAACTTCCAAACTCCAATTCTACAGTAGATGTTTGGGCTAAAAAATTCTTTGTGGTTTCTTAAAAAAAAAGATGACCTAAGGGTCATCTTTTTCACTTACTCCTGTTGTAGGGAAGTGGCGTCATTGGTTATTATACTTTTACACATCACTAAAATACCCTAGTAATCTGGTTCCTACTGCTAGTAATTTATGAAATGGTAGTTTGGATATATGAAATGAGGCATTTGTTTTATCAAAAGGTGATGTGTTCCTTTAATCTATCCATTAATTGCTCTCTATAGGTTATCGAAACGTCAATTTTTAAACCTCCTTTTAAACTTAAAATCGCCGTTCTGCCCTTTTCGAGTCCTATTACAGATTGTAGGTTCACCAGATATTTTTTATGAGTTCTAAGGAATAGCTTTGGGTTTAGCTTTTTTTCTAAATATCCCAAGGGTTTAGAAATTAATTTTTGCTTTCCATCAAGAAAATAGATTTCGGTATAGGAGCCCGAAGCCATACAGCATACAATATCCTTTATCAACACATATTCTTCTCCAGACCTGTTCGGCAGTGAAATTCGTTCTTCATGAATTTCTTTGAATTTATTCATCAGGTTCAAAAATTCCTTAGTTTCAAAACCAACTCTCTTTGCCAAAGCCTTTTCTACTGCCTTTTCTAGCTGTTCAACATTTATTGGTTTTAACAAATAATGTAAGGCCGAATATTCAAAAGCTTTGATAGCAAATTCGCTATAAGCGGTAGTGAAAATCACCTGAGATTTTAAATTTTTGAGGTTTTCTAAAATTTCAAATCCAGTTTTGTTTTTTATTTTAATATCCAGAAAAATCAGATCCGGATCGAGAAGTTCAATTTTTTCAATGGCAGAATCTACCGTATCTGCTTCGCCTATTACATCTACCTGAGGGCAATTTTCTTCAATTAGAGTTTGTAGTAATACACGAGCATGTAGTTCATCATCAATAATTAGCGATCTTAGTTTCTTTAGAGTTTTCATTGTGGGATTTTCAAAATTACTTTAGTTCCTTTTGGTGATTGTTCTTGAATATTCTCAAAACGAATAGAAAATTCCTTGTTTTTTATTTTGGACAGCAAATGCAACCTTTGTTTAACATTAAACAATCCGATGGAATTGCCTTTTCCAGAATTGGTAGGGTCACCTTCCCAGGCCTTTATATCCATTCCTTCTCCATTGTCAATAATGGTCAATATTAATTCTGTATTAATACATTCGATCTCTAGGGAAATTAATCCACCTTTATCCAAATTCGCCAATCCATGCCAAATAGCATTTTCGATTAGGGGTTGAATCAGCATGGGAGGAATATTGAATACTTTAAGATCGAGATTTTTAGGATTAGCAATGTGGAATTCAAATGAATTGGAAAGTCTCATTTGTTCTAGCTGAACATAATCTTCAATTCTATTAAGTTCTTCTATCAGTTCAATACTAGATTCATTTGTGGTATTTAAAACATTACGAACTAAATCAGAAAGTTTAGCTAGAAATATATTTGCTTCTCTTTTTTGGTTGGTAACAATAAAATATTGGATAGAGTTAAGGGAATTAAAAATAAAATGAGGGTTCATTTGGTTTTTTAAGGCCCTAATATTTGAGCTGATCAATTCTTTGGAACGAGCATTTTGAAGGGCTCTAAACCGTATATAGTAGAAGGGAATTCCAGAAATTATAAGGAGCATTAATGCGATAAACCAAAGCTGCAAATAAAAGGGATTCTCAATTTCAAAAGAGAGGCTAGAAGTTTTAGACCACTTGGAATTTGATTCCTTAGCTCGTATTTGTATTTCATATTTTCCAGGTTTTAAATCCCTAAAATTAATTTCCTGACCAAAGGTTGATTGCCAAATGGAATTTAGACCTACTAATCTATACTCAAAAAGTACGGGTTGATTTTCATTCTGTAAAGCATTAATTCTAAATTTGAAGCCCAAAGAATTTTCTTGTGATTTTAAGCTATAGCTTCTACTAGTATCAATATTTTGAAGCCTTCCTGCAATAGAAAACTCTTTTATGATTACAGAAGGAGAAAAATTCTCATAGCCCAAAAAGTCACTTCCTAAAAAGGTCATTTCATTTCCATTCTGAACAATAACTCCATTCTTGGTTTCAAAAATATTTTCAATTAGGGCGAAGCTACCCTTGCTCCTATTATAAATTGAGTTGACCATAAAATCGCCATTTGCTTGCTCAATTAGTCTATCCAAACCTCTATTGGTAGCTACAAAAATTTGGTTTTCAAGCATAAATATTTTGTTTACCAAATTGCTACTAAGACCTTGCATTTTGCCTATAAACCGCAGGCTATCTTCGAATAATATTGCCAGACCTGAGCCTCTGGTTGCCAACCAAATTTTTCCATCATCATCCATTTTAATATCCTCAACACGAAGCTTTAACCTTTTGTCTGATTCCCCAAGATCTGTATATCCACCATTTTTAAATTCATGAAAACTCGAAAGACTTCCTACATAATGATGGCTGGAGTCAATAATTAAAATGGAGCGTATTCTTTCGTTAAAATTGTTTTTTCTAGAATCGAATTTTGTTTGCCCTTCCTCACTAATAATATATCCATCATTAAAATCAAAAACCACTAAATCCTTATCACCTTTAAAAATCCATTTCGCACTTGCTCCTAAATTTTTAAAATATTGTCTAAACTTCTTCTCTTTATAGTCCCAATTCCAACCCTCCCCATAAACTGAGGAATGTTTATCCCAAACTACCCTCGACGGAATAGGGATGTCCAATCCCTTTCTTATATTCTGAATGTTAAGGAGTTTAAATTTATCATCCTGTTTTTTAAATATAAAAAGGCTGTCCTGGACCAGAAATAACAAGCTGTCGTTCTTAAAATACCAGGGTTTGGAAATATTCTTGAGTTGAGTGTATTTTGAATCAAGATATAATTCTGAAACATCAAAACTATTCACTTTAAAAAGGCCGTGGTTTACAATTGAAATCCAATAATTAGCACTCCTATCTTTGTAAATATGGGACACTATTAATCCATTGAAATGATTTGTCTCTTTAAGAAGTTCTCCTTGTAGGTTCTCATAAACATAAATGCCGGAATTGCCAACAGAAATTATGAGCTGCTCATCCTTCTGGAAAATATCTAAGATTTGATCAGAATATTGATACTCCCTATCTACTCTACCTAAAGAATCTAAATGATACAAATGGTTGCGAATAGAAAACCATTCGAATCCCTCCCTACCATTGGAGAAATAAATTCTAGAATGAGAAAGGCTGAATTTTGACTTGCCATTATTATAGGAGAATCCGCTTTTATTTTCTGTGCTTTTATACAGAAATTGATGATTGCCGTAATTTTTTATGAGAAGGGTATCATCCAAACAGTTGTTTTGACTAAAAAATAAAAAGGCATCACTCCTTCCAGAAAAAACACATTTACCATCTTTCTTTAAAAAATAAGCGAAGTCTTTACAGATTTTTCCAGCTGGAATGGCCACAGCTTGGATAGTTTTGGATCCTACCTTGGATTTATAAAAAACACTATCAGCACTAAAAGTGCTCATCCAAATACCGTCTAGCTCATCAACATATAACTTATCTATCCATCGTTTTTTTAAGGTTTGGATTAGGTCATCATTAAAGTCTGGAATATGAACCGTATCATTTCGAATCCAAAAAACACCATTGGATCTGGTTGTGAACCACAATCTACCCTTAGGGTCTGGAAAACATTTGAATACAGTATTACCTGGTAATCCGTTTTCAGTGGTAAAACTTCTCATGCTGATGCCGTCAAAGGCGATTATTCCATGGTCGCTGCAAATCCAAAGGTCTCCCTTATCATCTTGCATTGTCCAGTAAATTTCATTGCTAGGAAGTCCATCTTCTACAGTATACTGTTGGTAGGGCAAGCCACTTTGAGCACCTAGCCAAAGTGGAATAAAAAGGATAAGTAAAAAAAAATACTTTTTCTCTGTAAGCAAGCTTCTCGGCTCTAGACTGTTAATAGGGGAAATTAATGAAAAAATGCTAGTTTAATTTTCAAGTCAAAAAAGTAAAATTTCCAATTATTTGGCTTTCAGATAATTATAACTAGGCACCTATTAGACATTGATTCTAGAACATCAATTAAAATGACTATTTCATATATCGAGGAAAGTAAATCAAGAATTTGGACTTTTTCACATCTCAATCCTAATCTACATTTGAAGGAAGCAAATTGAAATTTTGCATAAGGCCGGCATTAATGCTAAAATTCAAAATGTGTTAATCATTGAATGATGAAAGAGTTTCATCTAATTAACCCTGAAAATTTAAAAAATGAAAAATTTATTTGCCTTAAGTCTTATGGTTTTAGCCTTGGGTTTCATCTCTTGTGAAAAAGAAATTCAAACAAATAATGCAGAGGAACTGGAGCTCAAAAGCGGTCCTGATGACCCTCAAGTAATTAACTGGGATATGTGTTGCAATCCTCCTTATTGTTTGGGAGATGAGTTTAACGGTAGTCTTGGATGGTCTTTTAGTGTATATTTTAACAGTTTTGTTTCAAGTCATTTGAACCTAGCCAACTACTATATGTATGTAAGGCCGCATGGTACTAACCAACCATATAGCCTAGTGGGACAAGCAAGCAATGGTAGTAATCCTGTTCTCTTTGATTTGGGAATTATGATGAACTATGGCTGTTATGATGTAAGATTTGCAAATTTCCCAGATAATGATCCAAAGGATGAGCTTGATGAAGGTCTTAAAATTGATTTCACCTTTTGTTGTGAGGAGTTCACAGATTAATTTTTGATTCAAAGGGCTGAGAAATTGGCCCTTTATTTTTTTATTTGGAATTGATTCTAAATTATACGGTGATCACTCTATTGCTGTAAAAATTAGCTGGAAGCATATTTGAAGAAATTATTTCTCAAATCAATATACTATGCTTAGCAACAATAAATGCCTCATCCTTTTATTTTCCATTTCTCTTTTTTCATTTGCTGTAAATGGACAATCATGGAAGGACAAACTTAAAATTCCTAAAAAGGACAATTCTGCAAGCTATGAATGTGGATATGTTCACAAGCCTAGTTTAAAAGAAAAGCTAAACCCAATGGCAGCCCTTCAAAAGGGAATGGGTAAAGCCTTTACGGCTCCAAATAATCCTGATCTTGGAACTGCCGCAATTTCAATTTTCTACCAAGCCCATCTTCATCCTCAAAATATTATGCGATATCCCACTAAAACGCCAGGTTGGGAGACTTGTGGGGATGCTGTTTATGCCTCTTTTACCAATAAAAATGGAATGGGACTGAGTGGTACAGATGGAGAATTTATACTTAGTGATTCCGCATTAAGTAAGGCCGGAATCGGAACCTATTTTCAAGGTTTTAGTCCTGAACAAAGGGGTATAAAAGAAGTGTTGATCAACAGCAGCGATGGTGATGTGGTAAAAGTAAGCATAGGGCCGGCAGAAGCACTTTCTATTATTAGCATTGATGGCAAAGCCAAGGGTGAAAAGATTGAATTGGATGGTACTAAGGATATAATAGTCTTACTAGAAAATGGCGATGCAGATCCAAATTCCAAAATTCATTTTCAATTAGTTTGCAAACTTGTGGGCACCCCTATTATTTATGACCTATTTGTAGCCAAAGCGTCAAATAAAATCATAATACCAAAGGAAGCATTTAAGAATTTTGAGGGTAGCCCTTCTCCATTTTCAAAATCCAATACACTAATCATCAATAGGCTTAAAGAAAAGATAATAAACAATACTGCCGCTGGAGCTCTTAGAACAATTAGTGCATATATGGATTGGACAGCAGTGGAAATGAAGGGTGACTTGGCCAAAGGAAACTTTCTAACCATGGGGATGGATTCTACAAAAAACACCAATATTAAAATTGACTTAAAAACTCAGGGTGAATATTCATTTATTGCTTCAAAGGATGGTCCATATACCTCTCCGCCTTTAAAACTTATGAAGAATGTTGCCATTGGATCCTTTCTTGTTTCCGGCAATATGGTGGACACCAAAACCACAACATCCAAAAACTGGATAACCAAAACCAAAAAATGGTTTCCAGAATATGAAGATGCCACCTGGGAAAAGCTAACCGAAAGAATGTATTCAGAGTTTGTTAAATCCTTAGAAGAAGAATTTGAACTTAATGTATTAGCAATGAGCCAAGTGGTGCAATCGGAAGCTTATCAGCACATAAAACCCATAACGGACAGCGCAAGACAAAGCTTTGTAGAGTTTGGAGCGGGAGGAAGTGAGAGAATTTTAACAACCAGATATGAAGATGTAATAAAAGACATGGGAATCAGCTTTGGTAGTGACTTTATTAGCGAACGACTGATACAAGAATTAGATGTTGATGCTGTTATCGCTGTTACAGTAGATTTAAATTTTAATTTTGAAACTGAAGGTTTGGATCCTAACATTACTATTGTTGCCTATGCACCCATGGTGAGTTATAAAACTGGAGCAAAATACTTTTCTATGACAGCCACCACTAATTCCAAATCACTATCCGAGGGCAAAAATTTAGCCGGGAACAGCTCAGATATTATTTATCAAATGATAAAAGCAGATGCATTTTCCAAGGGCTTTGTGGATGCCATGGTTCAATTGTCTAAAAAAGAAGAGGAGTACCCAGTTTATGAAATTCTTTGGAAGGCCAAAATTTAAAAACAATATTTGGTAAATGCCATGAGTTGCAATAATTTCCAAATCATTGAAAGCATAAAAAAACCCACCAATATGGTGGGTTTTTGTTTTGATTGAAGTAGCTCTTATCCATTATAAGATCCTGTAACTTCGTAGGCATCGCCGCTTGTGGTTTCTACTTTTTGGTATAAAATTCCAGCATATTCGTAATATACTTTTCCATTTATTGTAAGGGTTTGGGTGGCAAATGGAAGTTGGTAAACCATGGCTCCTTGAGGAGGTGCTACAACTGTATAATATCCATTATTAAAATTGTAAAATGAACCTCCGGAGTAATAGTAGGCTACATTTCCTCTGCGGAAAGAATAACAGCCTGCCTGAATGCTATTTACTCTGAATCCAAAAGGTGCAGCAACAAGGTGGTAGTACCCATTTCTTTGCTGGTAAAAGCGGTTGGAATTATAGTAATAGGATACTCCTCTATGTCTTACCTTATTATATCTGGCTAATTTTTTTAGTCTTCTATTTACCTTAATTTGCTTTGGCCTTTTTACAGATCTTGACCTTTTATAATATCCATTGTTGGATTTGTAGGTTCTATTGTTTGTGCGAACAACTTTTGCATTACTTTTTCTGGTTTGGACTTTGCTCGTTTTGGAGTCTCTCGATTTTACTTTTCTCACTTCTCTTTGTCCGAAGGCTGCCGTACTCATCATCAGAACGATGACTAAAGTGGCGATAATTGAATTTTTCATAATGCACTGTTTTTTTGATTCCCTTATCCTATTACAATGAGGGTGCCAAAATTTTATTTGACCAAAAAACCTGTTTTGAAAAAGACAAAAAAAAACCTCATCCGATTAAAGATGAGGCTTTTAAAAATTTTGAATCAAGGACTAGAACATATCCATTCCATCCAATACACCCATTACATCTCTTACCGCAGCGGCAGAGTCATTTAATAGTGCTTTTTCATCATCATTAAGATCTAACTCAATAATTTCTTCGATACCATCCTTACCTAATTTCACGGGTACCCCAAGATAGATATCATTTAATCCATATTCCCCTTCTAACCAAGAGCAAACAGGGAAAATTCTCTTTTGATCGCGAACAATAGCTTCCACCATTTGAGCGGCAGCAGTACCTGGAGCGTACCAAGCGGAGGTTCCCATTAGATTTACTAATTCGCCACCACCTTTTTTAGTTCTTTCTATAATTGCATCCAATCTATCTTTGGCTACTAATTCGGTTACTGGGATTCCACTAACAGTTGTATATCTTGGTAAAGGAACCATAGTATCTCCATGTCCGCCCATTAATACAGCCTGGATATCTTTGGGAGAGCAATTCAATTCCAAAGCCAAAAAGGAACGGTAGCGAGCAGTATCTAAAATACCGGCCATTCCCATAACTTTATTTTTATTTTTCTTTCCAGAACTTAGGAATGCTGTATAACACATTACATCTAAAGGATTGGACACTACAATTATAATCGCCTCTGGTGAGTGAACAATAACATTTTCAGTAACAGACTTTACGATTTTAGCATTGGTGTTTATTAAGTCATCACGACTCATACCTGGTTTACGAGGTAGTCCAGAAGTGATTACAACAACATCGGAGTTTGCAGTTTTACTGTAGTCGTTAGTAGAGCCAATTATGCGGCTATCATAAAGGTCAATAGGGGAAGTTTCCCACATATCCAAAGCTTTACCTTCGGCTAGTCCTTCTTTGATATCTACTAAAACCACTTCATTGGCCAATTCCTTACGGGCGCATGCATCTGCGCAGGTAGCACCTACATTTCCGGCGCCTACTACTGTAATTTTCATTTTATCTCAATTTAATTGATGAACGATTCTACATAGAGAAACCAAATTTGATCTCCCAAAATTTAGGTTGGCAAAGGTAGAGTTTGAAATCTATTTTCTGATAATCAAAGTAGTGGAATTTTTAAATTTCCTATCCTTTGGCTATCCAATTTACATTCGACTCTTATTCCTCCTTGCTAATTCTTTCTTCTCCTTCCTCTTTTCATTAAAAATTATTAATGCCACGATTAATACAATTACAATAAAAATTGGAATGAGAGCTTCTATTATAGCTTTGAGATTATTGCTTTTTCCTTTTAGTTCTTTAGTACCAGATAAAATACCAAAAGAAGAATCGTTATACATTTTAGAATGATCAGCTTGGAATCGAGGAAAATTCTTAGCCTTAATATGATCACTTTTGGTCCAATACATATCTTGAATGTGAATTTCCTTATTTAACCTATCATTGGAAATCATACTGCGGTAGGTGTATTCATCATTCGAAATTTCATTTACTGCTGGATTAAGATCCCAGGGTATTGGAGTCCGAATTTTGACATCATAAACAATATGGCTAGGGTGGTTTAGAAAGTAATCACTTTTACGGTTTGCCGGGCTTTGATGATTGAAAAAACCCTGCATCATTAGTGGGGCAACATAAACTATTTTATTCCCCTTTGTATTGGGATCATCTTCCCAAATGCTATCAACCACATATTTCTCAGTAGTAACTAATTCATTTTCTAATCGATTATCCTCAATCGTCAGCTCTTCCCTTATACCAATAAAAGGATACATATTAGAATAGTATTGCATGTATTCCTTAGAGATATAGTCTAATTGATTGGAAGCAAAATAAGAACGAATATTATCGGCCTCTACTCCTGTGTAGGTGGTTTTAACCTCATATTCAGCAGGATCCTCATACTCCTTCCCAAGCACTATCATTTCATCAATATCAACTTTTCCACCCTCACTCTTTTTGGGAAGAATTAGTTTTTTGGACTCAATATCCAAAACATATCCATAGTTTGGAAAATAAATATCAAAAGCACTTCCCCCTTGATTTGACATGGTTGGGTCTATATAATAGGTTTGATCATAAACAAAAAAGGAGCTTACACAATGATTAAAAACAAATGGAGATGCTAATCGATCTATTAAATTTTCTCGTAAATAGCTGTTTACCAAAACTGGGCTCGACTTAATCCCTATGGATTTCAAGAGGGTTGACAACAATAGGCTTTTATCCTTGCAATCTCCAAACCTTTGATCAAATACAGCTTTTGGTCTATGGGGAATAAAAGCATTTAAGCCATCCTCAAAACCAAGATAACGGATATCATCTTGAACAAAGCGGATTATATCAAGAATCATTTCCATACTATCCTTGGATTTGCAAATGTCCATGGCTTGTTTTTTAAAATAGGCCAATTCCTCTTCGCTAACTTTATAAAAATCCCTGGACAATTCGGCTACATCCTCCCATTTTTCAATATCTGAAAAACAAACCATGGGGCTATTTTGAAACCATGAAGGAGTATTTTCTTCAAAATAATAAGCCGGTAAATTTTCCTCTTCCCAATAATAGCGTTTTAACCCATTATTGTTCAGTATAGTGGGATATTTAGCATCTTTTAAAAGTTTGTATTTCAATTTAGATGAAGAAGATAGAACCGAAAAATAGAATAATTCCAGAGGATAGCTAAATTCAAACTCCTGGCTAGCATACTGATGACTTCCATAAGCGGGATTTTGACCCTTAATGGTATAGGCATAGTCCAAAATATCACCTTGGCGTATATCCTGTAGGTGGCTGATTAGTGTTTTGTTATTATCATATAATTTTCGATCAGCATTCTCCTCCTTAGTGATAATTTTAAATTCTGAAGGCGACATTTTATTGATGACCTTTCCATTTCTTATGATATTGATAAAATGGATCTCCAATTTTTGATAAGTCGGGTCAAATGAAAACTCTAATGTATTATAGAGGGAAACAGATTCAGAATTTTTAAGGAGGCTAGTCCAGTGAAAATAAAATTCTTTTTTATCTAAATTCAGCTGTCGGTCATATAATAAAGGATATTCATCCCCATTGGATTTACTTCCTTCTTGATTTTTAGGTTTAATGTGGGATTTTTCAACTACCCAACTAGGAGCCTTTTTTACAAATTTCTCATTTTGAGCTTGTAAGGAAAAAATTGATAAAAAAAAGAGGCCAAAAAATAGAGTTTTAAATTTCATTTTAAATTTTTTAAATGGCTAATTTACCTTTCAACTCTAGTTCTTGGATGTCCTCCAATTCCCATTCTGAAAAAGGAGAAATTTTAAATTTATGATCATAAAGTTCGTTGCCAATAAAGAAGCTCAACCAAAATTCATTATGAAAAGAGAATACGGCAGGGTCTATTCTTTCCACCTTGGCAAAACACCCGGCATTCAAACCCTCCATAAAATGTCTTAATGTTGAAGTTTTTCTACCAGTTCCATCCTCCTTTTCATTGGCATTGGAGACAATCATCAACTTACTTAAATCAGTGTCTTTATTATTTATCACGTATACATAGTAATCGCTTTCCCCCTTTTCATCCGAACTTTTTGCAATAGCAATTTTTACATCCCTTACTTCTGGGAAATTTATGTCTTTTTTCATATGCCAAAATCTTGGGCGAAATTAGTATAAAAATGGCTCCTAGATTCATCACCATACAAATTCTGCCCAAACCTTATTCCTTATAATTATTAGGTCTTAATGTAAGATCAGCCAACTAAGGTCATTATAGCTTTTCACTAACATCCTTCCTAAATAATTTTAGTCACAGAATTTTAGACTTGATACTCAGTCCTTTAACCAAATAAATTTGCGTTTAACAAAACCAAGCCATATTAATCGAGATATTCATTAATACATAAATTTCAGAAAGGCTGTTCAAGTTTTTTTGGTTAAAACCAATAAGGGAATTTTGTTCGGAGCTTATTTTGGCCTTCAAGAAAATGGTGATTTGA
>CAXBKQ010000012.1:0-124565 GCA_963976435.1 uncultured Cryomorphaceae bacterium | reverse complement strand
TCTGTTTTGAGAAGGGATGGCGTAAGGCCTACTGTCCCAAGATGATCACGCTCTCAAGGTACGATTACAAAGGACCGATAAAATCTAAACTAGAATGAATTTTACCATCTTCAAGTTTATCCTTTAACATCAATAATCCCCTTTCGTAATCCATCCCAATAAAGGCTTCCGTCATTTTTTTCATCCAAAACATAAACCAAGGCAAACTGCTTTCCATATACCAGATAATCTCACAACCATCAGGCTTCTCCTCTATTTCAAATCTTACTTTGGCTTTGGATTTCCAAGGTTTTAAAAAACAAAGATCATAGTCGATAGACTTATACTCATCCTGCTTAAGAATAGTCATATTTCCAGATCCTACTCTTTCTCCTTTCCACTCATAATACTTTCCATCTTCTCTAATATCTACTCTCACCCCGGGTTCTTGTATCAGCCATGGAGACCAAGATTCCCAATGATGAAAATCAGCAATTATTTTAAAAATTTCTTCGGGACTGGAGTTGACTTCTATTCTTCTTTGAACTTTTAGTTTGGCCATTATTATTTTTTAAGGGATTTAAAAATACAAATTGCTCTCAAAATCAATAGGAAGGAATTTGAAATTTATTGCCATAATTATTTTTTACATTAGCCTTGTGAAAATCTTAAGTTTCATATCTGCACTTTACTTTATTGGGCTAACCTTGGTCCCATGTACAGACTTTGATGGACAGGCAGAACCTTTGGCTAGTCTCGGTGAAGACATTGAAAATCACCACAATCACAATCACCATGATGATAGAAGTCCTGAAGATTGTTCACCATTATGTTATTGCCAATGTTGCCATATCAATATTGTATTGACAGATCAATTTTTTTTAATGGACGGACTAGTGGAAACGAGGGAAGTGAATACCTTTTTCTTGGCTGATATGCCCAATACTCCACAGGAAAAACTACTACGTCCACCTCGAGCTTAATCCAAATATTTCTTGGGATAGCTATGTTTTGGCTATTCACCTTCACTTTTTTGGATTAATACATAAATCATGATCAATAATATTATTGCTTTTTCAATAAAGAATAAGCTAATCGTTGGGTTGTTTACCATAGCTCTCATCGCTATGGGCCTTTGGAGTCTTTCCAAAATACCCTTAGATGCTGTTCCTGACATCACAAATAATCAGGTTCAAATTATTACTCAAGCCCCTTCATTAAGCACTGAGGATATTGAGGAGTTCATCAGCTACCCCATTGAAATTTCTATGGCCAACCTCCCGGGTGTGGTGGAAATTAGATCAGTTTCCAGATTTGGACTGTCTTTGGTTACTGTGGTTTTTGAAGATGATATGGGTGTTTATTTGCCGAGACAATTGGTATTTGAAAAAATTGCGGAGGTGAAATCCCAAATTCCCAGCGATCTTGGTGAACCTGAGATTGGTCCCATTTCTACAGGATTGGGGGAGATTTTACAATACACACTTGAAGTAGACTCAGCCTACAAAAACCAATATTCGCTGCAAGATCTACGAGAGATTCAAGATTGGCTAATTCGCCGACAGATGGCTATGGTGAAAGGGGTTGTGGAAATAAATGCCTTTGGAGGTCAAATTAAACAATATGAAGTAAAGGTAAGTCCTAATAGTTTAAATGCTATGGACATCAGTCTGCTGGAAGTTTTTGAAGCTCTAAAGGCTAATAACAAAAATACTGGTGGAGCTTATATAGAAAAAAACAACCAGGCCCAGTTTATCCGTGGTGAGGGTTTAATTCGAAAATTAGACGATATCCGGGAAATTGTGGTTAAAAACTCAAATGGCATTCCTATTACCGTTGGTGATATTGGTGAAGTAAGCTATGGTAAAGCTATTCGTTTTGGAGCTTTTACAAAGGATGGTAAAGGCGAAGCTGTTGGTGGTATGATTCTTATGCTTAAAGGAGCTAATTCAAATCAGGTAGTGATTGATGTAAAGGAAAGAATAAAAGAAATTCAAAAATCATTACCCGATGGAATTCATATAAAGCCCTTTCTAGACCGTAGTAAACTTATTCAAAAAACCAGCGCTACTGTAGGCAAAAACCTTTTGGAAGGAGCCTTAATTGTAATATTTGTTTTGGTATTTCTCCTTGGAAACTGGCGTGGAGGACTTATTGTTGCCAGCACCATTCCCCTATCCTTGCTCTTCGCCTTTATTTTAATGCATCAGTTTGATGTTTGGGCAAATCTCATGAGTTTGGGAGCTATAGATTTCGGAATTATTATCGACGGTGCTGTAATTATTGTGGAAGGAACGGTTTTCATGTTCTCTCAATACCTCATAAAAAACCAGAAACTCAGCACAGAAAACAAAGACCAGCTAAGTTTAAAAGCTTCTTCAAAAATGATGAATAGTGCTTTTTTCGGACAACTCATCATTTTGATTGTATTCATCCCGATTTTATCCTTGGAGGGTATTGAAGGAAAAATGTTTAAACCTATGGCCCTAACCTTCATGTTTTCCATGATAGGAATTATGGTTTTGTGTTTAACCTATGTGCCTATGATGTCTGCCTGGTTGATAAAAATTAATCCAAGTAAAAAACTAAGCTGGGGAGATAAATTGCTTAATACTGTTTCTAATTATTACAGTTCATTTTTGCAAAAAGCACTAGGCAAAACATCCTTTGTATTAATTTCTGCGCTTTGCATAATTGGTCTTGCCGGACTAGCTTTCAGTAAAATGGGTTCTGAGTTTATCCCAAAATTAGACGAAGGAGATATTGCCTTTCACGATATTTTACGCCCGGGAAGCTCCCTCACCAAAACCATTGAAATCACCACTAAGGTGGAGAAAATGATTTTGGAAGATTTCCCGGAAGTAGAAAGTGTATTAAGCAGAATTGGTGTTGCAGAAGTACCAACGGACCCAATGCCTATGGATGTTGCAGATTGTTTCATCATATTAAGGCCAAAAAAGGAATGGAAACGAAAGTGGACTAAGGACGAGTTGGTGGAGGAAATAAAAGCTAAGGTTCAAGAGCTACCCAGTGTAAACTTTGAATTTTCTCAACCTATTGAAATGCGCTTTAATGAATTAATTACAGGAGTAAGAGAGGATATTGCCATTAAAATATTTGGCGACGATTTAAAGGTCCTTGCCCAAAAGGCAAATGAAGCGGCAAGTTTGATTATGGATATTGAAGGGATTGGAGATATAAAGGCCGAAGCTACACAAGGATTAGCACAGCTCTCAGTAACTTATAACCGAAGAAAATTAGCCCAATATGGTTTATCTGTAGATGAAGTAAATTTTGCCATACAAAGCTCCTTCGCAGGCGCAAATGCCGGACAGGTTTTCGAAGGAGAAAAAAGATTTGATTTAGTACTTCGCTTAAATAAAGAAGACCGCCAGGATATTGATGATCTTAAAGAACTGTTTATCGGATTAAATACCGGATCAAAAATTCCTCTGAGAGAGCTTGCAGAAATCTCCTACACTCCGGGCCCTATGCAGATTACCAGGGAAAACACCAATCGCAGAACCTATGTAGGAATTAATGTTAGGGGCCGTGATATCAAATCACTCGTGGAAGAGATAAAATTAAAGCTTGAAGCAGAATTAGATTTGGCTCCTGGCTATTATATCAGATATGGTGGTGCATTTGAAAACCTTCAAAGAGCTACAAAAAAATTGAAAATTGTAGTTCCTATAGCCTTGGGCCTGATTTTCCTACTCATTTTTCTTGCTCTTAAATCATTAAAACAAACAGCCATCATTTACCTCGCTATTCCCATGGCCGCAACAGGTGGTGTATTTTCCTTATGGATAAGAGATATGCCTTTTAGCATTTCCGCTGGAATTGGATTTATAGTTTTATTTGGAATAGCTGTGCTAAATGGCTTGGTATTAATAAGTGCATGGAATGAACTAAAAGAGGAAGGCGTATTAAACCTAAAGGAAAGGATCATTAAGGGAACGCGAAGAAGAATAAGGCCCATTCTCCTTACTGCCATTACCGATATACTGGGATTTTTACCAATGGCCATTTCTAGTTCTGCAGGGGCCGAAGTGCAAAGACCCCTAGCAACTGTGGTGATTGGTGGAATGATAAGCGCCACAATTTTAACTCTATTCATCCTCCCCATTTTATACCAATGGATGGAAAAAAAGGAGAGGAAAGGACTAAATATCAATAAGGCTGTAATTGGAGTTTTAATATTCATCGCCCTCCCACAGCTAAGTAAAGCTCAAAAACCACAAATGCCAATTATTACAGATTTAGATTCAGCCATGGCTATTGGTTTAGATAGAAACGAGTCTATCTTAAATTCCAAGATAGACATAGAGTTGGCTAAAAACAGTAAGGCATTAGCACTGAATTTTGAAAAAACAGACTTTGACCTGCAATATGGACAGTTCAATAGCAGTGAAAATGATATTGGGATTTCCATTTCTCAACAATTCCAATTTCCAACTACCTACGCCAAACAATCGCAAATTGCAGGTCTGAACCAAGATTTTGAAAAAGCAAATGCTGAGGAAATCAAAAACCAGCTGAAATTTCAAATTCGAATATTGTGGAATAAATTGGCTTTTCAACAAGCCCTTTTGGAGATTAAAATGCTGGAAGACTCCTTATGCTCTCAAATACTAAACTATGCTGATTTAAAATATGAAACAGCAGAAATATCCCTGGAGGAAAAGCTAAGTTTTAGAAATAATTATTTTAAAATTAAAAATGAGCTTCATCGACTAAATAGCAATATCAGCAATATTGAAAGCCAATTAAACTTCCTAATTAATGATAGCATAAATTGGAAATTTAAGGCCGAATTAGAAAATTCACTTCTGCCCAAACTTTCGGAATTACAATTTTTAAAATCCACAAATTCCCAAATTCAAAGGACTGAGAAAGAGCTGAGTATAGCTCAAAAGGAATGGGAATTATCCAAACATCAATTATTTCCTGATCTTAAGCTTGGCTATGTGAATCAAACTTTTATCGGTGGCCCTTTGGCCAATGGACAAATTGCCGGCTCCAGCGATCGGTTTACAGGCTTTATGGTTGGACTTAAACTGCCAATTCTATATGGATCCTATGCTGGGGAGGTTAAAGCCAAAAAACTTCGTCTGAGCCAAAAGGAATTAAACTTAAAACAATTGAGAAGGAGCTTGGAAAGCCAAATTGAAATTCAAATTCAGAAAATCCTCAACCTTAAAGTTGAAATTGATTATTACCAAAAGCACGGCTTGAAGGAGGCGGATTTAAATTGGAGAAATAGTCAGGAAAGAGCAAAGCAAAACGACATTAACTATTTAATAAATTTAGATTCCTTCCAAAATTCCCTGAAAATTCACAGTGACTATGCCGAAAGCCTTAAAAATTATAATGAGGCCATCATTGAGTTATTATATCTAAAGAGCCTTTAAAACTTATCAAAATGAAAATCAATATAAAATTAATCTGCATTTATATTCCGCTAGTATTATCCACGCTAGCCTGCACAGAACCTTCATCTCAAGACCATGACCATGATCATAATCACAATCGTGAAAAATCCGATGCTGAGCATCATGAGCATGAGGAAGCCATTTTCCTTAGCCAAAAGGAAATGGCAAACCTAGAACTTGAAATTGGTGAACTTGAAGAAAGAAATTTGGGTGATTTTGTAAGAACCAATGGTCAGCTTGAAGTTCCTCCACAAAATGAGGCTAGTGTAACCGCCTTTATTGGTGCAAACCTTAGTTCTATAAAGGTTATTGAAGGTGATAAAATCTCCAAAAATCAAATCATCGCCTATTTACATCATCCCAATATTATAGAATTACAAAGTGAATATATAAAGGCCTGGAGCGCATCTACCTTGTTGGATAAGGAATTAGCAAGACAAGAAAAACTATTTGAAGGGAAAGTAAACTCTGGAAAAGAAATGGAATTGGCAAAATCTCGACAGATCAGTGCCAAGGCTGAATTAAATGGCTTAAAAGCGCAGTTGCAGATTCTAGGAATTTCGGAGGAAAATCTTGAAAAAGGCCAAATTCAAAATCAAATACCTGTAAGATCCCCTATCGATGGCTATATCCGCAAGGTGGAAATTAAAACAGGCCAATACGTAGAACCACAAACAACTATGTTTGAAATTGTGAATATAGATCATATCCATGCCGATTTTATGGTTTATGAAAAGGATATACACAAGGTTAAAAAGGGACAAAAAGTAATATTCACAGTAGAGAGTTTGCCGAATAAAGAACTGAATGCCACAATTTATTCGGTAGGCAAGGCATTTGAAACCAATCCTAAGGCTGTTCACTTACATGCAGAAATTGAAAATAAACAGGGATTATTAATTCCAGGGATGTATGCCCAAGGAAAAATTGCCCTGACCGAGGAAAGCTATTTTTGCCTTCCAGAAGATGCCATAACCGAGTATGAAAATAAATTTTTCATCTTTTTAGCAGAGCCAAAAAATAAGGGTATGGAATTTAAAGCCCTCGAAATTAAGATAGGGCTCAAGGATGGAAATTGGCTAGCTGTTTTGAACCCAACAGAAAAATTAAAAAATTCAAAAATTGCAATTTCTAAAGCTTATGACCTAATGGCGGAATTGAAAAAATCTGAGGCTGAACACAGCCACTAAAGCCAAAAAAAGCCCTAAATTCAAGATTCTAATAATTTTAGAATCGAACACAAAACACTATATTCCAATAATTTAAAGGACTTATATAAACTAAAAGATTATATAAGATGGAATTTTTAATTTTCTAGAAAAATTTCCTGATTTTATAGAATAATTGATAGACCTACTAGAATAAATTAATACTTGGAATTAAAATTTTGGTCAACTGATTTTATATTTCACCTGTCCCCTAGCCTTTAAAAACCGAAAAATAAAAAAAGCAAAAGCTGTGTTTTTCGAATTTGTTAGGGGATAGAATTGATCATCAAATTGCATTTTTGAAAATATAAAATGACTATCCTTGTCACCTATATTTTAAAATTCAAAATCACATCAAGCATGGATATTCCCTTTTTTTTGATTGAAGTATTTAATAATCCACAATTAGCTATGAGAGGAAATATTGCTGCAGTTTTGCATTTAGAGGAGAAAATGAGCGATGCTAAAATGCAGGAAATCGCAGAAGACCTTGCTCAGCCAGCCACAAGTTTTATGATAAGATCGCAAAACCACCCCAAGATATTTGATATCCGATGGTTTGCCCCCAGCTCAGAAATTGGTCTCTGCGGTCATGGATCCTTGGCGGCTATAGCATCATTACAAAATGAAACTGTTTTAGACGAAAAAGTGGTATTCAACTTTCCTGCAGGGCAAATACAATCAGAACTTATTTCTCCAAGCCAGGCTAGTATTGTAATTGAAGCCGTGAAAATCACAAAAAGGAATTATGATTTCGGGGAATTAGAAGCAGCACTAGGACAAAAGGTACTCGAGCATTATTTTACAGAAAATAAGGATATCGTTATTTTGGAAAATGAAAAAGCAATAAGGTCTCTAAAACCTGATTTCGAATCCCTTAGAAAATTGAAATCCTTTGGCTATAGTATAAGCTCTTTTGGCGAAAGTGTAGATTATGTAAGCAGAACCATTATTCCTTTTGTACCCATTCTTGAAGATCAAGCCACAGGCTCTTCCCAAGCTACCCTTGCTCCATATTGGGCTAAACAGCTAAATAAGAACAGGTTAAAAACACATCAACTAAGCGAAAGAGGCGGTGAATTCCATATTGACATTAAAGAAAATCATGTGAAATTAAAAGGTAATTATAAGATTTTATCCCAAGGCCTATTGTCTATATAAACTTCAATTTTCGCAATAAGTATTTCCCATTTCTAGCCCTAAATTGAATTAGCTTCGCCGAATATTTCAAATTCAGGTTAAGTAAAAACGATGACTAAAAAGGAAAGGAATATTCTTTTATTAATATTGGGCTTTATGTCGGCTCTAGGTCCATTTTCCATTGATATGTACCTACCCAGTTTTCCTGCTATAGCAGAAGATCTAAACACAAACATCTCAAAAGTATCTCTCACCTTAAGCAGCTATTTTATTGGTATCTCGGTGGGTCAATTAATATATGGACCTATTATAGATAGATATGGAAGGATAAAGCCCTTAATTATTGGTCTCTTCATCTTTGTAGCTTCCTCCATTGGTTGCGCCCTTTCACCTGATATTTATTCTTTAATAGGCATGAGATTATTTCTGGCATTAGGCGGTTGTGTAGGAATGGTGGCAAGTAGAGCAATTATTAGGGATCGCTTTGATGATGATGATATTGCCAAAGCTTATTCCTCATTAATTTTAGTAATGGGAGTAGCACCCATTATAGCACCTAGGGTAGGAGGTTTTATTAGTTCCAATTTTGGTTGGAAGTATATATTTTACATTTTAGCCTTAATTGGATTAGCGCTTATGCTGGTGGTGAAACTTTTTTTACAAGAAAGTAAAACCAAAGATCTCAGTGTATCTCTAAATTTCAAAAAGGTCAGTGTTTCATATTATCAGGTACTCAGCCACAGAGAGTTCCTATTAAATGGAATAGCAGGAAGCCTGGTTATGGCTGGGATGTTTGCCTATATCGCCGGATCTCCTTTTGTATTCATGAAGCTATTTGGTATGGAAGAAAGTACCTATGGCTGGATGTTTGGCTTAAATGCTGTTGCCTTTATTGGCGGAAGCCAGTTGAATAGACTTCTATTAAATAAATTCCAAAGTCCTTCCCTAACTTTTTACATTTCCCTAATCAGCATGCTCATTTCTTTATTGGTATTGAGTTCTGTGTATTTTGTAGAACTACCCTTAGTTCTCATCCAAATTTTTCTTTTTGCTTTCATGCTATTATCTGGGATACTAAGTCCAAATACATCAGCAATGGCCATTACACCTTTTATTAAAAATGCTGGTGTAGCCTCGGCTCTATTAGGATCACTGAGGATGATTAGCGGTTTCTTAGCCTCATTAAGCATAAGTATTTTCCACGATGGAAGCTATTTCCCTATGATACTTTTCATCATTCTCTGTTCTAGTCTTGCCTTTGTTATTCTTTGGTGGAAGAGGGTTTTAGACAAAAAGAAAATACTTTTAGAAGCTAAATAATTAAAATGGAATTAGACAAAACCGTTCTTTTGGATATTGTTAAGATGGAGATGCCCTTTGGACGATTTGAGGGTAGAAAAATTTCAGATCTCCCTGTAAGTTATTTGGAGTGGTTTCAACGGAAGGGATTCCCAAAAGGTAGATTGGGTATGCTTTTGCAAACCACCTTGGTCATTAAATCAAATGGATTGGAGGATTTGTTAAGGCCATTATAAAAGAGATATTAGCCATAAATTGAATTGAGGATTCCGGCCAATCTAATTCCGGCTTTATTCAATTGCTCCTGCACTAATGGCCAGTTTTTATACATATACTCATAGCTGAGATTATCTTTGCCATCAGTATCGTAAACTTGCTCTCTATAGTCCATACACTCTTCTGCCCAATCAACGGCCTTCCCTACTGTCCATCTGCTAATTTGATCTTTACTAGAATGATCGATACTCTTTGCGAGCTCTGTATAGCTCAACCCCTTTTGATCAATAATTCCACTATCCCAAATTCTATGAAGGTTTGAATTTTTATAAAACCACTTTACTTTTACATCATTTCCTCCCTTATCCTTTCCATTTCCTACATGTAAAGGTTGATGTAAATCCCCTACTAGATGAACTAAAAATTTTAAGGATTCCTTTCTTTTAGACATTGAACTTGTATCACTTTTAAGAATGCTTATCATCCTTTCTATTGCTTCAATACAATCTCCGTCAGGGTTTTTCTCGGAACTGGCATAAGTACCACCATCTGGAATGGAAACCCAATGCCAGCTATGGGTATGGTCATAATTATCGTCGGAGCGAACCTCGTCCATCCAAATAGAAACAATTGCCAAACTTTCGCTTCCCAATATTTTTTCAATATTCTTTTTCGCCTTTTTACTTAGATGATTTTCTGCTATTTGACCAATTACCCTATGACCGGTTTGACCCCAAGCAAATAAGGAATTGAAGCTAAAAAATAAGGCTATTGTTAAAAGGGAAATTCTTTTTGTCATAATAAGAAATATTGGTGTAGCGAATATAAAACCTTAGTGGAAAACAAAAGCTTTTTGAATCATTTTTTAGAATAGAAATATAGTTTGGGTGTTAGACCAGCAATTTTCTCACTCAGGGTAAAATAACCATCCTCAATCCAACAAAAGGCCTCACCCTGAGGCTCTAAACCATTGTAAGGTAGCTTTTTAGGTGTTTTCATAAAAGCCTCACTTAGACTTTCTCCTTCTTCTCTTGTCCAAAATACAATTTGGTTATAGGTACGTAAACCAATCCATTTACCATCTGTTGATATATCACCAGCAGTAACATTTTTTAAAGGAAGTTCACCAATTTTTTCCAGGGTAATTTGCCCAATAGCCGAGTTCAATTGCATTTCCTGAGCTAAAAACAATTCGGTTTTTGAGCCACCTTTTGTGGCTAATATTAAATCTCCACTTAATGGATCCACCATAATCGCTTCACAATTATTAGGTCCATCTGGATAATCAAAATCTATTTTCCTGGGATTTATAGTAAATTCGGAACTATGCTCACTGTAAATAGGCTCCTCAAAAGCATAAAGACTATAATTAGATCGAAAACCAATATTATCACCTACATCACCAACATATATATAGGAAAAACCATTATCGAAATACACGGCTATATCCTCCCAATCTAAATTCGAAGCCCCTTCAATAGTGTATTCTGCTTTGAGATCAGCAGAATTGGCATCCATTAGGAAAAGGCTGTTTTCATTTCCACCATCATTATGAGACCAAATAAAATTTGAATTATAATGTGAATTTATCAAACCCGATGCTTCAAGCATATAGTCCACCTCACCTATCACCTGTGCTGAATCAAATTCATGGCTAAATTCTAGACTATCAATATGAAAGGAAGCGACAAAAAACTCAGTGTCCTTTGGTATTGGGTTTGGATTTGGGTTCTCTTTCTTTTTACAGGAAAATAAAATTCCCAATAAAAAGGAGAATAATAGTAAGTATTTTCTCACAAAGGCTAATTTAAAAATAAATTCAGTCAAAATTCCCTTGAAGGTTTTTTCTAATGAAGAGGCTGGGCTATTTTTACCAAATGGAAAGCAATCACCCCGTTCGTTGGTTAGACCAGATCCATGCAGATTTATCCCTGCTTTATTCCAAAATTCGCGAAGGAGAACATCAAAGGCAAGATTTCAAATTCAGGATTGACAGTTCTGAGAAAATTGCTAAAACCTTAGCTGCTTTCGCGAATACAGATGGAGGTAGAATTTTAATTGGCGTAAAGGACAATGGTAAAATTGCAGGGATAGATCCTGAAGAAGAATACTATATGATTGAAGGAGCTTCGAGCCTACACTGCAAGCCTAAAGTAGAGTTTAGCTGCAAGGTTTATGAGGATGAAAAAGGTAAAAAAGTATTGGAAATAAATATTGAACCATCAGAAGAAAAGCCTCATACTTGCTTAAATGAAAAAGGAAATTGGAGAAGCTATATCCGGCAGGAGGATGAAATTTTTGAGACCAATAGGGTTATTCACACTTTTATCCGCCATAAATCTAGTAAGTTGAAAAGGAAAAACTTTATCGAATATGGGCCTGAAGAGAAAGCTTTATTTAGCTATTTATCCGATAATCCTTTTATAAGTATCAGCAAATTTTGCCGACTTGCATCCATTCCTTTCAAAAAAGCTGAAAGGATTTTAGTATTATTTCTACAATGGGGAGTAATTGAATTTGAGGCGACTCAAAATGGTATCATATTCAAACTCAAGGAGGAAGGTTGAAAATGTTGTAATTACTGGCTTAGGAAAGATTTGAATTGTTTATTTTTTTTCAATGCAAGTCTATCTTAACCACTTATATAGCCTAAATATTTATCTATATTGCACTAATTGATTTACTGGGATTGAAAAGGAAAAAGAGAAATTTATTTGTGAAAAAATGGGCTATTGCCATTTTCTGCTTTACCAGCCTATTTCGGGCTAACGCGCAAATAACAGATTCTGCCTGGGCCTATTGGGATAGTGTCTATTTCGTTGCTCATGATCTACTTTCTAGCAAGCCAGATTCCACTCTGAAGTTGGCTAGAGAATATTTACAGTGGGCCTACCATGTTGAAGATCAATACGAAGTCGCCTATTCTAATGACCTATTAGGAAGTGCTTTTTATTATACTAACCAGCTTGATAGTGCAGCCTTTCATCATCATATTGCTTATGACTATTTTTTGGCATTAAACGATAGCTCAGACTTAAGTGGAACCTTGGTTAACTTAGGTAATGCTTATTCCGACAAAGGACATTACCTAAGAGCCATAAATTATTATTTAAAAAGCCTAGAAATTGATAATGCTCTCAAGGAAACTGAAGGAAACGCAGTGGTTATTTCTAATATAGCCAACATTTTTATTGATCAAAAAGATTATCTAAATGCCGAGTATTATTCGCGTTCTGCATTAAGGATATCGAGAAAAGAAGGAGATTACCCCCTCATTGCAACCTCGCTAAATCAAATAGCTGAGCAGATGATTCGGGAAAATAAGCTAGACTCGGCTCAAGATTTAGCAAGGGAATCCTACAATATTGCCATTGAAAATGATTTGATCTTAGAACTTGCAGATGCCATTAGTATTTTTGGATTGGTAGATCAAAAACTTGGTCTTTATGATGAAGCCAAGGAACATTTAAAAGAAAGCATCAAATTAACCAAAGGCTATAATGATCCCTATTCTATAGTTCTGAAAAATAATTTATTGATTGATCTATATCTAGAAACAAAAGAAATAGATAGCGCCAGAAGTTTGGCACTTGAGTCATTTGCTTTAACAAGGCAAACTTCCAAATCTAGATTTATGCTAATGGAAACAACCCTTAGGCTTTCCAAAGTTTACGAAGCTAGTAATCTTCCAGAACTGGCATTGTCTAACCTCCAGGATTATGTGAAATATTTAGACACCATTCGCAGTCTAAATGCAATGGAAGCCATCCTCAGTCAGAATAATATTGAAATTGAAAAGAAGAACAATCTTTTAAATAAAAATATAGAACTTGAAAAAGAAGCCTACCAAAACAATCAACTTTTTCTTTTAATCACCCTCTCCGTATTGGGTGTAGGTTTGGCCTTAATCATTCTGATGATATTTTTATTTCAAAAAAGTAAAAAGCTCAACAAAGACTTAAACACCAAAAATGAAATCATTCTTAGAAACCAAAAAGAGATAGATGATAGAAAGCAGGAGGTGCTACAAAAGAATATGGAGCTGAGTGAATTGATCCATAATAAGGACAAATTACTAGCCATCCTTACCCATGACCTGAAACAGCCATTTAATCAACTGCATTATATGCTAGAGCTTTTGCAGTTGAATGTTATACAAGGAAAGGAAAAAGATGAAATGCTTTCAGATATGAAAATTTCGCTTCAAAATACTAGGAATACAATAGATAATTTATTGATTTGGAGTAAATCACAATTTGGAGGATTTGAGTGGAAACCTTTTGTTGTAGACCTCAATAAACTGGCTCAAGAAATTCAAGGTCAGTTAAAGGACCAATTTAAAACAGCCTCCATTAAACTTAGCATCGAGCTACATCCCAAACCTGTAAATGCTTTAATTGACAAGGAGCAAATATTGATAGCCCTTAGAAATTTATTGAATAATTCCATGAAATTTTCTGACCCAGGATCAGATGTAATAATTAAGACTTATATCTCTAAGAATTTTGCCTGTATTGAAGTTGTTGATTTTGGCTCCGGAATGAGTAAGGAGCAAATAGAAAAATTAAATGCCAGCAACAAACAAATTCTAGATCTGGGCGATATAAGCAGCGGAGGAACAGGTATTGGAGTTTTAATTGTTAATGAATTTATTGACAATAATAATGGAAGGTTGAAAATAAAAAGTCAACTAGGAAAAGGTAGCTCATTCACCATCAGTTTTCCATTGAATCAATAATTAAGTCTGCCTCCGAACTAGAATTTATTGAAGCGGGATCTTAAAAACTGCTATTTCCGAATATATCTGCAAATTCATTCCAAATAAATTCCCAAATAGGGAAAGTAATTCCACATCTTAGCACTTTTTAGGAAAGAAAAGATTTTGGCATGAGTCCGGCGAACACCTTTAAATTCCGAATTTAAAGACGCTCTAAATCGCAAGATATAAACTTTAAATCATTGATTACAAGGCGCTTGTAATTGAAAAAGAATAGGTTACATTTACAGAGCTGAAAATTAGGAAAGCCCAAATTGCCTTTGTTGGCAAGATGGTTGAAAACTACTGTACTGTAGAGTTTTATGAAATATTCTTTTTTTCGGTAATTGCAATAAAGAATTAACAAACGCTAATTACCTTTTTTTAACAATTAATCCTTCAGAAATGAAAAAATTAAATTTACTATTGACAGCAGGATTCATGGCAATTGCATCCATGGCTTTTGCACAAGACGCACTTACAGACAACCATACGGTTACAGTTGGTGTACCTGAGGTTGCTATTTTGGATATTGAGCCAAGTGCAAGTAAGAACATTTCCCTTTCTTTTACCGCTCCTACTGAAGCTGGTAACGCACTAGTTGCTCCTGCAGCAAACACTTCTTTATGGTTGAACTATTCTTCAATCGTTGCTAGTGGAACTGTAAAAAGAACAATTACTGCTGAAATTGGTGCTGCTATTACAGGTATCGATTTAAAACTTACTGCTGGTGCTCCTGCAAATGGAGTTGGTGATGTAGGAACAGCTGGTTCTCAAATTACTCTAAGTACTACTGCACAAACTATCCTTACAGGAATAGGAAGTTGCTATACTACTGATGGAGTAAACAACGGATCAAACCTTACTTATGAAGTTGCTTTACCTGTATCTACTACAGATTATAACTCAATCTTCATTAGTTCTACAGCTGTAACTGTAACTTATACTATTACAGACGACGTTTAAGAATAACATATTTCTTTTTCTAAAACATAAAAACCCTACTTACCTAGGGTTTTTATGTTTTTAAAACTCTCAACCAAAAACAATTATGAAAAAGTTCAACCATACAATTTTAACCCTCCTTTTATTTGGAATCTTCAATAGCCTTTCCGCTGGAATTGTTGTTGTTAACGGCTTAAGTCATAGTCATGAAATGCAAAAAGGAGAAATGGACAAAGGCGTTCTTGTTGTAAGAAACAATGGATCCTTACCCGAAAATATTGTGATCTATCAAAAGGATTTTTCTTTTAACCATAAAGGAGAAAGCTTTTATGACGAAATAGGAACCAATGCTAGATCCAATGCAAATTGGATGATCATAAACCCAATATCTTTTGTGATTCAACCACAAGAGGAAGTGGAAGTAGTTTATGAAATCCGCACCCCAGACAGCGACACCCTTAGAGGTACTTATTGGAGTACTATAATGGTAGAACCTGCAGTGGAATTGGATACATCTACGGAAGATTTATCTGTAAGTATTAGAACTGTTTTGAGATATGCCGTTCAAATTGTGGTAAATATTAATCCGGAAAATGAGGTTCTTAAATCCGAACTTCAATTTTTGAATGTAAACCTCAATACAGAAGGAACAAATCCAAAACTTCTGATAGATGTAGAAAATAATGGCGAAGTGATGTTGAGAACTGAAATGGCAATCCATATTTATTATGCGGATGGTAGCCTTTTCGGAGTTTTTAAATCCAGGAGAAGTAGAACCTATCCCGGCACTTCCAAAAGATATATTATTGAATTACCTAAACTTGAAAAAGGAGAATATAAATCCACGCTATTAGCCGACTCTGAAAATGATGAGGTGCTCGGTGTTGAGGTGCCCTTCGTGATAAATTAATGACAAAAACCCATAAAATATTAATTATTTTATTGGTCGTATTTCAAACGACTTCTCTTTTTTCACAAGATATTCGTATCAGTTGGGGTGATCGACCCCCAAAAGTTATCAACCCGGGAAGCACTAGTTCTGCTTCCCTTATTATTCAAAATCTAAGCGCCGAAAATATTTCGGTGAAGACCATTGTTGATCTGCCAAAAAGTTGGTTTGTTTTTTCTACTGGATCCAAATTGGAAGAAATAGAACCTACAAAATCAAAATTGGTATTGATCAATTTTAGAGCTCCCAACTCCACCCTTGCCTATACCTACCCCTTAAAAGTTTCTGTAGTAAATGAAAAGGAGGAGGAAATAAAAGTTTTCAATCTCAAGCTCAAGATTAAAAAAGGTTTTAAGGTGAGAATTGAAAGTATTACCGAACAAAAATTAATGACCTCTGGTGAGGAGTTTTACAGTGAATATGAGGTGATTAACAATTCTAATGTAGCCCTCGACTTAAAACTTAAAACAAAAAATGGATCCATACAAGGGTCTGATACGCTCAACTTAAAACCAGGGCAATCCAAAAAGGTGAAAATAAGCTCCAAAAGCCCAATCTCTTATTCTGGAGTTAGAAATCACGTTTATGGACTAATTGCTGAATCTCCACAATTTGATACTACCACAACTAATTTCCAAAACGTGGAGGTTTATCCTAACCAAAAATATAGGGACGATCCCTATAAAAGGTTTCCCGTGGATTTATCCCTAAATTACCTTGGAAGAGAAGCTTCTGGACAAGTCTTGCAAGCCCTTCAGGCGGAACTTTTTGCAAGAGGATCTTTGTTGGATAGTGTAAATGACAAACTTGAATTTAGAATGAGAGGTCCTGATAGAGCTCAATACGCACTTTTTGGAAATTTCGAAGAATACTATGCCAAATACCAACATCCAAAGTTTAATATTTGGGTAGGTGACCAACCGCTAACCGTAACGGAATTGACCGAAAGCGGACGATATGTTCGTGGAATAACGGGATCTTATAGGTCCAATAGGTTCGAATACACCGGATTCTACGGAAGAATTCGTTTTTTTCCTGAAGTAAAAAATGAATATGGAGCAAAGCTGGAATATCAGGCAACTGAAAGGTTAAGATTTGGAACTGCAACATTAATTAAAGAATATAATGCAGAAGATTCCTCCGCAATTGTTCCTACTGTTTATTCAAAATATATATCCCAGAAATTTAGATTAAATTCAGAACTGTCCTATGGTGTGAATGGAGATAAAGAAGGTTATGCCTTTAAGGTTAGCGCTTCTACCAGTCTGGGTAAATTCCGAGGATCTGCTAGTGTTTTGGCGGCAGACCGTTATTTTCCAGGTTTCTTCAGTAATTCTCAGGTAGCTGCTTTAAACATTAGTTATAGGTTCAATAAATTAACCCTTGGTGTAAACTCCAATTATAGAAATAGTAACCCACAGCTAGACACTTTCTTTGTTGCTGCCCCATTTTCTTATAATGCCCTTTTGAATGCCACCTATAGATTAAACTCCTATTCTACTATTTCCATGAGAACAGGACAAACCAGAAGACTAGATAGGTTTGTAGAAAAAAGGTTTGACTATGCCGAGTTTATCAACAGGCTTACCTATGAACAAGATTTTGAAAATTGGAATTATTCTGTATTTGGGGAATATGGAAGAACCAATAATTTCCTTTTTGATACCATTAGTGATTTAGCCTCTAGTTATTCTGGAGGGGCATCTTCCAGTTTTAGCCTAAATTCAGTATTCCGTATTAGCCTAAGTGCTGTATATCAAAACAGTAATCGTTATGATATAGCACGATTCAGTAATTTTATTGCATCCGGAAGGCTATTCTGGCAGTACGGTTTCAATTCTAGAGTTTCAGTAGGATACCGAAATAACTATGATTACGAAGATTATTTTCAAACCCAAGATCAGTTAGAATTATTAGTTGACCAAAACTTTAGAGGGAGTCATAAGCTGTCCCTAGCTTTAAGGTATGCCAAACCTAGAGGGCTAAGTACCACAAAGAGTATTTTCGCCAATTTCCGATACACCTATACTTTTGATCTACCTACGGGTAAAAAGAAAAATCAAGGAAAAATAACAGGAATGGTTTTCGACCAAGATAGTACGAGGTTGGAAGATGTTCGTTTTAGGATTAATGGGGAAAAAGCTCTTACTGATGAAAGGGGTGTTTTTGTTTTCTCCAAACTGGCTCCTGGCACCTATTATATGACTGTTGAAAGATCCAGCCTTGGTGTTAATCAAATTAGTGCGGAAGTAATGCCTATGAAGGTAAAAATCACAGAACAAGACCCCTTCCCTACTGTAAATGTAAAGATTGTAGAAGCTGGAAATATTAGCGGGAATATTAAATACCCTAGGGTTAATAATTCATTAATTGAAAAATCTGGAGAAAAAATTCGCCCTGTATACATTGAAATAAACAATGGTAAGGAAAGAAAAATCCAACAGTGCGATAGCTTAGGAAACTTCTCATTTCAATATTTGAGACCTGGAAAATGGAAAGTAAGATTGATTGAATCTACTCTTGATGACAATTTTATCTATACCAAAACAAAAATAAATGTAGATGTAGAACCTGGCGAAACTAAAACCCTACAGTTTAAAGCTAGAAGAAAACAAAAACAGTTAAGAATGATTAGTCCGCCGATTAAATTAACGGCAACGATCAATTCTAAAAGCAATGGTGGAACTAAATAATTAACCCTTTAGGAATTTAATTAAATGAAAAAGACCTTACTCTATTCTTTGTTTTTTGGATTCATGGCTTTGCCATCTTTAGCTCAGCCTGGGAATCCTACTTTTGGATTAACAGGGTCTACTCTATTTGATTTAGATATTAGGCCCATTTCTGTTATGGATATTGAAGTATCTGCAGGAAGTAAAAATTTGGTATTTAATTTAAGTGCCTCTTCGGAAGCAGGAGAAATTTTCACGTCCAACCCAGTAGCAAGTACCAATAATTTATGGTTGAACTATTCCTGTGCTAACCCTGTTGTAGGTAGCAGACATATTGATATTTCCATTACTTCAGGAACCATCCCTGCAGGATTTGAGCTGAGGCTTGATGTAGGTTCTGCAACTGGATCTGGTGGAGGTACAAGAGGAAGTCCAAATCCATCAACTATTGTTATAACCGGGGTTGATAAAAATGTTGTTACCGGAATACAAAGTGCTTTTACCGGGAATGGTGCTATGAATGGCCATCAATTGACCTTTAGTTTACATTATTTAACTGCTGATTTCGCCCAAATAACTCACTCTACTGGTAGCCCGATAATTTTAACCTACACATTGGTAGACGATTAAAATATATACTTTTTGAAAAATTCGAAATTTAAACTCAGCATTCTAGCCTTACTTTTTGCATTTGGCTCTCAAGCTCAGGTGATCAGGTCCCAAACTGAAAAATGGGAAAATGATCTGGATGGAAATAATTTATCAACTCCAAATGAAGCTGGTACAGATCTAGAATCTACTTTAGAAACTGTCGCCAGTTTTAATCTAATCGACGTTGCTGGAATATCTCCTACCACTGGCTGGAAAATTACTGTTGCCAAAGAAGATATTAGTTGGAATGGATTATTAATACCCTCTATTCAAAGGACTGGAATTGGAAATAAATGTGGGTCTTGTAGTGGTGTAAATGTGGGTACTTCAACTACTGGCTATACTGTAATCACTGATGCTGAGCAAGATTTTATTTTTGGAGAAGGAAATGTTAGTGATATTCCATTGCAATATAAAATAGACGGTATCTCTTTAGCGATACCTGCTGCACGATATCAAACTGTAATAGTTTTTACCCTATATGGTGATCCATAAGCTTTTGCTCAATTGAAAATAAAATTATATCCAATATTCCCCATTTTGCAAAAAATTAAGAGGCTAATTTTCATCTTTTGCCTACTCTCTTTCGGAGTAATGCTAGGTCAATCTCCTGGTGGAGTATCTGGTGCAAGCCATATTTTTTGGTTGAAAGGTAATGCTGGGGTGAGCCCCACAACGGATGGTGCCAACATTACAAGTTGGAATGATCAGGTAAACTCGAATAATGCTAGCCCAAGTGGTACAGCTCCTAAATATTATAGCGACCTATTAAATTACAATCCCGCCATCGACTTTTCCACAACATCTGGTGGCTTAACCATTGGAAATAATGCTGGAATTAACACAACAACCAGTACTAGAAAATCATATTCTATAGCCTTTACCACAGGTTCCGATATTAATACCCGCCAATTAATTTATGAAGAAGGTGGTGGTACTCATGGCCTTAATATCTATATTTTATCTGGCGAACTATATACCAACCTTTGGGTATCGAGTGGAAATAATTCTGGATCTACAGCAATAGAGGCCAATTCTTCCTATGTCCTTACCTTCGTTTACGATGGTGTAAATACTCAATGGAATGCCTACTTAAATGGAGCATTGGCTTTTAGTGATCTTACAGCTCCAGCCAATCTTCCTAGTCACACTGGGGCAATTGGACTAGGTATTATTGTTTCCACCACTCAATATAATCCTGGAGGAGATGTAGCTTCTGGAGATCCTTTTGCTGGGTCAATTAGTGAATATGCCTATTATAATACCTTAAGTTTTAGCACTACAGAACGGGAGAGAATAGAATCTTATTTGGGAATAAAATACGGAATTAGTCAAGAACACGATTATCAAAGTTCAGCAGGTACAAACATTTGGAATAGAACCACCAACACGGGTTTTAATGAAGGTATCGCAGGAATAGGGAGAGATAATACCAATTCAGATCTAAACCAAAAACAAGGGAAGTCCGCAGCCACTGATGCCATTCTAAGAGTAGGTTTAGGTAGTATTTTTACAGATAATGCCTCCAACACAAACACCTTTTCCAGCAATGACGATTTTATGATTTGGGGACATAATGGTGGAAATCCAAGCTTTTCTGGTTCAGGAGGACCACCCAATGAACTCATATTGGATAGAGTTTGGAAGGTTCAGGAAACAGGAACTGTAGGAACAGTATTATTACAATTCCCAGCAAATAACAGCACGGCTAGCACTAAACTTCCAGACTCCCCTTCTATAAACTTCTTAGTGGATAGCGATGGGGATTTTTCCAGTGGAGCTGTTAGTACAGCAATGACCCTAAATGGCACAAATTGGGAGGTTTCTCTAGATCTTTCTTCTGGAGATTATTTTAGTTTATCTGTACCGGGAACAGCCTTGAGTGTGGTCACCAATGGTGATGAAAATGGACCGGTAAATATGGTTTTTCAGGTTACCCTAACAAGTGTAAACTCCACTGGTAGCGATATTACTTACGATTTTGATGATGCTGGAACAGGAACGGCAACAAGTGGTGTAGATTATACCGCTATTCCTGCTGCACAGAAAATTACCGTTCCTAATGGGCAGCAATCTGGAACCCTTAGCATTACTGTTTCTGATGATGCCTTCGAGGAATTTATAGAAACGTTTACAGCAAGTATTAGCAACCCTTCAAATCCAAGTTTTACCATAGGAGCTTCCTCCGCCACCGCCACCATTTCAGACAATGACAATGCCGTCCCCGCTGGATTGAGTAATAATCTTGTTTTTTGGTTTAAAGCAGATCGAGGTTCTTCTTCTGAACTTGATGGTGCAAATGTTTCAGGTTGGACCGATCAAAGTGGAAACTTAAGAGATGCAAGTCAGGTTCAAGGTTTTCCAACCTATGAAACAGCCCTATCTAATTTTAACCCAACCTGGGACTATACCGCTTCTGGTGGTGGAATGACTATGGCGGATGATGCCTTGATAAATCTAAATTCTTTTGGATCAAATTCCTTTACTGTTGCCTTTAGAACCGGTTCAGATATCATCAGTAGACAAGTGATATATGAACAAGGAGGAGGTTCTAATGGCCTCAATTTGTATATCGATAATGGAGATCTAGCTGCCAATTGGTGGGCATCAAATACGGATCATGGAGCCTCTGCTAGTATCAATGCAAATGAAGATTATATAGCCACCTATATTTATGATGGTTCTAATACTAGATGGGATTGTTATGTAAATGGTAGTCTGGCCTTTAGCGCCACAGGCGTTCCTAGCACAATTCCTGCACACTCTGGAGATGTAGGTCTTGGAGTGATAGACAATACCACTCAATATCCAACTAATGTAGACATTACCACTGGTGAAGATTTTGAAGGTTATTTTCATGAAATGATTTACTATAATTCTGAAGTTCATAGCTCTACAAATCGCATGAAAATTGATTCTTATTTAGCCCTTAAATATGGAATTACTCTAAACACCGACTATATAAATACCAGCGGCGGAACCTATTGGAATGCCACAAGTAATTCAGGCTATTTAAATGACATTGCAGGGATTGGTGTTGATGGGATAACAGGATTAGAACAAAAACAATCCAAATCCATTAATAGTGATGCCCTTGTGAGCATAGGACTGTTGAGTATTGAAGAAACAAATAAAGATAATACAGGTTCCTTTGGAGCGGATCAAAGCTTTTTAGTTTGGGGAAATGACAATGGAAGTTTGTCGGGAATAAGCTCCAACTCTGAAGTTCCTGCACAGTCTGAAATGGTGGATAGACTATTAAGAACCTGGAAAATTGTTGAAACAGGAACTGTAGGAACGGTTCAATTCGCTGTTCCTAAATCAGACATTGACTCCTATTTTAGTTTACTGAGTTTTGGCCATTTAAAACTTCGTGTAGCGGCAAATGCCAGTCTCAACACAAGCTACGAAGATATTTCCCTGACTGTGGAAAACATAAATGGCGTAGATCATTATGTTTGTGACTATGATTTTTCTGGCACCCAGTATTTTAGTATTGTACAATCTGGTTTTATTCTTTGGACTGGAAGTGAATGGCGTGGTGGTTTAAGCTCTTTAACTGATCATGCTCCCTCTGATGAAATTGGAGATTCTAGTAAAACATTATTTATCCAATCTGGCACTGATGCTGGTTTAGATGAGGCAGTAGCTGTAAGTAATGTAATCATAGCTTCAGGTGGCGTACTCAGCGACTCAGCAAATACCTGCCTTATAGTTTACGACAGCTTTACCAACAATGGAAGTTTTAATCTGTTGGCAGATGAAAATGGCTATGCTCAATACAAAGGTCCAGCAATAAATGCAACATTTCAGCAATATATTCCAAATGGTGGTTGGCATTCCATCGCCTCCCCTTTTTCAGATGTTCAATGGAATGATATAAGTTTTGTGGGCTCTAATGCCCTGTTGACACATCCTTTTGAAGGTGTATCCTTAGATACTTGTAATTATTGTAATTTATGGTATTATGATGCCAGTTCTGATATAGGAAGCGATATAGGAATAATGGGCAGCAATGCATTTGGAACCTGGAGAACATCTGTGGATGAGAATGAAAATTTCTTAGCTGATAAGGGATGGATTATGTATCTCGACAGTTCCTTTAATTTTGGTGATGCCCCCTGGACTCTTTCCATTACAGGAACTATAAATGATGGGAGCAATTCTCAAACTGTAAATGAAAATAATGGAGGGTGGAATTTAGTCGCCAATCCATATGCCTCAGTAATAGATTGGGATTTGATTAGTCCAAATCTAGCATCTAGCCAAATATCCAACACCTTTTATGTTTGGGATCATAGTATTTCCAATTATGCTACCTATAACACCTCCGGCGCTACCAATGGAGGGATCCAGTTTATAGCCCCTTTTCAATCCTTTTTTATTCAAACAGCTACAGCGGGAGCTCAAAATTCTGGAGATGTATTCAGAACCTTTCAAATTGATACATCTTACCAACCTGACCCCTGCCAAAGCTCTGTGAATTATTTCAAAACAAATCAAGTTGACAATATAGTTTTACAATCCGAAAATTTACAATCTGGTAAAAAGGATGAAACTGTAATTGCATTTAATACGGCTGCTTCACAAGGCTTTTCACCCTTTGAAGATGCTCGTAAATTATTTTCCCCTGATCCTAGTTCTCCTAATCTATTCTCCTTGTCAGGTGAAGAGAGTATTGCTATTAATGTAAGACCTTTCTCCTTATCAAAAGACAGCTTGTATATCGATATAAAATCAAAAAACAATGCAGAGATACGCTTGTCTGCTATTAGCACTCCTAGTGGAATAGATCTTTATCTGGAAGATCTATATTCTGGAAAATGGTATAATCTCGGTGAAGAAAATATTACCTTTTATCATCGTTCAGATTTTAATAAAAGATTTTTGCTACACTTTAGCGATGAAAATATTGCTGCTCCAAATACTACATTAAATGAACCTGTTCAGGCCTATATAAAAAATGGACGTTTAACTTTAAAATCAAATAGAAATTTAAATTCATTTCAATATAAAATTAGTAATTCCTCTGGGCAAAAAATTTCTATTGGAGAATTGAGCATCGGAAGAAATGAGGAAAAATCACTTGAAATTCAAAGTCTATCCTCGGGCATATATTTTATAGAATTTATTACCCCCCTAAATAATTACACTCAAAAAGTGTTTGTTAATATTCACTAAATCACAAAGATTAAATACATCTATTCATTCCCCTTTAATCTCTTATTTCCTTTATTTCAAAGAATTAAAAGCTTCACATTCAGGAATTAGTTTATTTTTATAGGTTAAATAAAACAACTCATTCAGACTTGTTTTAATTGATCAAAATGAGGAAAGCCCTACTTCTTCTATTTTTGGCAATATTTTCCTTGCCTGCCTTAGGACAAAGTCCCGGAGGAGTTAGTGCTATGCTCTATTGGTTAAGAGCCGATTCATTAACCTCCACCACTGTAGATGGTGATACTGTAGACACCTGGGAAGATCAAACGGCCTCTAATTTTGATGGAACAAAGGTTGCTCCAGGGCCACTATTTAGGGAGGCAGGGGCCAACTACAATCCAGGTATTGATTTTAGCAGTATCACAGGAGGATTAAATACACCGGATCTGAACGGAGTAAATACTGGTGGTCCATTTAATGCTAAATCCTATACCATTGCCTTTAGAACAGGTTCGGATGTTAGCACGAGGCAGGTGATTTTTGAACAAGGCGGTGGAAGCAGTGGTATGAACCTATATATTGAAGGAGGCCTTTTAATTCCCAATTTGTACAATACTAATGTGGAATTTACCAGCAATACAACTACGGTAGAATCTAATACCACCTATATATACAGCTATATTTTTGATGGAGGAAGCCAGGTAATAAACGCCTATCTGAACGGCGTACAGGTGCTTACAAATATTACGGGCCCTACT
This sequence comes from uncultured Cryomorphaceae bacterium, assembly GCA_963976435.1. Classification (GTDB taxonomy): domain Bacteria; phylum Bacteroidota; class Bacteroidia; order Flavobacteriales; family Schleiferiaceae; genus CAKZNE01. The sequence continues at coordinate 99,397 of CAXBKQ010000012.1, read as the reverse complement.
ACCCTATCCAACCATGGAGGAGATCCTGCCATTGGATATGTAAATGGTTCCACCCAATTTTTTGGAAATGTAAATAGTTCTGTGGACGGATTTTTAGGCCTGATTTACGAAATCACATATTTTAATAATACGGTTTTTTCATCTACCAATAGGATTAGAATAGAAAGCTATATGGCCGTGAAATATGGAGTTGATTTAGACGGGGATTATGTCAATTCAAATGGAACAACTTTTTGGAATAGCAGCACAAATAGTGATTATAATCATAATGTTGCAGGTCTTTTACGAGATGATAATTCTGCAGAACTCTACCAAAAACAAAGTAAATCTGAATCTTCAGATGGTATAGTGGCCGCTGGTTTAGGAACTATAGAGGCTACTAATAAGGAAAATACTGGAGTAATTAGTGCTAACCTAAGCTCAATGATGTGGGGAAATAATGATAGTGCTCTAAGCTTTACTTCTACAGGTGCTCCTAGTGGAAGTCTAAAATTAAAAAGAGTTTGGAAAATTCAAGAAACAGGAACCATTGGAACGGTTAAAATTAAAATTCCCAGCAATAGCAGTAGCGAAAGCACAAAACTACCACCAGCAGGTTCTATAAATTTTTTAACGGATAGTGATGGTGATTTCACTTCAGGTAGCAGCAGCAGCTCCATGGTTTTGGTTGGAGATTACTGGGAAGCTAGCCATGATTTTTCAGATGGGGATTATTTTACCCTCGCCGTGGAAGGAGCTTCACTTTCAGTAAGCACAAATGGTGATGAAAATGGAGAAGTGGCTATCGTCTATACGGTTACCCTTTCTTCGATAAACACTACAGGATCTGCCATCACTTTTGATATTGATGATTTAGGAACCGGCACAGCTTCAAGTGGCATCGATTATACTGCCATTCCAGTAAATCAAAAAATATCAGTGGCTAATGGTCAACAAACTGGAACCTACACTGTAAATGTTTCTGATGATTCTTTTGAAGAAGGAACAGAAACCCTTATTTTACAAATTAGCAACCCTTCAGATATATCTACGGAGATAGGTACGGCTATTGCCACAGCAGAAATTGCCGACGATGATGTAGCCTACCCAGGTGGAGTGTCGAGCAATCTTATTTTCTGGTTACTTTCGGAAGAAGGAACTTCAACCACAAGCCAAGGTGCTACCCTTTCCTCCTGGCTCGATCAAAGTGGAAACTCAAATGACGCCAATGAAGATGCTCCTGGGCCTACCTATAACACAGTATTAGACAATTATAGACCGGCCTTAGACTTTTCTGGATCTTCGTTAGGAGGATTCACCATCCCCGATGATGCGGATATCAATTTTGGTGGAAACCCCTTTACAGCAAAGTCCTATTTTATAAGTTTTAGAACCGGGAGTGATGTAACAAGCCGCCAAATGGTATACGAACAAGGAGGTGGTGGAACAGGCTTTAATATGTTTATTCAATCTGGAGTATTAAATTGGAATGTATATCAAAGCAATACCGATTTTAGCAGTTCGGGAACAAGCATTTCTGCAAACACCAATTATTTAGTCACATTTATTTTTGATGGAGATAATAATCGATGGGACGCTTATTTAAATGGCAGCAGTGTGGCTAATAACACTTCTACAAACAGCACCATTGGCACACATTCAGGAAATGTTGGAATCGGAGTTATCAACTCCAACACCCAATATCCGGGCCCTATTGATGTCGCTAACGGGGAAGGTTTTTTAGGGCATATAATGGAAATGGTGTATTATAGCGATACCGCCATTCAATCTGGCGATAGGAATATTATTGAAAGCTATTTAGCCCTTAAACATGGCACTACATTAAATACAGATTATACAGCTACAGATGGCAGCACTATTTATTGGGACAATTCTGCAAACACTGGATTTAATGACCATATCACAGGGATAGGCCTGGATCAAAGCACAGGATTAAATCAAAAACAAGCAAAATCTTCAATTTCAGATGCCCTCCTCAGTATTGGTCTTGATACCATTGTGGAAACAAACGAATTAAATTCAGCTAATCATTCTGCAAATTTATCCTTTCTATTATGTGGGAGTAATTCTGGATCTATAAGTTTCACAACTACCGGGGCCCCTGCAGGTGATGAAATTTTAGGTCGAAAATGGAAAGTAAATGAAAGGGGTAGTATTGGTACAGTAAGACTACGATTTCCAAGTAGCAGCAGCTCCTTAAGCACTAAACTACCTAGCGCAGATGCCCTCAATCTTTTAATAGATTCTGATGGCGATTTTAGTAGTGGAGCAAGTTCTCATCCTATGACTTTAATAGATAGTAATTGGATAGTAGATGTAAATTTGAGTGATGATGATTTTTTCTCCATCGCCAAAGGAGGAGCAAGTTTATCGGTTAGTAGCAATGGTAATGAAGCTGGACCTGTAAATATTGTTTATACCGTAACCCTTTTAAATACAAATACTTCAGGAAATACCATAAGCTTTGATATAGACGACGATGGTACAGGAACGGCCACTAGCGGTGACGACTATACCGCAATTGGAGTAAATGATAAAATCGAGATCCTCAATGGCCAAATTTCAGGGACTTACACCGTAACTGTTCTTGATGATAGTTTTGAGGAAGCCATAGAAACCCTTGATTTAACCATCAGAAACCCTAGTCCGTCTACTGTGGGAATAGGAACAGCCACCGCTTCAGGTACCATTACTGATAATGACAACTCCAATCCTGGGGGTGTTAGCTCAGGACTGGTTTTTTGGATTCGTGCAAATAGAGATGTTAGTCCCAGCACCGATGGCGCTACCATTACATCGGTTTTAGATCAATCTCCAAATGCTAACGATGCCAGTGCTGTAGGTACAGCCCCTAGCTACAATGAAATTGGAACCAACTTTAATCCTGCAATGGATTTTAGTGCTAGCACAGGTGGACTTACAATCGGTAACGATCCTGATATCAATTCCAGTACCTCTACAGCTAGGTCTTTTACCATTGCTTTTAGAACGGGAAGTGACGTAAATACCAGACAGTTAATATATGAACAAGGAGGGGCTATAAATGGTTTGAACCTTTACATTTCTGGTGGAGATCTTTATGCCAATTTATGGGTGAATAGTGTTGAGGATTTTGACTTTGTAGATATTGATCCCAACACTGATTATGTTTTCACTTTTGTTTATGATGGCGGAAATACCAGGTGGGATGGCTTTTTAAATGGGGATTTGGTAATGAGCGCCACTTCAGCGGCAGCTTCTCTTACCTCTCATACAGGATTAATCGGAATTGGGGTAATTAACAATGACACGCAATTTAACGGTAATGACGATGTTGCTTCTGGTGAAGGCTTTAGTGGTTCCATTATGGCCATGAGCTATTATTCTGCTGTTCTAGGAGAATTAGACCGAATTAAAATTGAGACCTCCTTTGCTTTAGAAAATGGCATCAGCTATTCACAAAACCACCTTAGTACCGCAGAAGATACTCTATGGAATCCTGTAAACAACTCAAGCTATCAGAATGATGTTTGCGGATTGGGACGAGATGGTGAAGGTGGTTTTGAGCAGAAACAATCAAAGTCTGTAAGCTCAGATGCCATTCTTACAATAGGACTAGGGAGTATCGCTTCTTCCAATGCCTCCAATTCAAACGCCTTTAATACTGATAGGGAATATATAATTTGGGGAAATGACAATGGGACTTTAGACGGTGCCACAACCAATGCTTCCCTTAGCACAGAAAGTGGGGCGGTTGATCAAGTACAAAGAACCTGGAAAATGGAAGAGTTCGGAAATTTCCCCAGTGTTCAGCTTGCCGTGTCTAAAAGTCTTTTAGATGGATATTTTATCTATTCATCATTGGGAGGAATTAGTTTAAGAGTAGCTGATGACGCTGCTTTCACCAGCAATGTTGTTGATGTTGAAATGAGTAGCAGCACCATAAATGGTACCCTAAGCTATGTTGCAGACTACACCTTTAGCGGTACTCAATATTTCACCTTTGTTCAAAGCGGTTTTATTCTATGGACCGGGACTGAATGGCGCGGAGGACTGAGTAGTATTCAAGATCACGGGCCATCAGATGAGCTTGGAGAGCATCCCAAAACTATGTATATCCGATCTGGAGGTACACCTAGTATTAGTGAAGGAGTGAAAATCAGTGATTTGGAAGTTGATTTAGGAGCCAGTTTAAGTATGAATCCAAATTCTTGTTTAATTGTTACTGGTACCGTGGTAAACAATGGTACTCTTAGCTTTGAAGCCGATATTAATGGTTATGCCCAATATAATGGACCAGCAATTAATGCTTCCATGGAACAATTTGTACCAGATGGTGGTTGGCATAATATCGGATCCCCTTTCTCTGATGCCATTTGGGATGATATTAGTTTTGTAGGAGACAATGCCCTCTTAACCCATCCATTTGAAGGTATTTCTTTAGATACTTGTAATTATTGTAACCTATGGTATTATGATCCATCAACTTATATTGGGGTTGATATTGGATTTGCTAGTTCTAATGCCTACGGAACCTGGAGATCTTCTACAGATAGCAGCCAGGATTTTGACCCTGATAGGGGTTGGAATATGTATTTGGATAGCTCCTCAAATTTTGGAACTGCACCATGGACCATGGGAATTACGGGAGTTTTTAATCATGGTACTCAAAACCAAATTGTAAATGAAAATAATGGTGGCTGGAATTTAGTAGCAAACCCCTACCCTTCTAGTTTGGATTGGTCCGTAGTAGATGATGATATTGCCGCCGATAATATCAATTTGGCTTATTCGGTTTGGGATCATGTAAATACAGTTTATGCCACTTTCCTTAGCGGAGTTGGAACCTCTGGTGCCAATCAATATATTGCACCCTACCAGGGATTTTACATCCAAACTTCAACGGCAGGAGCTGCCAATTCTGGTGATGTATTTCAAACATTCGTTTTGGAAGAATCCGATAGAACCAGCACTTGTCAAACCTCAGGTAGCTTTTTTAAATCAGAAAATCAAAGCCCTCTTATTCGAATTCAATCAAGCCATAAATTAAGTGGCAAAAGGGATGAAATTGTTATTCGTTTTGATCCTAATTTTCAGGAGTCCTATTGGATGGAGGAAGATGCTCGTAAGCTTTTCAGCCCCAATAATGATGTTAGCAGTATTTACTCCTTGGCGGGAGATGAGTATTGTGCCATAAATTCTCTGCCCATTCCTAATGAAAGAACTTCGCTTAGCTTAGGTTCAAAATCGAAAAATAATAGTGGAGCATATTTAGAAATAATAGAATCGCCGGCAGGTTGGACAATTTATTTGGAAGATTTAAAAACTGGAAAATGGTATTCGGAAGATGAACTACCCTATAGCTTTAATCAGGATAATAACTATAAAGAAAGGTTCAAGTTATATTTTAGTACTGAAAGCTTTGAACCTGGAAAGGAAGGTGGGAATCCATATTCCGCATTTATTAGAGATGGCGAATTAATTGTTTTTGCGGAAAGATCCATTGTTAATGCCCCTTGGACCTTATACTCCATAAATGGCCAAATTGTTCAAAGCGGAATACTTAGTTTGGATATTGGAGAAGAAAAAAACCTAACTTTAAAGGATATCAGCAGCGGGTTTTATTTACTTAGCCTGGAGGCCAATGATGAATTATTCAGCCAAAAAATCCCTTATTCCAAATACTAAAATTGAACTTACATTTGCCAAAAATCGAATACATGCGAATTCTGGCCAATATCCCCCATCCTAAATATCGAATCGTTGCATATGCCTTAGATAGCCATTTCTATATAGAAATTGAAGCTGGGCCCATGAAGCAATGTTATAAGCTTCCTAAAAATAAGGCCAATAATTTAGAGGAAATAAAAAAGTGGCTTGATTCCTCCTTTTTTGAAGAGGTTCAAAGCCACTTTGAAAAAATGTATTTAAGCCATAAAGATTCTATGGATAGAAATCTTTAAAATTCTAAATAACCTTTGCCTTTAATGCATCTAGAATTTCGGCTTCCATAGTTTTTCCCATATCTCTAGCGTACCAAATTTGTAGTTGCTTTACATACTCATCATGATCAACACCATTTTTTTTGGCATCCATTACCATTTCTTGGGCGGCTTTAGGTCTTGGTCCCCAAGTATCAATTTCTTTCAAACCGTCGGCTTCCAATCGTATTAATTTGGGAATACTTCTACCTCCATTGGTTAGATACAAATCCATAAGATTTAAATTCTCGTCTCTCAATACCAATCTTAAATCTACATTGGGATTTAACTCTGCCAATTTGTGAAGTACAGGAACATTGTGTGCAGCATCACCACACCAAGCTTCGGTTATGAGCAACCAAATTTCCTTTTTTTCCGAACCTACAATGGCTTTAGCCTCCTCTGAAGGAATAAATCGCTTATCCCACTTATTCATTCTCGCTAAGTTCAATTGGGTATAATTTATCATGGCCTCACTATGATTCTCCCCAGTGGTTTTATTGTTTTCCATTAGGTCATCAATAAGACTGCGATACTCCCGATAGGTCATGCTTTTATTCAAAGCTCCTTTTATTATTTCTGATTTATTCATACTGTTCTAATTTCTAAAAGTTTTCACTTGGCAAAATTGAATTTTATTGGATTTTACTTTAGTCAGCTAATAAACAATATAGGCTATCCCAATACTATGATTTAAATCATCTTTGAAAACTTTTCAAAACAAAAAAACCGCTGTGGTACAGCGGTTTTGAATAGGAATAAATTAAATTGGTAATTAGCTGAATTGATTTGAAACTTTGGCCTCTTTTATCCCATTAGAGTAATCGTAATATCCCTCACCAGATTTAACACCTAATTTTCCGGCCATCACCATATTCACCAATAATGGGCAGGGTGCATATTTAGGGTTTCCTAGTCCATCATGTAGCACTCTTAAAATAGAAAGGCAAACATCTAATCCAATAAAATCAGCTAATTGCAAGGGCCCCATAGGATGAGCCATTCCCAATTTCATTATCGTATCAATTTCCGAAACACCAGCTACCCCTTCATGAAGACTAATAATAGCCTCATTAATCATGGGCATCAAAATTCTATTGGCCACAAAACCAGGATAATCATTACATTCTACAGGTACTTTTCCTAGGTCTGCTGACAAATCCACAATTTGCTTACATACTTCATCGGAGGTAGAATATCCTCTAATTATTTCCACCAGCTTCATTACTGGAACAGGATTCATAAAATGCATCCCAATAACTTTGTCAGGCCTCTTGGTAACAGCTGCAATTTTAGTGATAGAAATGGAAGATGTATTAGTCGCTAAGACGGTTTTAGAATCACAAAGCTCCTCTAAATCCTTGAATATTTTTAGTTTTAAATCTACATTTTCCGTAGCTGCTTCCACTACTAAATCGGCCCCTTTTACTCCTTCCGATAGCTCTGTGAAGGTCTTTATATTGCCAAGGGTAATATTCTTATCACTTTCGGAAATAATTTCCTTTTTGATTTGACGATCTAAATTTTTTCCAATGGTAGCAAGGCCTTTATCTATACTCGATTGGCTAATATCTACCAGGTTTACCTGATATCCTTTTTGAGCGAAAACATGAACAATTCCATTTCCCATGGTTCCTGCTCCAATAACAGTGATATTTTTCATATTGATTGAGAATTCTTTTGAGATTGCAAGATTACGAATTTTTGATGCAAGAGCTTATTTTAGGATTTGCTCCAACAAAATTTTATTTTCTTCTACATATTTATCATAAACAGGAGTACCTGGCCCAGCAAAACCCGTATGGATTTTCACTATTTCATGCTCCTTATTTAAATAAATAGCTGTGGGATAACTCATTATATGATTTAACATAGGCAATGATTTTACCGCCTCTGCTTTATTGGAAGATCCCGCCAAAAGAATTTGATAGGGCAATTCTAAATCCCTCTTTAATTTTTCAATCCTATTAAAAGCAGTCTTTTCATTTTTCATCCTTTCAAAGGCCAAAGAAATAATTTCTAAACCCTGAGAATGATATTCCTCATATACGGATTTTAAATACCTCGATTCATCCAAACAATTCGGGCACCAAGTGCCCATAAGCTGAACAATTAGAGCCTTGTTTTTATAAAGGCTATCCCCTAGGCTTATCATCATTCCATCGGAATTGGGAAAACTAAAATAAAGGGAATCATAAGCCGGTTTCAAAAAGGTAAGGGAATCTGAATTTCTAAGCTCAAAATTATCGTCTCTTTTTGCTTCCCAAGGCTCATACCAACTCAGTCCAGAATAAAATGCACCTTGAATTTTCTCATCCACTATTTTACCGGCAAACAAGAAAAGGTGAGCCCCGTCAAAGGTGGATAGATTAAGGTTTTCACCACTAATATTTCCCTCTAAATATCTATAGTCTCCCGTTTCTGTTAAAAAGGTTCCTGACAATTTGTTTCCTTCTTGTATAAAATGAGCTATGGCTGGATATTCATCTTCAGAATTTGGACTGAATTTTACAGCCCATTTCCCATTTATTTTACAGCAAGCATCTTCCTTTGAAGGAAACCTCTCCGCCGAACTTTTATCTGCCCTAAAAGGAATTCTATAATTTCTTTTATCAGGATTAATAAAATAACCGCTAAGTCTATTTCCAAAAGATTTAAAAATCAAAAAATTGGCGAAAACAGGAAAACCAATAAGCATGGAATCTCCTTTCTTAACAAAAGAATTGGCAATAAGCTTTTCTTCGGCATTATAAACCACCAGTTGTGGGTTTGTATCATTCGGAATCCAATCAAGTATGAAAGGTAGTTCTGTGCTATCGTTTAATTGAAAAACTGCCCTCCAGTGTTCATCCTTTACCATTTCCGCTGTTCCACTTGAAGAATTATCAGAACCATGGTTGGAATTACAAGCCATAAAGGTTATCAAAATAATTCCTATACTAAAGAATCTATTTATTTGCATCACGCTGATTTCTTTTAAAAAGTACTAATTCTTCCCCCTCCTTTTGGTAAACAAGCTGATAGCTAGTATCAACTTTTGAATTTCTGTCACCAACAAAAAATTCTCTTTCCAAATTATTATAGTCTAAGGTAATATAGTTGTAGCGAATAAAATAGGTATTCAAATTCCAGTCATTGGAGTAGATGGGATCTGCAGAAACCAGGGAATTCTTTGGAAGTATTTCACATATTTCCATTATACCTCCTAATTTGCCTTTGTCCCTACTCAGTTCGCCAAAGGAGTTTAAAGAAATTATAAAAACGATTATAATCCCAGCCAAGCCCATACCATTTATCCATTTAAAATGCCTTTGTTTCAAGCTCTTTTGGAGTTTTGAAGATATCTGAACAATAATAATAGCCAAGGCAATAACTAGGTAAAGTATGGAAGGAACTGTATAAAAACTCCATTGCTTTGGACTAATCATTATGGGCAGGATGGCACTTAATCCACTGAAAATAAAAAAGCTAATAAAGGCAGTTTGAAAATTAATTTTAAGCTTTTTGGTTTTTGAAATGATGAGGTAAATAAGCGCCAATACAAGTGGAATTATCATTTCTAAAATCAACCTCTCTAAGATAAAGCTTCTCCTAACACCATAGCTTGGGTTTTCTGCCGTGATAGTTCCCAGCACCTGTTTGTTAAAGTATATGGTCCAACTTTCAGCCGCCTCTACCGAACTGAAATAAACAAGGGCGAAAATTCCTAAAGAAAAAGCCAGCAAGGCAATACTTTGCAAAAGCATTTTCCAAAAACTAATTTCTTTAAAACAAAGGAATAGAAAAAATGGTGTTGCCAAGGGATACAAGGAAACTGGTCCTTTGGTATGGAAAGCACAAACCACAAAAAAGGCGGCCAAAAGTAGGTGCCACCATTTGAATTGCTGTCTATTTTTAAAAAGAATAAAAATGGCCATACCTGAAAAAAGAGCCATAGTATTCTCCAGCATATTATTACTGAAACTCCAACTAATAGTAGGCACTAAAGCATATAATAAAAATAAGAGCCAGAGATTCTTTTTAGAATTTGGAAAAATTTCCTTCCAAAAGGCCTTAATTAAAAAAAGGTGACCAATTAATATGAAAATAGAATACAATTTCTCCACCCAGAAATAATCCCCTATAAGTTTAAAAAATAGAGCTTGTATTCCAAATGCAAGCGGAGGATGATCGTGAAATTCCTTTCCAAAATATTCCGAAAGACTAGGATCCCAAAAGTTTCCTATTCCAAATGCCAAATTCCTAGATAGACTTGCATAAATATTACCATCCATAAAAATTCCATGACGGAAAAAATTCGGTATTAACAAAATTGAAAATACCAAAAATGGCAGGGTCCATAGACTTTTATTTGTAGTCGACAATTTTTGAAATATAAAGTGTTTGCAAATTTTCTGCTCTAGTATTGCTCATCAAAAAGGGTAGTGACAATCGAGTGACAGGGTGATATTTTACGGAATCTATAGGCTCCAAAAGGAATTTAGAATTCAAATGCTCCAAATTATTTTCGGGAAAGATGAGGTAAGAATCCCTGCGGTTATCTACCCGAGAAAACAGTTTAGATTCTGAAACTAAATTGAGATCTGATTTTTGATAATAGTGGTAACTAAAGGAATAATAGGAATACAAATAAGTATTCTTAGCAGGTATTTTATGCTCCTCCAAACGATCAACAAGTTGGTTTCCACCTTGATAGGATGTTAGCTGCGGATAAAACCATGAGTTCATCATAAAATTGATGGAACAAGCTAACAATACTCCCGAAATAATTAAAGAATCAGACCTTCTGAATTTTATCAATGTAAAATATGCTAAAGCCAAAATTCCAAAGGTGAAGAAGGCTAATACTAAGGGTGCTTTGGGGAAGAATTTAAAGAAAATGAGTAGCATTATAAAAGTACAGCACAAAAAAACCAGCCATTGGAAAGATTTGGCTATTCCAAACCATTTTTTTCGATCTGCTGAAATTTTAATTTCTTCCCACCAAGAGGCGATTAATATTGCAGCTAATGGATAAAGCGGAAAAATATAATGCGGTAATTTATAAGAGGAAGTAGATAATACGAGGAAGGGCAATAAAAATCCTAAAGCACTTAACCATAAAGGACTTTTCCCCTTCCCAAACCAGGAGGAAACAATGTCTCTCATCCTCTTAAAAAATGCAGGAATAAAAATCAAAGACCAAGGTAAAAAGGACCACAAAAAATTATGAATAAAAAAGAAGGGACCAGAATTGTCTTGCCAAACATTTTCACCGGTAATCCTCCCAAAGCTTTGTGTCCAAAAGTAAAATTCCAAGCCACTTACCCCCTTTTCTGGTTTTTGACCATCAGGACTAACCATTTGGGTGATTTTCTCTGGATGTAGGTCGAATTGAGTATAGAGGCCATAAAGCATGGGGCTAATAAATACGGCCACTAAAGCCAGCATAATAAGATATTCCCAACGAAATATTTTCCCCCATGATTTTGTTCCCAAAATATAGCTACCTACAGCAATTACCGGCACCATAAGTCCTATTGGCCCTTTGCTCAGCATGGCCAAAGCTACCCCTAGGCTCATGCCAAAAATCCATTTCCATTTTGGATTTTTCAACCATTCCATCCACTGCCAAATGGCAAAAATTACCGCTCCAGTGAGAATAGTATCGGTTCTAACATCATTATTAAAAAGGAAATAGGCCTGAGAGGAAAATAGGATTATAGCGGCATTTTGCCCTACTCTTTTAGAGTATAATAATTTTGCTAGTTTAAAGGTGCTAAAAACCCCTAGCAGAGTAAAAAGAAAGGATCCTATTTTGAAAGACCAATTGTGAAAGCCGAAAATTTCAAAAAAGAAAGAGCTAATCCAAAAAAGTAAGGGAGGTTTATCCAAATAATCCTCCCCTCTGTGTTTCACTTGTAAATACTCGTTTGTTTCGGCCATCTCCCTGCTAATACTCGCGTACTGTGCAGAGTCTACATCCATAATGGTAATGTTGAACCCAATTATATAAACGATAGTGGCCAGGATAAAAAGCCACAGATATTTACTTTTCATTAATGTAATAGCTTATAATCCTAAATCAGATTTCATTGCTGCTATTCTTTGGAATACTTCCCGCTGAGCATTTGGGAAATCAGCTTTGGAACTTAGGCTTTGATTAACACTAAAATAATATTTAATCTTTGGTTCTGTTCCGGAGGGTCTTGCCGTAATTTTACTTCCTCTTTCGGTAATAAATTGTAAAACATTACTTTTTGGAAGTTCAATGCTATAGCGCGATCCACTATTCAAATCCACTTCAATAGAACTTTGGTAATCTAGCATTTTCACCACCTTTTCACCACCAATTTTCTCTGGACTATTCTTTCTATAGGATTCCATTAATTCAGCGATTTCTTCTGCTCCTTTTCTACCCTTTTTAGTTATTGACAGGAGATCTTCCTGGTAGTATCCAAATTGGCAATAAATATCAATCAACAATTCGTAAAATGAGGAACCTTTGGATTTAGCCCATGCTGCAGCTTCTGCTAACATTAAACCACTGGCAATGGCATCCTTATCTCTAACTATATCTCCAATCATATAGCCATAGCTTTCTTCACCACCGCCAATAAATTGAAGTTCACCTTCTTTTTTGCGAATTATATCTGCTATCCATTTAAATCCGGTGAGTACGCTAGGGCAGTCTACCTCATAAGCTTCCGCAATTTTTTCTAATAAGTCGCTGGTTACAATTGTTTTAGCTACAAATTGCTTTCCATCTAATTTGCCTAGTTTTTTCCAATTTTCAAGCAAATAATAAATCAATACAGAAGCAGCTTGGTTGCCATTTAATAAAACAATTTCCCCTTGCATATTTTTTACCGCTATTCCTACCCTATCCGCATCTGGGTCTGTACCTATAACCATATCTGCATCCAGCTCTTTAGCCTTCTGAACGGCCATATCTAAGGCCGCTGCCTCCTCTGGGTTTGGGGATTTTACAGTTGGGAAATTTCCATCTGGCTTTGCTTGCTCCTCGATAATATGAAATTTTTGGAAGCCTGCCCTTTCAAAAGCTGGGGGCATCATTACTATTGAAGTTCCATGTATACTGGTGAAAACTACAGAAAGCTCTTTTTTTCCAGCCTGGCTAAGACTGAGTTGTTGTAGGGCATCCAAATAGGCATTATCCACCTTTTCCCCAATTATCTCTATTAATTCGGGTTTATATTCGAAACTAAGGGTAGAAACATCCACCTTTCTTACTTCATCAATTACTCCCTTGTCGTGTGGAGGTACTAATTGTCCACCATCATTCCAATACACCTTATAACCATTGTATTCTGGCGGGTTGTGAGAGGCGGTAATTACTATTCCGGCATGACAATTTAAATGCCTAATTGCAAAAGATAATGAAGGGGTTGGTCGTAGGTCTTCAAAAAGAAAAACTTTAATACCATTGGAGGCTAAAACGGCTGCTACTTCTTGAGAAAATTCTTTAGAATTATTTCTACTATCATAGGCAATAGCAACACTTATTTGTTGATCAGTAATTTGATTTAAAAGGTAATTTGCCAAACCTTGAGTTGCAGCGCCGAAGGTATATTTATTAACCCTATTACTACCCACACCCATTATTCCTCTTAAACCACCAGTACCAAAATCTAGTGCTTTGTAGAAGGCGTCAATAAGTTCATCTCCTCCTTTTTCAAGTAATTTTTTGGTTTCATTTTGGGTTTGAATATCGTAGGGTTCTAAGGTCCACTTTAAAGCAGACTCCCTTACCTCTTTTTCAAGATTCATAAAGTATGGTTTAGAATAAATTAATTCCTATATTATTTTGAGTTTATTGAGGCGGCTCCGCTTTTAGACTGTTTAACCTCTTTGGGATTTCCTTTATAATTTATGCTGCTTGCTCCACTGGCACTAGCAACAATTTTATTTTCTACAGTAATGTTTACATCAGAAGATCCCGATGCGTCTACCACTGCCTCTCCTAACTTTAGGGAATAAGCTTTAATATCAGATGCGCCACTGGCTTCCATTTCCGCCTTTGCTGCTCTTCCAGATAAATTTACATCACAAGCTCCGCTAACATCGAGATCCAATTCTTCACAATCTATATTTAAGTTTAAATCACTTGCACCACTAGCTTCAATATCCAATTCATCAGCTTTAAGTACACCTTCCGAATTTAAACTGCTAGCTCCGCTAATATCAATTTCTTCTAGGCTAGGCATAATAATATATACATTCAACTTCTCGTATTTGCTTATGGCTCTTTTAGTACTAATATTCAGTACATCTCCAGAAACTGAAGTTTTTATTAAGGGTAATAAGTTGGCATCTGCCGTAATTTTTAATGAATGTGTCTCTCCCTGTCTTACAAATACATTAATAGCGCCGGAGACCTTTATCCCAGTAAATGATTCAACCTGTCTATTACTACTTTCAACCTCTCCATTTCCTCTAACCCCTACACAGGAATTCAATAAAAGGCTGGTAAAAACAAGGAGTACAATATTTTTCATAATTAATGTATTTAAATGAATAGAAAAGAATGCCTCGGCATTTGAAGCTAAGGTAAGGATTAGAAAGCTTTGGATAAAAAAATTGTAATGATAAAAAAAATGAAAGCCGCCCTAATCGGAGGACGGCTTGCATATTGAAAAATAAATACTTGTAAATTAAATCAATAGGCTTTTTACTATTGGCTTAATTTGGAAAAATTTCTTTCTACAAAATTCGTCAAAGACTCGCCATGCAAAAGGTTTTGGGATATTAGAGCTAGATCTTTAGCATCTTCTATCATTAACTTTTTCTTTTGCTCATCTTTTTCATCCAAGATTTTGGAGACCAATTCATGGTTTGTATTTACAATTAAATTGTACATCTCTGGCATATTATCCATTCCCATAAATCCACCACCACCAGTGGCGCTCATCTCCTTCATCCTTCTCATAAATTCTGGAACAGTAATGGTAAATGGACTTTCAGAAGAATCTAAATTTTCCATTTGAAGGGTAAATTTCCCTTTTTCAAGGCATTCCTCAATAACTGGTTTTAAAGATTCTATTTGCTCATCGCTAAGCTTGGAAACCTGTTCAGTATCTTTTACAATAAGCTTATCTATAGTATCGCTATCTACTCTTGCAAATTTCAACTTCTCGTTTTCAGATTCTAATTTTTGCATTAAATGGCTCACAATAGGACTGTCAAGAACTAAAACATCATATCCTTTGTTCTCTGCTCTTTTAATATAACTATGCTGACCATCTTTGTTGGCTGCATAAAGAACAATTAGATTTCCATCTTTATCAGTTTGCAAATCTTTTATCTTCTCTTTATACTCTTCAAAGGTTGAGTATTCGTCCTTCACATTTTTATACAGGGCAAACTTTTGAGCTCTATCGAAGAATTTTTGTTCGCTCAACATACCATATTCAATAATCATCTTGATATCCTCCCATTTAGATTGGAAGTCTTCGCGATCGGCCTTAAAAATGCTTTCCAATTTATCGGCTACCTTTTTGGTAATATGGCTAGAAATTTTCTTTACAGCCCCATCGCTTTGCAGGTAAGATCTGGAAACATTTAGTGGGATATCTTTAGAATCAATAACCCCGTGTAATAAGGTTAAGAAATCTGGAACAATTCCTTCGAGATTATCAGTTACAAAAACCTGATTTTGAAATAATTGAATTTTATTTCTATTCAGTTCCATATTGGGTTTTATCCTTGGAAAGAATAAAATTCCAGTAAGGTCAAAAGGATAATCAACATTTAAATGAATATGAAATAAAGGTTGTTCAAAGCTTTGAGGATATAGCTGTCTATAAAATTCATTATAATCCTCGTCCTTTAATTCAGTTGGGGCTTTGGTCCAAGCTGGGGAAGGGTTATTGATGATCTCATCAACGGTAGTTTTAATCTCCTTTTCATCCTCTCCTTCTCCTGTTTTTTCGCTTATTTCCTTGGTTCCAAATTTAATTGGAATAGGAAGGAACTTACAGTACTTATCTAGAAGCTCTCTAATTTTAAAATCTTCTAAATAGTCAAGGCTTTCTTCATTTATATGAAGTACAATATCTGTTCCTCTAGATTCCTTTTCTGTTTCGGAAAGGTCGAATTCGGTATCTCCTTCGCAAGACCAGTGAGCAGCTTTGCTTCCTTCTTTATGGGAAAGGCTAAAAATCTCCACCTTGTCTGCCACCATAAAGGAAGAATAGAAACCCAAGCCAAAATGACCGATAATTCCAGCACCTTCAGCTTTGTCTTTATAAAGTTCTACAAATTCTTCAGCTCCAGAAAAAGCAACCTGATTAATGTATTTCTCTACCTCGTCAACTGTCATTCCTAAACCATTATCACTAACGGTAAGGGTTTTATTTTCCTTGTCAATTTTAATTTCAATCTGCAAATCACCCACTTCAGATTTGGTTTCTCCCAATCTGGCAAGGGTTTTCAATTTCAAAGAAGCATCGGTAGCATTGGATACCAATTCACGAAGAAAAATTTCATGATCCGAATAAAGAAACTTTTTAATAATCGGAAAAATGTTATCCGCTGTAACATTAATTTTTCCTTTTGACATGATATATTGTTTTTATTAGATTAATGGCTGGCTAAGGTCAAAGCCTATGCCGATTAAACTAAAAATGACAACATGACATTTACAATCAATTATTGGATATAAAAAAATAAATCAAGAGCCTTTTATGAAGCGACTATACAACAGACAAGAATAAAATTCTGGAAAATTAACAGGTCAAAATTGGCCTTTCTTATCCATTCTTATAATTTTGCTTTTTTAATTGGAGAACATGCTCAATCTCGCTCTTTTCGCAATTCCTTTTACCGCTCTATTAATATTGATAGAATATATTCTGGCCGGTTCTAAAAGGAAGTTGTATTTTAATTTTAAACATTCTATGGCAAATATGAGCCATGGAATTTTTGAAAGGTTCTCTTCCATTTTTCTGAGCCTACTCTATTTCTTTCCCTATAAATATATCTCCGAAAATTTTGGCCTATTTGATATAAAACCCAACATCTTTACCTGGATTGGGATCATTGTCTTTATGGACTTTTGTTATTACTGGTACCATAGATTTGGTCATACAGTAAATATTATGTGGGCTGGACATGTGGTTCATCATCAAAGTGAAACCTATAATCTAACCACAGGGGCAAGGATTACTATGATCCAATCTTTATACAGGTTTTTCTTTTATGCCTTTGTTCCATTAATGGGCTTTCCCATAGAAATGGTTATGGCTTCATTAATTTTCCATGGGATGTTCTCCCTTTACGCTCATACCCAACTCATAAACCGTTTGGGTTTTTTAGAATATATCATTATTACTCCTTCACATCACCGAGTTCACCATGCTAATAATGAGGAGTATTTAGATAAAAACTACGGCAATGTTTTTATTTTTTGGGATTACCTTTTTGGAACCTTTAAAAAAGAGGAAACTAAACCCACCTACGGTCTTACTAAACAGATGGAGAATTATGGGTTTCTTTACAATAATTTCCACTATTATTTTGAGTTGTATTATGCCGTAAAAAAACAAAAAGGCCTGTTTAATAAACTTCGAGTGCTTTTTGGTCCGCCAACTCTTTTAAGCGGAGAGGAGAGAGAGTTAGCTCTAAAAAATTTTAAACCTAGGTCGGAAAATAATGAAGGACCAAAAGCAGAAAATACAAAATGGCTGGTTTTAGTGAGATTGATTGTAGTGATGGCTTTTAGCTCTCTAGTGGTAGGGTACTATCAGGAATATCAAAATAGCACCCTCCTTTTTTCTACCCTCATTACACTTTTTAGTCTAATCCAAATCGGAAGGCTGGTGGAGAATAGTCATTTAATCTTAAGCCTGGAAATTGTAGCTTTTCTCTCTTGTGCTGCGATTTTTTTTACGGAGCCTAGTCCAGCAATTAAAATTGTAACCATGTCTTCTGGGCTGGTCCATTTGCTTAGTTTCTTATCACCAAATTCCCAAAGAATCTCCAATAAATTGTCCACTAATAGTTGATAATTTAAGTCAAAAAAAAACCTGCAAAATGCAGGTTTTCATATTTGTCCTTAAAATGAGATTATCAATCTTCAGTTTCAGCTGAATCTTCATTTTCAGTGCTATCAGGATCCTGACCTAAATTTTCAGATCCATCGGCATTGTTTTCCAATCCTTCTAGTCCTTCTTCATTTTCTTCTTCTTCAGCGGCTGGAACTTTTGCAACGGAAGCTATTTCATCATTTTTCTTGAGGTTGATAATTTTCACTCCTTGAGTAGCTCTACCCATAACACGGATATCATCCATCCCAATTCTGATCATCACACCAGTTTTATTAATTACCACAAGATCATTTTCATCTGTTACCGCTTTTATAGCTACAAGATTTCCTGTTTTTTCGGTGATGCTTAATGTTTTCACTCCTTTACCACCTCTATTGGTAATTCTATAATCTTCGAGAGAAGTTCTTTTTCCATAACCTTTTTCGGAAACTACTAAAATGGAATTAGACTCATCAGTAGGATCTACGGTTACCATTCCAATAAGTTCATCCTCCTCGTTGGCAAGGCTTACTCCTCTAACACCAGAGGCGTTTCGTCCCATTGGCCTTACCTTTTCTTCATTAAATCGAATGGCTTTACCGCTTTTCACAGCCATCAAAATTTCATCAGAACCAGTAGTTAACCTTGCCTCTAATAAGGTATCACCTTCGCGAACCGTAATGGCATTAATACCATTAATTCTCGGTCTGGAATAAGCTTCGAGAGTGGTTTTCTTAATCACTCCCTTTTTGGTAACCATTACTATATAGTGGCTATTGGTATAATCTTCATCTTTTAAATCTTTAGTATTAATAAAAGCTTTAACACTATCTTCAGATGGGATATTTATTAGGTTTTGGATGGCTCTACCTTTTGAGGTTTTACTGCCTTCTGGAATTTCATATACCCTCAGCCAATAACATCTACCCCATTCGGTAAAGAATAACATATAATTGTGGTTTGTAGCTACAAAAATATGCTCTACAAAATCTGCATCTCTGGTTTGAACACCTCTATGTCCTACTCCACCTCTATTTTGTTTTTTGTATTCAGATAGGGAGGTACGTTTTATATATCCAGCATGAGAAATGGTAATTACTACTTCTTCATCTGGGATCATATCCTCAATGCTTACATCACCACCGGCATATTCAATCTCAGTTCTTCTTTCATCGCCATATTTCTCTCGAATTTCCAGCATCTCATCTTTAATGATCTGCATTCTCAAATCTTCCTCATTAAGGATTCTGTTTAAATAAGCGATGGTTTTCATTAACTCATCATATTCATCCTTAATTTTTTCACGCTCAAGACCTGTTAATTTCTGTAATCTCAAATCTAGAATAGCTCTCGCTTGAATTTCAGAAAGGTCATAATTACTCATCAAGCCATTGCGAGCATCTTCAGGTGTTCTTGCCGCACGAATAAGGGCAATAATTTCATCTAAATGATCTAGGGCAATTAACAAACCTTCCAAAATATGAGCCCTTTCTTTGGCTTTTCTTAGCTCATAATTTGTTCTTCTGATAATCACATCTACTCTGTGTTCCACAAAGTATTTTACCATGTCCTTAATATTCAGTTGCTGTGGGCGACCTTTTACTAAGGCAATATTATTTACAGAAAAGGAAGATTGTAAAGCGGTGTATTTATATAATTTGTTCAATACCACATTTGGTACACAATCGCGCTTTAGGTAATAAACTATGCGCATACCTTTTCTATCCGACTCATCTTTGATATCGGCAATACCTTCAATCTTTTTATCATTAATAAGGTCGGCAGTCTTTTTAATCATATCTGCCTTATTCACCTGGTAAGGAATTTCGGTAACGATAATACATTCCCTACCTTTTACCTCTTCCATTGTGGCTTTACCTCTCAGCACAATTCTTCCCCTTCCGGTTTCAAAAGCTTCACGAACACCATCATAGCCATAGATAGTTCCACCAGTTGGGAAATCAGGAGCTTTGATATGATTTTCCATCAATTCCTGAATGCTGATATCGCTATTGTCTATATAAGCTGTAATGGCATCTACAGATTCAGTTAAATTATGTGGAGGCATATTCGTGGCCATACCTACTGCAATACCTGAGGCGCCATTTACCAATAAATTCGGAATACGGGTTGGTAAAACTACTGGTTCAGAAAGGGAATCATCAAAGTTTAGCTGGGTATCTACCGTTTCTTTATCGATATCCGCTAACATTTCTTCGGAAATCTTTTTCAGCTTCGCCTCGGTATAACGCATAGCTGCTGGTGGGTCACCATCAACAGAACCGAAATTACCTTGGCCATCTACCATCATATACCTCAAACTCCAAGGTTGAGCCATTCTCACCATCGCGTCGTATACGGAGGTATCACCATGTGGATGAAACTTTCCTAAAACCTCTCCTACTATACGAGCAGACTTTTTATAAGATCTATTGGATAATACACCCAATTCATACATCCCATATAATACTCTCCTGTGTACAGGTTTTAAACCATCACGTACATCAGGTAAGGCACGGGATACGATTACCGACATAGAGTAGTCGATATAAGAGGCTTTCATTTCCTCCTCTATATTAATAGGAATTATTCTTTCTCCTTCAGCCATTGTGTCAGATCTTTAAGCTAATATTATTGCTTGGTTTACTAAAGCTTCAAATATAAGCAGACCATCCTTCGTTAACCAGTCCTTTGAAGGGTTAATTACTCACAATTTCAGCAATAAGATGTTAATAATTATTAAACCTAATTGGATTTGGAATTGTTATTCAGAAGTCTAACTTTGAGATGGAATATCATATTGGCATGAAGCGGCCATTGGCATAGTATTCGTAATTTGATTCTATCCTTGATTTTAAAAAAAATATACACCTAATAATATGGACGAAAATTTTTCACCACGTGTTAAAGATGTCATTAGCTATAGCAAAGAGGAGGCTCTTAGGCTTGGCCACGACTATATTGGCACGGAACACCTAATGCTCGGATTAATCCGAGAAGGTGAAGGTAGCGCCATCCACATTCTTGAAGACCTTGGAGTAAATATGCAAGGATTTAGAAGGAAGATTGAAGCAATTAGCGCACCTAATGTCTCTGGACATTTAAACCCAAAAAAGAATTTACCACTTACAAGACAGGCTGAAAAAGCTCTGAAAACTACTTTCCTTGAAGCCAAATTGTTCCAAAGTAATTTAATCAGAACCTCCCATTTACTTCTTTGTATCCTTAGAAATGATGATGATCCTGTGTCTAGAATTTTAAAACAATATGAAATTGATTACGACAATGTAAAATCTGAATATCAATCTCACTACAGTGATGAAATTGCTGATAAACCGAAGACTGAAATGTCTTTTGGTGAGGAAGACGATGAATTTAGTGGTAAGGAACAAGGGAATTTTGGAAACTCCGGATCTGGAAAAGCCAAAAGCGACACAAAAACTAAAACTCCTGTTCTTGATAATTTTGGAAGAGACCTTACAAAACTTGCAGAAGATGGGAAATTAGATCCTGTTGTTGGACGTGAAAAGGAAATTGAAAGAGTATCTCAAATTTTATCGAGAAGAAAAAAGAACAATCCTCTTTTGATTGGTGAACCTGGTGTAGGTAAATCCGCCATCGCAGAAGGTTTGGCATTAAGAATTGTGAAAAGGCAAGTTTCGAGAGTATTATTCAATAAAAGAGTGGTAACCCTAGATTTAGCCTCCCTTGTTGCTGGAACCAAATACCGTGGTCAATTTGAAGAAAGAATGAAAGCTCTGATGAATGAGCTGGAAAAAAATGACGATATCATTCTATTTATTGATGAGCTGCACACCATCGTTGGTGCTGGAGGTGCTACTGGCTCCTTGGATGCGAGTAATATGTTTAAACCCGCACTGGCAAGAGGAGAAATTCAATGTATAGGTGCTACAACCTTAGATGAATACCGTCAGTATATTGAAAAAGATGGTGCTCTGGAAAGAAGATTTCAAAAGGTAATGGTAGACCCTACAAACTATGAGGAAACCATTCAAATCCTGAATAATATTAAAGGTAAATATGAAGACCATCACAATGTAACCTATACCCCAGAAGCTATTGAAGCTTGCGTGAGTCTTACCTCTAGGTATATTTCTGATAGACATTTACCAGACAAGGCCATTGATGCATTAGACGAATCTGGATCCAGGGTTCATATAACCAGTATCAATGTTCCAGAAAGTATTATTGCCCTTGAAAAGAGATTGGAAGAAATTCGTGATCAGAAAATTCAGGTGGTGAAAAAGCAAAGATATGAGGAAGCAGCCAGATTGAGGGATGATGAAAAGAAAGTAGAAAATGATCTGCAAGAAGCCCAAGCTAATTGGGAGGAAGAAGTGAAAAAGAATCGCGAAACGGTTGATGAAAAGGAAGTTGCTGAAGTGGTAGCCATGATGACCGGCATTCCTGTGCAAAGGGTGGCCCAACAAGAAAGCAATAAATTAGGCAAACTTGCAGATGATATAAAAGGGAAAATTATTGGCCAGGATGATGCCGTAGCCAAAATTGTAAAGGCTATTCAAAGAAATAGAGCCGGATTAAAAGACCCAAACAAACCTATTGGCTCTTTTATCTTTTTAGGACCTACAGGCGTTGGAAAAACACAATTAGCCAAAGAATTAACCAAGGCTATTTTTGATTCAGAAGACAATCTGATTCGAGTGGACATGAGTGAATATATGGAAAAATTCGCCGTTTCCAGATTGGTAGGTGCCCCTCCGGGATATGTAGGATATGAAGAAGGTGGTCAACTAACCGAAAAAGTTAGGAGAAAGCCCTATTCTGTGATCCTATTAGATGAAATTGAAAAAGCCCATCCTGATGTTTTTAATCTTCTTTTGCAAGCACTGGACGATGGTCATATGACCGACTCACTGGGCAGAAAAGTGGATTTTAAAAACACTATTATTATCATGACATCCAATATTGGTTCTCGTCAGCTGAAAGACTTTGGAACCGGTGTTGGCTTTGGAACAGGCGCAAGAGAAGAAGCTAAACATGATTCCACTAAAGGAATTATAGAAACTGCCTTGAAACGCGCTTTCGCACCAGAGTTTTTAAATCGTATTGATGATGTAGTACTCTTCAACAGCTTGGATAAGGAGGATATCGCTAAAATTATCGATATCGAATTAGAGAAGCTTTATGGAAGAATTAAAGATTTAGGTTATTCCATTAAAATGTCGAAATCTGCCAAAGATTTTATTGCTGACAAAGGCTTTGACGAAAAATTTGGAGCGAGACCTTTGGCTAGAGCCATTCAAAAATATGTTGAAGACCCTCTAGCCGAACAAATCATAAATTCCGAAATTGAAGAAGGCGATTCTATTTCTATAGGTTTTGATAAAAAATCGGAAGAAATAACAGTAGAAGTTAAAAAGGCCGAAAAGGCTGATCCAGAAGAAAAGGAATAATTGAATTCCCTTATTTTTATAAATCTCCTTCCTTAAATTTGGAAGGAGATTTTTTTTGTCCTTTACTTTTCCGTATGAATGAACTCCTTGAAATTTTAGATCAAATTATTTCTTTAGACAATGAGGATAGGCTGCTCATAAAGGAGGCTTGGTCTCATTCAAAAACATTGGATAGAGGTGAATATTTAATTGATCTAGGTAGTAAGGATAGTAATATGTACTTTGTAAAAAAAGGCTCTATGCGAATATTTTACCCCAATGAGGGAGATGAAATTTGCGTAGGTTTTTCATATGAAAACACTCTCCTTGTTTCTTTTGAAACCTATTTGAGAAACTTAGCTTCCCATTATTGTGTTCAAGCACTTAAAAAAACCGAGCTTATTTATATCACTAGGGAGGATTTTAACACTCTCAGACAAAAATCAGAAAGAATAAACCAGGCCTGGTATGGGGCATTAGAACAAGCCTTAATTGGAAAAATTGAAAGAGAAACAGAAATGTTGACTTTTAGTCCAAGCCAGAGAGTGCATCGACTTTTGAAAAGAAGTCCACATATATTTCAAATATTCCCCAAAAAATATATTGCCTCCTATTTAGGAATGACTGCCGAAACCCTTAGCCGAATTCCCTTAAACCTTGATTCAAATCAATAATTATTAATTTTTTGGAATTGACCTTTGTCTAAAATTTAAAGAATGGAAAAATACCAAATCGATAAACTAAAAGAATCATTTGAGGGCTTTGAGGGCATAGTGAAGAATGAATTTCTTCACTTAAACTCGGAATTATTAAATTTTAAGCCCAACAACGGAAGTTGGAGTATTTTGGAATGTATTGCCCATTTAAATCTCTATTCTGAATATTATTTAATTGAACTTCAAAAAATAATCAGCAAAGCTGAAGCTAGCCCAAAAGCACAAAGAATAAAATGGTCGTGGTTTGGAAAAATAAGCGTGGAGAAAATCGCTATCAGCAACAATAAAAAAATGAAAACCTTTGCTCGAATGGATCCCGATAATAGTCAATTGAGCATAAAGGTTCTTGAAGATTTTATTATTTATAATAACCAATTGAAAGAGATGAGCCAAAAGTGCGAGCATCTAAATTTTAATACGAGAGGAGTTAAAGTAGAGTTTTTTAAAATCCTAAAATTGAGTCTTGCTGAAACCCTTATTTTTATGATGGAGCATCAAAACAGGCATTTAATTCAGGCTCAAAATGTGCTTAAAAGGCAATCAAAGGCTATAGTTTAGGATTTAAGATTATTTTAGGCCAGCAAAAAAATAATTTCTTGAACAGAATTGTCAAGCTTTTAGTTGGGCCTTCCCTATTCATTATTTGTTTGGTACTTGGAGATTCTGAGAGCCTTCAAACCAAAATGTTCGCATCAGCACTTTGGATGCTTGCGTGGTGGATTAGCAATGCTGTCCCAATAGGGATTACGGCACTGTTACCTATAATCCTTTTCCCGATGTTGGGAATATTGGATTTAAAGTCTACAAGCGCCAATTATGCCCATCCTATTATCTATTTATTCCTTGGTGGTTTTATGCTTGGCTTGGCCATTGAAAAATGGAAACTTCACAAGCGAATTGCCCTAAATATTTTAAAATATAGCGGTGAAAAACCTTCCAAAATTGTTTTGGGATCTATGCTAGCAACCAGTTTACTTTCCATGTGGATCAGTAATACGGCAACGGCAATAATGATGTTACCTATAGGAATGTCAATTATCAAATTAATAGGTTCTAAACTCCACTCGAAAAAGGAAAAACAAAACTTTGCCCTCAGCATATTATTAGGAATAGCTTATGCCGCAAATATTGGTGGAATTGGTACTTTAATTGGCACTCCTCCAAATTTAGTACTAGCTAGTCTTGCAGAAGATTCTGGACTTAATGGAATAAATTTTTCCTCTTGGTTTTTCTTTGCAATACCTTTGGTAATAGTACTTTTCAGCTTGTGTTTTATTCTCCTCTCCAAAATTATTTTTCCACTAAAATCGCTGAAAATTGAAGGAATGAGCCTACTTATTAAACAAGAATTAGAAAACTTAGGTGAGCTTAGCGAAGGTGAAAAAAGGGTGTCTATAATTTTAATTTTCACCGCACTTTGTTGGGTTTTTAGAGCTCAATTAAATCAAATATATTTTTTGGAAAACTTGTCGGACACTATTATCGCCATTATGACCAGCATTGTGCTTTTCGCCCTTCCAAGTGGTAAAAAGTCTAAACCTATATTGGTTTGGGAGGACAGTAAAAAACTTCCCTGGGAAATACTCTTACTGTTTGGCGGAGGGTTGGCATTGGCAAAAGGATTGTCTGTTAGTAATATAGTATTAGATATAGGCACTTGGATAAGCTCAAATTCAGGCTCGGCAATTTTTATATTAATAATAGTAATCTGTGCCTTCTCCATTTTTTTAACGGAGGTAATGAGCAATGTGGCCCTCGTTTCAGTATTTATCCCTGTTTCCTTTATTGTTGCGGAGGGATTTGGTTTAAACGGGCTTCAACTCGCAATACCTCTCACTATTGGAGCCAGCTGCGCTTTTATGTTTCCAATATCCACTCCACCCAATGCTGTTGTTTTTGCCAGTGGAAAAATAAAAATGAAAGATATGGCTAAGGCAGGTTTTTTTCTTAATCTTCTTTGCCTAATTCTTATCAGCCTGTACTGTTATTGGTTTCAAGATTTTTTCTTTTAAGATCTCCGCCATTTAATCTTATCTTCAATTGGGCTAAGTCTTCTCCCCTGTGGATGTGGGGATGATGATTTGCCTAGGTAAAACAATCCTAGAGATTTATCACCTTCATCAAGACCAAAAAAGTCCCTCATCTCCTCTCTAAAAGCCAATGACCCTGTACTCCAATAACCGGAAACACCATGAGCATAGGCGCTGAGCCAAATATTCTGAACTGCCATGGCTACAGAAGCAATCTCCTCTATTTCCGGGACTTTAGGATTATTTCCCCTCTTCATTCCTATGCCTATTACATGGGAACAAGCCATGGGTCTATTTCTAAGTTTATCAAAGCGCAGGGAATTAAAATCTGGAGAATCCGGATGGGGTTGATCTAATTTTGCATAAAAATCTCCTAGTCTTGCAAGTCCATCTTCAGCGAAAATGCTGAATCTCCATGGTTCTGTATAACCGTGAGTTGGAGCCCAATTTGCCGAATTTAAAATTTTTTCAATAATGGAATCATCAATTTTTTCTCCTGTAAATTCAGTGGGTTTTACAGTCCTTCTATTTTCAATGATATCTTCTAATATTTTGATGTGGCTATTCATTTAGCAAGGCTTTTATTTCATCTGTCAATTCTTCTATACTCTTAGATTCTGCCTTTAGACAAATGGTGGATTTTTCATAAAAAGGCATCCTTTCCAATAGGTGCTTAGCAATAAATTCTTTTAATCCTGGACCATCTAAATGGGAGATTAAGGGTCTACTCTTTTGCTGCCCATCCAATCTAGAAAAAAGACTGCCAACCGAATATTGCAAATAGATGCTTAAACTTTTTTTGGCAATTAAATCCGCATTATCATAGTAACAGGGGGCACCACCACCAAGTGCTAAGACAAAATTGTCTTTATCAAGAAATTCCAATAAGACTTGTCTTTCAAGTTTGCGGAAAAATAATTCGCCTTTGTTAAAAACAGTTTCAGAGATACTAAAGCCCGTTCTTTTTTCAATTTCAATATCCAAATCAAAAAAATCCAAACCTAGAGAAAGAGCCAAATTCTGACCCAAGCTCGTTTTCCCAGAGCCCATATATCCTACAAGAGTAATTTTCATGGCACAAAGAAAATATAAATAATTCCAAAACTAGCCAGGTATCAGATAGTACTATGAGCTATTTGAGCCTTGTTATATAGTAAGATGAATAGGACTTACTAGACTAAAATCGGGCTATAAAACTGGAAATTAAGCAATTGTAAAATATCTAAAAATTTTACACTCTAATCTTGGCTATAAAAAAATAATCCTTTTATATTTGCACCCGCTTTTGCAAAAAGGCAATGACTTGGTAGCTCAGTTGGTAGAGCATCTCCCTTTTAAGGAGAGGGTCCTGGGTTCGAGCCCCAGCCAAGTCACTTAAAAGACTTCAATTATTTGAAGTCTTTTTTTGTTTTAAGCAGAGCTATTTACTATAAAGAAGAGCTTTTCATCCCAGGTGGATAGGCTTGGATTTTCCTTAAATAAAGGTCAAAGACTTTTCAGATTTAAGCATTTGATTCCAACTGTTTTTATATTTTTGCCGCCGTTCTAGTGGTTAGAAATTTATTGCCCAGGTGGTGGAATTGGTAGACACGCCATCTTGAGGGGGTGGTGATCGCAAGGTCGTGCAGGTTCAAATCCTGTTCTGGGCACCAATGAAATAGCACAACAAAGTTCTACAAAAAGTGCTATGAAAAACTACAAAAAACTAGAAGCGAAGCCAATACATTTACACGGTCAACGAAGACCATTTTATAAATCTTGGTTTAGTTTCAATCACCCTTAAAGCCAGCCAGAACATCGGTTGGCTTTTTTTTTGCCCTCTATACATCAAAAAAAAGACAGCTCCAGGGGAACTGTCTTTTCGATTAGCTAAGATTTGGTTTACTGGTTATGCTAATCAATATTTTTAAAATTCTATTTTCCTAATTCTGAAACTAAATTAACGAATTACTGAATATTTGACAAGGTTCTGTTAAAATTCAAACTAATACCCTAGTAAATGTATAATCTCTAATAACCCAATTTAGAGGTATTGCTATTTGGAATGATTGGCTAATTTTGACCCAAACAACACTATGTCCAAATCCCGGCAACAAAGCCAATCCATTCCAAAAAAAAGCTTTGAATTACCAAAATATATAACCAATACTGTACAAGTATTGGAATTTTTCTCCTATCGCTTAGCTTTAAAGTTTGTCTTAAAACTATTCTTTTCTCCAATCCGATTCAGGCGCCCAAAAAGAGAAGAAGAAATTTATGCTTCGGCCAACAAGCAGATTCTGAAAAATAAATTAGGCCATGATTTTGAACTGATGATTTGGGGAGATAAAAATTCAAAAAGCATATTGTTAGTGCATGGCTGGAGCGGCAGAGGAACTCAGTTTCATCAGGTAATTGAAAGTTTGCTAAAAGATAATTGGCGAGTTATTTCCTTTGATGCTCCTGGGCATGGTAATTCTAAACTTAAATCAAGCAATCTTCTGGAATTCACCTATTGTTGCTTGGAAATTTGCCAGAAATTTGGCCCTTTGGAGCATGCTATTGGTCATTCCCTAGGAGGTGGAGCTCTGTTCAACGCTTTGGACCGGGGTGCAGATTTCAAAAGTATAGTGTGCATTGGAACGCCGGCAACTATACCAATGGTAGTAGAGGATTTCGCCTTAAAAGTAAAGGCTAGTCCGAAAATTGCTAAGGGGATATTGAAAACTATTGAAAGGAACTTTGAAATTAATGTTGAAGAAATTTCATCAAATGTATTGGCCCACAAACATCAACCGAAAGGATTAATCATTCACGATATGGAAGACCTTGATGTAGCAGTGGAAAATGCCTTTATTCTGAAAAAGTCATGGACCAATGCAGAGTTGCTAATTAGTACAGGCTACGGACATAGAAAGATAATCAACCACCCTGATTCGGTAAAAAAGATTCAGGAATTTTTAAATAGCTAAAGAGTCATAGACTTACAAAATCTCTTCTGTAGCGAAATTATAAATGCATATTATATGACATTTCCCATCTTATAGAACCTTTAACTTCGTATTGTGTTTTATAAGAAAGAGATAATTATGCCGAGTAAAATCCTATTTACAATTATTGCCACCAGCTTTATTTTGCTGGCTTGCAATGCTCAAAGTTCAACAGATACCAATACCTATAAAGTAAACAAAACGGAAGCTGAATGGAAAAAACTTCTCAGCGCCGAGGAATACCATGTATTGAGAGAAAAAGGAACAGAAAGGCCAGGAACTGGAGACTTGAATGAGAACAAAGCAAAAGGCATTTATACCTGTGCAGCCTGTAATTATGAATTATTTCACAGCGATCATAAATACGAATCCGGTTCTGGATGGCCAGCCTTTGATAGGCCAATAAAACAAGAAAATGTAAATGAAATTACAGACAGTTCTTATGGTATGACGAGGGTGGAAATTGTTTGTTCTAATTGTGCTGGGCATTTAGGACATATGTTTGAGGATGGCCCTAGAAACACAACAGGACTGCGATATTGCATAAATTCAGTTTCCCTGAATTTTGAAAAAGAAGAAAACTAAAGGAGCAACAACATTAAAAAAAAGCAGTTCTCAGTTAAAAGGTCCTTATTCATTTAGAATTTGGGCCTTTTTTTTATACAATGCTCTATTTTTGCAGAATGCGAATTGATATTATTACAGCCCTTCCGAAACTACTTGAAAGTCCTTTTGGAGATTCTATTTTGAAAAGAGCTATCCAGAGAAAGTTGGTAGAGGTGCATGTTCATGACCTTAAGGAATACGGACTTGGAAAGCACAGGCAGATAGATGATTATCAGTTTGGTGGTGGTGCTGGAATGGTTATGATGATAGAACCCATCTACAATTGTATCCAGAACTTAAAAAAGCAAAGAGACTACGACCACATTATTTACATGACACCAGACGGGCAACGTTTTAACCAAAAAACGGCCAACCAATTATCCTTGAAAGGAAATCTGATGATCTTATGTGGACATTATAAAGGTATAGACCAAAGGATTAGAGATGAAATAATAAGTATGGAAATCTCTATTGGCGATTATGTTTTAAGTGGAGGAGAACTAGCTGCTGCTGTAGTTTCCGATTCTATTATTCGTTTGATTCCCGGAGTTTTAAATGATGAATCCTCTGCCCTATTTGATTCATTTCAAGACGATCTTCTGGCACCTCCTGTTTATACAAGACCAGCAGAATTTAATGGATGGAAGGTTCCAGAAATACTCACTACTGGTAACTTTCCAAAAATCGATGAATGGCGCCACGAACAAGCCCTAAAAAGAACCGAAGAAAGAAGACCAGATTTATTGGAAGAATAGCTTTTTATTTCCAGACATTTGTTTTAATATTGCCATCCGTTTATCAAATAGATGATTCTAGGATAAACATCTGATTTTCAACCTCTGGCAAAAGATGTGAATGTTGGCTTTCAGGAATTTTTTAAATAACTCTTTACAAAATGGATTTAGTAAAGTTTGTACAGGACGAATTTGTCCCAAGAAAAGATTTTCCAGATTTCGCAGCTGGAGATACAATTACCGTTTATTACAAAATTATTGAGGGTGCTAAAGAGCGTGTTCAGTTCTTCCGTGGTATCGTACTACAGAGAAGAGGTTCCGCTGCTACAGAAACCTTTACAATTCGCAAGATGTCTGGAAACATTGGTGTGGAAAGAATTTTCCCATTAAACCTTCCTACTATCGAAAAAATTGAAGTTAATAAGAAAGGTAAAGTTCGTAGAGCACGTATTTTCTATCAAAGAGAACGTACAGGTAAAGCTGCGAGAATTAAAGAAAGAAGAATGTAGAGTTTACTTTCACATAATAAAAAAGCCGCTCATTTGTAGCGGCTTTTTTAATGGAACAAAGTGAACAAACAACATCTTAGAGGATTTCATATCCTCAAATCAGAAAAAAACAAAAACTACTCTCTGAAGCTGCTTATAAGAAATGGCCATTCTATAATGGTTGTATATAGCAGCTATTTTTTTGGAATTCTTGTCAAAAAGAAAATTTACGATTTTGATGAGTTGAGCTATGCGGAGTATTTCTACAATCAAATAAAGAATTTAAAACTAAAAAGGACTTCTTTATCTTGAAGTGATAACGAATACTGTACGACGGTTTTTGGCCCTTCCCTCTTCTGTGCTATTTTCTGAAATAGGCCTAGTTTCTCCATATCCATGGAATTTTAGCCTGGAAGGACTTATTCCCTTTTCAACCACATAATCATAAACCGTTTTTGCTCTATTTCTAGAAAGGTTCTTATTGTCGTTTGTATTACCAACATTGTCTGTATGCCCCTGGATATCAGCTTTCAATTCTGGGTTTTCCTTCAAATAAATAATAAATTCATCTATTACTCCTTTTGATGCGGCATTTAATGAATAGGAATTTGAACCAAAATTGATATCATTCAATTTATACTCCTTTCCTATTTCCAATTTTAAAACTTCCAAAGGAGCTTTTACCAAGGGTTCTACAGTGGCCTTTTCAGAATCAATATATTTTGAATTAAAAGCCATTCCTTTTTTCTTAACTGTAACAATAAGATCCTGTCCTTTCTCCAATTTCACAGCTTTGGCATACCTCCCTGTTTCCTTGTCTACCCTTATCTTACTAATCTCTTTAGTATTTAAATTTTTAATTTCTAAGCTTGCATCCGCAATAGGGTCACCATTTTCATTTGTTAGATTCCCCTGAATTAAAGCCACCTTAGCCGGTTGTGCAGATTTTGGTAAGTCAAATTCATAAATCTCCCAGCCATTACCTTTTCTCAATTTGTTAGAGGCGAAGTAGGCCTTTTGACCATCAAGGCTCACAAATAAACCCAAATCATCATCTTTTGAATTGATAGGATAGCCAATATTTTTTGGTCTTTCCCATAGACTGTCATTTATAGCCTTAACATAGAAAATATCAAAATTTCCAAGGCCAATATGTCCATCGCTTGTGAAATAAAGGGTCTCACTATCGCTATGCATAAAAGGGGTTTTTTCATGCTTTTTGGTGTTTACGGTAGGACCTAAATTTTGGGGTGCAGACCATTTACCGTCTTCTTCCCTTTTGCAAACATATAAATCCAAACCACCAATTCCATCCTTTCTATTGCTAGAAAAGAAAAGCATATCCCCATTTGCTGATACGGCAGGCTGGCTTTCCCAGGAGTCCCTTCTATTGATATGATCCCCTACACTTACAGGTGTAGTCCAATAACCCATATCATCGAGTTCAGAAAAATAGATGTCACAATTTTTATAACCTTTTAAATCCTGGCAAACTGTGAAATACAATTCTGTATTATTAGCGGTAATACTCGGTCCTCCTTCATTATAAGAAGTATTAAATGGGCTATCCATAGGCATTCCCTCTTCAAACAATCCATCATCCTGCCTTTGTGAAAAAGAAAACTCTTCTACAATTCTGGTCTTTGCGCCTGGCCCATCCCTTCTATTTACCTTTTTACTCCTACGGGTAAAATAAATAGTCTGTTGATCTGGAGAAATTGTAGCCAAATATTCATCTTGAATAGTGCAAAGTCCTTTCATGGACTTAGGATCAAAGGGCACAGGGTTCGACATTATTTCTTCCATTATTATGGCTTCTTCTAAGGCCATTTTAACTTCTTTATCATAAGATCTATCCCTTTCTGGGTTTGCTAAAAAACTATTAAATAAGTCTATCGCCTCTGGTCGCCGATCTAATTCTAAAAAAATTGCCCCAAGGAAATAACTTACTTCGGGTTTATAGTTTGGACAAACTTCAACCAACTTCGCCCATAGGGCACTGGCCTTTTTCAATTGAGATTTTTTTACATACAGATCACCCAATAAAAAAAGAGCATCAGGATATTCATTATCGGCATCAACCGCTTTTTTTAAATATCTCTCTGCTTCTCTATAATTTTTGGTTCGCCAATTTTTCAAGGCTTTCGGGAGCCATTTTTGTGCAGCTTCATCCACCGTATGATCACATTCACCGTCACCCAATTCCGGTTGGGAGAAAGCCTGGAAGCCAAGGAGTAGCAGTACAAGACTTAATAATTTTGATAAATTCATTTTCATATTCATTACTGACTAAAGGACAGATCAATTAAATTTTCGCCTTTTCTTCTGCTTCCTTTACAAGCTGAAGTTTTTTCGCTTTGGCTTCATCAATTAATTTTTTTCCTTGTTCTGCAGCTTCATCTTCTATTTTTTTAGATTCCTTATCAGCTTTATCTCTCAAAGCTTTTGCGGCCTTTTCTGCAGCTTTTTCTTTAAGGAAATTCCCCTTGGCTTCTTCTTCCAATTTACTGGCTTGCTTTTCAGCTTCATCCCTAATCTTTTGAGCATTTTCTGCGGCTACATCATTTAATTTTTGAGCGGCTTTTTCAGCTTCGGCAATTAGCTCATCCCCTTTTGCTGCCGCTTGATCAATAAGTTTTTGACTTTCCTCATTTACCTTATCTATAGCATCTTGTTTTACTTCTTCCACCTTATCATTCACTTGGTTTTTGATATTATCAAGAACATTATTTACAAGATCACCAAAAGATGTACTAATCTTAGGGTCGGTAAATGTCCCTCCAATATTTACAGCTAGGTCTACCTTAGAACCTGAGCTGGCGCCAATATTTGCCAACAGATTAGAGGCTTTAATTCCAGATACAGGAATTTTCATATCCATCTTATAATCTAAGCTTTGGTCTAAGCCATTAGAACCCGAAACGCTGGCATTAATATTCCCAGCTTTTATATCAAAGGGTTCCACTTCCACTCTTCCATTTTCAATCTTAAATTTTAAATCTATTTTCCCAATATCTAAAGAGGAAAGGGAAGGGTTTTTAAGTATTTCAGAAAGCTTTTGCATGGACTTTGGAGAGGTTTTCAATCCATTTGTAAATAAATTTCCCTCTGCCAAAACGCTATTTAGATCCAATGAATAATCCTCGTTCATTAGGGATTGTATGGCAAAACTGCTACTAAATTTCCCCTCCGTATTCTGCATGATAGGCACCATCTTTTGAACGATCTCTAAGGATTCAAAACTTTCTTTGAACCCAAAGTCTTTTATAGCCAAGTTCATATCTATCTTCGGCTGAGCAGGTTTACTATCATAGTATCCACTTAGTTTTACACTTCCCCCAATTAGATCCATCTGCAGGTTTTCCATTTCAGCCTTTCCTTTCTTTAATGCCATTTTTCCCTTTATATTCTGGATTTGAAGGCTGTCCATTAAGACTTCCTTTACATCTGTATTTAATTCAAAATCCAAATTTTGAGGGATTCGAGGCAAGCCTTCACTGGTTGCTGTCTGGCTACTATCCACACTTTGGCCTTCCTCTTCAGGTGCAATTTTACTGAGCTCTGTGAGGTTCAACATATTGGAACTAACATTAAAAACTCCATGTAAAGAATCATCTCTCAGGGCATAGGGCAACAAATTATCAATACGTCCACTTGCGCTTAGATCGGACTTAGCAAAAAGCATGGTGAATGATTGTAAATCTGCATATTGTGGTGAAAAGAGAAGTTTTGCCTCTTTAATGGTTATTGGTAATGGCATTTCAGATCCTCCAAAAACTACATCTTTCATTTCCATTGCTCCTTCTGCCTTTACTTTCTCATAATCCTCATTATCAATATCAGACATCTTGGCTCCAAAATTCAAGTCGGCTTTTATATTTCCAGAATAGTCAAAACCTTCCATGGGGATGGCCTTGGCTATATTGCTAAGATTAAAATCTGTTTTTAAATAAGCTTTAATATTGGGATCTGAAATGGGAGTCTTTAGGTTCATTGTGGCATCAATAGGGCTACCCGCTACAAGGGCCTTAGCTTTTTTAACATCTATCACCATATTATCCAGATCAGAACTTTTATTGTAAATATGGGTGCTAATATTTATTCCTTTTACCGCTGCAGGTAAGTCTGGGTATTGGATTGAGGCATCTTCAACATTGAAGTCGAAATCGAAGCCTGGGTATTTTTCATAAACCTCATCATATTCCCCTTTCAATTCTCCTTTTAAACTAAAGTTTCCTTCAGTTTTAAGGTCTTCAAAACCTTCGAAATAGATGGAGGGAATAAGGGACAATACACTTTTAAAAGAACTTTGAGGGCTAGAAAATTGAAGGTCCATAGCCATGTTCTCACCTTCTGGCATAGACACTGAACCGGTGAAATTTAGCTGTAAGTCATTCATTTTCACCAAATTCTCACCGAAAGTAAAAAGACCTTTATTATTATCAATTTCCAAATCAAAATCAGCCTTTGTTTCCACCTTGTTTAGATAGGCTATTCCATCCATTAATGCACTTAAAGATTTAATCTCTGTGTTGGTTTTCACCCCTACAATATCCTCCGAAAAATTACCACTTCCAGAATGATTCAATTCAATAATTTCTGCTGATACTTTGGCTTGCTTATCGGTGTAAAGGAGATTGAAATTTTCAATAGAATAAGAATTTAGGCTCAATTGAAAATCTGAAGATTCCGCATCTGCACCAGTGTTTTCTACCTCTGTACTGCTTTCTGATTCTTTACTGATATCATAATTAGCATTCCCACTTTCATCAATTAAAACATGTACGCTGGTATTTTTTAGGTTTATTCCTTTAATATTATAATTCTCTCCAGAAATAACACTCCAAACATCAAGTTCTAATTCAAACTCACCAACATCAAGAAGTCGAATACCTTTAAAGTTATTCTTTCCGTCTACGGTAACATTTTCTATTTGAAAATTAAAATTTGGGAAGCTCCTAAAAAGGCTGAGATTAAAATCTCCTATTTCAACTTCCGCTTCAAGGTTTTCGCTAATTAGATTGTTGACCTTCACAACAATCTCATCCTTAAATACTATTGGTAAAATAATCATGGCTCCAACTATCAACAATAACAGGAGGCCAATAACTTTAAATAAACGTTTCATGCGGTGGATGTTTGATAATTAACGATGTTATTCAGATTTATTCTTTAAAATTTTATTGATCAGACCCTTTATAGTTTAACAGCCCTTCCCCTTTGGCGATAACAGAGGAAACTGTTGCATCACCTGTAACATTTACAACGGTTCTGCACATATCTAAAATTCGATCCACCGGTAAAACAATTCCTATCCATGCTGGATTGAGTCCTACAGATTCTAAAACAATAATAAGCATCACTAATCCTGCACTAGGCACAGCAGCCGAACCAATAGATGCCAAGGTGGCTGTAAGAACTATTGTTAATTGCTGAGCAATGGATAAGTCTATCATATGGATTTGAGCCAGAAACAACACGGCAACAGCTTGATACAAACTGGTTCCATCCATATTCACTGTTGCGCCAATAGGCAATACAAAACCGGTGATCTTTTTGTCTACACCAAGATTTTCCTCAACACATTCCATAGTTACAGGTAAGGTAGCAGCGCTGGAACTGGTAGAAAAGGCTAATGTTTGAGCGGGGCTCATAGCCTTAAAAAATCCTTTATAGGGAATTACCCTTGTAAATATTTTTAAAATCAAGGGATAGGTAACGAAAATCATAAAAACCAAGCCTACAAAAACGGTTAATGAATAGGTTGATAAGCCCTTAAATATTTGAGTAACTTTTGAAATATCATTACCAGCCATTTTACTCACCACCCCTGCTAATAAGGCAAAAACAAAGAAAGGTGCAGCTTTCATTACTATATCCACCATTTTTAGAAATACCTCCATGGATCCATCCATAAAAGCTTTTACAGGTTCCGCCTTCTTTTTCGGAATAAACAAAAGACTTATACCAAAAAATATGGCGAAAAATATCACCTGGAGCATCAGTCCATTATTATTGAGGGAAAAGAAAATATTGGAAGGTACAATGTCTACCAGAGGCTGCAATGGTCCGGACTCCTTGGCTACCTTTGCTTTATTTAATTTATCGCCTACAGTTTCATCTACCTCAAAACCAGTTCTTTCAGATATTTCCTGTACCAAGCCACTATTTTCGGGCTTTTCAGATAATCGGATTTCATCTTTTATCTCAATACCATTTTCCATTGCCCAAAGCTCATAGCTTATGCGATTATCAATTCGGCTAGATTCTTCAATCCATTCTCCAGGTTTTACCATATTTACTAGCAAGAGCCCAATGCTTACTGCCAGAAGAGTAGTTAGAAAATAAAAAATTAGAGTTTTAGCGCCCATTCTACCCAAGCTGGAAGGGTCTCCAATTCCGGCAACACCACTAATAATGGAGAATAAAACTAAAGGAACGGCAATGAGTTTAAGCAGGTTTATGAAAATAGTACCAAAGGGAGCAATCCAATTAATGGTAAACTCACTCCAGCCTAGATAACTGGAAACAAGTGCCCAAATAATTCCAAGCAGCAATCCAATAATTATTTTCCAATGTAATGCTAGTTTCATAATCCTATAATTTATTTGTTTTTTGAAGAAGATAAAAATCCGCGAGGACTAAAGCGGCCATGGCTTCAACTATAGGCACGGCCCTTGGAACCACGCAGGGGTCATGTCTGCCTTTTCCTTTTATTACAACTTCATTTCCATCCTTATTGATACTTTTTTGATCCTTCATCAAGGTGGCAACTGGTTTAAAAGCAACATTGAAATAAATATCCTGACCATTTGAAATTCCCCCTTGGATACCTCCAGAATAGTTTGTCTGGGTTATTCCACCATCAATAAATATATCATTGTGCTCACTCCCTTTCATGGTCGTAGCATTGAATCCACTACCATATTCAAAACCCTTTACGGCGTTTATACTCAACATAGCCTTGGCTAGCTGGGCATGAAGTTTATCGAAAACAGGTTCTCCTAAACCAATAGGCACATTTTGAATAACACAGCTCACAATGCCTCCGATACTATCTCCTTCCTTTCTAACTTCTTCAATTCTATCAATTAAAAGCTCTGCAAATTCTGGGTCTGGACAACGGACAATATTTTTTTCTGTTTTGGAGAAATCCAGATCTATATAGGACTTATTTAATTTTAAATCCCCTACAGAAGAAACATAGGCCTGAATTTTTAAATCCTTTAGTAATTGCAGAGCAATTGCACCGGCTACTACCCTACATGCCGTTTCTCGAGCAGAAGACCTACCACCACCGCGATAA
The DNA here is from genome assembly GCA_963976435.1 of uncultured Cryomorphaceae bacterium. Lineage (GTDB taxonomy): Bacteria > Bacteroidota > Bacteroidia > Flavobacteriales > Schleiferiaceae > CAKZNE01. The sequence continues at coordinate 61,148 of CAXBKQ010000012.1, read as the reverse complement.
TCCCTATGACCATATTTTTCCTCATAAACAAAATCCGCATGTGATGGTCTGTAATTATCCTTTAGATGACTGTAATCTTTGGATTTAGCATCTTCATTCTTGATTATAAAACCAATTGGAGCCCCAGTACTTTGTCCTTCAAAAATTCCAGAAAGAAATTCAACCCTGTCGGTTTCCTTGCGCTGGGTTGTAATTTTAGATTGCCCGGGTTTTCTTTTGTCCAATTGCGATTGTACAAATTCCAAATCTATTTTCAGTCCGGCAGGACATCCATCGATGATTCCACCGATAGCCTTTCCGTGGGATTCACCGAAGGTGCTAAGCTTAAAAATATTTCCAAAAGAATTTGCAGCCATAAGCACAAAGAAAATGATTATTCAGTAAGAAAAAATACGATTTAAATAAAATTCGATTTTAATATTCTAGGTCTTCAATTCGAGCTCCATTTAGGATTTTCAGTTGATCAAGCTTGTGAAAATCTTTTGGCCAAGAATAACTCCCTTCTAGCCAAATTCCAGCCCATTTTCCTCTACAATAGGATTGTAAAACAGCACCATCGAGCACCAATTGGGCGCCTTTTTCTAAAATAATTTTACCATGCTTTTCAAAATATAAATGAGAATTAACCTTTAGCTGAACCCCAGATTCGATGATTAAACTTCCTTCAATCAAGCTATCCTTATTAATGGTTAAATCGGTTTTTATTCGATGTGATTTTTGCCCCTGAATTAAATCACATTCCCAAATCCCTCTACCAAGGGTTGATACTCTAAGGATTCCAGCACAATTATTTATTTCCATATCTGTGACTTTGGCATGCGGCAAACCAAAAATTTTACTCCATCTTTTAGAATCTAAATCTTTATAATAAACCCCAGAATGGCTGCCGATATAAATTCTGCCATCACTGTTTTTTTGAGCAATAAGTCTGCTTACTTTCACCGCTTCAAGTCCCTTGCTGCTCACGCTTTTCCATTTCTTACCATCGTATTCTAAAATCTTGGGAATATTATCTTCATAGCTGTTTAAGCATACCCAAATATGTGAGGGATCTTCGGGATGGATACATAGATCTGTAAGGGAATATTCCTTAGAAATTTCAGCTTTAAAAGCCCAACTTTCAATTGGAATTTTTTCCCATTTCACATCCTGAGCATTGGGAGTGTTGGCATTTGAGCTTTTCCAAATCACCAAAGCATCTTTATCATCAGCATCTTTACTATTTTGTAATACATAGAGATATCCACTTTCTCTTGGCGAATGCCATATTCCATCAAAATACCTTTTGGAATTTTCCAGTTGGGGATTCGGAATAATATTTTCCCAATTATGGCCACCATCAAAACTTCTTCCTACAGCGGGCATTCCAGAATAATACAGGATGTTTTGAAAATTGGGGTCCTTTACAAATTCATGGGTCCAATTTCTTTTGCCTTTTATCCTTGGACCGGGTTTGGACATAAACTCAACATCTACCAAGGAATTGTCAAATCTTGCCATACCAGATTGTATGCTGACGAAGTATTTAGGTTGGTCGGGATCGGTATCGTCGATTAATGACTCAAAGGCATCACCAAAAATATTGAATGTTTGAAATGTATCCCTTTTCGCGAAATAAATATTGGGACCAGTATCCCATCCACCGCCAATTATTAGATCTGGTCGCTTTTCGCTGATGCCAATATTGTAATAAACGGCAGCTCCAATATTATAGCTAAGATCCTCCCAAGTATCACCTTTATCAGCACTTCGGCAAATACCCCCATCATTTGCCATCCAAATTTCATTGGAATCTCTGTATTCCAAAAAATGAATATCATCATGAAAAGCAAAACCTTCATCTGGTTTTTTCTGTATTGATTTACCAGCATCTTCTGTTAAATAAAGCCCTTGAATATTTCCAAATACATACTCATCACCATTAAAAGGAGAAATGGCAAAAGCCTGACTTCTCGAATACCTATTACCTACTCTTTTGTTTTTTGAAGTTTGATTTGAAATTGAATAGCTGAAAATATTTCCTTTATAGGCTCCATATATCAAATCAGGTTTATCTTCACTTACACGAAGGCTAATAAGTTCATTATTATGCTTGCCCAAACTCTCATAATTTGGAATTAATTGAAAGCTATTTTTATTTCCTTTTGAATTGGAAATAGCCACTTTTGTCCCAGATGCGATAACAAGCTCCGCCTCTGATCCTGGTTTAAAGGCTATATCAAAATACTCTTTCATCAAGCTATTATCGGCTACCCTTTCCCAAACTACATTCCTTGGATCCTTAACTAGAGCATTTTCAGTTTTATATATTCCATGACGAAAAGCGGCGAACAGAATATTTCCATTTTTAGGATGAACTAAAATTTTTCTGCAGCGCGACCAGAAAGGAGGAGGGAAATTTAAACCTATATCTAAACCAAAATTTATAGCTTCCCAGCTCCCACCACCATTGGTAGTCCTCCAAATGCCATTTGAAGGGTTAAAAGCCGCATCACCGTCACCAGTGGCGATAAACCAGGTATTACCCAAATTTGTGTTTGGTGCAACCTGCATATGAGATACCCCAATTTCTGGTAAATAGTCCGTTCCACCATTTTGCCAAGACTTTCCCGAATCTTCAGAAAACCACAAACCGCCAAGAGGCGAACCTGTGAAAATCCTATTATTTTCTTTATCAAAAACAATAAAAACCAGTCTACCAGTGCCTCGCATTCGAATAGACCCTGGGCCACCCGGTCTTTCCTTTGGTCCTATTTCACGCCATATTGGATTGCTAAATATAGTTTTGGACCGTCCAGGTTTTAGGATATTATTCTTTGAAAAAAGTTTAGAAGATGAATTTTTGGAAATAGATTTAGGAGAATAAATAGTGGAGGAATCTCCGCTTTGAGAGTAGAGTCCCAAAGTGCAAAATAAAAGAAGAAAGACGAATATTTTTTCCAACAAAGCAGTTTTAGCTATCGGCCCTTATTAGCCATGGAACTTAATGCGGTTGCAAATGCCACTCCTATTCCCATTCCAAATAGAAGGCCCATTTTTATATTTTCCACAAAAACTCCGATTATAAAGCCTGCAAAAACAGTTAGAAATAAAATTAGAAAGAAGACTCCTTTTTTTTCCATTGCTAAAGAAAATTCTCGGTTAATTACTTCAAAATTAAATAGTAAAGCCCTTGGTTTAACAGAATTATCAATCTGAAAATTTTATAAATGTTTCAAAATCTAAAGTACTTATTATTTAAAGAAGCTTTTTAAGATTGTGCAAAAAAAATAATAAGCTGCTATAAAATCATTTTTTGAAAAATTTTCGTGTTCAGCTAATAACATGAAGGTAGAGAATTAGCTAATTTAGCCAGCTATGGATACTATTTTTTACAATATTTCAAAGATTCTCCATATTTCCAATAATGGAGCAAAGGTAAAAAGAGGCAGTGAATTGGGAGATTTCCCGATTAGCAACAATGCCTGGCTAAGAATTTCTGATGGTAAAATTCATTCCTTCGGCAAGATGGAGGATCTAGCAAATTTAGAAGGTCTGCATTCCGTAGATGCCAAGGGAGGAATGATAATGCCAACTTATGTTGATAGCCACACTCATCTAGTGTATGCAGGAACCAGGGAAGATGAATTTGGAAAGAGGCTTCACGGCTATAGCTATGAGCAAATTGCCAATGAAGGTGGTGGAATTTTAAATTCAGCAAAAAAAGTAGGCTTAGCATCGGAGGATGAACTTTATCATTCTGCAGCGAATAGATTGGAAGAAGTTATGCAGCTTGGAACAGGTGCTATTGAAATAAAAAGCGGTTATGGACTGAGCACAGAAAGTGAAATAAAACTTTTGAGAACTGCCCGAAAATTAGCCGAAAATTATCCCCTACCGATTAAAACCACATTTTTGGGAGCTCATGCATTTCCCGAAAAATTTAAGAATGACCAGGATGCTTATGTTCAATTGATCATCGACGAAATGCTCCCCGAAATCGCCAAGGAAAAATTAGCGGATTATGTGGATGTGTTCTGTGAAAAAGGATATTTTAATGTTGATCAAATGCAAAGGATTTTGGAAGCTGCCAAAAAATACAACCTTAAACCTAAGCTTCATTTAAATCAATTTAATATTCTGAACTCCATATCAATAGCCCACGACTACAACGCCCTGTCTGTTGATCATTTAGAGGTGATGAGTGATGAGGATATTGACATTTTAGGTCAATCTAATACCATTGCTACTCTTTTGCCAGGATGCAGTTTATTCCTAGAAATCCCCTATGCTCCAGCACGGAAACTGATTGAGAAAAATGCCATTATAGCCTTGGCTACAGATTATAATCCAGGTTCTGCTCCATCCGGAAATATGGGTCTAATGGTTTCCTTGGCTTCCATAAAAATGAAAATGACTCCAGAAGAAGCCCTAAGCGCTGCAACACTAAATGCCGCAGCTGCCATTGAACTAAGTGATGTAATGGGTAGTATTGAAATTGGGAAAAAGGCCAACCTAATTTTAACTAAAAACCATATCTCCACGCCTTCATTTTTACCCTATAATTTTGGACATCAGCCAATTGAAGCTGTGTATATAGACGGAAAAAAAATTAACTAATGTTGAATTTCTTTGATCAAAAATTAAGAGATGAGCTCCTTGCCAAAAGAAAGGGAGAAAGTAAAATTGGCCAGAATTTGGCATTTGTAAATTCTTTGGATGAATTAGAAAGCCGAGAAGAAAAATATGTTTTGCTAGGCATAAAGGAAGATATTGGAATAAGAGCCAATCTAGGACTTGGTGGAGCTAGTAATACTTGGGATTTTACCCTGAAAGCCTTGTTGAACGTCCAAAGCAATAAATTTTTAAGTGGTAGGGAGTTTTTAATTTTAGGAAGTCTGGAATTCCCAGATTTAATGAAGTCCTCCGAGAGCCTCAAGCCATCTGATCCCGCTGATTTAGAATTACTCCGCAACTATACGGCCAGCCTTGATCAAATGGTCCAGTCTACTTTACTGAAGATTAAGGAATATGGTAAAACCCCAATTATTATTGGTGGTGGACATAATAATTCCTACCCAGCCATATCTTCTAGTTCCATGGTTTTAAAGGAGCCTATTCCAGTTATTAATATCGATCCACATGCCGATTACCGTTCATTGGAAGGTAGGCACAGTGGTAATGGATTTAGCTATGCTCGAAAGGATGGGTATTTGGGTAAATATGCCGTTTTCGGATTGCATGAAAGCTATAATAGTTCAGCCATACTAGATCAATTTTTTTCGGATTCTCAGCTATGGTTTCAAAGTTTTGAAAGCCTTTTATGGAGAGATCATAAGGAGTTGGATGCACTTTTTAAAAATGCCTTGAATTGGTTAGGGAATCAAGAGATTGGTTTGGAATTGGACCTCGATAGCATCAGCAATTTCCCAGTAAGCGCCCTAAACCCATCGGGATTTGACCTAAATAGTATCCGTCATTTCATACGTAGTGCCAGCAGTTTAAAGAATTGTCATTATTTCCATATCTGTGAAGGTTCGGTAGGAAGAGCCAGCAATCAAAAGGAAATTGACCTATTAGCAAAAAGTATCGCTTATTTGATCAGTGATTTTATTAAATGCTCATCTCAAAAAAGATTTTAAAATGCCCTTAGTAGAGTGTGTAGTAAATATTAGTGAAGGTAAGGACATCCATAAATTGGAAAAACTAGCCAATTGTATAAGTTCGGTTCCTAAGGTAAAGCTTCTGCATCAAGATAGAGGAATTGCTGCAAACAGAACTGTTTTCACCTTTGCAGGGGAACCGGATAGTGTGATGGAAGCGGCTTTCCAGCTTTTTAAATGCTCCTTTGAAATATTGGATATGAGTCGCCAAAAAGGAACACATCCCAGACTCGGAGCTATAGATGTTTGTCCCTTCATCCCTCTTCAAGGAATATCAATTGATGAGTTAAAGGAGCTCGTAAAAGAATTTGCCATCAGAGTAGGCGAAGAAATAGGAACACCAATTTATTTGTATGAAGAAAATGCTAGTTCTTTAAAACGCCAAAACCTAGCCCATTTGAGAAAGGGAGAGTTTGAATCACTTCCCGAAAAATTAGAAAAAATTCCACTGGACTATGGAAACCCTGAGAATTGGAAAAAATGTGGAATTAGCACCATTGGTGTTCGAAAGATGCTGATAGCCTATAATATCAATCTAGACACAAATGAGGTCTCTAAAGCCAAGAAAATTGCCCAATTGGTTCGTGAATCAGGAATGGTTGTAGTGGACTCCTATGGCGATCGAGAAAGAATTCCGGGTAGATTTAAATCCGTTAAAGCCCTAGGATGGTATATTAAGGATTTTGACAAAGTACAGGTAAGCTATAACCTTACAGATTTGGATAAAGCTGGAATATTAGACGTTTTTATTGCCACAAAGGAAGAAGCTTTAAAAATTGATTGTCAGGTTACCGGAAGCGAGCTTGTTGGACTTTCTCCCCTTTCGGAACTTAGCAAAGCAGGGCTTTATTTTAATGGAGGTATCCCTTCTTCTGAAGAATCCTTAATCAAATCTGCAAATATGGGACTGGGGCTATCGGAAATAGAACCATTTATAGCCAAAGATAAGGTTATTGAATACCTTATTTAAACCCCCAATAATTTGGCGTCTACAAAAAATTTAGAGTGAACATTTAGCTTATGATCATTAGTGATAATCTCATCGGTTACGGTGTTTAGACGCAAGGAATATTCTGGTTTTGATAAATAATCTTTAAGATTAGCCTTGCTAAGTTCCAGATTGATATAATTTCCAACATTATCTGGAATATCATCAAGCCAAGCTACTCTTATCTCCTCTAAACCCTCTGCAGAAAGATAAATCCCAACAGATTTTAAAAAGCTAAAATCTCCATTGCTAGGAGAAGTAATGGTGATATCCAATTGCTCTATGAGTATCTCTTCAATGAGATCTTTTCTCGTATTATTGGATTCGAAGGTTGAGCTCGCATTTGTCTCATTTTCTGGTACTAAAATATTGAAGGGTAAATTCACCCCTGTGGAAGAGGGAATCGTTGCCTCTTCATTAAATTCCATTCTAAACTGTGTAAGCTCATCGGCCTTTTTACAGGAAATCATAAATCCTATTAAAACCAATCCAAAAAGCAGCCTTTTACAAACCATCATCATATCTTCAATTTTAAAGCCTTTGGCTATAATCATTTTCAGAAGGCAAAATTAAACTAATATTATTGGTTCTAACAATTAGAAAAAAAAAGCGCTGAAATTATTCCCAGCGCTTCCTAAAATTTAGTTGTCAATTTGTTGAAGTAGCACTTCAACGGCCTTTTTCAATTGGCTATCCTTTTCATTTGCTCTATCATCAGGAGCATTTTCCAATACCACATCAGGCACTGCAGGTCCATTCTCCATATTCATTCCAGATGATTTCACATACCAAGCTCTAAATGGCATTCTGATAAAAGATCCATCTAAAAGTCCTTTTCCACCAGTAGAAATTACGGCTCCAAATGTGGGCATTCCTACCAAACTACCAATTCCTAAACTCTTATAGGCATGGGAAAAAATTTCGGCATTGGAATAGGAGCTTTCATTGCACATGGCAATACTAGGCTTAGTCCAGGAGGCCAGCGGTAACCTCTCACTATAAGGGTAATATTCCTTAAACTTTTCATTTTCCTTTTCCAGATTTTCTGCAGCACCTCTCGGCACTGTATAAGCATGTTGTTTTACATTTAAAACGGCCATCAAATAATCTGTGGTCCAACCACCACCATTAAATCTCACATCGATTACTATTCCTTCCTTTCCTAATCCACTTGCCGTTAATTCTCTTTCAAATCTTTCAAAACTTGGGAAATTCATTCCTTGGATATGGATATATCCTAATCTACCTCCAGAATACTCCTCAACCAATCTTTTTCTTTCCCGCACCCATTCCTCATAAAGCAAATTACCGAGGCTTCTACTCGGACGAATGGCTATTTCTCTCTCACTACCATCCTTAGATTTTAGCTTCATTAAAACTTCATTATTGGATTCATCCTGGAAGAATTCATAAAAATTACTATTCTCTCCCATTTGTTCACCATTTACCTCGAGAATTATATCTCCTATGTTTATTTTACTCTGACTTCTATCTGCCGGAGAATTCATAACCACATGATTAACTACCAAGCCTTTTTTACTAGGTTTCACTTCTATACCAAGTCTACCGGTCCTTTCTTTAATTGTGTTTTCTGGATTTGAACCATACATTCCCATGTGACTGGCATTCAATTGACCCAACATTAAATTGAAAATATATCTAAAATCTTGATCCGTAGAAGCAGCCATGGCTAGGGGTTTATACTTATCGTGAAGCGCCTTCCAATCTTGCCCATGGAAATTAGGATCATAAAAACCGTTTTTGATGGCCATCCATCCTTCTTCAAACACCTCTTCCCTTTCTTGGTTATGGTCTATTGTCATTTTTGCGGAATGAGGGAAGGCTGTAAAATCTCCTTTTTTAGTACCAACCTTATTGAGTTTACCCATTCTTAAGGCATATAAGTCATCACTTTTCGGATCTAATTGTAAGCCGCGAGGACTTTTACCACCTTTACTCAATTGCTTTATTTCAGTACCATCAAATTTTATGGAATATAAATCAGAACCTCTACTTACATTGCTAGATGCGGTAAAATAAAAGGTTTCACCGTCCTTGGAAATGATAAGCTGCCTTTCATCACCAGGCAAGGAAGTTACCTGATCTAATCGGTGATGAATTTCCTCAAAATCAATTTGAATGGGATCGACACTATCCTTTTTCTTGCTTTTCTTTTTATCCTTTTTATCCTTTTTGGAATCAGAATTTTCTTCCTCCTCTTCAAAATAAAATCCATCTTCCCTATCTTCTTTCGTCTTTTGCCATTCTTCTTTTTGCAACCAAACGAACCACACATCACTGTCGCCATTATTTCGCTGAGATAAAAATCCTAGTTTACTGCCATCCTCACTCCAAAAGGGGCCATAATCACTTTTGGGATGCATGCTAATATTATGGGCTTCACCGCTGGAAACATCCATTATATACACTTCATTATTAAAGGTAAGGTCGCTTTGTGAGTAAGCTATATATCTACTATCAGGACTCCATTTTATTCCATTTGGAGCATCCCAACCTTTCAATAAAGTTTTTTCGCCAGAAATTTTTCCTTTGGAATTTATATTTGCAAGAATCAGTTCTGTAGTGGAGCTTGTTCTTTTAAAAAGAATCTTCTTACCATCAGGAGAAACATAAAGGTCACCTTCATTTTCTGGGCTATTGGTTATTCTTGTAAGCTTATGTCTAAGAGAGGCACTTAAATCTGATTTTTTGGGATCAGCACTTGTGGCCATATAAATATCATACTGTCCATCTCTATCCGAAATAAATAATAAACTAGAATCGTTTAACCAGCTTAGGTCATAATCTCTATAAGGATGATTTGAAAGATTATGTGCTCTTCTTTTTTCTTTGTCCAGAGGCTTTACAAAAACTTCACCTCTGATGACCATGGCTACATTTTTCGCATTTGGAGAAATATTGTAGGCAGATAAATTATTGGAATATGATTTTTTCTCCTTAGGATCAAAGCGGTAGTCAGCTTTAATATTTAAATCAATCTCTTGTAGAGGTTCATTATTCTTTTGAAGGAATAATTTTCCAGCTCTTTCCATTACAATACTACTTCCCTGAACATCGAAAAAATTAACCCCATCATCGCTAAAACTTGTTATAGATGTGGGCTTGGAAATTTCAGATCCTTCAATTTTTATACTTTGAATATTGTATTTACCATTTACGGAACTTAGAAATAATAATTCGCTATTGGATTTCCATTTTGGCAGATAGTCGTTTACCTCATTATTACTGAGTCTACTAAACTTTTTGCTGGCAAATTCATATAACCAAATTTCCATATCTGCTGGGCCATTATAGGCTTCACGCTCTATTCTACATGCACCTTTAACAAAAGCCATATACTTACCATCTGGTGAAATACTGGCCATTTTACCCACAGCATCTAATATTCTAAAAGGTGTACCGCCATCTGCCGAAACCTGGTATATTTCCTTATCCCACTCAATTTGTCGGTAAGTTCTATTGGTTTCAAATATTAGCTGACCCTCATGGGACCAATCCGTTAATTTATCCGCAGTGGAATGGTAGGTTAAACGTTTGGGAAAGCCTCCCTCTCTAGAAATGGTAAAAACATCATTATTTCCAAATCTATTTCCATTGAAAGCAATATTATTTCCATCTGGACTATAAACTGGATTTGATTCATAAGCTTCATGTATGGTTAAGCGGTTTGCTCTAAGCTTTTGAAGGTCATAAGTCCAAATATCACCTTGGTAAGAAAAGGCTATTTCATTTTCATTTGGATTTAAAGCTGGAGTTCTGGCTAATACTAAATCCTGGGCCAAACTCATACTAGAAAATAGACATAGAAGGCAAAGGAGGTAAAGTTGAATTAATTTTTTCATTTGGATTTTATGATTTAGAGGCCCTAATATACTTTGGAATTTTGATTTTTAGGTCTGATGCAATCCGGGTAATAATGTTGATTTAGAAATTTTCATGGACTAGCATTGCTTTATATTTGTAGAATGCTAGACCTAGAAAGGAATTTTTCTGGTGAGATTGTAGAAGCTACAATGTTCCTCCTTATGGGGCTAATAAACCTAATTATTGCCCTTTATATATTTAAAAAAATCAAAATCTCCTTTTGGCGAGGATTGGCTTATGTATGTATTTGCCTTGGTCTATTTCAATTAACCATAGGAATGACCATACAATTGAAAAACCCCATTAAGCACGAAAAATTAAAGGAATCCTTTCAGAATAAAGATAAAGATTACCTAAGTCTTGAAATAAAAAAAGGCCAAACACTATTAGAAAACCTAAATTTTTACAAATGGGCGGGAATTTCCTTTTTTATAGTTGGTGTTTTGGTCTTTTATTTTTTTGATTTTAATACATCTTGGAAAGGCATAGGAATGGGTATAATCTTTCAAAGTATGTTTATGGAGTTTTTAAATTACAAGAGCACTTCTAGGACTAAAGAGTTTCTAGAATATTTGCAGCAGAATTTAAATCAATTCTAGAATATTGAGCTTTTTTCCTGACCTACTCTATAATCATTTTTGAAAACTCTTAAATCAATGTTTAAACATTGGTTTTATCTATCAAAGCAATTGTTTTCCCTTTTGTACATCGAAATTTCCTGTTGTAGTTTAGATGCTTATTAGATAATCAAAAGAAGAAAATTATGAATGGAGCCACAAATTCCAGTATAAAAAATATAAGACCCTTAGGATTTCAATGGGAAACCATGGATCCCTTTCTATTCTGTGTTCATCACGAAGATTTTTATCCAAAAGGAAATGAAGAATTAGGTCCAGATGCCAGTTTAGAAGGCAGAGAAATAGGACAGGATTTCAGAACAAAGGATGGTTGGAGAATGTATCATGGCAGCAAAGTACCAGGTTTCCCAGGGCATCCACATAGAGGATTTGAAACTATTACCGTGGTACGGAAAGGTATGGTAGATCATTCCGATTCTCAGGGTGCATCCGGCAGATATGGGAATGGTGATGTTCAATGGATGACTGCAGGTAAAGGATTATTACATTCTGAAATGTTTCCCTTATTAGAATCAGAAAAAGAGAATCCCTTAGAACTTTTTCAAATTTGGTTAAACCTCCCAAAATCCAAAAAATTTGTAGAGCCACATTTTAAAATGTTTTGGTCTGAATCTATTCCCATTTTAAATTTCGAGGATGATAAAAATCGCAAAACCAAGGTGGAGCTAATCGCGGGTAAATTAAACAATTCATCAGCAGCTCTTCCTCCTCCAGACTCTTGGGCAGCAGATCCTGAAAATGAAGTGGGTGTTTGGATCATCGAAATGGAAGCCGAAGCAGAATGGCAATTGCCAAAAACCAAGGAAGGTATAAATCGTAGTTTGTATTTTTTTAAAGGCGAAAAACTCTCTTTAGAAGGGGAGGATTTGCCAAATTATCATTCAGCGGAAATTATTGAAGGCAAGGATGTAACATTAAAAAACGGTAGTATCCCATCCCAAATATTAGTCCTTCAAGGCAAAGCCATTTCTGAACCCGTAGTTCAGCATGGGCCATTTGTTATGAATAGCGAAGAAGAAATCCGACAAGCTTTTCGAGAATATCAACAAACACAGTTCGGCGGTTGGCCCTGGCCCGAGTATGAAAAGGTTCATGATAAAAAGCTAGGAAGATTCGCCATTCACGGGGATGGCAGGAAGGAATTAAAATCTTAGAGAAATATTTTTGTGTTATCTGTGGAAATTTTTGGATATTCCTATCCAATAAATTTCCATGGATACAAAAAATCAATGTAGTGTTTGCCAAATAGCACTTGATTCTAACAATTGTCCGAGCTGTGGCCAAGAAGTAAAGGGTAAGCCTATTACTTTAAAATCTGCCATAACGGATTTTATTTCCAATGTATTCTCCTTAGAAAGATCCGTCTTCGCTCTGATGTTTGCCCTTTTATACAAACCTTATTGGATAGTTTCTAATTATTGGAATGGAAACCGAAAGTATTATCCTAGTCCTGGAAAAGTATTCTTCTATTCCTTAGCAGTTGCTGCGCTGCATATCTCTTTTGTTGACGAAGAATTAATCTTAGGAGCAACTTTGTCTATAGAAGGGTTCAAAGCCCATATTTTCTTTTGGATGATTTTATTGCCACTAATTGTTTTAAGTTCATTCTTGGTTTATATCAAAAGGGAGAGAACCCTAGTAAAAAGCATTAGCTCCCTACTCTATTTGGCCGCTAGCTTTTTTACAATTATTACAGTTGTAATGGATTTGGTCAACTATTTGTCGCCGGACACCATACAACTAGAGGCATTTTTGGTTTTTCTAATAATGGTTTTTATTTGGAACTCCTTGGTATTTGATCATGCTAAGAAGGTATGGCAAAAAGCATTAAATAGCTTTCTTCAACTTTTAATATTCCTTTCATTCATAGCTATATTGGTACTTATGATTTATCTCATTTCACCAGACTCTGTTCACTAAATAAGTTCCTTTTCATTTCGATATAATATTTGAACTTCATGATTATTTTCCAGAGAATAGCAATAGCCTAAATCATAGATGAAAAAGAATTTTTCTCCAATTGAATTCTCGTAAACACTTGTAAAATAGTTGAAAACAAAACCTTTGTACATCAAAGTTTCCTTATTTATTCTGTTTTGATTTTGAGAATAATGATCCTTCAATATTTTTCGATTCTTACTTAGAATCCTATTTACCCTTCGCATTAGGTTATTGCTTTTTGCAGATTTTTTATTGTTAAATGCATTTCTACAAGAGTCATCACAAAACTTTTTATCCGATCTTCCTTTAAGAGTTTCGTTGCAAAACAAACATGTCTTCATGGCTTTTTTTAATTAATTTACTTCCCTAAAATCAAAAAATCAAGCCTTCGCCATTTTGGATATACTGTTCCTTCCAAGCTTTATTTCTAGAGAAAAACAAAAAGAATTAAGAGCAAGAAATTATATTAGCCAACCAGAAAACAATGGGTAATATGAAAAAATGTATTGGTTTATTGGGGCTCTTAATTCTACTTTCTAGTTGTACAGAAAAGGAAACAAGCCCATTAGATGGAATTTGGATAACATCCTACACCAAACTTGGCAAAAAACAAAAATTTCCTTCCTTTTCTAGAAACCTTTTGGAATTTAAAGACAGCACTGTTTTGATTACCGCTATTGGCGATATGTCTTCAAGTAAATTTGATGAAACCACTCAAAGAACTTTAAAATTCCAATTGCAGGATAGTCTTTTCAATTTTGCTGGAGACCAGTATATCATCAAATTTGGTGACGATAGCTTATATCTAAAACCAATTGGCTCGAAAAACACCCTTATTGTATTTAAACGTTTAGCAGAATCTTTACAAAATCCGAAATTTTCGAGGAGTGATTTTCAAGGGAAATTTTCCTGGTTAGGCGAAAATCAAAAACTAGATTTTAGCAATGATTCCATTATCCTCCCTGAGAAACAAATGGAAGGCATCCACCTTCCTGCAGTAAAATGGAATATTATAGAATATAAGGGCTATCATTTTTTCAATATTCACGATGAATTATTTGGATTAGCATTTATCAAATCCACTGATGAAAACAATATCTTCCTCCTTAAAAACTATATTGGTTTTAAAGATATTCACCTAGAAAAGGAAAATACTGAAGCCCAATATAAAACCATGGATTTTTTGGGGAAATGGAAGTCTAGCAATTTGAGGCAAGAGGAGGCCATTGTTTTTCTGGATATTAAAGACCAGGAAATAAGAATTACAAAAGGCGAAAAGGAAAGACTAGAACTTTGGAGTTTAAACCAAGGTGCTAGTAAAATGTTTTTTCCATCATCAGTTGAGGACCCTGAAGGAGTATGGCGAATTTTAGAGGTGAAGGATGATTTTATGCGAATAGAGGCCTATGGCATTGGAAGTGTGGCCAACAATATCAGTATTATTGAATTTCAAAAGATTAAGGAATAATTGCCGGCTTAAAAAAAGATTAACTTGCCAGGCATTCTAATAAAGCATTGGAGCAATGATCTTTCCTTGCCTGTGCTCGTTTTACATTTATGCTAAACTATACAAGCCTTATTAATAGCGAATCGCATCCATGGGTAACATTTATTCATGGCGCTGGTGGTAGTAGTACCATTTGGTATAAACAGCTTAGAGATTTCAAAAAGCATTTTAATGTATTGCTTATTGACCTTAGAGGTCATGGAAGATCTAAAAATATCGCTTATCAGAATTTAAAGAGCTATACCTTTAAGGTTATTGGTGATGAAATTGTAGAGGTCTTGGATCATTTGAAGATTGAAAAAACTCATTTTGTGGGAATCTCTTTAGGGACCATAATCATAAGAGATATCATTGAAAGGGAACCTGAAAGAGGCGATAAACTAATCCTTGGAGGGGCCGTAATGAAACTAAACCTCAGGGGGCAAATCCTGATGAGGCTTGGGGCTTTTCTAAAATCTGTAATCCCCTATTTAATTCTATATCGACTTTTTGCTTTTGTGATTTTACCCAAAAAAACCCATAGGGAGTCTAGGAACCTATTCATTAAAGAAGCAAAAAAATTATATCAAAAGGAATTCAAACGGTGGTTTACTCTTATTTCTGAGGTAAACCCTTTATTGTCACTTTTTAGAATTAAAGACAGTGGAGTTCCTACCCTTTATATAATGGGTTCAGAAGATCATATGTTTCTTCCTTCCATTAGTAAACTTGTACAAAACCACAGATCTGCTACGCTTTCCATTGTTGATCAATGTGGACATGTTGTAAATGTAGAACAAGCGGAAATTTTCAATCAAAGGTCTATCACCTTTCTAAAATCACAATAGTATGTCATTTGGATTTGGTCCTGGTTCTGAAATGAGCAGAGCGCACAAAAGGAATTTAGAGCAGCTGAAAAAGAAACCCAAACTCAGTGAAATTCACAAGATATATGGTTCTGAAAAACCTAAAACCATTAAAAAAGAAGAGGTCTCACCTGCCCAATTGGCTAAATTTAAATTTGATCTAAAAGAAAAACGAAAAAAGGAATTAAAACAAAAAATCCTTATTGCATGTCTAGTTTTTGCTGGTGGAACCTCCATCTTTGTTTGGCTTATGTTCTTTTAATTCAGAATATTCTCATCCCATTCCTCAAATCATCTGGATAGTAAATGTTTGATTCCCGACTATTTCCCAGCTAGTAGTCAAAATTTGTTGATTAGAATTTTTTGTTAATCATCAAACATTATTTATGAGTACTCTACGAAACAAGGTTCAATTAATAGGAAATCTGGGTTCTGATCCGGATGTAAAAACTCTTGAGAATGGCAGTAAAATGGTAAAATTTTCCCTAGCCACCAACGATTCCTATAAAAATGCCAAAGGCGAAAAAATAACTGAAACCCAATGGCATAATATTGTTATTTGGGGTAAAACCGCAGAAATCGCGGAAAAATATGCCAAAAAAGGAAAGGAAATTGGCCTAGAAGGAAAACTAAGCAATCGCAGCTACGAAGATTCTGAAGGGCAAAAGAAATACATAACCGAAGTGATTGCCCATGAACTCCTCCTACTTGGTGGAAAAGAAAAATAATTTTCAACATCCCTATTAGGTGAAAGCTGGGAAATCAGAAAAAAAACTCCTTTTCATAAAGGAGTTTTTCATTTTATTGACAACATTTGTAGGATTCATAATCATTAATCCAATCACATGAAAAATAAAGTATTTGTTTTTTCCCTTTTAAGCTTTGGAATTTTAAGCTCTTGTAATCAAAATGCTGAACCAGAAGAAAATACGGATCAGGAAATTGAAGTGGAAGTTGTGGAAGAAAAAATAGTCGATCATCCTGAAAGCTATGAAATTGATGGTTTAAAAATTTACCCCTCTAGCCCATCCGCCCAATTTCCGGAAGCTAGCTTAGGTTTTGCCGAAGAAATGAAGAGCATTTCTGAAGATGGAAATTTCAATTTCAACTTTTCAGTTTCAGGCTATGAACTTGGAGCTCAAAGTCCAGATGCTGAAACCAAAGGATTAGCGAATTCTGCTAAAGGCCAACACATTCATTTAATTGTGGACAATGGACCCTATTCCGCTCACTATGAATCTGGTTTTGAAAAATCCTTCGAAAAAGGCCATCATATCGCTATTGCTTTTTTATCTAGATCTTATCATGAAAGTGTAAAAGGAGCCAATGCTCATCAGGTATTTCAATTTACTTCCGGCAGCGAAGAAGATGCAGCAGATGTTGATTTAAGTCAGGAAATGCTATTCTACAGCAGACCTAAGGGAAGCTATACCGGAAAAGGAGCTGAGAAAATTTTAGTAGACTTCTTTCTCAAAAACACTGAAATCGCCCCAGGTGGAAATTATATTAAAATGACCATCAATGGAAGTACTAGTGTTCTTCTAGACAACTGGCAGCCTTATTTTATTGAAGGTTTACCAATGGGAGAAAATACCATAAAGCTACAATTATTGAATTCTGAAGGGAATTTAGTAGACAGCCCAATGAACGATATCACCAGAACCTTTACCCTAGCCGAAGAAGCTGCGGAGTAAAATCTAGGATTCTAAACAAAAAAAGCTCATTTTTTTTGTTTTATAAATCTATTTCCAGCTAATGGACCACAATTTTTTTAATGCTTAATGCCTTTGATTTGGAACTTAGTCGAGCTATATAAATACCTTTTGGAGGAGCTGCTAAGGCAATATCTTTAGAAACATCTGCACTCGAACTTTGGAAGGTATAGCTTTGGATTATTTTCCCAGTAAGATTCACCAATTCAAAGCTTATCTTTTGATTGGGATCCACATTCATCAATCTGATTTTATACACTCCCTTCTGATAATAGGAATTGTCTATTAATTCAGCCTTACTCCCCTCAGTCAGACTAATAGGCATGCTGGTCCAGTTCACCTCATTACAAGATTGATTATCCAATAAATCCGTTTCTACAACCCCTCTCCAACCCGAGCCAAATACTTTAATATTTCCACAAAAATCTAGCATACCATCTACCCCACCTTTCACCACTATAGATTCTGAAAAATTATAGCTACCACCATTTGCAGGAATATCCACATTTAATATCCATTCTACAAAATCAGGGCTTGGTCCATCCTTAGCAATTCGGTTGCCATTGGCGGTAGGCAGCAAAATAATTGTGTCTTGAGCATCAATAGGCTCGCTGCCTGTATTGCTTATAGTAAAATCGAAATTAATGTTTGATCCAGCACTGAGGTTTGCTCCAGTGGAAGGTGAATTCATGCTAATAGAAACATTTGCCTGTCCGAGAATCAGATTTGAAAAAATAAAAATAATAATGCCCGTAAAAAATATTTTCATTCCTAACTTTCTGAATTTATGGGATGCAATGGAATTGGTAATTTAATTAATTTAATTTGGAATTTGACCTCGATCTAATATTAATTACTTCCACCAATAAGGAAAAGGCAACAGCAACATAAATATAGCCCTTAGGGATATGTACATGCAATCCATCAGCAATTAAAACAAAGCCAATTAAAATAAGGAAAGAGAGAGCAAGAACCTGTAGACTAGGATGTTTTTCAATGAAATTTGCAATACGGCTGGAGAAAATTAGCATTACCACCAAAGAAATAATTACGGCTGTAATCATAATTATTAATTCATCAGTCATTCCAATAGCCGTAAGAATAGAATCAAAAGAAAAGACGATATCCAGTATACCAATTTGAATAATAATCGAGAGCAATCCCTTTTGTACTGCGTTTCCATTCTTATCTCCTTTGCTTTTATGAGGATCCATCTTTTCATGAATCTCGCTGGTACTTTTGGCAAGGAGGAAAAGTCCACCAGCCATTAGCACCAGATCTCTGCCTGTTACTTCTTGAGAGAAGAGGGTGAATAAAGGTTCCGTAAATTCAATAATCCAAGTGATTCCTAGAAGCATTACTACTCTAAAAATTAGGGCCAAGCTAATTCCTAAAAACCTTGCTTTTGGACGAGCCTGCTCTGGTAGTTTATTGGTAAGAATGGAAATGAAAATTATATTATCAATTCCCAGTACAATTTCCAATAAGCTTAAAGTTAGTAGAGATATTAGACCTTCTACTGAAAATAAAACCTCCATAAAATCAAGAATTAGGATTTAAACAATGGAAAACCAGACATCAAATTATTAACATCCGACTTCACCGCTTCCAAAACACTGTCATTTTCAGGGTCTTGAATTACTCGGTCTACTAAATCAGCTATTTTTTTCATATCCTCTTCTAGCAAACCTCTTGTAGTTACAGCGCTACTTCCAAGTCTAATCCCGCTAGTTACAAATGGGGATTTATCATCAAAAGGCACCATGTTTTTGTTTACAGTAATATCCGCTTTTACCAAGGCATTTTCGGCCAACTTACCCGTAACACCCTTATTTCTCAAATCGATAAGCATACAATGATTATCAGTTCCACCGCTGATAATTTTATATCCTTTAGCCACTAATTCATCGGCTAATGCTCTTGCATTTTTTTGCACTTGTAAGATATAATGGAAAAACTCATCCGATAAAGCTTCACCAAATGCCACGGCTTTGGCAGCTATTACATGCTCCAAAGGACCACCTTGGGTACCTGGAAACACAGCAGAATCTAAAATTGCGCTCATTTTACGGATGGCACCCTTAGGAGTTTTTAGTCCCCAAGGATTTTCAAAATCTTTGGCCATCAAAATTAAACCACCTCTTGGTCCTCTTAAGGTCTTATGTGTTGTTGTGGTAACAATATGGCAATGAGGAAGAGGATCATTTAAAATTCCCTTGGCAATTAATCCTGCAGGATGAGAGATATCTGCTAACAAAAGAGCTCCAACTTTATCTGCAATCTCTCTAAATCGCGCAAAATCTATATCTCTGGAATAGGCTGATGCCCCGCAAATTAATAGTTTAGGCTTCTCCTCAATTGCTCTTTCTTCTAATTTATCGTAGTCAATTAAACCACTTTCTTCCTCCACACCATAAAAAGAAGTTTTATAAATCTTTCCTGAAAAATTTACAGGAGAGCCATGAGTTAGATGTCCACCATGGGATAAATCGAAACCCATTATTTTATCTCCGGGATTTAGGCAAGCTAAAAATACTGCTGCATTGGCTTGTGAGCCAGAATGCGGTTGTACATTGGCATATTCAGCACCAAATAAAGCTTTTGCTCTTTCTATTGCCAAAGTTTCTACTTCATCTACTACTTCACAACCCCCATAATACCTTTTTCCAGGAAAGCCTTCCGCATATTTATTCGTTAATACAGATCCCATAGCTTCCATCACCTGATCGCTGACAAAATTTTCTGAGGCTATCAATTCAATACCTTCTGTTTGACGATTTCTTTCATCCTCGATCAAATCAAAAATCTGCTGATCTCTTTCCATTCAATTATTTTTTTGAGGGTTCTATTATTTTACAATATTTGCCTAATCATTATCGGGCAAATTTAATTGCCTAAAATAGAATATGACAACGGGAATAGAAAATTATTTACAAATAAGATTTAATACCCATATTTTAAATATTTAAAGACACATACAATATGCTTACAGCAAATAATCCAAACCGAAAAAGTTGGATTCCAACCAAGATGGATACCGATTTTCCTATTCAAAATCTTCCCTTTGGTGTATTTCTAACCGAAGAAAATTTGGTTACTATTGGTACTAGAATCGGAGACAGCGCTATTGATCTGGGAGCTTTACATCAATTAGGATTTTTTAAGGATATAGAATTGCCAAGTGATGTTTTCCTTCAAGACACCCTAAATGATTTTATTACACTAGGAAGACCAACATGGAGAAAGGTTAGAAATCGTGTAGCAGAAATCTTTGATATTGAGAATGATGAGCTTCAACATAATGATGATTATAAGGCTCATATTCTTTTTCATGTGGATAATATCCAAATGTTGATGCCAGTTTTTACTCAGGATTATACAGATTTTTACTCCAGTAAGGAACATGCTATGAATGTTGGAATTATGTTTAGAGGAAAGGAAAATGCCTTAATGCCAAACTGGGTTCATATGCCAATTGGTTACCATGGTAGATCCTCAAGCATTATAGTTTCTGGTGAAAATATTAGAAGACCAAAGGGCCAAACTTTACCCAAAGACTCTAGCCAACCTGTATTTGGACCATGTAAAGCTTTGGATATTGAATTGGAAATGGCTTTTATTACCAGTGATGGAAAGCATATCGGTGAAAGTATAGATGTAAATGAAGCTGAAGATTATATTTTTGGAATGGTGCTTTTTAATGATTGGTCGGCCCGTGATATTCAAAAATGGGAATATCAACCATTAGGACCCTTTTTAGGAAAAAGTTTTGCTAGCAGCATTTCCCCTTGGGTTGTTACCCTAGATGCCTTAGAGCCTTATAGAACAAAAGGTCCAGACCAGGATCCAAAGCCATTGGAAAATTTACAATCCCAAGGAGATAAAACCTTTGATATTAACCTCGATGTGATGTTGGAAACAGAAGAAGGTATAGAAACTCAAATTTCAAAATCCAATTTTAAATATCTCTATTGGAATATTTCACAGCAATTGGCTCACCACACAAGTAATGGTTGCCCTATAAATGTTGGCGACATGATGGGCTCCGGAACCATTTCTGGACCTACAGAAGATAGCTTTGGATCCATGTTAGAATTAAGTTGGGCAGGTTCAAAACCTATTCCTCTTAATGATGGAAGCACCAGAACTTATTTAAAGGATGGAGATTCTATTCGTATTAAAGGATATTCTGATAATGGAAAATTAAGAATTGGTTTCGGTGAGGTGAAAACTAAGATTTTACCTTCCCATTAAACTGATTATTAGGGCTTTTGCTTGTTTTTCTAAATGCTAGGACATTTGTCCTAAATATAAATTATCGCTAAAAAGAAATGATATAATTCTGTTCATTTTTGGCTTGACCCAAAAACGAACCAAAAAGGTCAAGGCTCACAATAAAATGGTAATCTGCTTTTCATGAAACCTAAGTTCGGTTGGGTGATCTCTTCATCCTTCAGAGCTACCCAATCTCCCTAAGGTTCCATTTCAATCAAATCACCATTTTCTTGAAGGCCAAAATAAGCTCCGAACAAAATTCCCTTATTTCTATTGCCCAATAAAACTTGATCAACCTTTCTGGCAATCATGTAATAAAGAATATCTCGATTAATATGGCTTTTTTTGTTAAACGCAAATTTAAAATTCCGTGACTAAAATTATCTAGGAGGGATGTGGAATGCTAAGACATTTGGAATCTCAAAAAGTCAATATTCTTGGAGGGCTTAGAATCCCTACGAATCCCCTTATCCAGATTCAAAATATTGGTCTGAAAATAATAGCCAAAAGCGTTTATTATTTTCAGACCTTTTTATTCATTAGGGTAATTTGCTCCTCACTTCCAGTATGAATTTTAAAGCGACGATATTCTCTAAAGGGAATTTTGAAGGCTGATTTATGCCTCGGAATAAAATTCCTAAGACTTCGTGAAAAATCTTTGAAAATTTATTTATCAAAACTAGTTTTAATTGGACTAGAATAATAAATTTGAGTATGACTGAATTGGAACTAGAGCAGGAGGAAAAGGAAATCTCCAATCGTTATAAGGCACTTCTTCGTTCTATGAAGGACAGGGTGGATAAGGAGGATAAGGAATTGATCTTGAAAGCCTTTAATCTTGCCAAGGATGCCCATGCAGATGTGAGAAGAAAATCTGGTGAACCCTATATCCTACATCCCATTGAAGTGGCCAATATTGTAGCCAAAGAAATTGGTTTAGGTCCTACATCCGTTGCTGCGGCATTAATACACGATGTTGTAGAAGACAGCGACTATACGCTAGAAGATATTGATCGATTGTTTGGTGAGGAAATCGCTAGAATTATTGACGGATTAACTAAAATATCCGGAATTTTTGACCAAGATATTTCCCTACAAGCGGAGAATTTTAGAAAGATGTTATTAACACTTTCTGATGATATTCGAGTAATTCTAATAAAGTTAGCGGACCGACTTCACAATATGCGAACCATGGAGAGTATGCCGGTGCACAAACAGGTGAAAATCGCATCCGAAACACTTTATCTATATGCTCCCTTGGCCCATAGAATTGGGCTTTATAATATTAAAACTGAATTAGAGGATCTTAGTTTAAAATACACAGAACCAGAGGTATATAGAGATATTGTGCTAAACCTCAAATCATCCGAAGCTGGGGAAGCCAAATATCTTAGCCAATTTGCATCGGTTTTAAAAAAAGACCTAAAAAAGGCGGGCTTAAAATTCACCATTAAACAAAGGGCGAAATCCATTTATAGCATTCGCAAAAAAATGCTAAAACAAGGTGTTTCCTTTAATGAAGTGTATGATCGATTTGCCATCAGAATAATACTAGACACTAGCATGGAAAGGGAAAAATCCGATTGCTGGACCGCCTACTCTATTGTTACAGACAGCTATAGACCTAATCCAGAGAGATTGAGGGATTGGATTTCTTCACCAAAAGCGAATGGCTATGAATCATTGCACACCACTGTGATGGGCAATGATGGACAATGGGTGGAAGTACAGATTAGAAGTGCTAGGATGGATGAGATTGCGGAAAAGGGATATGCAGCACATTGGAAATATAAAGAAGATGCTAGCGGGGTAAATAAACTAGATATTTGGATAGAGAGAATCCGGGAAATGCTGGAAAACAACGATGGTACAGCATTGGAATTCGTAGATGAATTTAAAACCACCCTTTTCGCCGATGAAATCTATGTCTTTACACCTAAGGGTGAGCTGAAAATTTTACCAGTAAACTCTACACCTCTAGACTTTTCATTTAATATACATACAGATATTGGACTTAAAACCTTGGGAGCGAAGGTAAATGGCAGACTTGTTCCATTGAGCAGTAGATTGAGAAGTGGGGATCAGATTGAAATTATCACATCCTTAAAACAAAACCCAAAGGAGGAATGGCTAAATTATGTGGTTACCTCCAAAGCAAAAGCTAATATCAAATCATTCTTAAAATCTGAGCACAAGCAAATTGCCTTGGATGGAAAAGAAATACTCAAAAGGAAGCTCAATTATATTAAGGTAAAGCCTACAGATAATTTGATCAACGAGATGGTGAAATACTTTGGCCTTAAAAACACCTCGGAGCTACATTATAAAGTTGGGATGAAGGTTATTGACAATAACCAGATAAAAGATTTCATGAGAGATCAATCTCAAGGTTTTTACTCCTATTTGAAAAAAAGAATATTAGGGAAATCTAAAAAAACTGAAAAATCGGCTATCAACCCCAATAAGGGAAGCGAGAAGAAAGAGCGGAAAACACTGGTTTTTGGAAATGAAGAGACCACCTTAGAATATAAACTTGCCAAATGCTGTAATCCTATTGCGGGTGATGATGTTTTTGGTTTTACCACCACCCATGAAGGAATAAAGGTTCATCGTAAAACATGCCCTAATTCCATTTATCTACAAAGTAATATGGCCCAAAGGGTTATGAAAGCAAAATGGATAAGTTCGGAAAAGTCCGAATTTTCATCGGTTCTTGTTATTCGAGGAATTGATACCGTTGGATTGGTGAATCAGGTTACTCAAATTTTATCAAACGATTTAAATGTCAATATCAGAAGTATAAATATCGCTGGAGACGAGGGTATTTTTGAAGGATTGATTACTGTGGTTGTTTATGATAAGATTCATTTAAATCGAGTAATTGAGGAATTAAAACAAATTGAAGGAGTAACTTCCGTTGAAAGGAGATTTGCTGAATGATAATTACTAAATTTGCCCCTTGAAATTCAAAAATGACGGATCAGGAATTTGAAACTGTAAAACAGGTATTTACCGATTTTTTAGAGAAAAATGGACAGCGTAAAACCCCAGAACGCTACGCTATTTTAAGGGAGATTTATGACCATGATGAGCATTTTGATATTGAATCATTATACATCCTCATGAAAAATAAAAACTATAGAGTAAGTAGAGCTACACTTTATAATACCATAGAATTACTCTTAGATTCTAAATTAGTGCGTAAGCATCAGTTTGGGCAAAACCAATCTTATTACGAAAAGTCCTTTTACAATAAACAACACGATCATATTATTATAACGGATACGGGGGAAGTGTTGGAATTTTGTGATCCGCGAATTCAGTTAATAAAAGATACCGTTGCAGAGATTTTTGGTATCAAAATAAATTCTCATTCACTTTACCTTTACGGAACAAGAAATGAGGATTCAGAATCAAAAGAATCAAATCAATAAACTAAATAAAACTGCTATTTAATGGCTGTAGATGTACTGTTGGGTCTTCAATGGGGAGACGAAGGAAAAGGGAAAATTGTTGACGTATTAACTAAAGGATATGACATTATCGCCAGATTTCAAGGTGGACCAAATGCTGGCCATACTTTAGAATTTGATAATATCAAACATGTTCTTCATACTATCCCATCAGGCATATTTCACAAAGGTAGTATTAACCTTATCGGTAATGGTGTGGTGATAGATCCCATTATCTTCAAAAAGGAAATCGACAAATTAGTTGAATACGGTGTTGAAATTAACAGCACCCTTTATATCTCCAGAAAAGCGCATTTAATTTTACCTTCTCACCGTATTTTAGATGCAGCATCTGAAGCGGCAAAAGGAAAAAATAAAATTGGATCTACTTTAAAGGGAATTGGTCCAACATATATGGACAAAACCGGGAGAAACGGTCTGCGTGTTGGTGATATTGAATTAAAAGATTTTAAACAACGCTACGATAATTTATTAGCCAAGCACCAGCAAATTCTAAGTCATTACGATTTTGAATACGACCTAGAATCCATGGAAAAAGAGTGGATGGATGCCATCGAGTTTATGAGAGGTTTAAATCTTATTGATTCTGAACATTATATCAATAGTGCCATAAAAAGCAATAAAACGGTTTTAGCAGAAGGAGCTCAAGGTTCCCTGTTGGATATTGATTTTGGATCCTATCCCTTTGTAACCTCAAGCACCACCACCTGTGCTGGAAGTTGTACCGGATTAGGTATCGCTCCTACAAAAATCGATAAGGTGTTTGGAATTTTTAAAGCCTATTGTACCCGAGTTGGTAGCGGCCCCTTCCCTACCGAATTGCACGATGAAATTGGAGAAAAACTAAGAGCAAATGGAAATGAATTTGGTGCTACTACGGGAAGACCAAGAAGATGTGGCTGGTTAGATCTTCCTGCTCTACAATATGCTATTGACGTAAATGGGGTTACGAATTTAATAATGATGAAATCCGATGTGCTAAGTGGTTTTGATACCATTCGTGTTTGTACAGGTTATATGCATAATGGCATTAAAATTGACCACCTGCCTTATAATATTGAAGATGGAGAGGTAGAACCTATTTACGAGGATTTACCAGGATGGAAGGAAGATATCACCGAAATTGAAAATTATGAGGATATTCCTCAATCCCTTAAAAATTACGTTAGCTACTTACAAGAAAAATTGGCTGTTCCCATTTCAATTATTTCTGTTGGCCCTAATAGAAATCAAACTATTAGCATTGAAAAAATTTCAGCCTCTGTATAAATTTATTGCTGCCCTAATCTTGCTAAGCATACTACCCTTTAACGGTAATGCTCAAGAAAAAAAGGCCAAGCAAATACAGATTAAACAGGCGAAATTTTTAAAGTATAGCAAAGAAATTGGTGAAAAAAATCGCCTTATTGGTGATGTGATATTTGAACATGAAGGTGCACTAATGTATTGTGATAGCGCTTGGCTTTATGATAAAGAAAATAAAATTGAAGCCTTCAATAATATCAAACTAAACCAAGGGGATACTCTCTTTTTATGGGGTGATCATTTGGATTATTCCGGAAATACCAAAATGGCTAGGGTAACCGGAAAAGTGGTGAAACTCCAAGATCCTAAAATGGAACTCACCACCGACATTCTAAATTTTGACAGAAAGAAAAAACTCGCTTACTACACCACCGGTGGGAGGATAATAAATGATGAAAATACCCTAACCAGTAAAAAGGGATATTATAATACCCAATTAAAAACCTTTAATTTCAAAGACAGTGTGGTTCTGGTGAATCCCGATTATGCCATGTATTCGGATACCTTGAATTATAATACCAAAACGAGAATAAGTTATTTTCATGGTCCTACACAAATTCTTAGCGATAGCAGCTCCATTTACTGCGAAAATGGCTTGTATAACACCGTACTAGACATCGCCCAATTTGAAGAAAATGCCATCTTAAATAGTAAAAACAAAATTTTAAAAGGTGACAGTTTATACTATGAAGCGAAAAATGATTTAGGAGAAGTATTTGGAAATATTTTCATCCACGACACGGTAGACCACTATGTTATCACCGGAAATTATGCTTGGTATAATGGTGAGCTAGACAGCGCTTTTGTAACCCAAAACCCAATTTATAGCATTCTACAGGATGGGGATACCCTTCATATTCATGGTGATACTCTACAATCTAATAAAACAAAAGATTCCTTAGGCGATTATAGACTGGTTCGGGCCTATAATGGTGTGAAATTTTATAAAACCGAATTGCAGGGAAAATGTGATTCTTTGGCCTACTCCAGTAGGGATAGCACTTTAAGGATGTATAGATCACCAGTATTATGGAATGATAGCACCCAAATTGTTGGAGATACCATTTTCCTTACCATGTTTAATAATAAATTGGATAGCCTAAAGGTTTATAGCAATAGTTTTATGATAAGCCTGGTGGATCCTCTTAAATTTAATCAGATAAAGGGAAAGGTGATTTTTGGGAAGTTTGGCAACAACAAATTGAAGCGTGTTTTTGTTAATGGTAATGGACAGACAATATACTACCCCAAGGACGATAAGGATGAGTTTATTGGGATGAATAAAAGCGTTTCCAGTTATATCGCTATAAGATTGCAAAATGGGCAGGTAAAAGGAATCAGCTTCTTAAAAAAACCAGAGGTGAAATTACATGCATTAAATAAAATAAGCCCTGAAGAAAGTAAGCTCGAAGGTTTTAAATCCTATTTTGATATTCGTCCTAAATCAAAAGCAGATTTATTGAAATGAAAATAATTAATCTGGCAATTCTCGCAATACTTCTTCCAAATTCATCCTGGACCCTCCCAGAATATGAGAATTATAGCTATTCCAGTTTTTACCAAAGGGAAGATGTAAATCAAACCATAGACAAGGATAATTTTGATAGTTCCTTATTAGAGGCTGCCTTGTTTTATGCTACAAACGAAGCTAGGAATAACAGGAAAAAGTCGGTTTTTAAATTTCACCCTGTGCTCTTAAAATCTTCTCAAATCCATTCGCAGCAGATGGAGAAGTATAATTTTTTTGATCATACCAATAAAAAAAACAGAAGGCTTAGAAAGCTAGAACAGAGGATAGAAAAGGCTGGTGGTGGTTTTTCTGAGTTTGGAGAAAATATTGCGAAAGTCAATATCTATAAGCTTGGAAAAAAGGGTACGTATTTTGTAAACAAGGAAGGCGAAATCGTAAATAAGCAAGGGGAACCCTTAACGATTAAAACTTACAAAGAACTGGCAATATATGTTGTGGATAAATGGATGCACAGCAAAGGACATCGAGAAAACATTTTAAGAGATTATAGCTTTTTAGCTTGTGGAATTTCAAATTTAATCTCTTCAAAAGATGGAATACCTGAGGTCTATATCACCCAGAACTTTGGAAAAAAGTGAAAACTATGACCAAACCTATATTCCTTTTTTTATCACTATTCCTTAGCTTGTCTCAGGCACAAGTGACTGGTTTTCAAAAAATTGAAAGCTTTGAAGAATATCTCGCTATTTTAGAAAAATCAAAGATTGAAGATAAAATGGTTTTGATTTCCCTAGTAGATGATAATCTGGAAGAGGGTTTGAAAACTTCGGAGCAGAATAAATCCGATAGCCTTATTTCTCAGCTTAGCTCCTTTAATAAAATTGAATTCGATGTAAAAAGTGCCATAGGTGCACAATGGGTACAGACTTTTCCAGTGGAAGAACTACCCTGCTATTTCTTTTTAACTAAAGACGAAATTCTTCTACAAGAATTAGCATCCTATATCAGCATCCCAGAACTTTTAAAAATTAGTAAAAAGGTAGAAGCCCAGAAAACCCTTTATCCCACCCTAAATGCGAAATATGCACAGGGAAGTCTTAGTATAGATGAATGGTTGGAATTAATAAGAATTCACAGATTAAACTTTAATTTTCAGCAAAGCCAAAGAATTTCAGTTGAGTTTTTAAATGAACTGAGTCCTACAGAATTAAAATTAGCCAAAGTATTACCCATTCTGCAAAGCTTTGGAATTAGCCTGGAGACCAAATACCCCAACTTCATTCTAGAAAATGCTGATAGTTTAATAGCCCATCCCAATTTTGATTATTCACTTTGGTTTGAAGATGCATACAGCTATAATTTAGACAGGGCTATTTTCAACTCGGATAGCATTTACCTGGAAAAGCTCATAGATCCTTTAATCAGCAAATCTAAGGATGAGGATAAAATTGCCTTGATCTATTCCACCCGCAAACTATATATAGAAGAAACAGGCCAAATAGAATTAAGCTATAGAGCGGTAATAGACTGGACTTCAGATATGAAAGATTCTATTATTCGATCTCGCTATATTTTTGATGAGGCATTTAAACTAGCGGATTTGAATAATGAGGATAGCAGCACTTATAAAACCGCACAAAGACTGGTAAAAAAAGCCTCTACCTTTCACCAAGATTTTAGGTATTTGATGTTGGAATCATATTGTGAATACAAACTAAAATCCTATACTAGAGCAAAAGCATTGGCCCAAAAAGCTAAAGCTATCAGCCAAAGCCTAAAAGATGAAGAAAAGGCCAATAGCCTATTGAGAATGATTGAAATAAAACTACGACCTTAAAAACAAGAATTTTTATTCTCCAAAACTTGGGGTAGACCAATGAGATATAGAAATGTAGCCAGAATTGCTTTTACTATGCTTATCAATTCCTTATTCAATTTCATTGTTTTTTTTCTTATACCCTAGCCTTCCGCACTCCTAGGCATTTAAACTTCAAGCGGTTCTTTGTAATTAAGTCAGCACCAAAAAACCAAAAAATTTTGTTGAAGCCAATAATTTACTCATAATCAATCCATTTTGGCTCATTCTTGGTCAAGAAATATCCCTTACCCTTTATTAGGTATTTTCGCTTATTAACCTTCAATTCACTGTATATTTTTTCTTTATCCAATCCCCTATTTTGTGATATACTGTCAATGAAAATCAAGTTATAGGCTGATAATGATAAATCCACTTGATTTAAATATTCATAATAGTCAAGAATAACATTTTTCAGCTTGGCTTTGGACTCATTTTGAATTTTCAAGTCGAAGGTTAAAATATCCTTCAAAGTATCATTAATAAAATCTGGTTCATCACCAATTTCATTCCCCGCATAGTGGTCTTGGATTTCCCTTAATATCTCAAATAGGGTCTCCGAAATGTTTTCAGATTTTCTTCTAGCCCAAAATTCACTATAATAGGTAGGGGCTTTATCCTTTTGATAATAGAATATTAAAGAATCATTTATATCTGAAAGAGAATAACCAAGATTGAAATTCACAAAGTACTGACCACGAATGGCATACCTATCTGTAAAATATTCATCTTTTGTTATAAATTTAGAATAGCCGATTGATTTAATGGTAGCATTGATAACCTTTAGGGTTTTATCATTTCTCAAGCCGTCAATTGAGGAAATACTTTTCCCAAATGAAATTTTTCTGAGCCAATTTTCAATAAATCCGTTTTGTTGAAAAGAATGCAATATTGGATTTAAAAAATCCATTTCTTTATCCGCACCAAAACCACCAAAGGGATTGAAATCTTCTTGAAAAAAGTAGGTTTTCCCTTCATTAACAATTTGTAATTGATTTTCCGCAGTCCCTTCCTTTAATTGGATATAGTGATTATTAGAAATCTCAAAGGCATTTGGATAACTCGAGAAATAAATACTATCACTAAGCTCACCGATATAGGAATATCTGTTAATCAGGTGAAATTCTTCCCTCATCCCTTGATAGCTTAACCATGAGTATTCGAAACCGTATCCATCCCATTTCAAATGAAAAGATGCTTTCTCTTTAATAGTCTCAGGTTTTATTATATCGAAATGATGCATTCCCATCATGTCTCCAGCATGGAAAATCCGATGCTCCGATATATCTGATTTAACAAGTAAATTTCCCTTCCTATCCTGTTTAAATAGCAATAATTCATAGTTTATAGCATTCCCCAAATCAGGAACAAGCCAAGCATCCAAATACCTCTCAATTTCACCCTTTGAGTTGACAATCTTTAATCTAATAGCATTATCAGGACCGTAGATCGTATCAAAATCCACCCAATAATAATTTAAGGCACCTTTGTCCTCTCTAATCAGTAAGATTGCTTTTGGGGAGGTATTAGATGAATCTAAAATTTGAATGATATTATTCGACTGCTCTATTTTTTTTGAAAAACCTCGTGAAAAGTATGATGTCTCAGTCGGTTTAATCATCTGACTATATAAAACCATTGCCAACAATCCTTTACAACTCCAAGCCAAAAGAGCAATTAATAGTGCGGTTATTATTAATATCCAATTTCTTTTTTTCACCTAGTTTGGTTTGTGTTTAGTCATCATATCGGCTCAGACTGTTGTTATTGAGAGTTTTGAAACCCAATCTTTGTCCAAGTGCAGAAAATTGCTTGATTAGCATTTCTCTATATTTAAGCAATCAGCCAGCATTTACTGCAGCATTGTTTGTTTTTTCATCTCAGTTGTGCCTCTCTATTCAGTTTGGCTTATGCAATATTCAAATCTCTATTGAACCAATCCATTAGTATTTTTTCTATTTCGTCTTTATTATAAGTCTTTGAATTGCGTCTAGCCTTAAAAATATCCATATTACCCACCCTTATTATTCAATATTGATTTTGCCTTCAATCCAATCTGGTAAATAAAAGTTCATACCTGTTTTGTTCTCAACATCTACTAGTTTATTTCTTAGTTCTATGCTTCTAAGGCCAATCCTTTTCCGTAGGCTGTCTGTCTCGGCTAGTTGTGAGCTTAAGGGTGGATTGAGAAATCCGTATCCTGTTTGTATTCCACCAGAACTTACGCTTAAATACCAATCATCAATCATTGCAAATTCATAGGGAGAAATTTGGCCTTTCCAAATAGCTTCTATTAGTTTCGGTTTAATGAAATTATAAAGGCTGTCTCTGATTACATAATCTTTTGAAATGGAATTATGATGACTTAAAATTGTTGACATCCAAAAATTGTTTCCAATAAGTTGTTCACCTGGATATCCCTGATCTTCAAGGATTTTAATGAACTTCTTTAATTGAATTTCGCTATGAGGAGCGAATTTTTTCATAGCATACTTTTCTTTTGCCTGATCCCCTATTCTGAATAAAGCCCCCCTTGCCTTCTTTTGATCCATTTTGAACATTTCGTGCACCTCACTTCTCAGTCCATGGTTGATTCTATCTTCATACTTTTTTCTAAGCTCAAAATAGGCTTCCTTATTCCCTTCCCAAAGCGGGTCATCCTGTAGTTTGGATAAGTATTGGTTTTTATTGAGACTTTTAATATCCCAGCCTCCAGCAATTCCCTTTTTAATAATTTCAAGAGCAGTTTTTTTATCCTTCAAAAACAGGGCAAGCTGAGCTGCAATTTTATAATCTTTTACAAACACAAAATCGAAAGAATTGAAAATTTCATTATAAACTTTCAGTGCTTCTGGAAACTCCTCTTCACCTATGAAATTTTCTGCCTTATTTATTTGCTCATGATACTTTTGGTAATTCTTTGGCTCAATAGAAGCTAAACTACTAAAGCTTAGTATAGGTAGTACGAAAAATAGACTTGCCAGAATTCTCAATTTCAGTTTTTTAAGGGTTGCCAACAAGTGAATATATGCAGTAGTAAATAATTACTCTCTATGACTTTAGCACAAATCTAAAGGAATTAAAATTTTTTTATACTACAGATTGCCATACTTATTTAGCCTAGACTTTCCTAGATTTTAGGCCCGTCAAAATTTAGGCTTTGATTTTTTTGAATGGATAAAAAATAGATGGCATAAGCTTAAATGCTATTGGATGTTATTTTAAATGTACTTTGTGGGTAGTTTCCCTAATTGCTAGTAGATTTTATATTCAATTCCTTAAAAGTCCAATTTAGAATTTGGTCTGTACAACACATTTTTTTTAGTTCTTCAGCATCACATTTAATGGTCACCTTTTCTATTATATGAAATTTACCAAGTTCAATTTGAAAACATCGCCTTATGGTCTTGCAAGTCACAATAAATTCTTTAACTGCCACTTTATGTCCAAAGAATTCCGAGCTATAAATACTGTGATTATTTGAAATTAAACGTCTGCCTTCCTTAGCATAAAGCTGTTTAATTGAATCTGGATAATTAGCTGGTAGAGACTTAAGAGACTTTCCGTTAATGAAAACAAAGTTGTCCAAAACTGGTAATTCACCTTCGTTTCCCGCGCTCATAGCATAATACTTGATTTTATGTTTTTCAATTTCACCCTTATACTTTTTTAAAAACAGAAATTGTTTTTGACCAATTTCATAATCTGTCCATCTCCATGCACATGGCCAATCAGTAAATTTGAAAACTTTGATAATCTTATCCTCACCTGTCAAGTCCCCCTCAATTTTCAGCTTATAGGTCAAGGAGTCTATTTCTATTATTTCACCGTAAACAATTTTGTCAGCACCCAATATCATTTTATAAAGCTTCATCGGTGTATAGTCTGCTTTCACCGCGAAGGGAGCCATCCATAGCCAGAAAATAATTAATCTCGAATTCATTTTAAAATTTTGTTAAGGATTGACTAAAACAAAAGGTAAATAGCCCAGGATAGGCATAGGCCCGTGTTTTTATTAATAATCAAAACTGTCCTAAATAAAATTTATTACCTACAAATAATTTAATTCTGTTTATATAATGTAGCCTATCAGTTAACCATTTACCTCAAAATTCTTAATTTATTAAGTGTTCAATTATTTCTTTGCTTTTAAGGGAAAATTGATAAGGCTTTGTGGATTTATCCTCTTTTAATAGGCCAAGCTTGATGAGTTCCTGCAAATCCTTACTAGCTGTTTGTCTTACAATCTCATGTTTTTTACTATAGGAGTTTAAGCTAATTGTATTTTAAATGAATCTGGAGAGATTAAAAAAGGGGGGCATCAATTACTACTACTAGCCTCCTTTATTTTTTTTAATTCTTGAATTCTGTTTTTATAGAATTCTTTATCACTTAGTTCAACAGCTTTTTGCGCAAATTTTATTGCATTGTTAATATCGCCTTGGGCTTCATAAAAATCAGCCATCGAATCATAGGCATTTGCGCTTTCTGGATAATACTCAATGGCAAGTTCGAAATACATTTTTGCCTTTTCATTCTTTTGCATATCCATATTCATATAAGCCGACATATTCAATAGCTCTTCGGGGTATGGTGGCTCCTTATATCCAAAATGTTCCCTGAGCTTTTTCTCTCTATATTTTACGATGCTAAACAATTCTTCCTTAGGAGTGTCAAATGAATTTATTTTATCTGTATTTTCCATTTGGTACCATTCAAAAATTGAAATTAGTCCGTCCATAATGGAAGGGAAAGGAATCGTTCCATGAATATCATTTGGGTAATACTTCCAGTTAAAAGACAACCCATTTCTAGCATTTTTATTGACCAAGTCCGAAAAGGCAATATTGGAACGTGCGAACAAAGTAAAATCGGATGAATCCTGCATTACATTGTCTATCGTTATTTTCGAGTTCTGCATATGCAACTGTCCAGCAAGTGAAACAAATAGGCTTTTGTTTGTATAATCCTGTTTAGAGAATAGCTCTTGGGCTTCTTTCAAAAGCTTTTGATTGTCCCAATCCAGACTTGGGTCTATAGCAAGATAATTCGCAAATAAATTTGGTTGATATATCAAAGTAGAAATCGTAAATAACCCTCCATAAGAATGACCAATGAGTGTTCTATAATTTGTGACAGGGTATTTACTCTCAATAAAAGGAATCAGCTCCTTCTGGATAAACTTTCTGAAATTCTTAGCCTCTCCGTTCTTTTCGTTGAAAGGCATCCCATATTTTGTTGTGATTTTTGATGTGCTAAGGTCTCGAAGTCTGTTTTTATCATTAGCGATTCCCACAAGAACCATTTCCGGTGTAAAACCACCACTGTAATAATTTTGAAAATCATTTACAGTAGGCAGAAAAATTTCGCCATCTAAAATAAAGGCCACAGGGTATTTTTGATCTTGTCTATCATTAAAACTAGTAGGCACTTGCACATAAAACTTTCTTGATTCTTTCAATATTTCAGAGTAGAGACTATCCACCAAACCTACCTTTTTCAAATAGGGTTGATTTTGATTTTCCTGAGCTTTTACTAGTTGCAGAAAGCAAACCATTAGAACAACACACAATAGATTTCCTAATCCATTGCTCATTCTGCTTTTCATATTCATTTTTAGTTTTTAAATCTTGAGGGAGTCCAATGAGTGAATTTATTTTAGGCTATAAAAAATCACTTTAGAGGTTTAGAACAAAACTAACAGATTTTTAATTTCAAAAAAGAAATCCACTGCTAAAAGAGTATTTGTAGAATGGTTTTAATGGGCTGTCCTAATAACCTTCCCTACCTCATAAATCCAGAAAACTGACTTAAAAAGGATTAAATGAATTCCATTGAGTATTAGAATAGGGCTTGTGTAGCAGATACTTTTGGCACCAGTACTCTTTATTTAGCTATTTCAATATTCAGTTGTTTTCCAAGCCCTATTACAATCAACTTGTAATAGTTTGAAATCTGAATATCACTTAATTCTCTTTCTATTCGTTAATTATAGCTTTTATTAGTTCCTGTTTTTTCAGCAAGTTCTTCTTGGGTTAAATTCTCCTCCTTGCTAGTTGCTTTTAGGACAATACCAAGTAAACTAATTGATTTACTTTTAATAAATAATTGTTCGAGATTTTAAGTTTTGGAGGGTTTTCTGATATTATAGGAGAGGTTCATGTACGTTGTAGTAGCGGTACGAATTGCCTTATGCAATATAAACCATGTTAGGGTTTTGTTTTTAATCTAAATTTTTGCCCTTCTTTATAGTCAGATGGTAAATTTGGGCTTTTTATTCCAAAAGGACCAGTCCCACGAGATTGATAATAATATTCATTTTCATCGTCTGAGTATCGACTAGCACAAAGAAGTCTGAAGGTAGTTGTCCGCCTGTCTGATTTGTGGACAGCAATATCAATCCAAACTGGTATTTTTCCATTTCTGTAAATCAAATCTCGAGCTTCCTTATCCGAGAGTCCATTTTCAATTCTATTATTGTCTTCAGGATAAATGTCAAATTGAGTCAATTTAGGGTCGTCTTGTGATGAATTCAAATGAAGGTCATATCGGAATTCTGGAACCAATTTGTTTTTAAGGTATTGTTCAGCCAACTTAAAGGACACAAAACTTGCCCCATTGATTAATATTAGAAATTCTTCTTTGGTCATCTATGTTCGTTAAGATTTATTCTTTACACAAGTTGTAAATACATACTTTACAGCAAATCGGTTTCTAAGCTTAGGATTGTTCCTTATTTCTTAATTCGTTTTCGTTAAAATAGCCTCAAGATTCCACTCCCTATTTCTGAAACTTCCATGTATTTTCTTTGTATGGATGTGGGTACATAAACCCAATTTTAGGAGAATTCTGCCAAATTAATTAGAAAAAGGCTTGTTTATTAGTTCACGTTTCAAGCAGCATATTTACTTAGGCTATTTACCTGTTTCACAACGCAATGGATAAAATTAGGAAAAGGTATTGAATGAGGCTTGCTAATTATTTAACTTATTTAGATGCAAAAAAAAGAAACACTTTCAAGAAAAGATTTTCACTTGTTTTCAGCTGGGTGATTAGGTTCCAAGCACTAATTTTTACAACTATTAAAACCTGCTTTGGATTTAGATTATTTGTAAGGTCGCACTACGGTTTATTAGAGTGATGGTAGCCAATAATTGATTGACTTCCATTCATTGCTGGGCTTAAAATCAATCAATAATTCAAGCTTTCATTTTCCAATAAATCCTGAAAACCGAAATAAAAAGGGATTAAATCAACTCTCTTGAGTATTTGAATAGGGTTTGTTTATCAGCTACTATTGTTGTCTATTATTTTTTATTTTATTTCTGTCTCTAATTTTTCGTGGTTTGAATATCCCAATATCAGAAAAGTCATTTATTCTTAATTCATGGTCAGGAATGAACTCAAAATGAATTAAACCCGATATTTTAAGGGAATCATTTTTCAAGATTGTATGACGGTCTAATAAGCCATCGATATGTTCCTTTGCTAAAAAACCTTTCACCTTAATTCTTGCCACTTTCCCATGAACTGAATCAGATTCAATTAAAATCACATTTCCTTTGAGAAACCCAATTTTATTAGATTCAGTAGGTGCTCTGTGATGAATCTTGCTAATACCATAAAAAATCAGGCTGTCTGCTGTTTCTTTAAATTTTGAAAAACCATAATCCAACCTGCAGGGAATTCCGTCTCGCCATTTGTATTTTGTTGTTTCTACTATAAAACCTTTCACCTGGTCATAAACAGTTGAAATGTATTCTGGCTGTCCATATCTGCCCTTTTGAAAAGAAATAATTGAAATTGTGTCCTTTGTTGGCATTCTAGAAAAGAAATGGAAAGGGAGCTGTTTGGCTGAGCGTATTCCTATTTCTTCATTTTCCTCAAGAATCTCGTAGCCATATTTTGCACCACTATTTATATTGCTCAATGCACTATACTTGAATATGGATTTGTCAGAGTTCTTTATCTTCTGTTCATAAACCTCATGAACTTCGTATCCCCAATTACAACCTGATAAAATTAAGAATGATAAAACTGAGTATATTATCTTCAAGCGACGATTTTTAAATATTGTATAATGGTTAGTATATGAAGCGTAGCGACGGAATGCGCGTTTAGCTGCCTCTTTCATAACATATTTCCTTGAAACTTCGACAAACTCCTTGATGTATTTAATTCCAAGTTTTGTCAGTTTCGCCCAGACCAAACAAATTCTATTTGCAATCTCT
The DNA here is from genome assembly GCA_963976435.1 of uncultured Cryomorphaceae bacterium. Lineage (GTDB taxonomy): Bacteria > Bacteroidota > Bacteroidia > Flavobacteriales > Schleiferiaceae > CAKZNE01. Next base: position 23,380 of record CAXBKQ010000012.1, on the reverse strand, counting down.
TGTCTTCCAGAAACTGTAAGATTCTTATTCAGGTCATTGATTTCCTCTTGAATATTCTCAATTTCGTGAGTATTTTCCTCATTCTTGTATTCATCCAGTTTGAGTCTAATTTCTTCAAAATGCTCGTATAGAGGAAGAATTGACGAAGGTTCCAATGGTTTGTCTTTCTCTTCTTCAATTATTTCGAAGTAAGAATAATAGTCTTCCTGAAACCCTTTTTCAATTGGATCATCAAAAACCGATTTTGTGCTTTTAAATTCACTTAATAGCTTGAACCAAATTTGAAAATGTGTATCAATGCTTTTCTGATCAGATTTAACCCAACTTGCTCTCGACTCTACTGACTCAGCCGTGAAAGGCTGGTATTCCAGAAGAATTAGATTTTGATTACCCTGTTTTCTATGGGATTTAATATGGAAGAAAAAATTCGAGTCAATCGAACTTCCCTTGAATCGAATCAAATCCTTGTCGGAACTAACTCTTTTGAATAGTCCGTCCTTTTTATCCACGTAAGGTTCAATTGCCTTATGAACCACTAAAGGTGTTAGTTCTTTCTTATTCATTTTTTATATGCTTGCCAACATGCGCATATATACCACAGTAGTATATATCTACACTTTCAGTTCACTACAAATCTATTGAAAAAAGATAGCGAAAAAGACCTTAGCTACTCTCGAATCGAAATTCATTAATTTTTCTCGAAAACATTTGCTAGCTTTAAACTATTGAGTATAGGTATCTGCTAACAATCAGGAAGTACAAGGGGGTTTAAATTTTCTTTAGACTTAAATTTTTAACTCCTCATTTAATTAGGACCAAACTTTAGGATGAATAATTCCAATGTTTCCCGCTCCTCTTAGGGTAGTTTAGAACAAAAAAATTGAATACAAATCAAGGCGTAGATTTAAACGTATAAATATCACATTAAAGAGCCGTAGTTAGGAGTCGTTTTGAATAATTAATCCCTTATGTGGTTTTTGTCTTCACCTTTTGCCAATCTTTAATCTGCCAATGTGCATTTCCTGTACTCAATAGGTTTCCTTCTTCATCTTTAATTTCAACTTTACAAATAACATTGCAAATGCCTTGCATTTCTAAGGGCATTAAAATCTCCTTATTCCACCATTCTTGGTCGAATGAGAATTTGGCTTGGGCTGCAGATTTTCCCTGAAAATGATATTCCATTTCGAGTTTGCTCAATATTAGCCTAAACTTTTTGGGGTCTAATTTTGATATCAATAAAAATCCAGAACTCACCTCTGCTAATGTGGCCATAGCACAAGCATGTAATCCCTTTAGATGATTTAAATTTCTTTTGATATAAGGAAGTTCCACCTCTAAAAGCTCATCCCCTACTTCAACAATCTTAAATTTATGGGGATAGTTAAAAGGAACCATCCTATTTAAACCCTTGCTCAATAGCCATCTGTAAAACTTAGAGCTTTGGGCCTTCTTCATATATTTTAACAATTCCATCCTTTCAAATCATTTAGGTTCTTAAAAGCAAATATAAGTGGGAATAAGATGCTAGATGTTTTCATGGCTTGTTTTAGACCTATTTAAATACCAGATAATTTTTGATCTTAGCAGCTTTCAAATTTACCTATGAGCTTTTTCTATTCTCTGCTTTTTATTCTAAAAATCTATTGTGTTTACCATGTGGTGAAGAATGATAAATCGGTTTTATGGATTGTGGTTTTGATAATTGTCCCTGGAGCAAGCCTGTTTTACCTCTTCAGCCAGATTGTCCTAAAAGGGGATATCAAAAAAATAAGCGAGGAAATAAAACCTATCCTCAAACCCAATAGTAGGATAGAAGATTTGGAAAAACAATTTCGGCAAACTGATAATTTTAAAAATAAAATGGCCCTTGCCGATGCCTATTTTATTGTAGGTAGAAAAGAAGAAGCTTTAGAACTTTATGAATCCTGCCTCGATGGTGTTTTTAAGGATGATATTCATTTTCGTTTACAAATAGGTCTCTGCTATTTTGAACTCAAACAATATAAAAACGCTGCATTAAGTCTTTTTGAGGTGAAAGATACTGTGGAATTTAAGCGTAGTAAATATCACCTGGCCTACGCCCTATCCCTGGATGCTATTGGTAAAACTGAGCTGGCTAAAGAGCAATTTGAGGCCATGAATTCCGAAGTAGGAAACTTTGAGTTTAGATATCACTATGCTCGATTTTTAATGGACCAGCAGCAAGCCAAAGAAGCCCAGAATATTTTAGAACAAATAATTCAAGAAATAGAGACTCTGGATCCAGCAAAAAAGAAGAATGCCCTAGTATGGCAGGAAAAATCAGAAAAATTGCTCCATGAATTAGAATCCATGGAGCAGAATGTTTAGAGTTTTTTTCTTCCTTTTAAATAGCAAGGACAGTTTACGAATAGGTGTTAAGCTAATTTTCTATAAAGGATCAGAACTTTATAAAGTCTATCCAAATAAATCTCAATACTTTTGCGGGCATTTTAGCAGAAGAAAAAGATTATGAGTAATAGACTGGTGAATTTTTTACAATTTGACCGTGAAAGAGGAAGTTTAAAAGATGAGATTCTTTCTGGGATTACGGTGGCTTTGGCTTTAGTGCCGGAGGCTATTGCCTTTTCATTTATTGCCGGTTTATCGCCATTAATAGGTTTATATACCGCATTTTTTATTGGAATTATCACCGCTGTTTTTGGGGGAAGACCTGGAATGATTTCCGGAGCAACTGGTGCTATTGCCGTGGTTATTGTTGCTCTTGCCCAAATTCATGGTACTGAATATGTCTTTGCCGCTGTGGTTTTAATGGGTATTATTCAAATGCTCGTGGGGGTTCTAAAATTGGGGAAATTTATTAGGTTGGTACCACAATCCGTAATTTATGGTTTCGTAAATGGATTGGCCATCATCATTTTTGTTGCCCAATTTTCTCAGTTCAAAACAGGTCCAGAATTAGACGCTCCCTATATGCAAGGGAATTCCCTCTATTTAATGCTAGGCCTGGTTATTCTTACCATGGCCATCATATTTTTTCTACCAAAAATCACAAAGGCAGTTCCCTCCTCCTTAGCCGCTATAATTGTTATTTCAGTTGCTGTTATTGGATTTAATATCCCTACCAAAACTATTGGAGATTTGGCAAGCATCGGTGGTGATTTCCCACCATTTGCCTTACCTGATGTACCCTTTACCTGGGAAACCCTTCAGATTATTTTTCCATTTTCCTTAATTATGGCCGGGGTTGGATTAATTGAAAGTCTATTAACCCTTACTCTGATAGATGAAATTACAGATACCCGAGGAAGTGGAAATAAAGAATCTTTTGCTCAAGGTCTTGCCAATACTGTTACAGGAATGTTTGGTGGTATGGGAGGTTGTGCCATGATTGGACAAAGCTTAATAAATGTAAATGCCGGAGGTAGAAGTAGACTTTCTGGGATTATTGCTGCCTTAGGCTTGTTGAGCATAGTATTATTTGTTGGACCATTTATTGAGAAAATTCCCATGGCCGCACTTGTTGGACTAATGTTTATGGTAGCGATAGGTACTTTTGAGTGGGCATCATTAAAAGTATTTGGAAAGGTTCCTATGCCCGATATTATTGTGATGATAATTGTTACCCTCGTTACAGTATTCCTACACAATTTAGCTTTAGCGGTACTTATTGGCGTAATTGTTTCGGCTTTGGTATTTGCCTGGGAAAATGCAAAACGTATTAGAGCTAGAAAATATGTTGACGAAAAAGGAGTGAAACATTATGAGATTTATGGACCCTTGTTTTTTGGATCTGTAACGGTGTTCAATGAAAAGTTTGATGTAGCCAATGATCCAGAAGAGGTGATTATCGATTTTCAGGAAAGTAGATTGGCAGATTTATCAGCTATTGAAGCGGTAAATAAACTAACCGAACGCTATTTGAAAGCTGGAAAAAAACTTCATTTGCGCCACCTTTCTAAAGATTGTATACTACTGCTGAAAAATGCTGAAAAAATTGTGGATGTGAATATTGAGGAGGATCCTAAATACAAGCTTCCGGTAGACGCTGTGTAGTTAGAAAAAGGAGGAAATAAATTCTTATAAAGTTCTCTATATTTACGGAATCTATAAAATTGCCCTGGAGATAAATGAATAGGGTAATCAAATTATTCTATGAAATTTACAGAACTAGGCCTGAATGAGACATTGCTGGAAGCAATCTCCTTCATGAACTTCGAGGAAGCAACGGAAATTCAAGAAAAAGCAATTCCAAAAATATTAGAAGGCAAAGACTTAATTGGATGCGCCCAAACTGGTACCGGGAAAACGGCAGCTTTTATCCTCCCTACCCTCCATCAAGTAATCAAAAATAAAAGTACTGGAACCAGTGTGCTTGTTTTAGTGCCAACACGTGAATTGGCCATTCAAATAGACCAGCAAATTCAAGGATTAGCTTATTTTACAGAGACCTCTTCCATGGCCATATTTGGCGGTGCTGATGGTATTAGCTGGGAACAAGAAAGAAGAGCATTATCTGAAGGTTCGGATGTTATTATTGCTACCCCTGGAAGACTAATTGGGCATTTAAATAATGGCTATGTAAAATTCGATAAGGTGGCACATCTCATTTTAGATGAGGCTGATAGAATGCTAGATATTGGATTTCACGACGATTTAGTGAAAATCATTTCCTTTCTCCCTAAAAAAAGACAAAGCCTACTTTTTAGCGCTACCATGGCTCCTAAAATTCGAGTGCTGGCCAAGGAAATATTGAAAGATCCTTTTGAAATAAATATTTCAGTTTCTAAACCTGCCGAAGGTGTAAGCCAGCATGTTTTTCTTGCTCATGAAGAACAAAAAGCTGCGATTACCAAAGGGATTTTAAAAGACAAAGATGCCTATCAATCTATAATTATTTTCTGCGCTACTCGGAAAAAGGTAGAACAGCTTTCGCGAAAGTTGAAAAACTGGAGTTTTAACTGTAGAGGAATTTCTTCAGACTATGGTCAGGAAGAAAGGACCCAAACTCTTTTGGATTTTAAATCGAGAAACCTTCGTATTCTGGTGGCTACAGATGTGATGAGCCGCGGTATTGATATAAAAGATATAAACCTGGTGATCAATTACGATGTTCCTGGGGATGCCGAAGACTATGTTCACCGAATTGGAAGAACAGCAAGAGCTTCTACTAAAGGTATGGCTATTACCTTGGTGAATGAGGAGGAAATGTATAAATTCCATAGAATTGAAAAATTAATTGAAAGAGTTTTAGATAAAGAACAACCACCAGAACACCTAGGACCTGGTCCAGTTTGGAAGGTGGAAGAAAAAAGGAGGTCTGGAAAAAAGAAATTTGCTGGCAAGAAAAAATTCTTCAATAAAAACAAAGCAAAATCCAACAATGCTTCACGAAAACCAAGGCCAAAAGGTCCATCGCAATAATATCTGAGTATTTGCCACTGGCAAAATTCTTATTTCAATAAGGCATGCAAAAAACTGAATTTGAAATTAGCAAAATGGATTGTCCTTCTGAGGAAAATCTAATTCGACTAAAATTACAGGATGTTTCAGGCATAGAACATTTGGAGTTTGATATAGACAATCGAAAGCTTTTTGTCTTTCATTATAATAATCTCCAAGGGATAGAAAGTGCTATTACCCAATTAAAATTAGGTTCCAAAGTTATAGGCTCGGTAGAAAGTGATGAAAAATTTGAATCGGAGAATTCTCAGCAAAAAAAAATATTATGGCTGGTTTTAGGGATTAATTTTTTATTCTTTCTGATAGAAATCAGCACTGGATTTATCTCAGATTCCATGGCTTTGGTGGCAGATAGTTTAGATATGCTTGCTGATAGTTTTGTCTATGCACTAAGCATAATGGCCATTGGGACAAGTCTAATTCTGAAAAAAAAGGTCGCCAAGCTTGCCGGATATTTTCAAATTATTCTGGCAGCAGCAGGTTTCTTTGAAATCGTAAGAAGGTTTCTAAACCTAGAGGAGAAGCCCAATTTCCAAATCATGATTTTGGTTTCCATTTTGGCATTAATCGCTAATGCTTTATGTCTTTATATTCTAAAAAAGGGGAAAAACAAATCAGAGCCGCATATGAAGGCGAGTATCATTTTCACCTCCAATGATGTTATCATCAATTTGGGAGTTATACTGGCCGGAATATTAGTCCTTTATTTTAATTCCAATATCCCCGATTTGCTCATTGGGTCACTGGTTTTCGGATTGGTTATTCAAGGAGCTATTCGAATTCTGAAGCTTTCGAAATAAATCCTTCAATCCAAGTAAAACTTAAGCCTAATTTTTAAAGGCGTGGGCAATCAAATCATTGATATCAATGAATTCCAAACTATATTCATGGCTAGCTTCTAACACCACCTGAGGAGCTTTTCCAGCATCCAAAGCCTCCTTCCATCTCGTGGCACAAAGGCACCATTTATCTCCAGCTTTAAGTCCTTTAAAACCGTATTGCGGCATTGGAGTGCTCAAATCATTCCCTTGATTTTTGGAAAATAGCAGGAATTCCTCCGTTAGCACCACACAAACGCTATGCACCGAATGATCGTCTGGACCCGTATCGCAACATGAATTGCGGTAAAAGCCCGTAAGTGGATCCGAACTACAAGGGATTAAGGGTTCTCCAAAAATGTTTTTTGATTCAAAAAGCTCCATGATTTATGTATTTAAAGCTTTGAGATCTTGAATAAAGGATTTGATAACTTTCCCTTTAGTATGGGGCATCACAACGATTTTCCACCATTTGGCTTTCCCTTCATAATTGTCGGAAACCAATCGGTATTTTTCGGATATACTTTCAGGGAAATGCCCAGCTCTTATGCTGATGATATTCATTTGTGGGTTCCTAAAATAGCGGATATTTAAGTCATCCAAAACCTGGCAAAGTGCATCGGTTTCCTGCATTAGTCCGGCAATTTTTTCGGCCCATCCTTTTGGACCGTGAATTTGCAAAATCATCCAAATGGAAATGGCCTGTGCTCCATTTCTACTTCCACATAAGGTGTAGTCTAGCCCTTGAACATATTGCGCCTCATTGGTAGCGGCGTATTGCATCCATCCTTTTCGGATTAAAAACATTCCGGTACCATAGGGAGCCATCAACATTTTATGGGCATCCAAGGTTATGGAGCAAATCTCAGGATTTCTAAAATCTAGCTGGTTTTGAGAATTTGTAAATGGATAGATAAATCCACCAAAAGCCCCATCGGCATGAACCTTATAGGGGTAGTTATTCTTTTTAAATACGGAGCAAAGGGCATCAATATCATCCACGGAACCAAACATAGTGGTGCTCATATTGGCTACTACAATAAAATATTTCACCCCTTGAATATTGGCATCGTGAAGCATTTGCTCCAGGCTAGGAATTTCTATTTGTCTATCCTCATCATTTACAGGAACAGGAATGGCTTGGATGCTTAGCAAATTTGCTCCTTTATAAAAGGAATAGTGACTATCTGTACTAAAAACCACACCTATTTCATGGTTTTTGGCTCTAAATTGCTTTTTATAATAGTTTCGATAAATCCAAAGGGCCTGAATATTTGCTTCCGTACCACCAGGTGCTACATAGCCGTCTATAGACTTTTCCTCAGCATGCATAATCTCCTCAGAAACCATTCTGATTAATTCAATTTCCATTTGCTGAGTCCCTCTAAAAAGATCTTCCCCTTTATCTTCTGTAAGAGTATGACAACCAATATGATTGGGATTATTGATAAAGGTACTTAGAAAGGGAGCATTCTCTAAAAAGTCGGCATCCCTATGAAATTGAGCTGTATCCAAATAGGATCCCGGAATTCCTAAAATATAATCAGAATCGTAATTTCTATTTTGATCTAAAGCCTCAAAAACCCTTTCGTTTATGGACTCCTTTTTCATTTTTTTCCAAAGCATGGGCAAAAATAGTTTATCTCCCCTATCCTACTAGAATTTAGAGCATAATATTATTGTCATTTCAAGGCATTTATTCTCAATTAAATTTGGGGAACATTCATCCCTAGTCTTGAGGCTCTGATTTATAGAAATTTAATTTATGCTCTTTTAAATATTCTAGCCTTTCCTTTAAATGAACCTTTTCAGGTTTTGGGAAAATCTTGAAATTGGATTCCCTATTGGCAATTTCAATACTTTCCGTTTTTTTATATACCTCCACCCATTTTTCCTTTTTGCTTTTAATCTTTTCCATCCTTTTATAATGCTGAGCTGTATTTAGACTAGGATAAATGCTTGCCAAAACGAAAATCAGTTTCCAGAAATGCCCACCGAATCTCAATTGACCTAAATAAAAATATAGAGCTATATATGCAGGACTGATATAAATAATATAACGAGAGGCTTTGGCTCCACCAATTCCGTAAGGAGCTCTGCCTAGGGAAAGATTTAGCAAAAACAGAAAACTAAAAGTGCTGAGTATAAAAACAATTCTCAGGGCTTTGTTATTCGTTTCGCGCCAAAGTTTAATAGTGGAAAGCACCATTAACCCCAGGATAATCATAAAATTTATTGCGCCAAAAACCATATCCCAAATGCTGCTAATGGTTAATGACCAATAGTTGGCTAGACTCACAAAAATGAAGGATAAATATAAATTCAAAGAGGAATTTTCCAGCTCTCCTGCTAAATCTTGGGGGTGATTAAAATTATAATCATAAAAAAATAAAACTAGGCCGAAAAGGCAAAGGAGGAGGCTTAAGACCTTATGGATTCTATCTTCTTTAAATCGCCATAAATCTAGGAGGATGAGGAAAATGCTGATCGGTGCGATAAAAAAACCAAAGCCGGTAAAGACCAACAAAAAGTTGATAAAACCAATTAAATAGTATTTGTATTTGGAATGATTTAGCCAAGCAAAGGAATATAGAATAAGAAGTAAAAATGGCATAGAGCCATGAGAAATATTTGGGGTTGCGGAGAAAAGTCCATGTTGGGTGGGACTAAGGATTAAAGCAAAAAGCACTATATCCATAAAAACCAAATTTCCGGTCAATCGCTTTTTTAAGAGTAGACAAAATAAGCCAGAAAGAAATAGCAATACTCCAATGGCGAAGGCTTCTATTTTACCATCCCAAGCGCTTAGATCTGCAATCCATTTGGCCAGAATAAAACCTATTCCCTGTCGGTGCGGACCATGCTGATGTGAAAAAATATCCCAATAAGAACCTTTATCAAAAAACTCAGCATAAAATCCCCACTGATCCCAAAACAATAGATTAACAGCGTAGTTGTCTATCATCCAAAACCATCTGAAACTAATTAGAGCCAGCACAATAATGGCGAGAATCTTCCAGGGGATTATAGTAGATTTTATATTCAATTTTACTTGTTTGGGAGAAAGATAGAATTTTTGGGAATTGTAGAAAGGAAATGTCTTGAAATATGAGTTTTAAATCGAGAATTACAGGATAAAAAAAAGCCGATGATTTCTCACCGGCTTCCATTATTATTTGGCAAATATTAATTAACCAACAAGCTCTTTTACCTTATCCGCAGCTTCTTTCAATGCTATAGCAGAATGTACTTCTAGTCCACTAGCATCAATCATCTCCTTGGCTTGAACAGCATTTGTTCCTTGTAATCTTACGATGATAGGAATATTTATATCTCCAATGTTTTTATAGGCATCAATTACACCTTGTGCTACTCTATCGCATCTTACAATACCTCCAAAAATGTTTACCAAAATGGCTTTTACATTTTCATCGCGTAATATAATTCGGAAGGCTGTTTCTACACGTTTGGCATCTGCCGTACCACCAACATCTAAAAAGTTGGCAGGATTACCACCAGCCATTTTTATAATATCCATGGTAGCCATTGCCAATCCTGCTCCATTTACCATACAGCCCACATTACCATCTAGATTTACAAAGTTTAATCCAGCATCTCCAGCTTCTACATCAATAGGATCCTCTTCACGCTTATCGCGTAATGCAGCGTAATCTGGGTGACGGAATAGTCCATTATCATCCAAAGATACTTTGGCGTCTACGGCGATTACTCTATCGTCAGAAGTTTTTAATACAGGATTAATTTCAAAAAGTGAGGCATCAATACCATCATAAGCTTTATACAAGGAGCTCACAAATTTTGTCATTTCCTTAAATGCCTTACCGCTTAATCCTAGGTTAAAAGCAATTTTTCTCGCTTGGAAACCTTGTAGTCCAACTTTAGGATCAATTTCTTCTGTAAAAATTAGGTGAGGAGTATTTTCGGCAACAGCTTCAATATCCATTCCTCCTTCGGTAGAATACATGATCATATTTCTTCCGCTTGCTCTGTTTAATAAAACAGACATATAAATTTCTGAAGTTTCAGATTCTCCAGGATAATATACATCTTCAGCGATCAATACCTGATGAACTCTTTTTCCTTGTGCAGAAGTTTGTGGGGTTACTAAATCCATCCCAATAATATCATCTGCTCTATCTCTAACTTCATCAAGGCTTTTGGCTAATTTCACACCGCCACCTTTTCCACGGCCACCAGCATGAACCTGAGCTTTTACAACCCACCAACCAGTTCCTGTTTCTTCTGCTAATTGTTTTGCAGCTTCAACAGCTTCCTCTGGCGTGGATGCAACTTTTCCCCTTTGGATTCCTACTCCAAAAGAAGCTAATATTTCCTTTCCTTGATATTCGTGAAGATTCATATATAATAAAGTTTTGTATTCTGATTTTTAAGAAACGTGGCAAAAATAGACTTTGGTTACGATCTAAAAAAATAAATGAGCCTTAATCTGAAAGTAGTTTGCCCATATTATAAATCTTGCTCCTTATCTTTGATTATCAAACTGATTTTTTACCTTTCCAAAGCAAGGTTCCCCATCTTGACGTCAATTTAATTTTATGAAATTTTATACCCGTATACCTAAAAAATTACTGCCTTATTTCCAAAGTGAATTGCAAGCTTATACTGAAAAACTATCTGAAGGAAACTTACAAGCAGCCTGGAATCATTTGGAACGAGCTCATATTATTGGACAAAGATACCCCTACCATCACAGCCTTGTGCATTGGAAAATGTTGCGATTTGGATTTTTAATTAAGAGTAGAAAAGAAATTTTAGGGCAAATACCTAGGCTTATATTCGGTGGTGTAAAATCTTTTGTTGGAACCATCCCAGTTGGAAACCCCGGAGGATCCAATGTTCCTCCTTTAAAGCCCTTTCCCATTGAAAAGGAAATCCAATTAATTTTTCAAAAGTCTGGCTTATCTGCAAAATAATCATCTTTATTTCTTCACAATGATTTGCCTTTTACCTATTTCAAAGTGCCAAACTCAACTGTTTTAAATGGCTATCTACAATAGAAAAGAATTTTTAAAAACCATTTTTGGAGCTGGTGGCTTGGCTATACTGAATTCTTTTATGCCAACTATTTGGGCAACTAAATCCGATTCTAAGGATGTTAGTGACCTTGAAAATTTGGTGATGGATGCTGAATGGGAAAATATCCGAGAGCTTTTTCCTCTTAAAAAGAGTATCAACTATTTTAACACAGCTGGTTTAGGGGCTAGTCCAAGATCAGTATTAAAGGCCGTATCTGATAAGCTGAATACATATGAGATTGATGCTGTTGATGGACGAAAAGAAGAGAAGGAATCAAAATCTGTTTTGGCGAAATTTCTGGGTACGGAACCTGAAAATTTAGCCTTTACAAGGAATACTACAGAAGGGATAAACATAATTGCGAGAGAGCTCAATTTTCAGGAAGGAGATGAAATAATAAGCACAAAGCACGAGCATGTTGGTGGAGCATCTCCCCTTCTTATGTTGGAAAAAGAAAAAGCGGTAAAGCTTAAAATTGTGGATCTGGACTTAAATGGCAGCCAAAATTTTGAATTAATAAAATCACAAATAAACTCCAAAACCAAGCTAATCTGTATCTCCCATGTTTGCTGCACAACGGGTTTGGTTTTACCCATTAAACAAATTGCGGAGTACTGTAAATCCCAGTCTGTTCTTTTATGTGTTGATGGGGCTCAAGCAATAGGTTCAATTTGGGTGGATCTAAAGGAATTGGATGTAGACTTTTATGTAGGCAGTGGTCATAAATGGCTATTCGGACCAAAAGGCACGGGTTTTCTTTATGTTAACCAAAGATCCTATTCCCAATTGAAACCAAATTTTGCTGGCGCCTATGCTGTAGAAAGTTTCAATTTAAAATCCCATGAAACCAAATTTGTAAATAATATTTCTAGAGTGGAATATGGAACAAGGAATAGCCCACTCATAATGGGATTGGAAGCAGCCCTGAAATTTCATGAAGCTTTAGACTATAAAAAGGAGCTGGCTAGAAATCAAATGCTTGCCGATTATTTTAGAGATGAATTAAGTAAAATCAAAAAAATAGAAATACTCAGCCCTAGTATAAAGGAATTTAGGAGTCCAATTGTGAGTTTTAAATTAATAGGAAGGGATTTTAATGAATTGAGAAATCTACTTTTAAAAAAATACCATCACCGTTTAAGGGCCATCTACGAAAATGACCTAAATGCCCTAAGAGTCTGTGTAGCCATCTACAATGATAAAAAGCAACTCGACCAATTGGTCCTTGATCTTCAAGAAATATCGGAGGGAAATTAGAGAGTTAAGAAATCCAAGTTCAATATATTTTCATTTGATGGAAATACTTTTCCTAAAATGAATATTTTCGCATCAAACTACGAATTATGGCTAAAGCAGATTGGAAAACGGTAAAGGAATACGAGGATATCACCTATAAAAAATGTGGTGGGGTTGCAAGAATTGCATTTAACAGACCTAATGTAAGGAATGCTTTCAGACCAAAAACTGTAGGTGAATTGTTTGAAGCTTTTTTAGATGCTCGAGAAGATGTTTCTATTGGAGTGGTTCTATTTTCTGCAGAAGGCCCTTCAACTAAAGATGGAATTTACTCTTTCTGCTCAGGTGGCGATCAAAATGCCAGAGGTCATCAAGGTTATGTGGATGAAGCGGGTATGCCCAGATTAAATATTTTAGAAGTTCAACGCTTAATACGCTTTATGCCAAAGGTTGTAATTGCCGTAGTTCCCGGTTGGGCTGTTGGTGGCGGACATAGTCTACACGTAGTTTGCGATTTGAGTTTAGCGAGTAAAGAACATGCCATTTTTAAACAAACAGATGCGGATGTAACTAGTTTTGATGGTGGTTATGGATCTGCCTATTTAGCAAAAATGGTAGGTCAAAAAAGAGCCAGGGAAATTTTCTTTTTAGGAAGAAATTATTCTGCACAAGAAGCTTTTGATATGGGAATGGTAAATGCTGTAATACCACATGAGGAGCTAGAAGATACTGCTTATGACTGGGCTTTAGAAATTTTGGAGAAGTCTCCTACTTCCATTAAAATGTTGAAATTCGCCTTCAACCTAACCGATGATGGGATGGTTGGACAACAAGTTTTTGCTGGTGAAGCAACACGATTAGCCTATATGACGGATGAAGCGAAAGAAGGAAGGAATGCCTTTCTAGAAAAGCGCAAACCAGATTTTAAGGATATTAAATGGATTCCTTAGAAACATCATAGAAGCGTCATTTGTCGTTCTAGTGACAGTGTCGTCTAGCTGATTTTTTCTTTTTCTACTTGCCCTTAGATTTGGTTTTTATTCACACAAACCAAAGCCCTATGAACAAGTTTAAAAGAATTTTCAATAGAATATTAGCCATACTAGCAGCGCTAATATTATTACAAACCCTTTATTTTAAGTTCAGTGCTCATCCTGATAGCGTTCAGCTATTTACAGAATTAGGAATGGAACCTTGGGGCAGAATTGGCATTGGAATATTAGAATTAATTGCTGGCCTATTATTGCTCTATCCTAAAACCACCTCATTTGGAGCCTTATTAAGTTTTGGAATAATCTCTGGGGCAGTATTTTTCCACCTCTTTGTATTGGGAATTGAAGTGAATAATGATGGTGGAGGATTATTTGCCATGGCTCTTGCTGTTTTCATTAGCTCTTTGATCCTTATCATCATGAATTGGAAAGAACTTCTGGCCAATTTTCAAGGTGTTTTGAAAAAGTCAAATTCTATGGTTTAAATGAAAAATTAACAGAAAAAAAAATCATTACTGCGCTGAAATAAAAACAAAGCCAAGTTCTAGTCAGCTTTCTAAAAATTTGATTTATAGCCACTTATGGTCAAAGGAAAATTGAAGCTCTAAAAACCAATATTCCGAATACTTGAGTTATAAGGTATTAAGTAAATTAATGCCCATTAAGTTTTAGCGAATTTCTACATTTGCAAGCCTATCAAATTAATATTCCCGATGAAGTGGAACACTAGAGCCATGCAAACTGAACTAAATGAGGAAGGAATCATCATTGTTCATCCTATGCCTGACTTTAAGGGGCCTGAAACCTTGGAAATTGCTAAGGAAAATCTGGATAGTTTAAAGAAAGAGGCAAGAGATAAATTGAAAGGGGCACTTTTTCACCTCCCTCCCTATTATGTAAATGCCGAGGCGACCATATATTATGGGAAAAACTCGCCACAGGTGCCCGTTGCCCTTGTAGGAAATACTTTTATAAAAGTAATGGTAGGGAAGTTTTTGTTAAGTCTTATGACCAGCAAAAGGCCTATTAAAATTTTCAATGATGAAGAATCTGCCTTGGAATGGTTGAGAAAAAAAATAAAGGAAGTTGATATTTCTAAAAGTGCTTAATTTATTGGGATCATTATGAAATATATAGCCCTTCTTCGAGGAATTAATGTCAGTGGTCAGAAAATAATTAAAATGGCCGAATTAAGGGATCATCTTGCTGAGCTTAATTTTCAAAATCTGGCGACCTATATCCAAAGTGGAAATATTTTATTTGAATCCCATGAAAAGGATAGTTCAAAACTCGAAATTTTGATTCAGGCCAAAATCCAGGAAAAGTATGGTTTTGATGTCCCGATAGTGGTTTTTAACAGAGAGTATTTAGAAGAAGCAGAAAGGGGAAACCCTTATTCTGAACACAGTAAAGAAGCTGGAAACAAGGTATTTATAGCCTTTTTGAAGGAATATCCACTAGCCGAAAATATTGAAGCTTTCGAAAAATTAGATTTTTCACCAGATCAAATTGAACTAAAAGGTAAAAACCTCTATTTCTACTGTCCTAATGGTGCTGGAAATTCCAAAATCAGCAATACTATATTTGAAAAAAAGCTTAAGGTTGCCGCTACTACCCGTAATTTTAAAACCATTTGGAAGCTTTTAGAAATGAGTTCCTAGCTCTTTCGTTTATTGAAATTTAAAGGCATAAATATTTTCCCTTATTTCACGATTTAATTCTGCCTTCACCTTCACCTCTGCGGCATAATCCGCCCAATTCTTTACAATATCCTGAATTTCATAAATTATTCTTTCCCCTTTTTTTATGGAGTTTTCACGGGCTATACTCATTAAATCATCTTTGCTGATTTCCTTGTGTTTTCCATTAATACTCAGGCTGTGTTGGTTCACCCAAATATTGTTTGGAGCATAGGAATAACACAAATCATAGGCGGGTGCTAATTCCCATTTTCCACCTTGTTTTAATCTAAAAGAAAAGTTCTTACTATGATCGTCAAAATTTGTGGCTAAAACATTAAAAACCATTCGTCTAAACATCTGTTCTGCTTCGGGATAGCTCAAACGCAAAACTCGCATGGTTTGGAATAATTGCTCATAGCTGTAGGAATAGAGTTGGTTGTAATCATAATGCTGCAGACCACAAAAGCTTTGGATGTGATGCCTAGTATTTTCGCCTTCTCTATCAAATCTTTTAGTCAAAAAATGAGCTCTATCTTTTTCTTCGATTAAATAGCTATCCATTATATCTATTCCGCAATCTCTAGCCATCAAATAATAGGCATATTCTACTCTTCCAAATCCTTTACTGCTTCCAAATTGTGCATCACTCACCCCATCTAATTTGAGTAAATACTGCTCAAATCCCTTTGGAGTATTGGTTTGCCCGGAGCGAACCTCTCCAGTATCTAAATTATAGGCTATTAAAGCCTTAGGTCTTGCTCCACCTGCTGATGTACCAATTTTTAAAATCTCACCCATGGCGCGCTTTTCATTGGATTTTATATTGGTGGTAAAATCTTTCCGTGTAGAAAGCATCTTTTGAGCAATATCCACCAAACTACTGAGCTCTATATCAAAGGCATCCCTATTCTTTTTAAAACTACTGGGCTCAAACTCCAAAGCCCCAATTGCTCTAGAACCTATAAAACACAATTGCTCCACGGGGTTCATACTGTTGGGTGGTCTGGAATTTTTAGCCAGCCATAAATTTATAAGTTGATTTCCATATCTATCCGGAAGTGAATCTGCTAATAGTCCTGGTAAACCTTTAAAGGTAGAGATTTCCTCATTTCTCTCCATTTTTAATTCTGGAAAAGAATATACCCTATCCCCTTGTGCAATTGGCATTTTTATTGGCGATAAATCTATTTTATGAGTCAGAAAACTAGGTTCATACTGGAAACTAGCAAATTGCTTCTTTTCATTCCAGACCACCACACCAAGTCTTTTGTTCCAAATTTTTACTGTCGCCAGGTCTACCATCCCAAATCCTCCTTAGTATCATCCTCATTCCCAGAATGGCGAGAGCGTTGCCTTTTCTTTTTCTGAATCTTGGCATATTCAATCGGACTGATTTCTTCCTCTATCTCAAAAATTTCCATGATATGTAGTAAATCCAATACCCTGAGAACCTGTAATAAACTACTGAGATTTATCTTTTCACCTCTTTCTAACAGACTCAATGTAGATCTGCTTAGAGATGCTGATTTAGCTACATCAGATTGAGATCTATTCTGTTGCAACCGATGGTGCTTTACAAATTCCCCAATCTTGCTTAAAAGTGCCTTATCTGATAAAAAAGCTATTTTATGGTATGATTTATCACTCATTAGTATTTAATATTACTATTAATGCGCTTTAATTCATACAAATATACAAATTAAATTTGTGTGAAATATCAGTCGTTAAATGCATTTTGCTTGTGTATTGACTTATAATTCATTCACTATCCTAAAAGCATTCGAAGTGGGTTTAGGGAGGGAATAAGAGATGGGATGCTTTCTGGGTTCTGACTTAATGACATAATTTTAATAATGGAGCGATTATAGTTCAAGCCATGGAATGTCAGAAAAAAATGTAAGCCTAAAATGGGCCTTTAAAAATATAATGTGGCCAAGAAGGCGTATGCTTTTCTTAGGCTTATTATTGATAATTCTAAGCAGAGCAGCAAGTTTAATCATACCCTATACCAGTAAAACTTTATTAGATGAAGTTGTTCCTAATCAAGATTTAGGATTATTACAAACTATAGTAATAGTCGTCATATCTGCCATTGTGGTTCAGTCTATCGGCTCCTTCCTTCTCACCCGTCTACTAAGCGTTGAGGCCCAATACTTAATATCTCAATTAAGAGTACAGGTACAAAAAAAGGTGCTTTCCCTACCCATTAGCTTTTTCGACAATACCAAATCTGGAGCTCTAGTATCTAGAATTATGACCGATGTAGAAGGTGTAAGAAACCTCATAGGCACAGGTCTTGTTCAACTTTTTGGAGGAACCATAACAGCATTGGCATCTCTCTTCCTCCTGATAAAAATAAATGCCTGGATGACCTTATTTGTACTCGTACCCGTAGCGGTATTCGCTGTAATCGCATTAAAGGCATTTGGATATATCCGACCCATTTTTAGGGTAAGAGGAAAAATAAACGCCGAAGTAACAGGCCGCCTTACCGAAACCTTAAATGGCGTTAGAGTAATAAAAGGTTTTAATTCTGAAGAACAAGAGAATAAAATCTTTGAAGAAGGGGCGGAAAAATTATTTAAAAATGTAAAAAAGAGCCTTACCTCCACCGCATTAATTACAAGCTCCTCCACCCTTTTACTAGGAATCTCCTCCGCAGGAATAATGGCTATTGGTGGATATTATATGGTAAATGAAACTATGACACAAGGTGATTTTTTAGCCTTCACCCTTTACCTAAGTTTTATGGTAGCCCCAATTGTTCAAATGAGCAATATTGGAAGTCAGCTAACTGAGGCTCTAGCGGGTTTGGATAGAACCCAGGAAATAATGAATATGGAGCCAGAAGATATTTCTGAAGACAGACCTATAAATCTCCAAGAACTAAAAGGCAACATAAAATTCAATGATGTTTCTTTTAGCTACGAAGAAAATAATGAGGTATTAAAAAATATTGACTTTGAGGCTCCAGCAGGTTCAGTAACTGCTCTTGTAGGTTCTTCAGGAAGTGGGAAAAGTACAATTGCCGGATTAGCAGCCACTTTTTTAAATCCAAAATCAGGACTGATAACCATTGATGGTAAGGATATTACCCAGGTAAATCTATCCAGCTACCGTAAAAATTTAGCCGTAGTTCTGCAAGATGATTTCCTTTTTGAAGGCAGTATCAGAGAGAATATTTTATTCCCAAGGCCCATGTCTAGCGAGGAAGAACTAATGGCTGCTGTTAAAGGTGCTTATGTGGATGAATTCGCAGATAAGTTTGAAGATGGATTAGACACTATTATCGGCGAAAGGGGGGTTAAATTATCGGGTGGACAAAGACAGAGAGTGTCCATCGCTCGTGCCTTATTAGCCAATCCTAAAATTATCCTCCTGGATGAAGCAACTTCCAATTTAGATACTGAAAGTGAGGCTTTTATTCAGAAAAGTTTGGATATGCTAATGAAAAACAGAACCACATTTGTGATTGCCCACAGACTCAGTACCATTAGACAAGCCGATCAAATATTGGTGATTGAAGAAGGTGAAATTGCCGAAAGGGGAACTCATGACGAACTCATCGCTTCAAAAGGTAGATATCACCAACTGTTTACCTATCAAAGTAGAATCTAGTTTTTTGAAATCAATGTCGATAAAAGGGCATTTTTGAACTTAAATCAAAATTTGTGTTGCTAAGTAAAATTAAATGCTAATTTTCGCCCATTAGCTCCTACGCTTAAATGAATAATTTAATTTGACAAAATGCCTAAAGTGATGTTCAGTAGAACCTTGTTTTCTCTTTTTTTCAGCATAATTATTAACCTAAGCAGCGCGCAAACCTACAGTAGTCAGCAAGTTATTGAAGACCTTGATTTTTTATCGAGCCAAATCCAACAATACAATCCAGCTTTAGATCAATTCAATCCTCATTTCGATTCTATAGTTCAGAAAATTAGATCTGAAGTAAATGGTGATTATACGGCCCTAGAACATTTTCAAATAATGGCCAGAATTGCAGCTCAGGCAAAGGAAGGCCATATGAGCGTGGGAAATTGGAAGGATACTGTACACAGTGGATTTAACCAAGATCGATATCTATACCTCCCCTTTTTGCTAAAAATAATTGATAATGAAATTTTTATTTGGAAGGTCTATAGCGAAGAGCAAGAGTTAAATGACGGCGATCAAATTTTGTCTATCAATGGCCAGAGCAGCAAAGATATTTTAAAGGAGTTTGAATCCTATTTGTGTAGAGATGGAAATATAAAAACCAGTATAAATCATCAGCTAAATGCGGGCTTCGCATGGATGTACTATTTGTATATCGATCAAAGTAAAGTTTTTGATATAGAATATTTTATTCCTTCGGATGGAAATAGAGCAAAAACCAAACTCAAGGCTCTTAAAAAATCTGAAATGGTCAAAAATTATAAAATTCAATATGGAATAAATAATGACCCACCTAAGGAACTAGGCAACTCGGTTTATTATTTTACTATAGAAGAGAATACGGCCCTTTTAAAACTAAAAACCTTTAATAGAGGTCTGCTGAAAAAGGAAAAAGTAAAGTCTAAAAAGTTTTACAAAGAAATTTTTGAGGAATTAGCACAGAAAAACTGCAAAAATCTAATTATTGATCTAAGAGGAAATAATGGCGGTAGAATTGAAATGTCTGAAGATATTTTACCCTTTATCCTCAAAACCGATAGCTCTATAGTTTATAGATCCAGCCTTTCCTGGAAGGGAAAAACAAAAGAATTTGAACTACCCGAAAAATCTGAATTCGCCTTTAGCGGGAAGATTTTTGTTCTTGTAGACGGACAAACCTTTTCTGCAGGAGCGAGCTTAGCAAGATACCTGAGAGAGTATGCAGGAGCTAAAATAATTGGGGAAGAAGCTGCCGGTAGATATGAGGGTTTCGTTGCTGGGTCCAAGGAATATATTGTCTTAGAAAATTCCAAACTAAAAATAGGAATCCCTAGGTATGCCACCCTATTTCCGGCTTCCAACATTCAAAGCACAAAAGACCGAGGCATTATTCCAGACTATACCATTAGCTATAGTTTCGAAGATTTGGTTGAAGAAAAGGATCTAGCTATGGAAAAAGTAAAAAGCCTGATTTTAAATCCTTAATTTTCGGTTTTAAACCCAAAAAGCAAGCCATTGCAAAGTCGTCATCGCCGATTAAAAACACATCACCTAATTTTCATATACCTAGGAGGCTGGTCCTTCCTCTTGGTACCATTGCTATTTTTAATTTCATTTTACCTTTATTCTGATTCCGATCAACATGATAGCTATTGGGATAATCCCTATCCGCTTTTCCTACTTTTTGGCTTTTTAATAATGGTGATAATCAATGCCTTTCAAAAACATAGGACAATTAAAATCCTTAAAAAAGGACAAATTTCTGAAGCTCGCCTCATTCAAAAAATCCGGGTTTCCAGTGTAGACAACGAATCTCAGGAGAGATATAAATATAATTTCGAATTTTTTGACGAAGAGGAAAAAAGACATGAATTTTCTTTTAAATCTACAGGCCTAAGAAGACTGGAAGATGAGGATAGTGAAATGATTATTTATCTAGCAGAAAATCCAAGAAAAGCAATTGCGCTAGACAGCCTCCCCTGGCCCTTAAATAAATATGTAAAAAAGAACTGGACAGCTAAGCCCATCAAAGACAAGAACAGTTTTATTCAAAGAAATTGAGCTTGACAGTGGTTTCAATATTGATTTTAAAAAAAGTCGGTCCCAAACCGACTAGAAAAACCAGACCTTAAATTGGTCTTGATATAGGAAACAGTTGGTATTATTTTATTGAAATATGAGTAAAGCCCATTAGAGCTATTAGAGCTAAATGATAAGATTTAGAAAAACCTTATTTATACGTTTAAATCTACGTTTTGATTTGTTTAGGATTTTAATTTGTTCTAAACTACCTCAATAAAGAGAAGGGACATATTTGGTTAAATCACCCTATTGTTCGTACGTACCCAAAGAATAAAGAAAAATCAAAAAAAACCCTCTTTCTACCTTGTTACCAGACACTTACAGTAAATGATTGAAAGATATATAAGCTCGCAATTTTGAACAAAAATTATTTGAGAAAATTATATGTTATTGGACTCGAAATCAATCAAGGTGATTTTCGCCTTCTTTTTTCAATAGATTTGTAGTGAACCCAAAGTGCATATATATACCACTGTGGTGTATATACGCATGTTAGGCACAATTAAAAGGCACATTTTAAAATATGAGTAAAGAATTCTTTAATCGTCCATTTACCGAAGATACAAACGTGAAGCTTGAGCTTTATCGAGCGTATCTTAAGAAGTGGTTTCCCGTTTTTATAGCTGCCCATAAGCCTTTCGTTCAAGTAGTGAACCTGTTTGACTTATTCTGTGGTACGGGTAGAGATTCAGAAGGCACTGCGGGAAGTCCAATAATTGCATTGGAAGTCCTTAAGGAGTATGAAGACCTTGTTAAGTCGACTGATGTTCAAATTAATTTGTTTTTCAATGATCAGAATAAACAATTTCTTGAGCAACTTGATGCAAATATCAATGATTTAGAATACGATAAAGAAAACATCAACATACACTTCTATAATGAAGATTTCGTTGATTTGTTTCCTAAACTTCTGCCAAAGACTAAGAAGGCCGCCAACTTGATGTTTTTAGATCAATTCGGTATTAAATACGTAAATAAAGAAAGATTCAAAACGCTTATCGAACTTCCAGTAACTGACTTGATGTTTTTTATCTCATCATCAACATTCAATAGATTCCCTAATGATCCCAACGTAATTGATATCATTGGAATGGATTCTCAACAAATACAGGATGCGCCATTTTATGACATTCACAGATTGGTTCATGTAAAGTATTCTGATTTAATTCCAGAAAATCATTCTTACGGGTTAGCACCTTTTTCGATCCGAAAAGGCACTAATATATACGGTTTGATTTTTGGGAGCGGTCATCCATTAGGATTAGAAAAATTCCTTGAAATTTGTTGGGATCTTGATGGCATTACAGGGGAAGCCAACTTTGATATACAGGGTGACCAAAGCATACAAATTCAGCCTTCACTTTTTGAAGAAGACAATAAACAGACTAAACTTTCAAAATTTGAAGACAGATTAAAGTCTCATATTTTTGATGGAACTCTGCAATCTGATATTGATGTATTTTTATATGCAATAAATAATGGATTTATTGCTAGACATGTTATACCTGTGATTAAAAAAATGAAAGATGAAAAATTAATCAAGGTATCTCATCCTTCATTTAAATGCTCAACTGTTTGGAAGAAAAGTCGTACACCAAAACAAATAGAAATACTATAAATGGCACAATCAAGTATAGAATGGACAGAAATGACATGGAACCCCACAACGGGTTGTACTAAAATATCTCAAGGATGTAAATTCTGTTACGCAGAAATTATGTCAATGAGACTACAAGCAATGGGCGTAGAGAAATATAAAGACAATTTTCAAGTGCGAACACATGAAAGTGCTTTATCTGTGCCATACACATGGAAGAAGTCAAAAATCGTATTCGTCAATTCAATGAGCGACCTTTTCCATGAAGATGTTCCGCTAGATTTCATTCAAAAAGTCTTCAAGGTAATGCGAGACAATCCTCAACATGTTTTTCAAGTTCTCACAAAAAGAGCCGATAGACTTTTAGAACTTGATAAAGAACTCAAATGGAGTCATAATATTTGGATGGGCGTATCGGTCGAAGATAAGCGAGTAACTAAAAGAATTGACCAATTGAGAGAAACTAACGCAAGAACAAAGTTTTTATCACTAGAACCCTTAATTGGACCGCTTCCAGATATGAATCTTGATAACATAGATTGGGTAATCGTTGGCGGAGAAAGTGGACACAATCCAAGGCCGATGAAAGCAGATTGGGTAATCGACATACAAGAACAATGTGAAAAAAATGAAGTTGCGTTTTTCTTTAAGCATTGGGGTGGTAAAAACAAGAAAAAGAATGGTAGGACTTTAAACGGTAAAACATATGACCAAATGCCTGAAATAGAACTCCAATTAAGTGTGTAAAATAAAAAACTGTGCCTAATCGAGTAGACGGCTCCACGGAGTGCGCCTCTCACACCACCGTACGTACGGGTCTCGTATACGGCGGTTCAA
>CAXBKQ010000011.1:0-127880 GCA_963976435.1 uncultured Cryomorphaceae bacterium | reverse complement strand
TTGCTTTTCATCAATGGTGAAATACAATTCGTCATCCACAATATGCATATCCTTAGATTGCTCTTGCATGAATCTATTCTCCGTTTTTTGGAGGAGAGTACGCATTCCATCTTCGCTCAAAAATTTAATGATCGCCTTAGTTTTTGGCAAGCCTCTATGGGCCCTAAGCAATTTTTCACCACCCATTTTGCTGTCACCAGCAGCTATTAATTCTTTGGCTTCTTTTAGTTCTCTAGCCACCAAAACCTTTTGAGCTTCAACTAATTTGCTAACATGAGGTTTTAATTCATTGAATTCATGAAGATCCCCTTTTGGAGTGGGTCCTGAAATAATTAGGGGAGTACGTGCATCATCAATTAAAACAGAATCCACCTCATCAACAATCGCATAATTATGCTTGCGCTGTACCAAATCCTCTGGATTATGAGCCATATTATCCCTGAGGTAGTCGAAACCAAACTCATTATTGGTTCCATAGGTGATATCCGCTAAATAGGCTTGTCTCCTTTCCTCAGAATTAGGTTGATGTTTGTCTATACAATCAATGCTCAATCCATGAAATTGGAAAATTGGTCCCATCCATTCAGCATCCCTTTGTGCCAAATAATTGTTCACGGTTACCAAGTGAACCCCTTTTCCCGGTAATGCATTTAAATATACAGGAAGGGTGGCTACCAAAGTTTTTCCTTCACCCGTTGCCATTTCGGCAATATTTCCTTTATGTAAAACTGTTCCACCAATCAACTGAACATCATAGTGGACCATTTCCCATTTTATTTCTGCTCCGGCGGCGGTCCAACTAGATTTCCAAATAGCCTTTTCTCCCTTTACTTCAACGGCATCTAATTTTCCATTTAGGCTTCGATCAAAATCATTAGCTACAACTTCAAGGCTGTCATTTTCAGTAAAACGTCGAGCAGTTTCTTTAATAACGGCAAAGGCTTCTGGAAGAATTTCTAATAATAGCTCTTCCGTTTTTTCATAAGATTCCTTTTCAAGAGCGTCTATCCTTTCGTAATTCGCTTCTTTTTCTTCAATATTTACAACCGAATCCATAGAGGCTTTCAATTCCTCAATTTCTTTTGTTTGATCCGCAATGTTGTCAGCTATTCTTTGTCTAAACTCTGTGGTTTTATTCCTAAGTTCATCATGACTTATCCCCTGGAGTTGTTCAAAAGCAGTTTTTACTTTATCAACATAAGGAGAGATCTGTTTTATATCACGGCCACTTTTATCGCCAATAATCTTTTGTAATAGGTTCGCAAACATATTTTTATAGGGTATTCTGTCTATTCATTTTTGAAGCCTGCAAAGTTAGGCATATTTCAACTCTATTCCAGCCCCATAAAATTGTGCCTTTATTAATTAAATGACGAAATGGCTACTTTTTAATCCAAAAATCAATTTAACCAACAAGACACCAAGTGAATTTTAACTTATTCATGGTTAATGTTCAATAAATTCAATTTACAATGTTTCAGTTTTTCGTGGAAATTGTACTTTGTTGCTTTAAAATTTATAGAAATGAAAACCGCACAAATAATTATTAAAAAGGGTGAAAACAAAGCCATAGAAATTGATTTTGAACCGGATTTAATTCTGGTGTTTGCAGGATCCAAAGTGATAGAAGGACAGCTTGCACTTGCAGATTTAAAAACAAAATTTCCCAACAGTTTTATAACTGGATGTTCCACCTCTGGCGAAATTGGAGGTATTAATGTTTATGATGATTCATTGGTGGCTACTGCGGTAAAATTTGAGAAAACAAGTTTGGCTATCCATGAAATAAAGCTCGATTCACCAGACGATAGCGAGAAAGGTGGTAAGGAACTGGTAGATAAATTCACCAAACTTGGCTTGAGGCATATTTTTATTCTCAGTGATGGCTTAAATATCAATGGTAGTCAATTGGTTAGCGGAATGAGAAAAGATCTTCCAGAAGACATAGCTATTACTGGAGGCTTAGCTGGAGATGGACCGGATTTTAAGAAAACCTTCGTTATTGCCCCTTCTGGTAAAGTTTCCGATAAAATTGTTGTTGGAATTGGTTTTTATGGTGAAGATTTAAAGGTAGGATATGGTTCTCTAGGAGGTTGGGACACCTTTGGACTTGAAAGAATTGTTACCAAATCTAAATCAAATGTTCTTTACGAAATTGACCATAAACCCGCTTTGGAATTATATAAATCATTTTTAGGGGATCAGGCCAAGGAACTTCCTTCATCCGGACTGCTTTTTCCTTTGAGTATGCGGCTCAGCGAAAACGACTCTCCTGTAGTACGTACAATTTTGGCTATTGACGAAAAGGAGCAAAGTCTCACTTTCGCAGGAGATATTCCTGAGGGGGCCTATGTTAAATTAATGAAAGCAAATGTAGACCGCTTGATTAATGGTGCTGAAGGCGCAGCTAAAGTAAGTACAGATTCGGATCATCGTCCAGAATTGGCGATTTTAATTAGTTGTGTAGGGCGGAAATTAGTTTTAAAACAGTTAGTAGAAGAAGAGGTGGAGGCCGTTCAAGAAGTAGTGGGTGATGATGTTTCTATCTGCGGCTTTTACTCCTATGGAGAAATTGCCCCATTCATCCAAAACTCAAAATGCGAGCTTCATAACCAAACCATGACCATAACCACCTTTGCTGAATAATGCAAAACCTTCATAGACTACTCCGAAGGCAGATAAAAAAACATCTACCAGAGGATTTCGATATCACAAAAATCGAGGAATTTATACTATCTATCAATGAAGCTTACCAAGGCTTTAATGAGGATATGGATAAACTTGAACTCACACTTGAACTAAGCTCCCAGGAACTTTTTAGAGTAAATGAGGAGTTGAGAAAAAATATTGCTCGAAAAACAGCAGAAGCAGAAGAGCTAAATAGCCGAATAGAATCCATAGTAAATAGTGTTCAGGAAATTATTTTTCAAACTGATTTAAATGGCAACTGGACCTATTTAAATTCCGCCTGGGAAATGATTACTGGTTATAAAGTTGAAGATAGCCTCGGCACAAGTTTTCTAACCCATATCCACCCCGAAGATAGGGAAGAAAGTGCTAAACAGGTACTTGAAATTTTAAAGGGAAATTCGGAATCCAATCGATATACAGCCAGGTATATCACCAAATCTGCTGAGCTAAAATGGGCCGAAGCTTTCCTAAGTTTAGATAGGGACAAAGATGGAAATGTTACAGGCTATAGCGGAACATTAAACGATATTACGGATCGTTTTGAAGCCCAACAAGAGCTTAACAAATTGGCATTAGTGGCTCGGAAAACGGACAATATTGTTGTGGTAACAGATGTTGAAGGAAAAATCACTTGGGTAAACGATGCCTTTTCCAAACTTACTGCTTATAGCCTAGAAGAGGTAATTGGAAAAACACCTGGAAGTTTTCTGCAAGGTCCGGAAACCAATCCCGAAACAAAAAAGGCCATGCGAGAGGCAGTTCTCCAACAAAAGTCTTTTAATGGAGAGGTCTATAATTATTCCAAAGACGGAAGGGGCTATTGGCTTTCTATTTCCATAACTCCAATGGTAAATGAAGAAAATGAAATTGAAGGTTTTATTGCCATTGAACTTGATATTAGCTCTAAAAAGGAGGATGAAGTAAAATTAGAGGAAGCTCGACAAACCCTCAAATTTGCATTGGAAGGCAATCAATATGGGCTATGGGATTGGGATATTCAGGAAAACCAAGTTCATTTTTCAGATGTATGGAAATCCATGCTTGGATATAAACCAGATGAAATAAAAAACAGTTTTACGAGCTGGGAAAACCTTTTGCATCCTGATGACAAAGAAAATGCAAGGCTAGCCATTGGAAAATACTTAGGTAGTGAGGTAGACAATTATATTGCTGAGTTTAGGATGAAATCCAAAGAAGGGGGGTATCGGTGGATTTTAGCAAATGGTAAAGCTTTAAGTTATTTAAAAGATGGCAGTCCAAAAAGAATAATAGGAACCCATCAGGATATTACTAGCCGAAAAGAATCTGAACAACAATTGGAAAAATATGCTTTTGATTTAGAAAGGATAAATTCTGAGCTAGATAAATTTGCTTATATCGTTTCCCATGATTTAAAAGCTCCACTTCGAGCGATCAATAATTTATCAGAATGGATAGAAGAAGATCTTGAAGAAATAATGAACCCCGAAAATAAGGAGCAAATGCAATTGCTGAGAGGGAGAGTAAAAAGAATGGAGAATTTGATAAATGGTATTCTTCAATACTCAAGAGCTGGACGATCAAAATCTGAAAAAAGGATGGTAGAAAGCCAAAAGGTGATAGAAGAGATTATTGCCGATTTGGAAATTCCTAAAAATATTAACCTGAAATTAGACAAGGACTTCCCTGATGTTTTTTCTGAGCCTATTGCCATAGAACAAATATTTAGCAATCTTATTAGCAATGCCATTAAATACAATGATAATCCAGAACCTCAAATAATTGTTGCTTGGAAGGATTTAGGAAGGTATTATGAATTCACTGTGGAGGATAATGGCCCAGGAATTGATCCTCAATATCATGAAAAAGTTTTTGTTATTTTTCAAACTTTACAATCGCGAGATACCTATGAAAGCACTGGGGTAGGACTGGCTATTGTTAAAAAAATTATTGAAGATCAAAACGCTGAGATTCGCATAGAATCGGATTTAGGAGAAGGAACAAAATTCATTATCCAATGGCCAAAGCTTTAAAATTCCTTTTATAAAAGACATTTGGCTAGTTTTGAAAACATATTTTTGCAAGCTTAATAATTTGACAAGTGGAAAAATTAGTAAACATTTTATTGGTTGAGGACGATGAGGTTGACGTAATGAATGTAAAACGCGCCTTTAAAAAAGGCAATGTTTCCAACCCTCTTTTTGTAGCAAATAATGGAATTGAAGCTCTAAAAATATTAGAGGACAATACCATGGCCAATCCCAAAATAATACTTTTGGACCTTAATATGCCCAAAATGGGAGGGATTGAGTTTTTGGAGGTGATCCGAAAAAATGAAGAGTTTAAAAATATTTCGGTTTTTGTGATGACCACTTCAAATGAAGAAAGTGATAAAATTGATGCTTATAATTTGAATGTGGCAGGATATATTTTAAAGCCCCTTTCAATGGATCGATTTATTGAAGCGGTATCAATTCTAAATAATTATTGGAAACTCTGTGAATTTCCAGATTAAAAAAATTAGACTTTAATACTATATGTTATTTAGAATACTCTTGGTTGATGATGATAAAATCGATGTGATGGCCTTCGAAAGGGCATTGCTAAAAACTGGTCTTATCTATAAACTTACGAGTTTCGAAAGGGCTATCGACGCCATACAAACATTAAAAAGGAAGGAGTTCGATTGCATATTTCTAGATTATCGCC
The DNA here is from genome assembly GCA_963976435.1 of uncultured Cryomorphaceae bacterium. Lineage (GTDB taxonomy): Bacteria > Bacteroidota > Bacteroidia > Flavobacteriales > Schleiferiaceae > CAKZNE01. Next base: position 122,501 of record CAXBKQ010000011.1, on the reverse strand, counting down.
TACAAGGGATCGATGGCCTGACCATGCTCAAGAGAATTCAAGGATTGGATATTACCACTCCTATAGTAAGTATTACTTCCCAAGGAAATGAAAAGTTGGCTGTGGAAATGATGAAGGCTGGAGCTTTTGATTATTTCACTAAAGACCAAATTGGCGAGGAAAAATTACACCGAATTCTTACCAATGTTGAAACATTCCACAGGGAAAGAACCCAGCGATTTGCAGCACAAGAAGAACTCAGACAAATCACAAAAAACCTTGCTGAAGCCCAGGAAATTGCCAACTTAGGATCTTGGAAATATGATATTGATGGTGGTGATGAGTATTGGTCGGACTATGCATTCCGACTTTTTGGTGCCAAAAAAGGCGTGGATACACCTTCTAAAAAGAAGTTTTTTGAAATAGTACAAGATGAGGATAAGGAGCTGGTAAAATCTACCTTCGAAAAGGTTTCCACTTCTTTACATGTTGAAGAAATTGAATGTAAAATCAATCATCCAGATGGAATGAAGTGGCTGCTAAATAGGGTGCAGCCAGTTTTAGATGATGACGGAAAATTGGTAAGCATCGTAGGTACTTCACAGGATATTACCCAACAAAAAATTGTACAAGCAGAACTAGTAGATGCTAAACAAAAAGCAGAGGCAGCGGCTGATGCCAAAACGGATTTCTTATCCAATATGAGTCATGAAATCCGAACACCTATGAATGCTATCTTAGGGTTTACGGATATCCTTTTTAAGGAGCAAAACCTTTCTCCAATAGGAACTGACAATCTTAAATTAATAAAATATTCTGCTGATAACCTCTTGGTAATTATCAATGATATTTTAGATTTCTCCAAAATTGAATCTGGAAAAGTAACATTGGAAAGAATTAATTTTAAACCGCAAAAAGTACTAGACAATTTGCTTTCTACCCTTAAAATGAAAGCAGAGGAAAAAGGAATAAAATTAACCGGTGAAATTGATAGTGATGTACCTAGTAGCCTAATTGGAGATCCATACAGAATCAACCAAATATTTATCAATCTTACAAATAATGCCATAAAATTCACCGACCATGGTGAGGCCATTATCCGAATAAAATTAGCATCGAAATCTGAAGGTAAGGCAAGACTTTTCTTTTCCGTTACAGATACTGGAATTGGTATTCCTGAAGATAAAATGGGTAGTATTTTCGAAAGTTTTACCCAAGCACAAACAGACACCACTCGCCTCTTTGGTGGAACCGGCCTTGGGCTGCCAATTACAAAGAGACTTATTGAAATGCTAGGTGGCGAAATAAAAGTAAAAAGTACACCAAAGGTAGGTTCTGAATTTTATTTTGAATTGGACTTTGATTTAGCCGAAGAGCAAACTGATAATGCCAACACTGCTCTCCCTGAGCCATCTGCCATTAAAGATCTTAAAGGTGCCAAAATATTAGTTGCAGAGGACAATGCCGTAAATCAAATGTTAATCAAACAAATTTTAGGTTTATGGAATGTAGACTTAAAAATTGTGGGTAATGGGCGATTGGCAGCTGAAGCAGCGGCAACAGGTGAACACGAGCTAATATTGATGGATTTATCAATGCCAGAGATGACAGGTTATGAAGCTACAGCAGCGATTCGGGCTTTGGATGATGAAATCATAAAAAATATTCCTATCGTGGCGCTAACCGCCGATGTTTTCCAGGAAACAAAAGACAGGGTAATGTCTTCCGGCTTTAATAATTATGTTACCAAGCCATTTAAAAGTGATGTTTTATACAACACCATACTCATGCATCTTGGAGAAAGTAGGCAATGGATAGCAGAGCAAAAAGCAATTCAATAATTTCCTAGAGGTATAAAAACAAAAAACCCCAACAAAATTGTCGGGGTTTGTATTTTATTAAAAACTGGATTTAATATTCATCCTCATTCCAAAGAAAATCTTCCTCAGAGGGGTAATCTGGCCATATCTCCTGGATGGTTTCATAAGCTTCATCTTCATCATCCTCAATAGCTTGTAAGTTTTCTACAACCTCCAATGGAGCTCCTGTACGAATGGCATAGTCAATAAGCTCATCTTTGGTGGCTGGCCAAGGAGCATCACTTAAATAACTTGCTAATTCTAGTGTCCAATACATAGTAACTGGGTTATTAATTTTTGCAAAAATAATTTTTTACTTCACCCGTACAAGCCTATTTGCCTTTTTTTTTCGGGCTGCTAGTTTCTTGTTTTCCAAAGGCTTTCAGAACCCCCGTGTTTATTCGTATAAGCGCGGGCAAGTATAAACAGATAATCGCTTAAACGGTTCAAATATTTTAATATTAATGGATCTAGCTCCTCTTTTTCATTTAATTCTATAGCAATTCGCTCAGCTCTTCGGCAAACACAACGAGCAACATGGCAAAAACTTGAACATAAATCTCCACCAGGAATAATAAAATTTTTCAATGGCTCAAGATCATTATCCATTTCGTCCATGGAATTTTCCAAAGCCAATACATCCTCCTCTTTTAATATTGGATTATCCATTTTGGATTTACTCTTATCTGTAGCCAAATCAGAACCTAGGGTAAACAATTTATCCTGAATTCCTGCAAGCTCCACATCCTTAAACTTATCTTTAGAACTGTCTCTAATCAGCCCAATAAAACTGTTTAACTCATCTACCGTTCCATAAGCATCAATCCTGATATTGGATTTTTTCACCCTTGTCCCTCCAATTAAAGAGGTTTCTCCAGTATCTCCTTTTTTGGTGTAAACTTTCATATTCTCTGTTTTTTGATAGGTGCTTAACCCTTTTCCTTCTTGCAATATTAAGAGTATTATTTTGATGATAATTGACCAAAAAGACTTCTTTCTTCCTTCGCGAAAAAATGTATCTTAAAGCCGAAATTGTTTTTTATGGTTGAATTAGCAAGCATACTTGTTCTCAGCGTTTTAGCTCAATGGCTGGCATGGAAAATTAAAATTCCAGCCATACTTCCTCTGATTATTATCGGTCTTTCCGTTGGTCCACTTTCCACATTGATCACCTCTGATGGCCATAAATTATTGGATGGTGATGCCATTTTTTCTGGCGACTTCCTATTTTCTTTTGTTTCTATTTCGGTAGGTATAATTCTTTTTGAAGGAGGTCTTACCTTAAAATTATCTGAAATAAGATACCGTGCAGGAACCATTCGAAATGTGCTTATTTTCGGACCTATCATTACCCTAATTGGTGGAGGAATTGCCGCTCATTATTTCCTCGGGCTAAATTATGGCCTGGCCTTTTTATTTGGTGCCCTAATTATAGTTTCAGGCCCCACAGTAGTAATGCCGATATTAAGAAACACCAGACCTAATGAAAGGGTAAACACCATTCTTAAATGGGAAGGAATATTAATTGATCCTCTTGGCGCATTAATAGCCGTATTGGTTTATGAATTCATCCAATCTGGAGGGCACGGACATGGAGAGGCTGGTCTTTCTGAAATCTTTGTAGAATTCTTTTTAACCGTTTCCTCCGGTGTGTTTGTAGGAATTATTGCCGCCTATTTTCTAAAATACCTTTTGCAAAAAAATAGGATTCCCGAATATCTAAGGAATGTTTTTACACTTGGACTAGTAATCTTCGCCTTTACTTTTGCAGAAGTAATTCAGCCTGAAGCAGGATTGATGGCCGCAACATTTATGGGAATAATATTAGCCAATATTAAAGTTAACGACTTTAAAAAAATTCTCTCCTTTAAGGAGGATATCACCCTTATTCTAATATCGGTATTGTTTATTCTTCTATCCAGCCGCATCAATATGGAGCAGATATTAAAGCTCGGATGGGAGAGTTTTGCCATATTCGGTATTGTGATTTTTGTAATCCGTCCCTTGGCAATTTGGCTGAGTACCCTCGGCAAGAAGTTCACTGCTGGAGAAATAATCTTTATGTCTTGGGTAGGGCCAAAAGGAATTGTGGCAGCAGCAGTAGCCTCCCTTTTTAGCTTACAGCTAATGAATTCCGAAGACCCAGTTTTGGCAAAACAATCAGAGCTTATTTTACCACTTACCTTTTTAGTGATAGTAGGGTCTGTAATATTGCAAGGATCCACAGCTAAGGCCCTGGCAAAAGTTTTGAAAGTAACACGCGCAGAACCTAGAGGTTTTTTAATTGCTGGAGCAAATGAAGTAGGACGTTATATTGCCAGCATTATTAGAGAATATAAATTTCCCGTTTTTTTGGTGGATGTATCCTCTTCCAATGTAAAAGAAGCCCAAAAGCAAAGATTTGAAGTTTTTGAAGGCAATATCCTTGGCGACAAAATTTTCGATGAAATAGATTTGAGCAATATGGGTAAACTTATTGCCCTAACCCAAAACAATGAAATAAATGCCCTAGCAAACCAATGGTTTGAAGATGAATTTGGAGAAGGAAACGTTTATCGGCTTCCTGGGAAAAATGAAATGGATCTCAAGGATTTTAAACTTCCCAAAAACTCCTTGTTTATGGGCCGGGCAGACTACCTTTCCTTAGCTCAAGTAACTCGAAATCATCAAAAACCACTGGTAGAAGATTGCCCAAATGAAGAGAGTTTCGAAAAAATTAAAAAGAAACATCTCGATAAAATTATTCCTCTATTCCGACTAGAAGACGATGGAAATATTGAGCTTTTATTGAGGGATGAACCCTCATTTACCAAGGGTGATAAACTTATTTATCTGGCATTAGATCAAATAGAATTAAAAAATAAAGAAGAAGCTTCTCCCAAGAAGACCGAATAAAATTAAAAATATATGAGTACAAAAGCACCCAAGCCTGTAGGTTTATATCCCCTAGCTAGAAAAGCTGGTGGACTATTATTTCTTAGTGGAGTAGGACCGAGAATTGCAGGTAGCGATGCCAATGATTCGGGAGTTCCTGGATTGGAATTAGATCACAATGGAAATTTTTTAAGTTTTGATTTTGAAGCTCAAGTGCATTCTGTTTTTGCCAATGTAAAAGCCATTTTAGAGGAGCATGGAAGTAGTTGGGAAAAATTGGTTGACATCCAGGTTTTTCTAGTAGATATGAAAAGAGACTTCCAAACATTCAATAAAATTTATGCCGAGTATTTTAAGGACATGCAACCTAAACCTTGCCGAACTACTATTGCCATAAATTCATTACCTACACCTATTGCTATTGAGTTAAAGTGTATCGCCAATCCCTAGGCAAAATCTTCTCTATCATGGAATTCTCTTTTAGCCGGCAAAGCGAGCTAAGTACTCTCTACAACAAAATTATGGTTAGAGAGAATCTAAACCTCTACGGTCCCACTGGAATCGGAAAGACCTATTTTATTAAAAAACTACAAGCCAAGCTAGAAGGAAGGAGGGTTTGTTTTTATAGATCTTTAAGAGGGATTATTTCTACTCAACAATATCTCAATGAATTAATTAGAGATATGAGAGAAGTAGCCAAACAGCATTCTAATCTCGATTATCAACTTCGAAGACATTTAGAATCTCATCCCATTTATCAGTATGAAAGTCTTTCTCAGCTAAATTCATGGTTTCACGAATTATCCCTGATGCTCGGCCAAATTGGAATAGACTTCCTTTTCATTTTTGATGATCTTCACGAATGGGAGGATGAAGAAGGTCTCCCCTATCTTATTGAGCATTTTGAATTATTAAATAAAGCTTCCAATTGTCAATTGCTTTTTGTTAGTAACAGAAACAGTTCTGAACAATTGAAAAACCTAAAAATCAGCTCCTTTGAACTACTAGCCATTCCCATCCATAAGATCTGGAATGAGCCATTAGATTGGCAGCAAAAAGCTTATGACTACTCTCAAGGAAACACCATCTTTTTGTTGGAGATAATTCAGTATTGCCTTAGTTATGATGGTGATTTTACTCGAGCAAAAACAAGCCTAATGAACGATTATCATCCAGTTTTGGGGCAAGTAAAAAGGCGATTTACAAAATTGCAGTGGAGTCTTTTAAGAGCTATTGCTTTTGAAGAAGTTGTAGAACAACCACATGCCTTTGATTTCCTAGTAAGGCATAAATTAGGCGCAGCAAGTAGTGTGGAAAGGGCACTGAGGAATCTTAATGATAGTCAAATGATCATCAAAACAGAAAAAGGCTGGAAGCTCAGTAATATTATTTATCAGCGCTGGCTTCAATGGTTATATTCCCGAAGCCATTAAAAGACTAAAAACCTGCCACTTTTTAAAATTTCCTTGTTTTGATATACTCTAAAAATATAATGAGATCTAGGTAAATATCCGAGATAGATTTCGAATTCTCCAGGTTCAAGATTATTCCAATCGCGAATTAACTTACCATCTAAGGAAAAAATTAGCAAAGAATAATTCCCATAGCCTGAGTCTACTTTTACCGTGGCATAGTCCACAACAGGGTTTGGATAGAAACTTATGGATATTCCTGAGTTCGAGTCTGGATTTTCATAGGGAGGGCTAGAAACTCCTGAACTTCCATTGCCATTAGATGTACCGTTTCCGGAAGAGCTAGAATTTGTTTTTAGGCTCATTTCATCCAAATCGAAATCGGTGAAATGACCAAATTTATTCTGTATTAATTCTATTTTTAAATTCGAAGAACTACCATCAAAATGAAATTTAAAAAGCCCTTTTTTCCAAGCAGCATCACCATCAGATTCATAAAACCCAAGCAAAAGGCCATTTACCCTAAATTCCAATTTTATATGGTGCTGACTACTTCTTAATCTCGTCCAAAATTCAAATTCATAATCTCCAGCAGCAGATGTAACTATAGTTTCAGACCATATAATGTTGGAAATGCTGGAATACAAAAAGCCATCCACCTTGAGCAAATAATCTGAAGGACTTGAAAGATCATCAGAGCCCCATCCTCTCTCACTAATGCAATAAGTTGCCGGGCCAGATGCACAGCTCGCCTTTAGATTTAAATTGGTTTGGAAACTAGCCTGTATATTGGAAAAACTGCCATCCTTTAATAGATTGGCCTGCACTGAAAATATGGATAAGGTAAAGAGTGAGAGTAGGAAATATTTCGACATAGAACCAGGGTGTTAGTCCTTCGAAGATAAAAAGATTAAATTAAAAGCTCCATTTGGTTCGTATAAAAAGACCATTCCCCTGATTGGAAAAACTACTAGTTTCAGTAGGTGCGAATACCAATTGGCCTACCAAACTTAAGTCCCAATTATTGGCTATTGAAATTCCTATAAGGGGGTTCACAAATAGTAAATCTAAGTCAATACCATAAATCGCAGACAGGCTGCTTGAAACAATTGGTGAAAAGGAGTAGGAACTTTGAAGAAACAAACTATACTCTGAAGGCATAAGGTTTTTCGCCGATAAATCTGTGCTATAAAATGCCAAAAGGCCATTCGTTTCGCTGGTATTATCTACTATGGGAGCAGTGTTGTACAAAAAGGAACCATTAAAATAAAGCGAGTTTATAAAAGCATAATCCACAGAAATACTAGCGCTTAAAATGCTATTTGGACTATTCGTTAAATTGCTAATTGGGATAAAGTAAGACAGTTCTCCTTTAAAGCCAGCATTTTTTAAATTTCCAGCCCAGGCACCTCCAAAAACAAAATCATCAGCAATCAAATCTCGACTTAAATAGGCTGTAAAAAATTGAAAATCATAATTCCATTTATTGGTTTTATACATAAGGGCATTGCTGAAATTGTTAAAATCCTGTCCAGCCTGAAAAACATATTCTAAAGTGGAATTGTCATTTGGATAAAATTGAAACCTCAAAGCATCGCTTCCTGGTCTTTCTTCATAATCGAAGTCTACAAAACTATAAGCATTAAAAATATCATTTGGATTCCAAACCAGGTTTACACCCCAATTAATCCTCTGTCTTCCGATTCTTAAATCAAATTTTTCATGGGAATAATTTATCCAGAGTCTATCAATAATAGAGTGAAACACCAATGAACCCTTGTCTAAGGGCACAAATGACAAATCCACTAAACCTTTATCTCCAGAAAATAAATCCGCATAATTTGGATTTGCCTTTACACTTTCGCCATAAAAAATTCGGTTTCTATTTTCAATGGCGAAGCTCAGTTTATCAGAAAAATAATATTTGAAATTTAATCGATTATGAAAGAGGTTGTCCACACTGATAGTGTCTAGATCTAAAAAGCTTATGGTCCTTAAATCCTTTATATAACCTCTAAAACTATAGTTATCCTTTTTCTTTTCTTCTTCAACATCCTGGGCATTTAAAAAGGGCGAATAGAGGGCCATGAGCAGGAAGAAAGCAAGGGCTCTAAATTTCATCTTATTGGTTTTGATAAACATCAGATACGATTTGTCCATCTTCCAAAGTAATGACCCTTCTTGCTCTGTCAATTACTCTTTGGTCGTGAGTTGAAAAGATAAAGGTTATTCCCTCTTCCTTATTTAATCTGCTCATAATATCTAATAAGGTAGTGGTACTTTTTGAATCTAAATTTGCTGTAGGTTCATCTGCCAAAACAAAATCCGGCCTTGAGGCTAAGGCTCTTGCCACGGCAACCCTTTGTTGCTGCCCCCCTGATAACTGGGAAGGTTTATTGTTGATTTTATCTTTTAATCCTACTTCCTCTAAAAGCTTTAAAACCCTTTCATCTCTTTCTTTTTTTGCCACCTTTTGCAAGAGCATTATGAATTCTGTATTCTCTTTCGCTGTAAGGACAGGAATTAAATTATAACTTTGAAAAACAAAGCCAATATGCTTTAATCTAAACTGGATTAATTCATTTTCGCTCAGATTGTTTAATTCTTTTCCATTAATTTTTACGGAACCAGAGCTTGGTCTATCCAAACCACCTATAATATTCAGTAGGGTAGTTTTTCCAGATCCTGAAGGACCTATGATAGCAGTAAATTCATCATCTTTTATTTGAAGATCTACGCCTTTTACGGCGTGAACTGGCACCACACCATCGTAGGTTTTAAAAACCTTTTGGGTTTCAATTACTAGATTACTCATATTTTTCGAATTGCCTCAACAGGCCTTAGTTTTAATGCTTTTCGAGCTGGGTAAATTGCCGCAACAATGGCCATTACAATTACCATTATTGCCACTTGTAAATAACTTATACCATCCAAATAGGGATGCACCATTGGCGCAAATCCAGCTTGGTCGTATCCTGCCCCACTTAAATTTATTCCTTGTTCACCAAAATAATTGACAAAGGCATAGGAAAGCAATAATCCTACAGGTCCACCTATTAATGCCAGCATTACTGTTTCCAGCATTATCATGGAGAAAATTTGGGATTTGGTCATCCCTACCGCCATCAACATTCCTATCTCTCGTACCCTTTCCAGTACTGCCATTAGCATGGTATTTAGAATGCTAAAAAGCAAGGCTAAAAGGATAATCCCCACGATATAAAATAAATATACATCCATGGCTTCAACCATAAAACGCATACCTGTAGCAAGATCTAGCCAGGCTTTAACTTCTAGATTTGAATATTCTTTTTGGTACTTTTCCGCAAGAGGCTCTGCTAAATCATGATCATTTAATGCCACCGCTATTTCATGAACAGAGTTTTCTGGGATATTCATTGCCCTTCTCAAATCCTCCTGTTTTACGAACAAATTAAGCTTGTCGAAAAGGCTGTTTTCTGTTTCGTAGATCCCTACAACTCTAAAGGATACGCTAATTATTTCACCCTCTAAATCTTGAAGGGTAAGGATTATTTTAGACCTCAACTTTAGTTTATAATCTTCGGCCAAATCCTTACTTAGCAAAATTGGGTTTCTCTTGGACTTGCTAAAAAAGTTACCTTCAAGAAGATGTTCATCCAATCCGGTTACCAACGCTTCATTTTCCGGATTTATCCCCACTATTTTTGCGGCTCCGCTTTTTTTCGAAGTAGCTATCATAGCATTGGAAATAATCCTTCCTGAGCTAGCAACAACTCCATTTTCTAGGTTTATATTTTTTCGGATTGAATCTTCATTGCTGATAAAAAGTTTAGGTAAAAACTCATCGCGAAATTGAAGCTGGTGAATTTGAAAATCTGACATCTCAAGTTTGATGACGTTTTCGATTTTCTTTTTCATCATTCCCTTAACAAATGCAGAAGCAAATACACCTGCCCAAAGGCCCAGTGCAACGGCAATTATTACCACCAAACTTCGGGTGGAATTTCTCCAAATATTTTTCCAGGCAATTTTTAGAAGCATTATTGCAATTTGTGTTTGATCTTATTTACAATTATCATTAGGCTCTCATGGCTTTTATTGCGCTCAACCTCATTATTCTAAAAAAAGGATAAATGGCAATTAAGCTCGCTATTATCGCTACAATTATAGCCTGTTGGGCAAAAACTTCGGGATCAATGGAGGCTTGTAATACTGGTTCCATCCCATATTCTTCAAACATTTCCCCCATTTCCTCTCCAAATTCTATAGGCTTATAGTAAAAATATCCGCATACTGGAAAGGCTGCTATCATACCTAGAATGGCACCCAATAGGGAAATGCTTACCACCTCCAACCAAACAATAGTTGCCAGTTTTATTCTTTTCATACCCACGGCTATTAAAACTCCAAACTCATGCATCCTTTCCGCTATCATCATCAGCATAGTTCCAAAAATTCCAAAGCCAATTACGAGGTATAGGATAAACATAAAGACATAACCTTCCGTTTGGTCTGTTTCTATCATCTGTTTCAGTTCCGGATTCAGTTGCTCCCAATGCATTACTTCATATTTGTTGGAAATAGTCTCACCAATTTTTTGGCTTATGGCTTTAGCTTTTTTAGGGTTTTCAACTAATAAAACTAGGTTGGTACAACGGTCCTTAGCCCCATAAAACCACTGTGCTTCTTTTAGCGGCATTACTATCAATTGATTGCTTAACTCCGGAGATCCATATTTTATTAGACCTTTAACCGTGTATTTGCCAGCTGCATTCTGGCCATGATATCCCTGGCCTAAAAGAACCAAAGTATCTCCAAGGTCGAGTTTTAAATATTCAGCCAGACCTGCTCCTAGCAGCACCGATTTGTCATCTTCTTTTAAATAATCCCCTTTGCTAAGCCTTTCGTGCATAGCGGAAAATTCTCTTTCCCTTACTGGATCAATCCCTACTAGCATGGCACCTTTGGTAACATCATCGGAAGCAGATAATACAAAACCTTCAATCCTCGGCACCCAGCCATTAACTCCATTTATGGATTTTATACTATCTCCAAAACTTGGGTTTAACAAAAAGCTATCATCTAAATTTTTACTCTCCCAATAGCCATTGGCATGAATTTGAACATAGCCCGTAAAAGACTCAATCATGGATGAAATCATCCTTTTGTAGATTCCACCTTTCATGCTCATCATTAAGGTAGAAAGCACTACAGCTAAAAACACCGAGGCTAGGGTAATTCCTGTTCTACGCTTATTTCTCCAAATATTTTTCCAGGCTAATTTCAGTCTCATCTATCGGAGTTTTTTCATGTTTTTTACGGTGAAAAAACTGTCTTTTATCTCTTTATCAAATTCAATGGACTTTATTTCCATCACAGTTTTTTGGCCTTCCTCCTCTACTGGAATAACCTCCATTTTTGTAGCCAGCATTTTTCCTCCAAGTAATTTAATGCCGCTGGAATTCATAATATTTACCAAATAACCATCCTCGTCGTACATTTCACTTCTTAGCTGTATAAAATCCTTTTTGTCTATAAACAATATTATTTTACCCCAAACTACTGGTGCATTTTCTTTAGGAATCAATTCAATTTTATAGCAATTTCGATTTTGGATGATGGAATCTCCTAAAATTTTATGATCGTAATCATTCAGCACGGAAGATTCTTTAACAAGATCATCATTGGTTAAATCTGTACCCATCCAACTTTGCATCATCATACTGGGAGGTAATTTGATACTTCTTTCTATAGAAGGGATATAATTCCAAATTTCTTTGTCTCTTTTTAAAAAGGTGGTGCCTTTATCTTTTGCTGGGGCTTGAATTAAGGTAAGGCTAAAATCCTCCCCTTTAGACCAAGTTTTAAGCTCCATCTCCCTCGTCCATTTTGGCCGGACTATAGTAATTTTCATTTCAGTGATAGCTGATTTTGCACCTCTAGTTTTTTCATCAGCTTTTTGAATTATTTCTCTAGCGGTTTGACCATTAGCTATTGTTAAAGAAAAAAGGAAGAGGAAAAGGTTTAAGTATTTCATTATGTAAATAATTTAACAATCATATTTCTTGAAAATTCGGAAGGAAAATTATCAGGGTCCATAAGAATATGCATTTGTATTCCATCTAGGGTAGCCGTAAAAAATCGCATTTGTTCTATGGGATTTTCTTTAAAATTCTTTTGAAAGTAATCTATGTATAAATCAATCATGGGCTTGGATCTTTCCATCATTTCTCCCATAAACTTTTCTAGAACATAGGGCTGAGAGATAATAGCAAAATAAAGTTTCCAATGCTGAACATCCTCTTTTACCACTTCAATACTCTTGTCAATTATTCCAATAAAATCCTTCTTGCTCAATTCCGTTTTACCGGCTATTCCAAAAAGTTCTGTGGCCCTGTCCATTAAGTCGAACATCAATTGCCTTAGAAGGTCCTCCTTGCTTTCAAAATAATTATAGATCAATCCTTTGCTTATTCCAGCCCTTTTGGCAATCTTACTTATTGAACTGGAATAGATTCCTTCTTCAGCAAATAAATGTAGGGCAGCGTCAAAAATTAAAGCTCTTTTCTCTTCTCTAATAATTTGAAATTGTTCTGGACTTCGTGGTGACATTTATTTTTTTGACTGAACGGTTGGTCAAAGATAAATGCCAATTTTGAATTGTACAAATTTTTTTTTCCACACCAGCGAAAACCCTCGACTCTAATATTTTCAATTTCACTACCTTGCTAGTAAATAAACCTAAATTAACCACTATTGAAAAAGACTTTTACTTTAAAATCAATTTTTGCATTTGCCCTTTTAACATTCTGTAGCGGTAGTTTGCATTCCCAAACTGTTCAAATAAATAGCGCTACCTATCCGGGACCAGCAGCAACTTCATGCACCAACACTTTCATAGACGTGAATGTAACTGTACTTTGTATTAACACGGTTTACAATGGGAGTTCATTTAATGTTTCCGGAAATGTTATTGATATTAATTTAGACCATAGTCTTGGACCCATTTGCCTTGGAGCTATTGGAATGTCTGTAAAGAATATCAACCTAGGTATGCTTCCCGCCAACACCTATACTGTAAACATCAATGGAGTGCTAAATAATAATGGGGTTTCTACCCTTGTAAGTAGCCTTACCGTAACATCTTGCTGTACTGCATCTCCTGCATTTAGCTTGGATAATTCTGACACCATTTGTGCTGGAGATTCTATATCTTTCAACAGTTTAGGAAGCGGTTTAACCAGTACGAAATGGTACGACAATAATGTATTCGCAAGTTCTACCTCCACATTTGGAAAACGGTTTAATAGCCCTGGTGCCTACCAAATAAAATTGGTGGTAGCAGACGCAAGTTGTTCAGATTCATTGACCAAAACCATACAAGTAAACGCCATCCCCCAAGCCAACCTAGGTGCTGATACTGCTATTTGTGAAGACAGTGATTTTAGTCTTTGGGCAGGAAATAATCTAGACAGCGTAAGGTGGTCCGACGGGTCTACAGCAGACTCCTTAGCCATAAACGCTGCCGGTACTTATTCACTTACTGTTCACTCTGGTGGATGTTCATCCACCGATGATATTGTAATAAGCATTCTCCAGGCTCCTGTAATAGACATTGGCTCAGACACAATAATTTGCCAGGGGGATTCTGTACTTTTAGATGCCACAGTAGCTGGAGCCACTTATTTATGGCAAGACAATAGCACCTCTAGCACCTTAGTTGCAAGAAGTACTGGCACCTATTGGGTTGAAGTAAAAGGCAGCAATGGATGTGTAACTAGCACTTCTATGCACCTACAAATAGATACTTCCTGTACCATTTCCACAAATGATTTACAGAGCCTAAATAATTTTAGCCTTTATCCCAATCCAGCAAAAAACAGACTTTTTATTCAATCTGATTTACCAAAAACTAGTGTGGTAAATCTGAAAATAACAGATAGTCAAGGGCGATTGATATTAGACCAAAATAAAAATCATTCTTCGCTACAAGAGCAAGGTCTGGATTTATCAAAACTTCCAAAGGGTTTTTATATCCTTCAATTTAGTTCTGGTCAATTTCAATCCTCGCAATCCTTTATTAAGGAGTAATAATTTTTAGAATAAAAACAAGAAAAGGGCCAAATGAATTCACATTTGGCCCTTTTTATTGAAAAATAAAAATACCTAGTTATTAGCGATCACTTCAGTATAATTTTTCGTCTTTCTGCAAATTCTTTACTTGTCAACTGAATAATATAAACTCCTGGACTTTGACCTTCAAGTTTAAGCTCTGCTTGTCCTTTGTTTAGTATAGATTCCCTTATCAATTTTCCATTTAAATCCATAATTTCCAATTTACAAGGGAGGTTTGTAGGAATGCTAATTTTAATAATTCCTTCGCTGGGGTTGGGATAAATTTGAATTAAAGAACTAGGCCTATTTTCCTCAAGACTAATGCTTGGCTGTGTGCTACAAATTCCTTGTTGATACCAACTTCCAAAAAAGGCAGATCCAAGTTTGCTAAGATGAAGCATTGGGCCATCAAAAACACTTTGAGTATTTGCTTCTAGTGACCAGGAGTCTGCTGTTTTATCATATTTATACAATCCTTCTGGCGCATCGGTAGCATTATACGTATAAATTTCTCCTCCCGCATTCCACACTCCAAAAAAGCCTTGATAATTTGGGGAACTAGAATTTGGCAAACCGTTTAAACTGCAGCTCGTCCATGATTGACCATTGTCTGAGGAAACCTCAATATCTCTCTGATTTTGTGAGGTTCCAGCAATTTGAAAATGATAGATATCGGTACCTTTTGTTGCCATAATTGAGATGGACCAAGGATCTCCAAAATAGGTCCAGTTTAATCCACCATCATTAGAAAGGGCATAACCGGCATTCATATCGGCAATAATTCCAGTATTGGTTTGGTAAAATGCTTCTACAAAATTATCCGAACCACCGCCGTATCCAAAAGAGATATTGTTACTAAAACTTGCCTCTGTATAGGTCTTACCATCATCACTAGAATAGAATATTTTTGGATCCTTTGGAGTTCCTCCACCTGCCCACTTTTGCCTTGTGGCCAAAATTTTCTTCCCTTGATGCTCAATTATTGCGGATGGCTTTTGAAAGGAAAATGGAGAATAGCTACGGATGGAAAACGTTTGCCCATTATCTCCAGAGCTGTAGATCCCATTACCACAAACGAAAATAGTATCATTAATTTTTGTGATAAAACTCCCTCCAAGTTTATCCGGACCGTAAACAGAATCTGATAATAAAGTCCAAGAGTTAGTTGTACCATCATATTGAAAAAAACCATTTTCAGTAGCCGTATATACGGTTGAATTTGGACCTTCTATAATATTAGATGTGGAGGTTGAAATTCCATGTTTCTTAATCATATTTCCTTCACCATGATTGTCAAATTCAAATAGGCCATTTGTAGTTGCCACCAAAATATGGTCGTTTTTCCATTTTACTATTGAATAAATCCCAGCAAGAGACTGGATCATAGTCCATGTTGCACCTCGGTCTGTACTTTTCCAAATCCCTGCTAGATTTACGCTTAGCAAATGATTGTTGGAAAATTTTACAAATCGTTTTCCATAATCGGAATAACTGGTGGAGCTTAAATCCGAGGCCGACCATGTGGAGCCATTATCATCAGTATATAAAACAGCAAAACCATTTAAATTGGAAGCTACTAAAATTCGGATTCCAACTTTTACAAAATCTTGGGCTATTGTATTAAGAATTACCCCACCCCCAACATCTGTATTTGGCTCGGTTGCCACTGTTGTCCAGCTCATACCATTATCTGTAGAAAATCTTGTAGTACCAGAATTAATGGAACCAGTACACTCCCAAATGCTATCCTGACCAATATAAGCCATACCGTGAGTGATTCCGGTGGCTCCAATATCTACCCAATCACCTTGAGCAAAATCATAGCGATAGGGAGATGAAGTAGTTCCACCAATCATGGAGAAATTTGGGCCAGAGGTGCTTGCTGTTGGAATGAGAATGCTGCTCATATTTCCTGTTCCTCCTTGGAAATTATCACCATGGTCTGTAGATCTATAGATTCTAGAATTAGTATTTGTGCCAACAATCAATGTGTTTGAGCTATATTCAATGGTTCTAGGATCGCAATTATTGGCTATCCCATTTTTGAGAAGCTCCCAGTTTAAGCCACCATTAAAAGTTCTATATAGGTTTTTATTGAAAGCCATAAAGGCTGTATCGCCATTTGCCCAAATAGCTCGGGATTCACCATCGGTATTTAATGGCCCACCAGTATATGAAAATTGTGCTGAAAGGCATAGGGGAAATAGTCCCACCACCAAGGTTTTTGGCTTGAATAAAAGTTTAAACATGATGTTTTATTTTAGATTTTCTAAAAATTCTTCGAGGGCCATATTGATAAAAGACTGCAGTGCTTCTTCTACCCCTTTTTCATAAATTTCCCCTTCACATTTTATGGCTTGTATAGATTCTAGGCTTTCGTCTTGTACTGAAAATACTTCTAAAGCTCCTACTTCAGTACCCCATAAATCTTGGTTTCCAGACTGAACAGACTTGTATTTTTTCTCTTCGAAGACTCCTTCAATTTGGATTTCTTTTTTTGGTCTTGCCTGAAATAAAGCTTGATATTTTAGGCTTTTCTTAAAAGCAAAAGACATTTCGCTTCCAGAGTATTTTGGTTTTTTAAAATCTCCTTTTGGTATATAGGTTTCATTTGGAGATATGCGCAAATCTGGTTTCACCACTACCTTAGCCACTCCACCAAAGGTTTTTGTTAGTGCTTTACTCCCAGTACTTTCCGCTCCTCGTGCGAAAGGAACAGTGAATCCTACTCTGGCCACAATCATTCCCTCTAATTCTTTAGACAGACTCATTCCTGCTAAATCAAACATACTGGCCTTGGCCATGGCATTGCCGTTTTCATCCACTTTGGGAACAAAAAATCTAAATCCACTTGGGCTTACAGAAATATATCCGGGAATATCCGCTGCACTGGCTTTTCCTCCTTCTACAATCTCCCAGTTTTCAAAATAGGAATGAGCCTTTAGTTCATCGGGGTTTATTATTTCAATGCCTTTAGCTTTTAGTTGCTGTACGTAATTGGAATAGCAGGAATCCGTAATTCTTTGCAACCTTTCTAGTTCCACTCCCTGAACTGCCAAACTTAAAGATGCTGAGGCATCACCGCGGTAACCTCCTCCTACTTCCCTGCCTCCTTTAGCGGTTTCGGATTCATTATACATCAATTGAAAATTTACATAGAAGTACTGAAGGAAAATTCTTTTATTGGCATCATTGAATTTTTTTCCCTTAAAGCCACTTTCCTTTAATTTAATTTCTCCAACCTGTTGTCCCAACAAGGGGTTTAGACTGAAACCAAAAATGAATAATAATGAGCAAATTCTCCAGATAGATTTTCCTTTCATAGCACAATGTTTTTAGTGAAATTATTAGGATACAAAGTAGCTAGCTATCCCATGGAAAATCAATAGGGCAAATGCCCCAAACTATTAAATTAGTCGGTATTTATAGGCCTTTTGAACAAGTTCCGCTTTATTCTTTACCTCCATTTTCTTGTAGATATTTTCCATATGCCTACGAACGGTATTAGGGCTAATTATAAGATTTGAGGCAATTTGTTGATAATTTAAACCACTGCACAACTGATTAAGAACATCTGTTTCCCTAGTCGATAAATTAAAATCCATGGCTTCTTCCTGTAAGGATTCTGGGTTTTTTATAATTCTTAATGCTTTTCTTGCTATTTCGGGCGACATTGGAGCACCTCCATTCATGATTTCGTGGATACTATCAAACACCTCTTGAGGGCTACTTTCTTTTAATAAGTAGCCAATTGCCCCAGATTTTATAGATTCATAAATAGATTGCTCATCGTCTATTACGGTAAGCATTATTATTTTTATATGGGGGTATTTTTGAGATACTTGTTGAGTAGCCTCTATGCCATTTAAGTTTGGCATTTGTATATCCATCAGAATAACATCTAGATTGGAATTCACTTCCAAGTTTGCCAATAAATCCTCCCCATCAATAGCGTGGAATTT
The DNA here is from genome assembly GCA_963976435.1 of uncultured Cryomorphaceae bacterium. Classification (GTDB taxonomy): domain Bacteria; phylum Bacteroidota; class Bacteroidia; order Flavobacteriales; family Schleiferiaceae; genus CAKZNE01. The sequence goes on along the minus strand of CAXBKQ010000011.1, from coordinate 104,318 downwards.
AACTTTAAAATCATCAAAGAGCCCCAGTTTGTTTATTAAGGATTGGGCGAGAAAGCTATTGTCTTCTGCTACTGCAATTTTTATCATTATTCAAATAACCAATAAATGTGAATTTTTTTCAATAGGGCAAATGTCCTAATACCTTATTCTAAGGATAAAATTACACTTGTTCCAGATGATGAGCTTTCAATTTTTAATTGGGCCTTTACTTCTTCTGCCCTTTTTTTCATTCCCATTAATCCACTACCTCTTTTTGCATTTTCCGGATCAAATCCCCTACCATTATCCTCCACGGAAATCCTCAATTTTGCTGCTTCATCCATTCCTGCTGTAATAATAATTCTATCCGCATTTGAGTATTTCAAAGCATTGTTAATGGACTCTTGAACAATTCTATAAAAATTAATTGTTTGTATTGGACCCAATTCAAAATCCTCAATTTCTGTTTGAATAAAAATAATTTCCTCTTTGCTAAGCCCATCAATTTGTAGAACATATTGCTGCACTCTAACCAACAATTCACTATAAAAAATGGACTTATCGCTAACCATCCAAATGGTTTCCCTTAGTTGCGTCATCGTTTGCCTAGCAAAGGCATTAATATTTTCAAGGCCTCTAGGCTTTTCACTTCCTTTCCATTTAAACATTTCCATATCCAGTGAGGAAATAATATGGCTAATCCTAGCCCCTATATTATCGTGAAGATCTTGGGAAATCCGCAATCTCTCCTGACTTAAACGATGCTCCTCTTTTTGAGCATTCAGCATTTTTTTTGTCTTCACAAATCTCCATAAACTAAAAAGCCCAAGAAGAACTAGTGCCATAAAAAGAAGGAACACAATCTTAAACCATAGTTCTTTCCAAAAAGGAAGTTTCCGGTTTATTTTTAAGCTATAGATATTTTTGGTTTGGAGGGATCTATTTTTAATATGATAGCTAAATTCTCCCAGCCCATATTCTAGGGATAAGTCCAAATTCCCATCTTTTGTAGGACTAATTTCTTGGCCATTAAATTCGAAATAATACTCAAAATTTTCCTTATCCAGCAAATGAATTTTTTCCATTTTTAGTAGGATTTCAGATTGATCAAAATCCAGTTCTAAAGGCTTGTTAATATTTAAAATTTTGTTTTTGTATTTCAAAATAATCTTTGGTTGCTTACTCGACAAACTCACACTATCAGGGTGAAAAACAAAAACACCACCTACACCGGAATAGTAAAAAAGGGAGTCAAAATAAAAACCACCTTGATTGTATTCTTTGATAGGAAAGCCATTTTCAAAACCAAAGCGCTGCACTAGCTTATCGCGCTTCTTATAAACGGCAGTGCTGGATCCAATCCATAATTCTTTAGAATTTCTTTGGAAAACAGAATGAAGGTGGTAATCTTGGAATTCTACTTTTGATAATTTGTCGTTTTTTAATTGAAATAAGCCTTCTCCTAAACTTGCTATCCAGGCATCTTCCTTTCCAGAAGACATACTCATAATCGGTCTATGGCTCCTTGGGTATTTAAGTACTTTTAAACTTGAATCTAGAATATAAACACCTTTGGTACTATTACAAATAAAGCCATTTTTATAAGTGCTAATATTCATGCTATAGGTCTTGGATTCTTGAAAAGGAAAGGGTCTCTTCCAAATTAAATCACCATTTAAACTAAAAAACATCATAGACCTTTTGCTGCTTGCTAAAATCCCATCCTTATAGGGGAAAATCTGAATAATAGTATTTTCTAAGGTATTGGAATTACTATAAAAAATTTGCCTTAAACCTAGGCTGTCATTCAAATAAAGTCCAGTGTTTAAAGTTCCCAGGAATAAAGACTTTTGATAAGAATAGGAGCTTAATAAGGACATTCCTTCTGTTAATGTTTGAAGAGAATCTTGATTTGAAGGATGGCTAATATTTTTTAATCCATCATTTGAATTGACATATATGTCCTGAGCAATTTTTTCAAAGGTCCACGATGAAATTCGATCTCCCTCACGGTCTTTCAACTCTACAAAACGAGAAATCAGCAAGTTTCTATGCAGCATAAAAAGCCCATTTTCCGAGCTTGCAATCCACAGATTCCCCTGGCTATCTTTAAAAATATTTTCAATTCTATATTTTTCAAAATGAACTCGACTTGTGAGAACTTTATTATGAATGTTTATTTCCAGCAGTCCATTATGTGTAGAAACAAAAATTCTATCTTCATTATAATCAACAATTTTTGCGCTGTAAGAATTGTGAATCCTTATCGAATCTTCATTCTTTATATGAAAAACCCCATTGGGATTTGAAAGAAGCTGTACATCACTGTTTTGAAAGGTATAATCAGTTGGTTTAAAATTTACATCCGCAATACTGGAAGAATCTGTGGAGGAATTCAAATCAAAATCGAATAGGAGATAGCTCTGATTTTTTGGCGATTTTGCAAGGATTCCTTTTTCAACAATAGTGTAGTTATAAAAGTCAGCCTCCTTAAATTCAATTCTTTCAATTTTAAAATTATAGATGTTAATTTTAAAGATTCCCTTATTCCCAAGGCAAAAAATATTCGAATCTAGGGAGTATAAACCTATGCAGTATTCCTGAACTTCTTCAATTTTTCCAATTTCAAAGCCATTATAAAAATTAAGCCCATTCGGTGTGGCAATCCAGATTCTTCCAAGAATATCCTCTTCTATATAGGTGACTGTACTTTGACTTAGTCCATTCTCCAAATTTAGATGAAGACTTTCTCTTAGGTTTTGACCCCATAAAGAACATGGTAAAATAAAAACCAGGAATAAGTGTAAAAGTCGGTTTAGCATAAAACTCGGTTCAATCCCTACAAATATGGCTAAACCTCCTTAATGTAAAAAAGGCCTTGAACTGTATTTACAGTAAAAGGCCTTTAAATTAACTTTCGAAGTGACTAAAATTGGTATACCAAAGATAGTTCAAGGCTATTATCTAAATTGAAATTATAGGAAGAGTTAAAGCTAGTTTGCTCTTCACTTTGAGGGCCATTTCTACTGACATTCTCTGCTGCTGCATAGGTAATTCCGGGCAAAAGTTCAGCTCCAAATATCAAACCTTTTCCAAGGCTATAGTTAAATCCTAAAATTCCTATTAATCCTGTTCTTATACTTCTTGATTTATTGAAATCGTCCTCGTCAAAACTCGAATTTGAATAATTAAAGCTAGTCATCAAATCTCCTCCATATCTGAATTTAAATTTTTCACTGATGGGCGACCTCCATTCTTTTCCCATTCGAAATCCCAAGCTAGTGTTTACATTTTTATTTCCAAGATCGTTTTCCGGTTGAAGGTTGGCTCTAAGGTTTAATAAAGAAATCCGCCATAGGGAACTTTCATTTCCAAAGCGATAAACCAGGCTAAAATTGTCTAGGTTAGAGAATGAAAATCCTACTTCTCTAAGCTTGTCCTCACTTTGGGCATTGCTGCTATATGCCAATCCTAATACAAAAGCAGCTACAAATAAATTTTTCATAATTGTTATTTTAATTTGACTCCCAGCTTTTCAATGCCCATGCCAAAAAGTGGTTTAAAAGGGCAAAGTTCATGAAATGCGATTTTCAAAATTCAAAAGCTACATTCCAGTTCATAAACTGGAATCTTTGACGATTGTTTGGAGGAATAAAATGCTCCTATTCAATTCCTTTCATCACGGTGAATATTGTTAAATTCGCAGCTTCCTAAAGAGTAGGTCATAAATTATTGTCGTATTCTTTAGCAAGAACATAAGGAAATAATCCCAAAAGGAAATAAGGATTTAATAGGCATGCGGAAATATCCAGTATATAATCAATTAAGTACCTCAGATATTAGTAAAGAGGTTTTAAAAAGGTGGCAAGAGGAAGGAACATTTGGAAAAAGTATTTCAAGTAGAAGGGGTAAACCTGCCTATAACTTTTATGAAGGACCACCATCTGCCAATGGATTACCAGGCATTCACCATGTTATGGGAAGAGCCATTAAAGATATTTTTTGTCGTTTCAAAACCCTTGAAGGATACCAGGTAGAACGAAAAGCTGGCTGGGATACTCACGGACTTCCCGTAGAATTGGGTGTAGAAAAGGAATTGGGCATTACCAAAGAAGATATCGGTAAAAAAATTAGCGTTGAGGATTACAATGAAGCTTGTAAAAAAGCAGTGATGCGCTATACCAATATTTGGAATGACCTTACCGAAAAAATGGGTTATTGGGTAGATATGGAAGATCCATATATCACCTATAAAACCAAATATATGGAGTCTGTATGGTGGTTACTAAAACAATTATGGGACAAGCAACTTATTTATAAAGGCTATACCATTCAACCTTATTCTCCCAAAGCAGGTACTGGTTTAAGTTCGCATGAACTTAATATGCCTGGAAGTTATAGGGATGTAAAAGATACCTCGGCAATAGCTCAGTTTCCAGCTATAAAAAACAATCAACTCAAAGCGGTTTTTGGAGATGCTATTTCTGATGAAGATAGGCTGTACTTTTTGGCCTGGACCACTACTCCTTGGACTTTACCTTCAAACACTGCCCTAACAGTAGGTAAAAAAATTGATTATGTCCTTATCGACAGTTTTAATCCCTATACCCATTTAAGGCAAAAGGTAGTTTTAGCAAAAAACCTAGTGGGGAAATACTTCAAAGAAGAAAATAAGTCATTGGCTTTTGATGACTACCCTAAAAATGGTAAAAACATTCCCTGGACTCAAGTTTGGGAAGGTAAGGGTCTTGATTTATTAGACTTGAAATATGAGCAACTTCTAGATTATGTTTTACCCTATGAAAATGCAGATCAGGCCTTTAGAATTATCCCTGGCGATTTTGTAACCACAGAAGATGGTACTGGGATTGTTCATACAGCACCAACTTTTGGAGCTGATGATGCCAAAGTGGCCAAAGATGCAGGTGTGCCTCCAATGCTGGTTTTGGATGATAATGAAAACCCTGTACCTCTAGTAGATTTACAAGGAAGGTTCACCAAACATATGGGCGACCTAGCGGGCAAGTATGTGAAAAATGAATATTATGCTGATGGTGAGGCTCCGGAAAAGTCTATTGATGTGGAGATTTCCATCAAGCTAAAAGAAGAAAACAAAGCTTTTAAGGTTGAAAAATACCAACATAATTACCCACATTGCTGGAGAACCGACAAACCCATCCTCTACTATCCATTGGATAGCTGGTTTGTAAAGGTTACCGCCGAAAAAGAAAAGTTGGTGCAATTAAATAAAAGCATCAATTGGAAGCCAAAGGCAACTGGTGAAGGAAGATTTGGAAACTGGTTGGAAAATGCAAATGACTGGAACCTTAGCCGGTCTAGATATTGGGGTATTCCACTCCCAATTTGGTCTACAGAAGATGGCAGCGAAAGAAAAATTTTTGGAAGCCTTGAAGAATTAAAAAAGGCATGTGACGAAGCTCTTGAAGCAGGATTGATGGAAAGTCACCCCCTTCAAAACTTTGAGCCTGGAAATATGGACGATGCAAATTATGATGCCATTGACATCCACCGAAATATTGTAGACAATATCGTGCTTGCATCTTCCAAAGGAGAAGCCATGCATAGAGAATCTGACCTCATTGATGTTTGGTTTGATTCAGGATCCATGCCCTATGCTCAGCTGCACTATCCATTTGAAAATAAGGAAGCATTTAAGAAAAACTTTCCAGCAGACTTTATTGCAGAAGGGGTAGATCAAACCCGAGGTTGGTTTTATACTTTACATGCGATAAGCTCAATGGTTTTTGATTCTGTAGCCTATAAAAATGTTGTATCCAATGGTTTGGTATTGGATAAAAACGGGCAAAAAATGTCGAAAAGACTAGGCAATGCTGTTGATCCATTTGAAACTATAGAAAAATTTGGTGCAGACCCAGTGAGATGGTATATGATTTCTAATGCCCAACCTTGGGATAACCTAAAATTCGATTTGGAAGGTATAGCTGAAGTGCAAAGAAAATTCTTTGGTACTCTTTACAATACCTATTCTTTCTTTTCCCTTTATGCCAATATTGATGGTTTTCATTGGGATGAAAAAAGTTTAAGTCCAATTTCGGAACGTCCCGAACTAGACCGTTGGATTCTATCCAGACTTCAAGTGCTGATAAAAGCTGTTCGCGAAAGTTTTAATGATTATGAACCTACAAAAGCGGCAAGAGCCATTCAGGAATTTGTAAATGAAGAGCTTTCTAATTGGTATGTTCGCCAGTGTAGAAGAAGATTTTGGAAAGGGGAAATGAGTTTGGATAAGCAAATGGCCTATGAAACTCTATTTGAATGTTTAATAAGAGTAAGCCAGCTAATGAGCCCTATTGCACCTTTCTTCTCGGATTGGCTATTTGTGAGTTTAAACACTCCCACTGAGAGTGATCAGAAGGAAGAGTCTGTGCATTTAAGCTATTTAAAAGCGGCAGATGAAGGTTTGATTGATGAAAGGCTAAATGAAAGAATGAGCCTAGCTCAAGGGCTTAGCTCTATGGTTTTTGCCCTTAGAAAAAAGGAGAAAATAAAAGTTAGACAACCACTACAAAAAATCATGGTTCCTGCATTAAACAAGCATCATGCAGAAATTATTGAAAGCATCAGCGACATAGTTCTTGCCGAGGTAAATGTTAAAGAATTAGAAATTATGCTGGATGCCTCCGATATCGTGGTAAAAAAGGTGAAACCAGATTTTAAAAAGCTAGGACCAAAATTTGGCAAGCAAATGAAACTGGTTGCAACGGCAATCAATATGATGGATCAGGCAGCAATTCAGGAATTGGAAACCTCGGGTAATTATGAAATTTTAGTAGATGAAAAGCCCGAAACAATAAGTTTGGAAGACATTGAAATACTAACCGAAGATATTCCAGGGTGGTTGGTAATGAGTGAAGGAGGAATCACAGTTGCCCTTGATATAACAATTGATGAGGCACTTCGTTATGAAGGCATTGCCCGTGAATTGGTAAATAGGATTCAAAATCTTAGAAAAGATTCAGGTCTTGAGGTTACAGACCGAATAAATCTAAAGATAAAAAAGAATGAACTTTTAGAAATTGCCGTTCTTAAAAACCGAGAATATATTACCAGCGAAACCTTGGCAGAAACACTAAGTTGGGCGGAAAACCTTGAAGAAGGTCTTGAGCTTGTTTTTGATGATATAGAAACACAAATAGCCCTTGAGAAAATATAAATAAGGTGGAATAGACATTATTTCTATATTTGGTCTGCTCAAAAAATAAACGAAACTAATAATATCTAAAATACTGATTATCATGCCAGAAGCTCATGAAAGATATAGTGATAAGGATCTTGAAGAATTCAAAAACATCATTTTGGAAAAAATGAAACAGGCAGAGCATGATCTTTCCCTGCTTAAAGAAACTTTCGCCAACGATAAAAACAATGGTACGGATGATACCTCACCAACCTTTAAAGCTTTTGAAGAAGGTAGTGATGTGATGAGTAAAGAGGCGAATAGTCAATTAGCCGTTCGTCAAGAAAAATTTATTCGCGACCTTAAAAATGCGCTTATCCGCATCGAAAATAAAACCTATGGCCTTTGCCGTGTTACAGGTAAATTAATAAGTAAGGAGAGGCTAAAACTAGTTCCTCATGCAACACTTAGCATAGAGGCTAAAAACAGGCAATAGTCGAATTGAAGCGAGCCATTCTCATCATCAGCCTAGTATTATTGGCAGATCAGATTTTAAAAATCTGGGTAAAAACCAATATGCATATTGGCCAAGAATTTAGGTTCGCAGATTGGGCCATCATTCATTTTATAGAAAATAGAGGAATGGCCTTCGGTTTTGAATTTGGCGGTAGTTGGGGCAAGCTTGCGCTTTCGGTTTTTAGAATCGCCACCGTTATTGCCATTTTTATCTGGCTCAAAAATTTAGTGAAATCTAAGGCTAAGCCTATTTCTATAACCTGTGTTTCTTTAATATTTGCAGGAGCTGTAGGAAATATTATCGATTCTGCATTTTACGGTTTATTATTTAGTGAAAGTACCTATACCCATGTCGCAGAATTCTTACCCAAAGAAGGTGGTTATGAGGGTTTTCTCTATGGAAGGGTGGTAGATATGTTTTATTTTCCACTGTTTAAAGGAAACTTACCCGAGTGGCTGGGTGGTGATTATTTCATCTTTTTCCGACCCATATTCAATTTGGCTGATGCATCCATATCAGTTGGGGTAGGATTATTACTTCTCTTCCAAAAAACGGTATTCGGAACCAAGGAAAAGCCTGAATTGTAGGAAAATTTCGATAAAATCAGCCTTCTGTTAATATTTTTGAACGTAGTTTTGAATTTATTCAAATCATTTTATTTGCATGAAGGAACTAATAGCCAATTTTAGTAATCATTTAAGGGAATCCTTAGAAATAATTGCTAGTACAAATCTTAAATCTGGGGATGAGCCGATAGAGAATGTTATTATTAGTGGCTTAGGAGGTTCCGGAATTGGTGGAACCATTGTAGCCGAAATTTTAAGACCCATTTGTAAGGTCCCCGTATTTGTAAATAAAGACTACTCCATTCCTTCATTTACCAATAGTAAAACTCTATTTATTGCCTGTTCTTATAGCGGCAACACTGAGGAAACCTTAATGGCCACAAAATCTGCCCAATCCAAAGGTGCTCAAATTGCTTGTATTTCAAGCGGCGGAGAATTGCTAAAAATCGCTCAAGACAATGATTATAATGTTTTAAGTATGAAAGGGGGGTTTGCCCCAAGAAGTATGTTTGCCTATTCCTTTTCTTTCCTATGTAGATATTTTGAATTTTATGGATTAGCAGATCTTGAAGTGAATAAAAATTTAAATCAAGCTATAACTATACTTGATCAATCAGAATCGGAAACCCTAGTAAAAGCGGAAAAACTAGCAGAAGCTCTTTTTTCAAAAACTGCAATTTTATACGCTGTTAGCGGCCATTTAGGTATTGCTTCCCGATGGAGGCAACAATTAAATGAAAATGCAAAAATGCTGGCATGGGAAGCGGAAATCCCAGAAATGAACCACAATGAATTAGTGGGATGGGAAGGAGGAAATTCTGATTTTGTACCCGTCTTTTTGAGAAATAAAAACGACTTCAATAGAAATCAAAAAAGGATAGAGATAATCCAAAATATTATTTCCCAAAAATCACCGGAAATTCATGAAATATGGAGTTTGGGTGAGAGTGATATTGAAAGAAGCTTATATCTAATTCATTTTGGAGATTGGACAAGCTATTTTCTTTCTGAGTTGAATAAGGTGGATATAATGGACATTAAATCTATCGATTTATTAAAATCTGAATTGGCAAAACTTCCCCTTTAATGGATAGTATTCCTGTTCTATTTCAAGATCTGGGCCTCATAGATTATAAGGAGGCTTGGGACTACCAGGAAGAGCTTTTTGATAATACCATCCAAAGGAAATTTTCAAATCGAAAACTAGCCGAACCGGATAGGCTTATTACTAAAAATTATTTGCTTTTTTGTGAACATCCACATGTGTACACTCTCGGGAAAAGCGGCAAAGAAGAGCATTTACTAATAAATGCTGAAAAACTGGAAAAGGCAAATGCCAAATACTATAAAATCAATAGAGGAGGGGATATTACCTATCATGGTCCAGGGCAAATGGTAGGATACCCAATCTTAGATTTAGATCATTTTTTCTCTGATATCCACAAATACCTTAGATATCTTGAAGAAGTATTTATTAAAGTTTTAAGTGATTATAATCTTATAGGAGACCGTTCTCCAGGCGAAACTGGCGTTTGGCTAGACCCTGGAAAGTCCAATGCACGGAAAATTTTGGCCTTAGGAGTTAGGGCTAGCCGCTGGGTAACCATGCATGGTTGGGCCTTTAATGTAAATACCGATCTGGATTATTTCACCAATATTGTTCCCTGTGGGATTGCAGATAAAGGTGTTACTTCCCTCCAAAAGGAATTGGGTAGAAATATTGATCTCGAAGAAATAAAGCAAAAAACAAAATATTATTTCGAGGAAGTTTTTGATGTTAATTTAATTTTGGAAAAAAATATCTGAAATATTTAATGCCCCGAATAAGCCTTTGTATCTTTCAACTATAAATCTTTCTTTTATGAAAAAAATAATATTCACCAGCCTTCTTTCCATGGCTTTTCTAGCCTCTTTTGCACAGATAAAACCGAAACAAGAAGATTGGTTTTTCTACGATTACACCTATGATTTTATGACCCTAGCCCCAGCGGGTGTTTCCCAGGAATTTATTCCAAACGGTCATACCATTTCCCTTTTAAAAGAAAAGGTTTTTGGAAATGGGAAATTTGCTATTGCTGGAGGAATTGACTATTCCAGCCAAGCTTTCTATAGCAATCTCTATGTGTCTACGGATTTGTCTGATGGCGAAGAGATATACCAAATTTTAGATACCGATAGTATTGAGAGAAATAGACTTTATACAGAATTTATAGATGCTATTTTTGAATTAAGGTATAGAACTCTCCCCAACGATGATGGTAAATTTTTTCGTTGGTATGTAGGACTAAAAGGTGGGGTAAGGGTTCAAAGCACATCTCGATTGAGAACCAACAATGCCATTGTTTCTTTTGAAAATTTAGGTATGCTAAATAGATACCGATACGGTGTTTATACAAGAATGGGCTATGGTTGGTTTAACCTATATGCTTATTATGGATTAGCAGAATTGTTTACCGATGGGGCTTTGATAAATGCCGGCAATGCCTCGGTGACTGGGATTCAGCCAGTATCTATTGGAATTTCTCTTATTTTCTAAAGGAAATAGACAAATAATCCAACCATAATTAATCCTGATAAATAACCAAAAAGCAACTCCCCAGTAGTATGTGCTTTTAGGCTTAATCTTGCTGTAGCCAAAAATCCTGCTGCCAATATGGAAAGGGCGATTATTGGCAATAAGCCAATTTGATATTTTAAAGAAAGAGCAATTAAAAGGCCTGTAAATCCACCTATAGATCCTAAATGAGCACTAGGTTTCCAATACCTCAGCATTGCAAAATGTAACAGTATAACTACTGCACTAGCTTGAATAAACAAATAGCATTCATTGTTAAGTCCAATTTTGTTTAAGGCTGCAGCTGTAAAATAAAAGCTGATAGCACCAATTAAATACGGCCACCTTCTATCTTTCGCTTCTTTCATTTCAAGGCTAGCCACAATTTTCAACCTCAACATTAAAAAACTAACCAGCACCGGAATAATATAAGTACCAGTAAAAACAAAGATTAAAGCCAATAAGGTAGCTTGGGAATGAATATAATAGGGTACAGAATTTAGAATGATTAGTATTCCTAATACCGGATAAATTACCGGGTGAAAGAGGTAGGATAAAACCTTTGCCAATTGCTGACTCATTACAACTCTTTTCTCAACCGAGCCACTGGAATGTCTAACTGTTCTCTGTATTTTGCCACCGTTCTTCTAGCAATAGGATAACCTTTTTCTTTTAAAAGCTGGGCTAACCTTTCATCTGTTAAAGGCTTTCTTTTATTTTCTTCAGCCACAGAATCTTCTAGAATTTTTTTAATTTCTTTGGTAGAAACCTCCTCTCCAGCTTCATTGGTCATGGATTCGGAGAAAAATTCTTTTATTAAAAAGGTACCATATGGAGTTTGGATGTATTTATTACTAGCTACCCGCGAAACCGTGGAAATATCCATACCTATTTCTTCAGCAATATTCTTCAAAATCATTGGCCTTAATTTCCTTTGATCGCCAGTAAGAAAATATTCTCTTTGGAAATTCATGATGGACGACATGGTAATCAGCAAGGTTTGCTGCCTTTGTCTAATGGCATCGATAAACCATTTGGCACTATCTAGCTTTTGCTTTACAAAAGTTACAGCCTCTTTTTGAGCTTTATTTTTCTCCTGGGTACTTTTATAGGTTTCGAGCATATCCTTATACTCTCTGCTAACATTTAGCTCTGGAGCATTTCTAGAATTTAGGGACAATTCCAATTCACCTTCTTCAATAGTGAGAGTAAAGTCGGGAATAACCGCCTGAACTGATTTTTGATTATTACTTGAAGAACCACCAGGTTTGGGATTAAGCTTACTGATTACTTCAATAGCACCTTTTAAATAATCCTCATCAATTTCTAATTTTTCAATTAATCTGGAGTAGTGCTTTTTGGCAAATTCATCAAAATAATTGTCAATTATTTCATAGGCCAAGCGAATATCGGTAGTGTTTGGTTTTTTCTTTAATTGAATTAAGAGACATTCTCTAAGGTCTCTTGCTCCTACCCCGGGAGGGTCCAGATCTTGAATTATCATTAGAATTTCTTCTAACTTCTCTTCTTCCAAAAATATATTTTGGGTAAAGGCCAAATCATCAACTATGGCAGAAAGTTCTCTACGGATATAGCCATCATCATCAATATTACCAATCAAATATTCAGCTATTGCTCTGTCCTGCTCATTTATTAAATGCGTTCCAATTTGATCTAGAAGCAATTCGCGAAAGGTAGATCCTCCACTAATAGGTACACGGGCATCCTCATCATCCTTTGAATAATTATTCGCTTTAAGCCTATAATCTGGAACTTCATCGTCGCTTAGATATTCATCAACATTGATATCCTCGGCTTCGATAGATTGATTGTCTTCCCCTTCAAACTGATCATTGTCTTCCCCAAAATTGTCCTCTTCCAAACTTTCTGCTCCTTCGTCAAGAGCAGGATTTTCTTCCAATTCCTCTTTGATTTTTTGCTCTAAAGCAAGGGTCGGCAGCTGTATTAACTTCATCAGCTGAATTTGCTGAGGAGATAATTTTTGTAATAACTTTTGACTTAACTGCTGCTTTAGCATTTTAGGGGAGAGTCTTTATAAATTCATTTTCGATTAGCCCAATTTTTTCGCGCTTCCATCAAAAATATTGCCGAATTTATGAAAAACCAAATCTCTCTGCTATTTTATTTATAAAAATAAATGCTTTTAATCAAAACTCAGCGCTTCCTGGTGTCCTTGGAAATGGTATAACATCGCGAATATTAGACATTCCTGTTACAAATAAGACCAATCTTTCAAAGCCCAAGCCGAAACCACTATGAACACAGGTTCCAAACTTTCTTGTTTCTAAATACCACCAGAGTTCTTCTTCAGGGATATTAAATTCTGCAATTTTTTGTTTTAGAACATCATGGCGTTCTTCCCTTTGGGATCCACCAACGATTTCACCAATTCCAGGGAATAAAATATCCATAGCCCTTACCGTTTTCCCATCTTCATTCAACCTCATATAAAAGGCCTTTATATTGGCTGGGTAATCGTATAAAATTACGGGTGTTCCAAAATGTTTTACCAAATATTTTTCATGTTCAGATTGCAAATCAGCTCCCCATCCATCTATGATATATTCAAATTTCTTTTTCTTATTAGGTTTTGAATTTCGCAGTATATCAATAGCTTCAGTATAGCTTAGTCGGCAAAAATTATTGGAGTTTACCATATCCAATTTTTCCAATAAACCCATGTCGCTTCTTTGGTTTTGAGGCTTAGTCTTTTCCTCATCAGCAAAGCGTTTGTCTAAAAATTCCAAGTCGTCTTTACAATGGTCTTTAGCATACTGAATAACATATTTCAAGAAATCTTCTGCCAAATCCATATTATCATCCAAATTAGCAAAGGCTACTTCTGGTTCTATCATCCAAAATTCTGCTAAATGCCTGGTGGTATTACTATTCTCCGCCCTAAAAGTTGGACCGAAAGTATAAACCTTTCCCAGTGCTAAGGCACCTAATTCAGCTTCGAGCTGCCCTGATACGGTAAGATTGGTTTCTTTTTCGAAAAAATCTTTACTGTAATCAATTTCTCCTTCTTCATTTAGTGGTGGGGTTTTTTTGTCCAATATCGAAACATTGAACATTTCACCAGCTCCTTCAGCATCAGATCCGGTAATTATTGGCGTATGCATCATAAAAAAACCCTTGTCATTAAAATACTGGTGAACAGCAAAGGACAGGGCATGTCTTATTCTTAACACGGCGGCAAAAGTGTTTGTTCTTGCACGCATATGGGCATTTTTTCGCAAATACTCCATATTAAATTTCTTGGGTGGAAAAGGATATTCCTCAGGATTACTCTCTCCTAAAATTTCAATTTCACGAGCTATTAATTCAAATTCCTGTCCTGCTCCTTTTGAAGCCACCAGCTCACCTTTAACCGAAATACAAGCTCCAGTATTTATTTTATTGAGGATTTCTTCATCCGTAGTTTCAAAATCTACAACAACCTGTAAGGTTTTAATAGTACTACCATCATTAAGGGCAATAAAGCGATTGGCTCTAAAAGTTCTTACCCAGGCTTTAATTAGTATTTCACTGCCGATGGGCTTGGACTCGATTAATTCTGAAATTGAAGTGTGTGTCATTTTTCAAAAAAATATTTTGGCTGCAAAGGTTCACAATTTTTTAAATTTTCCATTCAAAATCGTGGAAAGAAGTTTTTTTAGAAACTCTGGAAACTTTTAACACTCTTATAGTTTCCGGATTGAAATAGTTTCTATATTTGCCCCCGATTTATGGAGGAAAAAGAAAAACAAAAAAGAGAAATGGTGCTTGGAGCCCTGGTTTTATTTAACAAATTCGGGATCCGAAGTGTTACAATGGACGATTTGGCGCGTGAAATGGCGATTTCCAAAAAGACTCTCTACAAATATTTTGAGAACAAAGCAGACCTGGTAAACAAATGTGCCATGAGCGTATTTAATCAGGTTCACTCCTGTATGATGGAGATTCATAAAAGTGCTCAAAACTCAATAGATGAACTTTTTGATATCGACAATGTTATTCGTCAAATTATGAAAGACCATAATCCTGGATTACATTTTCAATTGCACAAATATTACCCTCAAACGGCGAAGGCCATGTATGCTGGTAGAAGAGAACTTATCAATAAAATGATTGCCGAAAACATTGATAATGGAAAAAGAGATGGTCTTTTCCGTACTAATATCGATACTGATATTATTACCCATTTATACTGTTCTAAAATGGAATCTATCCAGGATAAACAAAAAGAACTCATGGAAAAATTCCATTCTCCAGAGGTAAAAAAACAAGCTTTAGAATACCATATACGAGGAATTGCAAGTCCTAAAGGATTAGAATATTTAGAAAAAAAATTACGTAAACAGAACCTTTAACCAAACCCGGAGGAATTGAACGGCAAAAAGTTGATTGATTTTTCCAAACGCTTAGCGTTATTTAACTAAACCAACATGAAAAAAGTACTCCTTTTAGTGCTACCCTTTATCACTTTTTCGAGTTTTGCCCAAAATAGCCCTCAAGCCTTTTCTTTAAAGGCAGCTCAGGATTATGCCGAGCTCAACTCCTTTTCTGTTCAGGATAAGAAACTTGGCTATGAAAAGGCTAAAAAGCAGATTTTAGAAACTGCTGCCATTGGCCTTCCACAGTTGAGTGTTAATGCAGACTACACCTACAACTCCCAACTTGCACAAACGCCACTTCCTGATGGTTTTATTGGGCCAGCAGATGGTGAACCAGATTTAGTTGCATTTGGTGTAGAGCATCAAACTACTGCTGCTTTTAGCCTTAATCAATTAATATTTGACGCTTCCTATTTAGTAGCCTTAAAAGCCACAACTGTGGTTAAGGATATTGCAAATCTAAATACGGAAAAAGCAAAAATTGACATTAGAAGCGAAATTGCCAATACTTATTTTTTAGTGGCGGTTACCAAGGAAAATGTTCGCCTAACCGAAGAAAATGTAAAAACCCTGAAAAAAAATCTTTTTGAAGTTCAAGAATATTTCAAGAATGGTTTATTGGAAGAGCAGGATGCCGATCAGGTTGAAATTCTCTTGCTTCAACAAGAAGGAAGTTTAGAAAGCCTACAACGCAGTTTGATTTTAGCTGAAAAAATATTGAAATTTCAAATGGGAATTTCCTCTGATGCAGATGTAAATTTCACCGAAACCATTGAAACCTTAATGAGCTCTAACCAGTCAGATTCTCAACTATTAAGCGAAAAATTTGATCGCAATAGTCATATAGACTATAAAATTATGGAAGCTCAGCGCTT
Organism: uncultured Cryomorphaceae bacterium; assembly: GCA_963976435.1. Taxonomy (GTDB): domain Bacteria; phylum Bacteroidota; class Bacteroidia; order Flavobacteriales; family Schleiferiaceae; genus CAKZNE01. The sequence goes on along the minus strand of CAXBKQ010000011.1, from coordinate 88,271 downwards.
GGGTAGTAAACTACAACTTCAAAACCAGTGGAATACTATATACCCTAGTTTATCTGGTTTTTTACGCCATACAGAAAGTAATTTCGGCAATGATAATTTCAATGCTTTTCAGTTTGATCAACCTTGGATTCCCGGAACAGCATTGGGCTTAAGCCTAAGGTGGAATGTGTTTCAAGGATCTGGAAGAATCGCCAGGATTCAAATGGCCAAAGTGGACCTCGAAAGAGTGGATCTTGCCCTGGATGCCAATAATACCAATCTAGACATCCAATACGAAACCGATAAATCAAATTTTGAAAACGCCTTATCTAATTTCAATACTCAAAAAAGAAACCTAGCACTAAGCACAAAAATTAGAGATAGGACAAGGATAAAATTTAAAGAAGGGATAGCATCGAGTTTGGATTTAACACAAGCAGAAAATCAACAAACACAAGCGCAAGGCGCCTATTTTCAGGCAGTGCTAAACCTATTAAATTCCAAAGTACAATTAGCCAAAACCCTGGGAATGTAAATCCCACTAAACCACAAATCAAACAAGCCTTTATTTTATCATGAAAAAATTATTCAGTTTAAGCATATTAAGCGCAGTTCTTCTCTCCTGCCAGCCCAAAGAGAAAACATCTGTAGAAGAGGCGATTGCTAGCGAAGACATTGCTACTATCAACGCCAAAAAGACCGAAGTTTTATCAGTTTATGACAAAGCAAGTGCTGAATTAGCCGAATTGGAAAAAGCTTTGAACGACTTAGATACAAGCAAAAAACTACCGATAGTAAGCTCCTTCCCTATTGTAGAAAATAAATTTCAGCATTTTGTGGAAATTCAAGGAGATGTTAGCACCAAACAGAATATGGTGATCACATCAGAATATCCAGGAACATTAGTGCAGGTATTAGTTACGGAAGGAGACCGTGTTGAAAAGGGTCAGGTTCTCGCAAGAATTGATGATGGTGGTTTAAGCCAGCAATTGGCACAAGCCAAAACTCAGAGGGATCTTGCCAAAACAACCTTTGAAAGAACCAAAAGACTTTGGGATCAACAAATAGGATCTGAAATCCAGTTCTTACAATCTAAAACCGCCTATGAAAGTGCAGAAAACACCGTAAATCAATTGGGTTCACAATTGGAAAAAACAACTGTTACTGCACCTTTCTCAGGAATTATCGACGATGTAATGGCTGATAGAGGACAAATTGTAGGTGCTGGAAATCCTTTGATTAGAATCATCAACCTTTCAGACATGTATGTAAAGGCTTCGGTACCGGAAAGTTATATAGGAAAAATTAAAAAAGGAAGCCATGTAGTGGTAGGAATCCCTGCTCTAGATGCAGAAAAGCCTTCAACAATTAGGCAGGTAGGAAATTATATAAACCCTGCAAATCGCACCTTCACAGTAGAAGTGCCTCTTTCGAATGAAGATGGCCTAATGAAGCCAAACCTCATTGTAAACCTTAGGATAAATGATTATTCAAATGACTCCGCCATTGCCATTCCTTCCGATGTAATTCAGGAAAATGCCAAAGGTGAAAAATTTGTTTTCCTAGTTTCTGATGCTAACGATAATGGCGAACATAGTCTTAGCAAACAAAAAATTACAACAGGCTATAGATATAATAAAATGGTAGAGGTAGTTAGCGGCTTAAAAGCTGGCCAAACCATTGTGAAAGAAGGAGCTAAGAGCATGCGCGACGGACTAATTGTTAAGCTAACAGATTAATATTTGACAGCCTAGACTTTTCTTAGGCTTCATAATACCATAAGCATGGAAGTAAAAAAAACAGATAAGAATTTTGCAATTGCCTCCTGGGCTATCGATAATCGAATGACGGTTTTCGTAATCATGGCAATTCTTTTAATAGGTGGAGTAATGGCCTATTCCGGAATGCCCAGAGAATCTTTTCCGGAGGTTATTGAATCTAAAATTTATGTGAGCTCCATTTACCCTGGAAACTCCGCTGAGGATGTAGAAAAACTCATAACCAAGGAAATTGAGGATGAAGTAAAAAATATTAGCGGAGTAAGTAAAATCACTTCTACCTCATTTCAAGACTATTCTATGATCATCGTAGAGTTTGAAGATGACATCACCCCCGATGAGGCCAAGGTAAAGGTTCAAGACAAAGTAGATGCGGTTACAGCAACTACAGATTGGCCAACATTGGATAGAGGTGGTAAGGTTGATCCTAGTGTTTTTGATTTGAACTTTGCCGAAATGGTTCCTATCATGAATATTAACCTGACAGGGGATTATACTGCCGAACAGCTCAAAGAATACGGAGAATATCTAGAAGCCAAAATTGAAGACCTCAGCGAAATTAAAGAAGTAAATATTCGCGGTGTTCAAGAAAAAGAGGTGGAAGTAGCCGTGAATATTTTTAAAATGACCGCTGCTGATGTAACTATTCAACAAATTGTTGGAGCCATTCAAAATGAAAATGTTACCATTTCAGGTGGAGATATTATCATCAATGATGTAAAGCGAAATATTCGTGTAATTGGGGAAATTGACAGACCTAATGATCTCAATAATATCATTGTAAAAAATGAAAATGGCGCTATTTATCTTAGGGATGTTGCAGAGGTTGTATTTAGAGAAAAAGATAAAACTACCTATGCTCGTGAGTATACCAAACCAGTAGTAATGCTGGATGTAAATAAGAAGAGTGGTAAAAACATGATAGAGGCTTCTGATAAGATATTGAAAATCGTAGATCTTGCTCAAAAAGAATATTTACCAGAACAACTTTCCCTATCTATTACTAATGATCAATCCTCCAAAACTCAGGCTCAAGTTTCTGAATTGGAAAACAGCATCATCTTCGGTGTACTTTTAGTTATTTCTGTTCTGATGTTCTTCCTTGGATTCAGAAACGCCATTTTCGTGGGAATTGCTATTCCTATGTCTATGTTGATGTCCTTTATTCTACTATCAGCTTTTGGATATACCCTAAACACTATGGTTCTTTTTGCTTCTGTAATGGGATTGGGAATGCTTGTAGACAATGGTATTGTAGTAGTTGAAAATGTTTACCGCCTTATGGATCAAGGGGTTTCTAGATTTCAAGCGGCAAAGCAAGGAGTTGGAGAAATTGCTTGGCCTATTATTGCCTCTACAGCTACAACATTGGCAGCCTTTGCTCCTTTAGGTTTTTGGCCCGGTGTAATGGGTAAGTTTATGATTTACTTTCCAGTAACTCTTGCTACCGTTTTAGGATCCTCCTTATTTGTGGCCTTAGTTATTAACTCCATGCTTACCAGCGTGTTTATGAAAACTGAGGAAAACGAAATGCCGCGTGCATCTCTTTTAAAAATAAGTGGTGGACTTGCGCTTTTTGGACTAATACTTATTGTTTCAGGAGTTTTGGAAACTGAAGTTATTATCACTTCTATTGGCGGTTTAACCTTATTTGCAGGAATAATAATTAGTTTTATTGGTTGGATAAACCGTGAGGCAACAGCGAAATTAAAAAGAGGTCTACAACTTCTTGGACTTGGAATAATACTGCTTATTCTAGGAGGTTTAGGTTCAGCGCCAACCTTCCTAGGTTTTGGAAACCTCTTTGTTCTTTTGGCTATTTTATTATGGGCACACAAATACCTCCTTTTACCATTATCTAACAAATTTCAATTTTCCTGGTTACCTAGATTAGAAGCCCGATATGGTAAATTTTTAAGTAGAGCTCTTAGAGGTTCCAATGCCTATTTCTTTTTCTTTGGTACTGTAATTTTATTAATTCTATCCTTTATTGTTTTTGGAATTGCTCAACCCAAAGTTGAATTTTTTCCCGATAATCAACCGAATCAAGCTATAGTTTATATAGAATATCCTGAGGGTACAGATATTGAAAAAACAAGAAGGATTACCGAAGAAATTGAAGAAAAAGTAATCAATGTATTGGAAGAATACGATGGTGAAAAAGATGGAGAAGCTTATAATTATATGGCGGAATCCATTATTTCTCAAGTTGGTGAAGGAGCTGGAAACCCTCAAACCGATGGTGGGTCTCAGGCAGAAACTCCACATAAGGGTAAGGTTACCGTTTCTTTCCGAGAATTTAAATATAGAAGAGGAACAGCCAGTAGCGATGTGCTAACTGATATTCGAAATGCAGTGGCTGGTTATCCTGGGGTATCTGTTATAGTTGATAAAGACCAACAAGGACCTCCCGCCGGAGCACCTATTAACCTGGAAGTAAGAGGTGATGACTATACACAACTTATGGAAATTGCCACTGAACTTAGAGAAATAATGAATGAAAGTGGTATCCCTGGAATTGAAGAATTAAAACTGGATGTAAATGTAAATAAGCCTGAAATGGAGGTTTATGTAGATCGAGAAAAAGCTGGTAGGCTGGGAATTAGCACGGCAATGGTAGGGCAATATCTTAGAAATTCAATTTATGGTATTGAAACTTCCAGTTTTAAAGATGATAAGGATGATTATAAAATTAATGTTCGATTCGACACTTTAGGTAGGTATGATGAAGATCTTTTATTCAATCAGTTTATTTCCTTTAAGGATCAAAATTCTGGAAAGCAAAAAAGGATTCCAATTTCTTCTGTGGTAAGCAGAAAAAATACTGCCACCTTTAGTTCTATAAAAAGGAAAAACTCCAAAAGAGTAATTACCGTTTACTCCAATGTTCTGGAAGGCTATAATGCCAATGAAATCGTTCAAAAATTAGATCCTATAATTGCCAAATACGATTTTCCAAATGGTACTGGTTATGTATTTTCTGGTGAACAAGAAGAGCAGGCAAAAAATATGGCCTTTCTATCCAAAGCACTTTTAATCGCCATTGCTTTAATTATGCTGGTAATTGTGGCTCAGTTCAACTCCATCTCTAAACCTGTTATTATTCTTTCTGCAGTAATACTTAGTTTTATTGGAGTATTGTTTGGCCTTGTTCTTTCTGGATCTAGCTTTGTGGTAATTATGACTATGCTGGGAATCATTTCCTTGGCAGGAATTGTAGTGAACAACGCTATTGTATTAATAGATTATACCCAATTATTAATTGACAGAAAAAAGGAAAAACTGGGATTAGGACCGGATGATCTTTTAACAAGAGAAGATTATTTTGAAGCCATTGTGGCGGGAGGTAAATCACGTCTAAGACCCGTATTATTAACCGCCATTACAACTGTACTAGGATTAATCCCCTTAGCAGTTGGTTTTAATATTGATTTCTTCAGTTTGTTTACTGAATTCGATCCTAAAATTTATATCGGTGGTGATAATTCAATATTCTGGAAACCTATGTCTTGGACCATAATTTATGGATTGTCATTTGCAACTTTCCTTACACTGGTAATTATTCCTGTAATGTTTTATCTCTTGAACAGAGCCAAAGTAAGGTTTGCTGAAAAGTAGGTGATATGTTAAAAAACAGGCCTAAACTTTAACATTATACTGGGCCAAGTTGGTCTAATATTTGAAGGATATAATGTCGAAATGAAATCTTTGAATCTGTCAGGTTCGATTTTCATTTCGAGGTTAAATTAGGTTAAGGTTTGGTTAATTGGTTGACCGGAGGCTCCAAGTTCACGCTTGGAGCCTCTTCTTTTTTTAAGCTATATAGCCACCAAATAATTTCAATACCCCATTCCCCTTTTGCCTATCTTAGTAAGCCTAATTTATAGCCACCAGAGCATGAAATACATTTTGCGATCCTTTTTAATTTTTTGTTTGATTATTTCACTAGTCCTTATTGGCTTAAAAATTAGCGGCAATGGATTTTTAATTCGTGGCGTTTGGATCACCTACCTCCATGGGGAAACCTCCGCCACAATTGACGATTTAAAATTTTTCGATGCCGAAAAAATTGCCAGTCCTGAAAAAAAAGATCCTTGGCAAATCCATCCAGAATACAATAAAATTGGTCTTAGTGATTCCTTACAAAAGACTTTGGAAATTTCGGAAAGTGTTGCTTTTCTAGTGCTTAAAGAAGGTAAAGTAATACAGGAAAACTATTGGGATGGCTATTCAGATAGTTCATTGAGCAATTCCTTCTCCATGGCCAAGAGTATTATCAGCCTATTGGTTCAAATTGCCATAGAAAAAGGATTCATAAAATCCTGGGACCAAAAAGTGCTGGACTTTTTGCCAGAAATTAAAGGAGTACACAAGGAAAAGTTGAGCTTAAAACATTTAAGCACTATGACAGCTGGTTTAGATTGGAACGAACATTATACCAATCCCTTTGACATTACAGCTAAAACCTATTATGGAAGGAATATTCCCAAATTATTATTTGAGGAAGTAGGCGTGAAATTAGTGCCAGGGAGGCATTTCGAATACCAAAGTGGAGCCACTCAATATTTGGGAATGGCATTGGAAAAAGCCACAGGAAAAACTATAGCTCAATTGACATCAGAATGGTTATGGAAACCAATGGGCGCCGAACATGATGCCTATTGGAGATTGGATGATAAGGATGGAAATGCGCTCAGCTTCTGCTGCTTTAATTCAAATGTCCGTGATTTTGCAAGATTTGGTAAATTATTGTCACAGCATGGAAAATGGAATCAAGAATCACTGATAGATAGTAGTTTTATTGCCCTTGCCACCAGCCCCTTTAAAGTTGCCTATTATGGCTATTCATTTTGGATAGATGATCAGCATTTTGACACGCCAATTTACTATATGCGTGGAATCTTAGGTCAATACATTATTTGTATTCCAGAAAAAAATTTAGTGGCGGTTAGGTTAGGAAAACAGAGGCTTAAAAAGGCAAAAGGGAGTGTCCATCCAATGGACTTTATCAGCATTTGCCAAGAGCTGTTGGAGAATTATTAACGCTGTAGATATTGATTTAAATCTGCCAATATTTCCTTGTCAGCCTCCAATATATTAGGCAATTCATTTAATTGATTCATACTAAACCATTCTGCTTTTTCATGCTCGGTTAATCTAAAATTTTCGTTTTGTGTTTGGCAAATAATAGCCTGCAATTCAATTCGTTTTTCCTGATAATCCCATTCCACAATTTTCAGTAAATGCTTGGTAGATATCAAAACATTCAATTCCTCCATTATTTCCCTCTTTAATGCGGCAAAAGAGTTTTCACCTTCCTTCACCTTTCCACCTGGAAATTCCCACATCAATGGGTGTTTCATTTTATTTGATCGCTTAGTCATCAAAATCTTTCCCTCAGAATTGAGGATAATTGCACAAACCACTTTTATATTGGCAAGCATAGGATATTTACATTTGCATAATGCCTTCTGATAACATCAAAAATATAATAAAGGTTTTACCCCATAAGCCAGGGATATATCAGTATTTCGATAAAAATGAAAAAATCATTTATGTAGGAAAAGCTAAAAACCTAAAAAAACGAGTCTCCTCCTATTTTACTAAAACCCACGACAGCGCGAAAACCCATGTATTGGTAAAAAAAATAGTAGATATAAAAACTATTATTACCGAGACTGAGTTCGATGCTCTTCTCTTGGAAAACAATTTAATTAAAGAGTATCAACCGCGATACAATATAAACCTCAAAGACGATAAAACCTATCCTTGGATATGTATTAAAAATGAGAGGTTCCCAAGGATTTTTTCCACTCGAAATCCTATTAAAGATGGTTCAGAATATTTTGGGCCCTATGCTTCGGTAAAGGTTATGAAAACTGTTTTGGACCTCATCCGTCAACTTTATCATATCCGTACTTGTAAACTTAATCTCAATTCTGAAAATATTGAATCTGGGAAATATCGCATTTGCTTAGAATACCATATTGGAAATTGTTTAGGCCCTTGTGAAGGAAAACAAAGTGAAGAATCTTATGCCTCTGATATTGAAGCTGCACGACAGCTAATTAAGGGTAATTTGAATGGAGTAAAAAACATGCTGAAGGAGCAAATGGCCGTATTCTCTCAGGATCTAAAATTTGAAGAAGCCCAAAAAACTAAAGATAAAATCGAACTTGTAGAAAGATATCAGTCTAGGAGTACTGTTGTTCATCCCACCATTACAGATGTGGATGTTTTCTCGGTAATCTCCGATGCCGAATTCTCCTATGTAAATTATCTAAAAATTATTGATGGTGCCATCCTTCAATCCCATACCATTGAAATAAAAAAGAAATTGGATGAAAGTCCAAATGAAATTCTGGAGCTGAGCATTCCTGAAATTAGAGAGCTTTACAAGTCGCAATCCAAAGAGATTTTCGTTTCACATGCTGTGGGTTTTGAGCTCCCAGGATTAAAAATTCACAGTCCTCAGAGGGGCGATAAAAAACAATTAATTGAGCTAAGTCTTAAAAACGCTCGCTATTACAGGCTGGAGAAGCTCAAAAACATGCAAATAGTTGATCCCGACAGGCATGTAAAAAGGATAATGCAACAGATGAAACAGGATTTAAGGTTAACTGTTGATCCCAAACATATTGAATGTTTTGACAATTCAAACATTCAGGGAACAAATCCGGTTGCAGCATGTGTAGTTTTTAAGGATGCCAAACCAAGTAAGAAGGATTACCGTCATTTCAATATAAAAACGGTTGTGGGTCCCGATGATTTTGCCAGTATGGAGGAAGTGGTTTTCAGGCGCTATAAAAGGCTCAAAGAAGAAGGGCAGAGCTTACCACAACTAATTGTAATAGATGGAGGAAAAGGCCAATTAGGAGCTGCATTAAAAGCCTTGGAAAAGTTAGATTTAAGAGGAGAAATCGCTATTTTAGGCATCGCAAAAAGATTGGAAGAAATTTATTTTCCCGGAGATAAATATCCTCTTTATTTGGACAAGCGTTCGGAGACTTTAAAAATAATTCAAAGGCTAAGAGATGAGGCTCATCGTTTTGGAATTACACATCACCGAAACCAAAGAAGTAAGGGAACTTTTAAATCAGAATTAGACAATATTACAGGTATTGGGCAAGCTAGCATCAAAGAATTATTGAGAAAGTTTAAGTCCGTGAAAAAGGTAAAAGAAGCTTCGGAGAATGAATTAATTGAAGTTGTAGGACCTTCTAAAACAAAAAAAATAAAAGAGCATTTTGCCAAGGAAAACAAAAGCTAAAACTTCGTGACAAAACATTGTAAACTCGTATTACTGCTATTGGCATTTCTCCCAGTTTTGGGAAACTCTCAAATTGCCGAAGATGATTTAAAAATTGGAATGGTATTCAGCGGAGGTGGGGCAAAATGTCTCGCGCAAATTGGAGCTCTACGGGTTATTGAAGAGGCTGGTGTAGAAATAGATTATGTAAGTGGTACCAGTATGGGTGCCATAATTGGCGCCTTATATTCTCTAGGCTATTCTGTAGATGATATCGAAGCCTATATGAAGAAGGTAGATTGGGATGCCCTTTTGAGTAATGATATTCCAAGAAACCGCCTCACCTATTTCGATAGAAAAGCCGAAGATCGATACCTTCTTACTTTTCCTATTGTAAACAATAGGCCTAAACTTCCTTCGGGAATAAATTATGCTCAGTATATTTTAAAGCAGTTGAGTTATCTCACTCAAAAGAGCTATCAATATCAAAACTTCTCAGAATTCCCAATACCCTTTTTATGTGTAGCTACAAATTTGGAAAATGGTCAATTGGAAATTTTTGAAGATGGGCGATTAATTGATGCACTGAGGGCTAGCTCCGCATTTCCCTCATTATTCACTCCTTATTTACTAAACAACAAGCTTTATGTAGATGGCGGTGTTGCCAATAACTTTCCAGCCATCCCATTAAAGGCCAAGGGAATGGACTATATCATTGGTGTAGATGTCCAGGATTTCCTCTACACAAAGGAGGAGCTCACCTCTGTGGTTAGAATATTAGAACAAACCTCATCCTTCATTAAAGCCAATGAGAATATTCGACAAATGGACTCCATTGATTTAATTATTAAACCAATAATCCCTGAAGCCGAAATCACCACCTTTGAATTGTTCGACAGCATAGTGGCAAAAGGCGAAAAAGCAGCAAGACTTCATATCAAAGAACTAAAGTTATTAGCTCAAAAACAAGGCGCCAGAAAAAATAGACGAGACCATATTAGCGCCTTACCAATAGAGCGTTTTTATACCACAAAAATTAGCATTTTAGGAAATGAAAACTCCAGCAGATCCTTTATTTTAGGAAAACTGAGAATTCATGAAAATGAGTGGGTAAATATTAAAAACCTGGAAAATGGCCTTGATCGACTTTATGGTTCAAAATACTTTGAAAATGTAGACTATACCTTAAAATCCTTAGATACTGCATACCACCTTATTTTAAAAGTCCGTGAAAATAAATCCCTTTCCCAATTCAGGCTTGGTCTTCACTACGACGATGATTATAAAACAGCCTTGCTATTAAATTATACCCAAAGAAACCTGATATTCCAAAACTCAAGACTAAGTTTAGATTTAGCACTAGGTGACAACCCAAGGTTAAATTTAGACTATTTTGTAGACCGTGGCTTATTGCCAACATTGGGTTTTAAATTCCGATCCAATAGATTTGAAACCAGACTTTATGACGATGCTAGAAATGCCATTAATGAACTTACTTATCTAGACTATTCTGTAGATTTTTTCGTGCAATCTACCTTTAAAGATGCCTACGCTATTGGTGGAGGAGTTCAACTTGAAGGAGTGGATTTGAGTCAAAACCTTAAAGTTTTGGAAGAAGACAATCTAAATAGTGACTATATAACCTATTATGGCTTTATTGATTTTGACTCTTTTAATAAGGCCAATTATCCTAGCAAAGGATTTAAACTTAGCGCAATGGCACGAATTATTGCCCCTCAAGAAAATTTATCGATTTTTTATGTCCCTTCTTCGGTTATTGATGCCACCTATAGCCAGGTAATTCCAGTAAATAAGAACCTGAATTTTATTGCCACCATTTTTGGAGGCTCTATTATCGGGAAAGATGTTGAGTATCCCTACAATATCTTTTTTGGAAGTATGGGTAGAAATTATATCAATTATATTAAACCTTTTGTGGGATACCGCTATATGGAACTTCAAGGAAGAAGTGGTGCCTATTTTAAGCTAGATATAAATTATCAATTCCTAAAAAATCATTATTTCATCGCCAGAGGAAATATCGGAAAACTTGAAAAAACGAGTTTTGGAGAGCTTTTCGGAACAAATATTCTTTTAGATGGTTATAGCTTAGGATATAGCTTTGATAGCCCAATAGGTCCCCTAGAGTTTAACCTTTCTGGAAGCACGAATCACAGCGATATTTATAGCTACATTAGCCTTGGTTATTGGTTTTAAAATTTAATTTAGTTCGTATATGTCTGATAATATTTGGTATTTCGACGATGTAAATCTTTTTAATGTAATGTGCCCTCATAAAACTGGGGATTTTGGGAAAAACGGCCATTTTAAAGAATATAAAAAAGGAGAAACCATTTATTTTACAGATGATCCTTCTTCAACACTATATCTAGTAGCTAGCGGTAAGGTGAGAATCTTGAATTATTCAGAGGCCGGTGATGAAGTAGTAAAAGCCATTTTAGGGCGAGGTGAAATGTTCGGGGAATTGGCTCTTCTTGGCGAAGAAAAAAGAAATGAAATAGCTGAAGCTATGGATGATAATACCATAGTATGCCCCGTGAAAATTGATGAAGTTCATGAGCTGATGCAGGAAAATCAAGAGTTTAGCTTTAAAATCTACAAATGGATAGGTTTTAGAATGCGAAAAATGGAACGCAGAATTGATAATTTGGTTTTCAAGGATGTAAGAAGCAGACTAATGGACTTTATTAAAGAATTGTCTTTGGAAAAAGGGCTTAAAGTGGGTAATACCATAGAAATGGAGCACTTCTTTACTCATAAAAATATTGCCAACCTTATTGGTACTTCTAGGCAAACAGTCACCACCACCCTCAACGAATTGAGAGATGAGGGACTGATTGACTTTAATAGAAGAAAAATTATCGTTAAAAAACCTAACGAGTTTTAAGAATTTTAGCTATCCCCTCTTGACCTCAATAAGTTGCCATACCCATTTATTATATTCTGATTTTGATACCCCACTTAGTTTTTCAAGAGTATTAAAATAATTTTCATGACCCTTCTCAACCGGTCCGGCCATCAGAAGATTCCACACCGCATCAAAGCCCTGTTCCTTTTCCAGCTTTTCTATTATTAGGGCTGTTACCACATAATCTACCATTAAATGTTTTGCCCTGCTTTCACCAAAATTATGGGGCTTATTTTTATATTCTATCCAATCAGAGTTTTTATCTGATGCAATATTTTCCATAAACATCTGCAAAATTTCATCCCAAGAATATCCCCAACTGCCTGCATACAAATAAGCACAAGCTTCATCAACTGGTTTATTTACTGCCCTTCTCGATATCTTTAAACTCAAACGGTCATGCCAAAGGTCGTGAGTATCGAAATTGTTGAACTCCGAATTTCCATTTCCCAAAACAATAAGCTTTCTACTCTCGTCGGAACTCGTCCAATTACTTCTTGTTCTGCCATTATAATCAATCTTATATTGCACCCCTACCAGCCTTTGTAGTTCTATTATATTTTCACAGCAATAAAATTCTACCAGCTTATTTCCATTCTTCAACTTGCGATCAAACTCCTCGCTGAGCCTATCATAAGTTTCTATATTCTCCGTATTAATTTCGTGTTGGTACCTAAAGATTCCCTTTTTAGATTTTTTTGATTTCCACTTTCGGGTTCGATAAATTAAAGGAGAGGCAAAAACAAATTTTCCATTCTCCTTTTGTGCTAAAATCTCAAAACAAGCTCTCAACTTACTCTCCCCTTCACTTTCACCAATATAAGACAGCTGAATAAAGTAAAGATTCTCTTCCAATAGAATCATATTATTTAAATAAGGCTTGTAGAATTTTTCATCGTTAAACCTTCCACTTTTTTGGATGTTTTTTAGCTCATCGAGTAACAAATAGGTTTCTAGTTTTTGAGATTCTAAAACCCATTGGTTGTTTTCATTCTCTTGGTCTGCTTCCTTGAGAAAAGAATTAAGATTGGAAATAATGAGCTTTTTGTCTAGGCTATCCTTCAGTAGATAAATTCCTTTGTCGATTCTAATTTCTTGAGATTGACCTTTCACTCCAAGCAAGAACATGAACAGCCCTAGCATGCTTAACATTTTAATTTTCATAATTGAATTATGGATTTGATTTACAGTTCCTATCTTCTGCATTGGAATAGATTTATAACTATAATTCCATTCTGCAGGGATAATTTTACGAGGCGAAAAGGCTCAAGAACAATACCAAGGAAAAAATAAAATGCTGTAAATAAGCCAGCGATGAGAATTGCTTATTTAAGGTTTAAAATAATGAGATTGTAGGCTATTTAGGCTTCCAAAAAAACGCTCACCTCCTCCAAAGGTCTTCTGGCAAGGTCTGGAACTTTTGCATCCTCAGCTGGATATCCTACAGGAAGTAGTAAAAATGGCTTTTCATTTTCAGGTCTTTCCAGAATATTTGCCAAAAAGTTCATAGGGCTGGGGGTATGTGTAAGAGTAATCAATCCTGCATGATGAATTGCTGAAATTAAAAAGCCGCAGGCAAGGCCCACCGATTCTTGAACGTAGTAATTCTTTTTCTTAAGGCCATTTTCCAAATTATAGGATTTTTTAAAAGCAACAATAAGCCAAGGTGCAAGCTCCAAAAAAGGTTTTTCCCAATCTGTTCCTATCGGTGCCAAATCTTCTAACCATTCCTTTGGCGCTCTATTTTCATAAAATTCCTTTTCCTCCTTTTCCGCGGCCAGCCTTATTTTTTTCTTCAAAACTGGATCGGAAATAGCCACAAAAGTCCAGGGTTGTTTATGAGCTCCACTTGGGGCTGTGGATGCTGTTTTTATAATATTCTCAACTAGCAATTTCGGAACTGCCGCATTGCTAAAGTCTCTAACCGACCTCCTTAAATTCATAAATTCATAATATTCCCCACTTCTTTTTAGGGCCTCTTCCTTTTCAATATTCGGACGGGAATAGGAAATAAACTTATATTCGGTACCACTCATGGATAAATTTTTAATTTGTCAAATTAAATGAAACCAGCTATGATTCAAACCAATACTAGAATATTACTTTTAAAAGGAATTTTCCTTAGCCTTATATTTTGCTTTTCTATTCCCTCTTCGGGCCAAGATAGTATTCCTTACAGACTTTTAAAAAACTATAAATTCCGAAGCATTGGCCCTGCTGGAATGAGCGGGAGAATAAGCTCTATTAAAGTGTCACCTCAACAGCCCGAAATTATCTATGCAGGCTCGGCCTCTGGAGGCCTTTGGAGATCCAAAAATGCGGGTCAGTCTTGGGAGAATATTTTTAAAAATGAAAAAGTAAGCAGTGTTGGAGCTATTGCCTTAGACAACAAAAACCCAGATCTTATTTGGTTGGGAACTGGAGAAGGAAACCCAAGAAACTCCTTAACTAGTGGTTATGGAATTTATAAATCTATTAATGGCGGAAAATCCTGGAAATTGATGGGTTTAGAAAAAACCCGAAATATTCACAGAATAATTGTACATCCTCATAATTCAAATATTATCTACGTTGCTGCAATCGGCACTCCTTGGGGCGACTCTGAACATCGCGGAGTGTATAAAAGCACTGATGCTGGAGAAACTTGGAAAAAGGTTTTATATGTAAACCAAAAAACTGGTGCTGCAGAATTGGTAATGGACCCCAATAATCCAGAAAAATTAATGGTAAATATGTGGGAACACCGAAGAGAACCTTGGAATTTCAACTCTGGTGGACCAGGTTCGGGCTTGTACATTAGCTATAATGGCGGTGAAGATTGGCAAAAACAAAGCGATAAAAATGGCCTTCCAAAAGGAAATTTAGGGAGATTGGGAATTGCCATCGCGGCATCAAATTCACAAAGGGTATATACTCTTGTAGAACACAAAGGGAATAATGGGCTATATAGATCGGACGATGCTGGTCATCATTGGAAAAAAATTAGCGAAAATGATAACATTGGTAATCGGCCCTTTTATTATGCAGAAATATATGTTGATCCCAAAAATGAAGACCGGATTTTTAGTTTGTGGTCTACTTTAAGCATGAGTGAAGATGCTGGTAAAACTTGGAAAATAATTGCACCCTATAATACGGTTCATCCTGATCATCACGCCTTTTATATAGACCCGAATAATCCAAAATATATTATTGAAGGAAACGATGGAGGCCTTAATTTCTCTCATGATGGTGGTAAAACCTGGCGCTATGTAGAAAATCTACCTATTGCCCAATTTTACCATATAAATTACGATATGGAGCACCCCTATAATATTTATGGAGGGATGCAAGATAATGGCTCATGGAAAGGTCCTGCATATGTATGGAAATATGGGGGTATCAGAAACAGCTATTGGGAAGAGCTTTATTTTGGAGATGGCTTTGATGTTGTTCCCGATCCTGAAGACAGTCGTTTTGTTTATGCCATGAGCCAAGAAGGAAATGTTGGGCGGATAGATAGCAAAACAGGATATTCTAAATTAATTCAACCGGTACATCCAGAGGGTAAAAAGCTTCGCTACAATTGGAATGCAGGAATAGCTGTAGATCCCTTTGATAAAAAGACCATATATTTTGGGGCTCAATACCTTTTTAAAAGCCAAGATCAAGGTCAAAATTGGCTGCCTATTTCAGATGATCTCACTAGCAACGACCCAGAAAAGCAGAAATATAAAGAAAGTGGTGGTCTCACTTATGATGTAACAGGAGCAGAAAATTATACGACCATATTGTGTATAGAACCCAGCAGTTTGGAAAAAGATCTGATCTGGGTTGGTACCGATGATGGAAATGTTCAAATCACAAAAGATGGGGGTAAATCCTGGACCAATGTTGCTGAAAATATTAAAGGAGCACCGGATGCTATGTGGGTACCACAAATTGTGCATTCTCAGCATGAAAAAGGCGCTGCCTTTGTAGTGTTAAACGACTATAGAAGAAATAACTGGGATAGCTATTTATACTATACCAAAGATTATGGAAAAAGCTTTGAAAGGTTGGTTTCTCCAAAAAAGGTTTGGGGATATTCACTAAGTATTTGTCAAGATCCAAAAGAAAAAAACCTGCTTTTTTTAGGAACAAATAATGGCCTATATTTTAGCTGGGACTTTGGAGTTCACTGGCAAAAATGGGGAAAGGATTTTCCAACTGTTCCCCTTACGGATTTAAAAATTCATCCTAGAGAAGGAGATTTAATTGCTGGAACATTTGGTAGGTCTTGCCTGATTTTAGACGATATTGAGCCTCTTAGAAATATTGCTAAAAATTGGTCTCAAAAAAATCAACAGAAAATAGATTTATTCACTCCTCCAAACGCCTATCAGGCAAGTTTTAAAAGAGCCAATGGAGTGCGTTTTGCTGCCCATGCAATTTTTAAAGGTGATAATAGACCAAGTGGAGCCATGATTTCCTATTGGAATGCTTTTGAAGATAAAGATTCAGTAAAAGCCAAAAAGATTAAGGTTTTAATTAAAGATGAGAAAGGAAATATAATCCGAAAACTATATAAAACATATGATTATGGATTCAACCGTTTCTATTGGGGAATGGACGAAAAAAGAGTAGGCTTTCCTCGTAAGAATCAAAAATTAAACGACAGCACAGAATCAGGTGGTCTTGCTGTTTTACCGGGGAAATATAAAATAATCTTACACTTAGCTTCGGCTTCAGATTCTGCTTGGATAAAGGTAAATTCAGATCCAAGAATTGATATCTCTAGGGATGAATTGCAAGCCAATTATCAATCTAAAAAGGATTTGTATAACAAGCTAGAATCCCTTCAAAATGCCGCGGAAATGATAAAGCGCAGCAAAAAAACAATTTCCATTTTAGAAAAATGGATGAAGGATGAAGCCAAAGATTCCTTATTTAAAAGTTTGAAAGACAGCGTTAAGGGTTTATCGAAAAGGATCAAAAAGTTTGAAGAGAAATTGTGGGGTAAAACTGTGGAAGGATATTATGACCAGCCAGAGGTGTTGAGTAATCAATTCGGAACCATTTCTTGGCATATGGGATCTAACAGAGGTCCTTTAACTCAAGGCAACAAATTACTAATAGCCAAATTCCAAAAGGATAGCAATGCCTTTTTAATGGATCTCAATAATTTCTATGCTGAAGACTGGGCAAAATTTGAAGAATATGTTCTTAGTCTGGATTTAAAGTTTTTTCCGGAAATTAAGGAATTGGAAAAAATGTAAAACTCTAAAATTAGGGTGCTGGCCTAATTTAGCTTTTCAGCTAATTTGGCCATCACCTTTTTTGGGGCTTTGGCTTCGTAAAGAATTTTATAAACTGCATTGGCAATAGGCATTTTCACATCATATACCTTTCTTACTTCTCGAATTAAATTGGCAGCATAATACCCTTCAGCAACCATATTCATTTCCAAAATTGCCGAACGAACGGTATATCCTTTTCCTATCATATTTCCCAAGGTTCTATTTCTACTGAATTGGGAGTAGGCAGTAACTAACAAGTCTCCTAAATAGGCTGAGTCATTAATATCTCTTTTTATAGGGTGAACGGCTTTTATAAATTTCTTCATTTCCCGGGTTGCATTGCTCACCAAAACGGCCTGAAAATTATCTCCATATCCTAATCCGTGGCAAATTCCTGAGGCGATAGCATATATATTTTTTAAAACAGCTGCGTACTCTGTTCCGTAAATATCATCGGAAATGGTGGTTTTAATATAGTCGCCATTCATTTCCAGGGCTAAGGCTTTTGCCTTTTCGGTATTGATACAGGCTAAGGTTAAATAGCTCAATCTTTCAAGCGCCACCTCCTCAGCATGGCAGGGGCCAGAGATCACACCAATACTTTCTAGAGGAATATTGTATTTTTCATTAAAGAATTCACCAACAATCAAATTTTCGTCTGGAACAATTCCTTTAATAGCGCTAAATATCAGTTTTTGGGAAATATCAACGCTTAGATTTGATAAGGCTGTTTTTAAAAATGCCGAGGGTATGGCAAAAATCAAACAATCTGCAGACTCTACAATTTCATTAATATCTGAGGAAAGATGAATTCTTTCTATAGGTAATTCTACAGACCTTAAATAATTCGCATTATGCCTATGCAATTTGAGGTGTTCTATATTTTCATCATTTCGGATCCACCAACCTATGGATCCATTGTTTTCAGTAACAATCTTCACCAAGGCTGTAGCCCAGCTTCCTCCTCCAATTACAGCAATTTTCATATTAAAATTGAACTTCAGTTTTGCCCTTTTCACCATCGCGAATATAGGTGAGTTGAACTTTATCACCTTTATTAAATCTACTCAAAGCTTTCATATAGCTCATCATATCCACCACTTTAACTTCTCCCATTTGAATAACTATATCACCTGCCATCAAGCCGGCTACCGAAGCTGGTTTTCCTTCCGTAACACCGTCAATTTTCATCCCAGATCCTTCAAACATATAGCTGGGCATCACTCCCAAGGTAACTGTAAATTTTGGTGCCTCCATAGATTCTTCAACTGTTGGCGTAAATTGAATTTCTCCAGCCGTCTCCATGTTTAAAACCAATCTTAAGATAAAGGATATTAATCGAGCTTCCCCTTTATAATTAATATTTTCGGCAATATCTGTTGGCTTGTGGTAATCTTTATGTGTGCCTGTGAAGAAATGTAAAACAGGAAGTTCTAAATAATAAAAACTAGTATGGTCTGAAGGTCCTACACCACTTTTAGAAGTTTTTATTCTAATTTGATTACAGGCTTCTTCAGTAATAAACTTTTCCCAAATTGGCGAAGTACCCACGCCGTTTATAGCCAGCAAATTGTCCTCCATTCTACCGATCATATCCAAATTAATCATATAGGCCATATTTCTCACCTTGTCTGGAATATTCTTAGTATAAAATGCCGATCCTAATAATCCCATTTCTTCACCACTAAATGCAATAAAAACATAGTTGTAATTGGTAAACTCCTTTTCATTGGCTACAATATTTCTGGCCAATTCTAATAAACCCGCTACTCCACTGGCATTATCATCTGCCCCAAAATGAACCGCTGGATCACCTCTATATAGAGAAGATTGTCCGCCCATTCCCAAATGATCATAATGAGCTCCAATAACTACCGTCTCTTCCGCACCGCGGTCTAGAAATCCTACGATATTATAGGTCTTGATTTTATTCTCCTTTAGCTCGGTATTGATTTTCACCTTTTTACCCTTCACTAATTTCTTGGCCAATTTTTTATTCTGGACAAAAATTACTGGTATTCCTTTGCTTTTTATGGATCTAAACTTTGGGCTGGGATCACTTGCACCTTCTTTTAGATTTACAAAAACCACTGCTTTGGCACCTTTTCTAATAGCTAGATCTATGCGATCTCCTAAATCATGGTAAGCGATGTATTTGGAATGTGGGTGCATTCCATCGGGTGAGGAAATGTCTATGACAAAAATTTTGCCTTCTAATTTCTTTTTCTTTTTGCCTTTATAATCATTCCATTCAAGATCTGTGGCACGAATTCCATAATTGAGGTATACCGTTTTTCCTTCCACCTCAGCATTGGAGGAATATTGAAGAGGGAAATAATCTTTTGGTGCCTTAAAACTTTGTTTTTTATACTGTAAACTATTGCCTTTAGAATTATAAAGCACCTCCTTGGTAATAGAAAACTCTTGGCGATATTCATTTCCAGTTACTGAAGCTAAATTTAGTTTGTTAAAAACCTCGGAAATATAGTTTCCAGCAAGCAAAGCTCCTTCAGTTCCCGGTTCTCTACCCGCCAGTTTTTCGGAGGCTAAAAAGTAAATATCATTGCTAAGTCTTTCCGTTGTTCCACCTAAGATGGGGAAGCAATCTTCCTGTGCATTGGAGTTAAGGCTAAAAGCCAGAATTAGCAGTAAAAAATATTTTGTCATGATATGAATTTCTATGGGCTGGCAAATATAAGTTTTAATGCTTCAAAAAGCAGGGAGAGGATTATTTTGAAATGGAGTAAATCCGCCAAACCATAAAATGGGAACCAGGGGAATTAGATACTTATTTAATTAAATGGTTAAGAACTATTTGTCTCAAATTATCGTTCAGCTTCTTAGCTTTTTAACTTTGCTCAAATTGCAATAACTATTGTCTTCTTTAAAAAAATTGGCCTCCCAAACTGCTATTTATGGTTTAAGTAGCATTTTGGCAAGAGTATTAAACTTCGCACTTACACCTTTGCATACAGATGTACTTGCCAAAGAGGAATTTGGAAAGGCTACAGACATCTATGCTATGATAGCCTTCCTTATGGTGATTTTAACCTTTGGAATGGAAACCGCCTATTTTAGATTTTCCAAAGACAAAGATCTATCGGATAAGGATGTTTTTAATGCTTCTAGCTCTTGGGTTTTGGGAAGTGGTGTTTTAGCCATACTTCTAGTGTTTATTTTTTTAGATCCCATTGCCGAGCTCCTTCAATATTCTGCAAATCCAGAATATATTATTTGGATGATTATTATTGTGGCAATAGACGCTCTAGCTGCTGTGCCATTTGCAAAGTTGAGAGCCGATAACAAGCCTTTAAAATTTGTTCTCATTCGCTTTTCTACCACTGGAACAATGGTGGTTTTAAATCTTGTTTTTTATTGGCTATTCCCTTATTTCCACGAAAATGGTATTGGAGAATCTTGGTTGGGCTATATCTATAATCCAAATGCTGGAGCGGCATATATGCTAATCGCAAATTTAATAGGCAATTTGGTGATGCTTTTACTATTTGCTCCAGATCTATTAAGAATAAGGCTAAACTTTAAAAAGTCATTATTAAAAAAATTACTGATTTACGCCCTACCTCTTGTAATTGCTGGCCTACCCGGAATTGCAAATGAAATGGCAAATCGCCAATTTTTAAAGTTTCTTTTGCCAGAAGGGGAAAATTTTACCGCATTAGGGATATTTGGTGCCAATGTAAAGATTGCCACATTTATGATGCTCTTTATTCAGGCATTCCGATTTGCTGCAGAACCCTTTTTCTTTTCTGGTGAGGGTGAATTCAAGGATAAAATGGCAAGGGTAATGCACTATTTTGTGTTGGTACAGTCTCTAATTTTTTTAGGACTTGTTTGTTTTTTAGACCTGATAAAGAAAACACATTT
The DNA here is from genome assembly GCA_963976435.1 of uncultured Cryomorphaceae bacterium. Classification (GTDB taxonomy): domain Bacteria; phylum Bacteroidota; class Bacteroidia; order Flavobacteriales; family Schleiferiaceae; genus CAKZNE01. Next base: position 67,193 of record CAXBKQ010000011.1, on the reverse strand, counting down.
TATTGATGAAAAATATTGGGAAGGCCTGGATATTGTTCCCATTCTTGTTTTTGCAAATCTATTATTAGGGATAAATTTCAATTTAAATATTTGGTATAAGCTAAAGAATCTTACACGGATGGGAGTTTATATCACCTCTGTCGGTTTTGTATTCACCATTATTTCCAATTTTATTCTTATTCCTAAATTCGGATATATAGGTGCTGCCTGGGCAACATTAATAAGTTATGCTTCTATGACGGCTGCAAGTTTTTACCTAAATCAAAAATATGATTATACCAAATACCCTTTAAAAAAGATCGGTTTTCACTTGGCTACTGTTTTAATTTTGGCGTATATAAGTTTTTATATTTTTCATTCTCAACTGCTCATTTCCAGCCTTTGCTTTTTATCCTATTTGCTAATACTTTGGTTTACAGAAGCTAAAACCATAATAAAATCTTTTAAAACATGAAGATAAAAATTGTAAACACCTCTCCAAACCCCCTTCCAGCCTATAAAACTGAGCTTTCTGCTGGACTAGATTTATGTGCGGTCTTGGAGAATTCTGTAGTTCTAAAACCCTTAGATAGGACATTGATAAAAACAGGTTTATTTATTGAATTACCTGCAGGTTATGAGGCCCAAGTTCGTCCTAGAAGTGGCATGGCATTAAAGCAAGGGATTTCAGTTTTAAATAGCCCAGGAACCATTGATGCTGACTATAGAGGAGAAATAGGTGTTATACTAGTAAACCTCAGCAATGAGCCTATAGAAATTAAAAACTCTGAACGTATTGCCCAGTTGATCATTGCCAAGCATGAAACTGCAGAATGGATAGAAGTAGAAAGCCTAGAAGATACAGACAGAGGCCAAGGTGGTTTCGGAAGTACAGGTAAAAATTAATATATATGTGCAAAATGTTTGATTTTAGCTTTGACCTCTTATTTTTGCCAGACTAGCGATTAATTCAAACTAACAAATAATATATCCGAATGAAAATAATTGTTCCAATGGCCGGTCGAGGCAGCAGGTTGAGACCCCATACTTTAACAATTCCAAAACCTTTAATACCAATAGCAGGAAAACCTATCGTACATCGACTGGTAGAAGATATTGTTAAAGTTTGTGATCAGGAGGTTGATGAAATTGCTTTTATTATCGGTGATTTTGGTAAAGAGACCGAAACTGAACTTGTAGCTATAGCCGAAAGCTTAGGCGCCAAAGGAAGTATTTATACTCAAGACCAACCATTGGGTACTGCACATGCCATTATGTGTGCTAAAGAATCACTTACTGGTAATGTTGTTGTGGCATTTGCAGACACTTTATTCCGTGCAGATTTTACCCTAGATAGCCAATCCGATGGGGTGATCTGGACCAAAAGGGTTGAAGATCCCAGTGCATTTGGAGTGGTAAAGAAAAATGCTGAGGGTATAATTACAGATTTTGTAGAAAAACCCGAAGTTTTTGTTTCCGATGAGGCAATTATTGGTATCTATTATTTCAAAGATGGTGATTTCCTAAGAGAGGAACTTCAATATCTCTTGGACAATAAGATTATGGATAAAGGTGAGTACCAACTTACCAATGCTTTGGAAAATATGAAGTCCAAAGGAAGTGCCTTTACTTCTGGTACGGTAAATGAATGGATGGATTGTGGAAATAAAGATGTTACCGTTCAAACAAATGGGAAAATTCTCGGCTTTGTAAATAGCGAAGAAACACTGATAAGCCCATCTGCAAAAATTGAGAACAGCGAAATTATTGAACCTTGCTATATTGGCGATGGCGCAGTAATTTCAAATAGTAAAATTGGACCTTTTGTGAGCATAGGAGCTGGTACAAAAGTTAGTGACAGTTCTATCAATAATAGTATTGTGCAAAATGAGAGCGAAATACAAAATGCTCAACTCACAAACTCAATGATAGGAAATAAAGCATTTTTTGATGGAAAATTTTCTACCGTCAGTATTGGGGATTTCAGCAGAATGGAATAAACATAAACTGATTTACATATTTTGCCTTCTTTTCTTGAGCGCCTCCCTAGTTGCTCAGGAAAAGGAGACCAAGACCCCTATCTCTGGAAAAGAACTAGCAAATTTTAATGAGCTTTTTTTCGAAGCAGAAAAGGAATTGCAATTAGGCAATTTCTCCAAAGCCTTTGAAAAATTCTTAAAACTCTATAAAATTGATTCTGAAAACGCTACAGTATGTTACCACCTTGGCGAATTATACAGCAGGCAAAATTCAGCAAATGAGGCCGTCTTTTATGCCGAAAAATCTGTAGAGCTTGATGGGAAAAACAAATGGTTTAAAATTGGCCTGGCCGCCGTATACAGGAAATTTGAATTAAGTGAAAAACAAATTTCCGTTTTTCAGGATTTGGTAGAATTGGAACCGAAAAACCCCGATTTCAATTATGAACTTGCCATAGCATACGCCAATAATGATGAATTTAAAAAAGCCCTAGCACAATTAAACAAGCTTGAGGAAATTATTGGGGCCAATGAAATTGTTACCGAACAAAAAAAACAAATCCACTTAGTACAAGGTAATGTTGAGGCCGCAGTGGAAGAATCTCGAAATCTTATTGAAGCATTTCCAAAAGAAATGAAATTCCGAAGCTCCCTTGGTGAGCTTTTTATGAGCAATAACCTATTTGAAGAAGCACTAGAAGTATTCGAAGAAATGCTAAAAATAGCACCGGAAAACCCGCGTGCACAATTAAACTTGGCAGAATATTATCGCAAAACAGGAGATAAAACGAAATCCTTGGATTTTTTAAAATTGGCCATCGCCAACCCAGACCTAGGAATAGATCAAAAAATACCTACTCTTTTAAGTTTGTTTAGCGCCTCAGAAAGAGATACTGCCTTAAGAAATGAAGCCTATAAAATGTTGGCAGATGTAATAAAAACCAATCCTGATGACCCAAAAGCATATGCCATTTATGGAGATTTTTTAAGTCGCGATGGATTAAACCTTGAAGCTCTAGCAGCATATAAAAAAGCTGTAAGCCTAGAAAATGGCGGGAAATTTCAAATTTGGGAACAAATACTAATTATTGAAATTCAAACAGAGCAATATGATAGCCTAATGGTCGATGGTCAAAAAGCTATTGACTTATTTCCCAACCAACCCATCCCTTATTTCTTTACTGGAATTGCCTTTATTAACGAGGATGAAATTTTAGATGGTATAGACTTTTTAGAAGAAGGATTAAATTATGTTTTTAGCAATCCAAGATTAAAAGAACAATACTATTCTCAATTGGCAGACGCCTATCATAGATTGGAGGAACACTCAAAAAGTGATGCCTATTTTGAAAAAGCCCTAGGCATTAACTCTCAAAACCCTAGCACCTTAAACAATTTCGCCTATTACCTTTCTGAAAGAAACCAATCCTTAGACAGGGCATTAGAAATGAGTAAAAAAAGTAATCTACTAAGTCCAAACAACCCAACATTTTTAGACACTTGGGCTTGGATTCTATACCAAAAGGGAGAATATTCTCTAGCTTTAAAAAAAATGGAGGAAGTGATCAGGCTAAGCTCTAGTCCTAATGGTGAAATTTATGATCACTATGGAGATATTCTTTCCAAAAACGGAAATGCAGATCTGGCAATTATTCAATATCAAAAGGCCAAAAATCTAGGATATAAGATTTCTAGCATGGAGGAAAAAATAAAGTTACTCAACAATCCATGAAAAACTTTGCCCTTTTCCTATTATTCGCACTGGTTTTAAATTCTTGCGGGCCTTCCAAATACCTTCCAAAAGGTGCCCCAGAAAGTATTAGGGAAAAGGATTTTTTTAGGGCCCTTGACTCTGCTGAAAACAAAATCCAAAGCCTCAGTTTTAAAGCAAATGCCTCTTTCGAACAATATGGCAGGGTGCAATCCTTTAAACTGGAGATCAGAATTTTAAAAGACAGTATTGTTTGGCTAGACATATCCGATCCATTTTTAGGCATTAAATTGGCTCGAGCCGTCGTTTTTAAAGATAGTATTGCCTTTATCAATAAAATTCAAAAGCAATATTTTACTGGCAGAATTAGCAAACTGAACCAACAAATAAACCTGCCAATAGACTTTAAAGTATTGCAAAATATGTTGATGGCAAATATGATTTTTCCAATTTCCAAAAAAGACTTCCAACTCTATTTCGGAATTAATGAATACATATTGGCAGATTATGAATATCGCATAGACAGTATAATCCAAAATCCAGAGGATGAAGGACGATTAATTAAATTTTACCCTGAGATAAAAAAACCCAAAGAACAGACATTTCTAAATCCAGAAAATCAAAAAAATTTCCACCTAAAATTCATGGATTTCAAAAAAATTGAGTCCTTATATTTTCCACAATCTATGAAAATAGAATATGAGGAAAAGGAAGAGAAATCAGGTCTTGAACTAAGGGGTATTAAAAACTTAAAAATTAATTTGGTAAGGAATTTACCATTTAGCATACCTTCGAATTATGAGCGCATGCCCTAAATACATTTTCAGCTTCCTAATTGGCTTTCTCTTAGCTGGAGCAATGGCATTTGGGCAAAGTGGCAAAAAAGATAAGCTGCAGCGACAAAAGGTTAGGCTTCAGGACGAGATAGAATTGGCGAATAAAATTTTATCGGAGACCAAAAAAAATCAGGAGTTATCCTTGAGTAATATTCAAACCGTACAGCAAAAATTAAAGCTGAGGCAAAATCTGGTGAGAACCCTGGATAAGGAAATGATATTATTGGATAAAAATATTCGCAAAACCAATACAGAGATTGACACTTTAGAGAAAAAAATTGCCAAGCTTAAGGAGGATTATGCGAGGATGATTCGCCAGGCCAATAAAAGCAAAAACAAGTATAGCCGCTTGATGTTCATTTTATCTTCTAGCAATTTCAACCAAGCAATAAGAAGAATGGAATATCTAAAACAATATTCAGAATTCCGAAGGAGGCAGGTAGAAGAGATTAATGAAAAACAACTTGCATTAAATGAGAAAATTGAAAAATTAAATTCCCAAAAAACTCGAAAAGCCGCTTTAAAATCTCAAATGGAAAGGGAAGAAGCCAAACTCATCGCAGAAAAGGAAGCCCAAGAAAAAACAATTAAAGAATTAAAAAATAAAGAATCTGAAATTGCCTTGGAATTAAAATCCAAACAGAAGGAAGCTAAAAAAATTGAAAAGGAAATTCAGAGAATCATTGCCGCAGAAATAAAAAGGGCAAAAGAAAGGGCCATAAGAAGGCAAATTGAAGATGAGGCAAAGTTAGTAGGCTTGGTTGCTAACAAAGATTTTAGCTCAAAAACCAGCAATAAGCAGCTAAAAGTATTGATAGAAAATAAGAAAAAAGAGATAAGAGCCTCCGGCCAAAAGGTGGCAGCAGCGCCAAAACAATATAGCCTTACCCCTGAAGCAAAACAATTGGCAGCAAATTTTGCAGCCAATAGAGGTAGATTACCATGGCCTGTAGTTAGAGGTTTAGTTATTCAGAAATTTGGTTCACATCGACACCCCATTGCAAAAAATGTAATTGTTACTTATAATGGAATAGATATAGCCACAGAAAAGGGTGTAAAAGCAAGAAGCATATTCCAAGGAGAAGTACTCAGTGCCGTGCGTATTCCTGGAGGAGCTTTCGCCGTAATTGTAGGTCATGGAAGTTATTTTACCGTATACCAAAATTTATCAGAAGTATATGTGAAAATGGGAGATAAGGTGAAAAACGGGCAGGACTTAGGGCTTATTTATACAGACCCTCAAAATCAAACTAATGTTCATGTGGAAATTTGGAAAACAGGATCAAATCAAGAACCTGTTCCAATGGATCCCCTTCCATGGCTTAGCCAACGCTAAGAATTTAAAGCCTACTTTTCTAGGTATATACAAAGCTTTAATTTATACCTTTGCTTTTCATTTTAAAACGCTTACAAATGATGAATTTAGCATCTGTGATGTTAGGTATAATCGGACCACAGCAAATTATTATTATTCTTGTTGTAGTCCTTTTGTTTTTCGGAGGAAGAAAAATACCTGAGCTTATGCGCGGCCTTGGTGGTGGAGTGAAGGAATTTAAAAATGCTGTTAAAGAGGACGATAAGGATTCTTTAAAAGAAGAAAAATAATTCTAGCACAAGTAAAATTTCCCCGTCTTAATGGAATTCAATAGCCTGTCTCAAATTCAAGAGGAGATCTCTAAAGGTGCTCTTTCTTGTGCCCAACTTGTTGATTCATACCTCAATAGAATTGAAGAAAAAAAGGATCTCAATGCCTTTTTGGAAGTATTTGATGAAGAAGCACGCCAACAAGCTTTAGAAATTGACCAAAAGCTTAAAAATGGAAAGGCTGGAAGACTGGCAGGAATGGTAATAGGAATAAAGGATAATTTCTGCTATGCTGATCATCATGTTTCAGCCTCTTCAAAAATTTTAGAAAATTTTAAATCCCTATTTTCAGGAACTGCCCTTGAAAGGTTATTACAGGAAGATGCTATTATTATTGGTAGACTTAATTGCGATGAATTTGCAATGGGTTCCTCCAATGAATATTCGGCATATGGCCCCGTAAAAAACCCCAATGATAAAAGCAAAGTTTCTGGAGGATCATCCGGAGGTAGTGCCGCAGCAGTTGCCGCAAATCTTTGTTTGGCCAGCCTTGGAAGTGATACCGGAGGTTCAATTAGACAGCCAGCGAGTTTTTGCGGTGTTGTAGGTTTTAAACCTAGTTATGGCCGAATATCAAGACATGGCCTTATAGCCTTTGCTTCCTCTTTTGATCAAATAGGACCATTTAGCAATAATGTGGAAGATTCAGCATTAATCTATGAGATTATGGCTGGACATGATGAATTTGACAGCACCTTATCCGCAAGAGAAGTTGAGAAAGCAGATTTTATAAACTCAAAACCTGCTAAGCTTAAAATAGCCTATATAGAAGATTGTCTAGAAAATGAAAAGCTAGATCCAGAAATAAAACAAAAGACACAAAGCTTAATTGAGCAATTAACAGAAGATGGACACCAAGTGGAACCTGTGAAATTTTCATGGTTGGATAGTATGGTACCCATCTATTATGTACTTACCACCGCAGAAGCTTCTTCAAACCTAGCTCGATATGACGGTGTTCATTTTGGCTATAGAAGTCCGAATGCAACCGACCTTGAAAGCACCTATAAACTGTCGAGAACAGAAGGTTTTGGGAAAGAGGTGAAAAGACGGATTTTATTGGGAACCTTCGTTTTGAGTAGTGGTTATTATGATGCCTATTATGGCAAAGCACAAAAGGCAAGACGCTTGGTAAAAGAACAAACCAATAAAATATTTGAAGAATACGACTTTATACTTTCACCAACAACCCCAGGAACTGCTTTCCTTCTAGGCCAGGAATATAAGGATCCTACAGTTTTGTATTTGGAAGACATATTCACTGTTCAAGCAAACATCGCAGGAATTCCAGCGATTTCATTACCCTTAGGAAAACATAGCAATGGACTTCCCTTTGGAATGCAGTTAATGGCTCCTGCATTTGGAGAGAAAAAATTACTGGAATTTTCCAAATATGTAATGAACAAGGGCTAGTTAAAAACAAAGTCATGAGCCCAGCCCATTTTCAATATATTTTAATCACTTTGTAAATAGGCAAATAGCCCTGTGTTTTTTGAGTTACAGGAAATTGCAAATTTAATTTGCAAAATGCTGGATTGATTTTTGATGATATCGAATGATAATTTTATGAAGAAAATTCTAGTTTCAATAAGTTTTTTAAGTCTACTCAACCTTTCTGCAATAGATATGGATCGCCACTTCAATGAAGGCGACACCATCAAAAAAGTAGATTCACTAAAAATCAGCGAAATATCATTGTCTGACGACCCTATCGCCCGGCGCTTAGACAGTTTGATGAGATATAATTTCTTTTTCACTGATTCAAGTCAATATTCCACAGAAGAATTTGTACAAGAAGATATAGAGACCAACCTAGTTCCTGATTTTCCGGATAGTATTTACAAACAAAGGATTGCTCTTTTGGATGGACAAACTCCATTAGCACTAGACTACAATGTTTATGTGAAAAACTATATAACGGTTTACACCAAAAAAAGAAGAGAACAGGTAAGTAGAATGCTAGGCTTAGCGAATTTTTATTTTCCAATGTTTGAAGAGGCATTAGATAAATATGATATCCCATTGGAATTAAAATACCTAGCTATAGTAGAATCTGCATTAAACCCTGTAGCACGCTCGAGGGTTGGGGCTACTGGTCTTTGGCAATTTATGTATGCTACTGGTAAATTAAATGATCTAAATGTTTCAAGCTATATTGATGAAAGGAGTGACCCTCTAAAATCCACTGAGGCTGCCTGTAAATATCTCAGCCAATTGTATAGAATTTTTGGAGATTGGAACCTAGTTTTAGCGGCATATAATTCTGGGCCTGGAAATGTGAGTAAGGCCATTCGAAGATCAGGGGGAAGAACCAATTATTGGGAAATACGTCCTTACCTGCCTAGAGAAACAGCAGGATATGTTCCAGCATTTATAGCGGTAAATTACATTATGAATCACTCTTCTGATCATTTTATTTATCCTAAAGAAATAAAAGATTCTTATTTCAATACAGATACTATCTCTGTAAAAGAACAAATTAGCCTAGATCAGGTTGCTAGTTTGATAGACATTCCCATTGCGGATTTGGAATTTTTAAATCCTGCATACCGACATAGGGTTATTCCTAAAAAAACCAAAAATGGATATTATAAGCTCATGCTTCCAAGTTCAAAAATGGGTTTGTTTGTAGCCAATGAAGATTCTATCTACGCCATTGCCAAAAAAGATTTTGAAGAAAAAAGGGCCGTTCTTCCACAATATGTGGAAATGAATGATCGAATTAGACATAGGGTGAGATCCGGGGAATTTCTAGGCTCCATTGCCAGAAAATATGGGGTTTCAGTTTCAAGTATCAAAAGGTGGAATGGACTTAGAAGCGACAATTTAAGAATCGGCCAACGACTGAACATTCATCCTCGTAAAATGCCGAGCACCACAGTAAGTAAAACTTCCAAAACAAAAAAGACTCAAGTTGCTAAAACTCCAAAAAGTAGCCCAAAGGCCAGCGGTAAATACAATGTTTATGTGGTGAAAAATGGTGATTCTTTTTACAGTATTGCGAAGGCATATCCAGGAATCAGTGCCCAAAATATTATGGACTGGAACAATATTGCCAATGCTAGAAGGTTAAAACCAGGAATGAGTCTAAAAATTTATACTGACATTTAATGCTATCCAAACTTCCATACTTCCTTCTTTTTATCATTTTAATTTCTTGTTCTAATGAGGCTAAGGTAGCTGAAAAGGAAACAGATTCACCACCAGAAAATCCGGCAAACAGCACTCTCCCAGCGAGCAATGGCGGTAGATTAGATCTAATTGTTGTTTCTTCTAATTCTGTTTGGGACGGAGTGGCTGGAGAGGCTATTCGCAAAGTTTTTTCTGCAGCACAACATGGCCTACCTCAAGAGGAGCCACTTTTCAATGTTATACATATTGAATCCTCAAAATTTAACTATGTGCTAAAAAGATCTAGAAACATAATTGTTTTAGAGATCAACCCAGAAAATATTGGCTCCAAACTACAAGAAAATGCCTGGGCAGACCCTCAAATAGTAGCCTATTATTCAGCAGCAGATCAAAATGGAATTGCTGAATTATTTAAAAACTCTAAAGAAAGAGTATTTGAAGAGTTTATGGCATTGGAAATAAGTACCATGCATAAGCGACTAAAAAAAGGTAGATTCCTTCCTAATCCAAAAGTACTTCAAGACCATGGAGTGAGCATGGATATTCCCAGATCTTTTGAATTGGATCAGGAAAATGAAAACCTTCTTGTATTTTGGAATAAAACTATAAAAACAGACCAAGGAATAATCATTCATTTCAGTCCTTTAAATGACGAGGATCTTACAGTGGGATCTAATACCATTCCTTTAAGGGATAGTATCACCAAGCTGTATATCCATGGTCAGAAGGAAGGTAGTTATATGAAAACTGAAATGTTAATTCCTCCAAAGGTGAGCACACTAGAACTCTCTGGTCAGTTTGCTTTAGAAACGCGTGGTCTTTGGAAAACCATTGGTGAATTTAAAGGTGGGCCATTTATAAATTATACTATTTATGATGAAAAGAACAAGCAAGTAATTTTCCTTGATGCCTTTATTTATTCTCCGGAAACCAAAAAGCGAAATTTCCTCTTAGAACTGGAAACAGTGCTGAGAAGTTTGAAAATTAAATGATTTTCAATGAAGTATAGTTTGCAAAACTTCAAGTGATTTTAGTTCGCCAAAATCATTTATATGCAAACGGTAATAAGTCAAAAGTGCCTCTAGCAGCTCTGCTCTTTCCTTGCCAGAATAGCGGTCTATAGAATTTCCGCTCTCTACCGATAATGTTAATTGTTTCCAATTCTGCAAAAGCTTGTCCTTTAAAAAATAGGGGTGATGTGGTTCTGTTGACAGGTAAATCCCATTCTGTAAATCAAAATAAGCTTTATCATCCCCGGCTATTTCCGCTTGAAAGCCCAAATTTCCTGAGAGTTTTAGCAAAAAATGAAGGTGGAAATTCGCCAGTTCGGATTGCTGAGAATCCAATTGGAATAGAGATTCAGAAATAAAATCAAAAAGTTGAGGATCAGCTTCTTCTTCTTTTAGTACATGACTCAATACCTCCGCCAAAAACATGGCTAGACAATTTTTTACAGGGTGAAAATACATTTCAGAATACAGCCTTGGAATGGAAAACTCCTTTAGCCTTTTTAAACTGCCTTTTGCCTTCTCGTAAAAGACCAATTCACCTTGGTTTAAGGGTAAAATCATAGCGCTTTTCATACCGCCTTTTTTACCTCTAACGCCACCAGCAATAAAACTAATCAAACCAAAATTTCGAGAATAGGTTTTAAGAATAACACTGGAATCGCCATATTTTACCGCACCTAAAACTATGGCCAGCGATTTTGCAAGCATTTAATTTACGATAAGGATTTTGGTGACTTCTGTTGCGGAGCCAAGGTCGTTGGTAATATAAGCAAGGTAAACTCCAGTTTTGGCGCGGTTTCCAGAAAAATCTTTGCCACTCCAAATAGCCTGTCCACCTTCAGCGATGGTTTCAAATACCAGATTTCCTTCCACATCAGTAATCTTTACTTGGGCATTACTTACTAAACCTCTAATTAAGATAGGCCCTTCATATCCCGGTTGCACAGGATTTGGGTAGGCATAAACATCAAAATTCTGGTCTCCACCTTCCGTAGCCACTCCCTGGAAGGAAACTAGGCCAAGGTCAGTTCCAAAATACACCATACCTGTTTCATCATCAATTTCAATATCCAATACATTATTACTAATTAGAGGACTGTTTTCCTTATTAAATCTCTGGATTTCCGTTCTACCATCAGCAGAGGTATAAAAAACGCCACTATTGGAGGTAGCAAACCACTTTTTGTTTGCACCATCCACTTCAATATCATTAACCACCTCAGAACCCAAAAATGGTTCACCAAGGCCATCACCATCCTCATCAATAATTATTTGCTGAGCATCAAAATTTCTATTGGGCTCAAATAAATTTTGTGGACTAAAAAGAACCGCTACGCCTTCATCTGTTCCTATCCAAATTTCACCGTCTTTATCTTCGGCGAAGCAGAGTACTTTTTCGGTAGGAAGGTTTCCGGAGTTTTCGGAGGCTTGCATTTTTTTACTGCTCAATACACCATTGGAAAATTGAGCTACAACTATTCCGGATGAACGTGTTTGCATCCATATTTGATCTTGACTAGTATATAAAATATCCTTTACAGCGTTGCTACTGCTCAAATTAGACCCTAGGGAAAAACTCTCTACACTCCCATCAGTATATAAAACAGAAAGTGGTTTGTCTGTGAGAGAATTGGTGAACCACATATTGCCATCCGGGTCGAAACTGAAGCCACCCACTCTATGGCTTGCATTTCCTCCAATGCCTGGTAAATTTTCTTCACCTACTGCATCCTTATTTATCAATCGTACAAATTCATCATCCTTCATTTCAACGATTCCAAATCCATAGGAGCTTAAAAAATAATGACTCGGATCATTAGGATCTGAAGCAATAGCGACTATATCGCGATAATTATTAAAGAGATTATTCCCAAAATTTTGCCATATATAATTTTCCAATCTCGAAAAGCCACCAGAATTAGATTGAGGTGCCCAAACGGCATCAATTTCCCCTGGTGCTACATATATTTTATCCCCTCTAGCATGCATGCTATATACCTTTTCGGATAAAGGTGAATTTGGATTGTAATTTTGGATAAAAAGCTTTTGAAAAATCAGGTATAAACCTCTGGACCCATCTCCTACCCAATAGCTATTAGGATTGTCGTCTACAACAGCCGCCTTAGGAGAAAAGTTATCATCCCCAGCAGAACTGGTATTTATATTATAAAGGTTTTCCCAATTGGCATTAAAACCTCTGGCACTAAAATTATTGCAAACGGAAAGTATGCCTTTAGATGCGTGAACATAGGAATATTGAGCTTCTTGAATTTGATCAGCAAACAGCCATTTTTTCCCATCCAAATAAAAGATAGAGTCATTATTATTATCCCCTTCCTTAGTTACGAAAATGGTATTTTTAAAATGAGTGATAAACTTCATTTCACTATTCATTCTCGAATCTTTTGTCCAGCTTTGGTAGGTTTGAATAGGACTTTTCATAGAGGCACTATATACACCATCTTCTGTTGCAGCGAAAATACTGTCACGAACAGGATCTATCACCACTTGATTTACTCTAATTGAATTTCCAGAAGGACCAATAATTATGGTTGATCCAATAATTCTATTGCTTAGATCGAGAACAACGATTCCAAAATCAGTGGAAATATATACCTCTTGGCCATAAACAAAAAGGTGGTTAATAGTTTTTAAACCGGGGAAGTTTGCAGACAGTTTAATATCCGAAACATTGGAGATTTGCTCTCCATCAATAATATCAATATTCGCATTTTCATATCCCAATATTATTTCACCAGTAGCTTCGGAATAGGCCATGGCTTTTACGCTAACATCACTCAAGCCATTTAATTTGGAAAGTCTGGTGATATCCTTATTAATTTTATTAAAAATGAAAATTCCATTTTCTACGGCACAAAAAACCTCATCACCTTCCTGAATCACTTCTACAGATCTTCCGTAGGGTAAGTGATCCAACCAAACTCCAATTTCGCTTGTGGTTTGTGCAAAATTCTGACTTATAATAAACAGGCTTAGAAACAGGGATTTAATCAATCTCATAGGTAAAAAATAGCTTTTATGGCTAATCAAACGCTAAAGCTATTCAAAAATGATAGGAACAAACAACTTTATGCTAAATTGATATTAATATCTTTGCGAAGATGGTGCTAAATTGCACAATCTAAATTAATCTATTTAGAAAATTATGGGATGCAGTAGTTGCAGTACTAATGGGCTCCCAAAAGGATGCAAGAGCAATGGCTCTTGCGGTGTCAATGGATGTGGAAAGCTGAGTGTTTTTGATTGGTTATCTGATATGGATTTACCAGGAAATCAGGAAGTTTTTCCTTTTGTAGAGGTAGGATTTAAGAATGGCAGAAAAGAGTTCTATAAAAATGTAAATAATATCAACCTTCAAATGAGTGACACTGTCGCAGTTGAAGGATCTCCAGGTCACGATATAGGAGTTGTGACATTAAGTGGTGAATTGGTTAGGCTTCAAATGAAAAAGAAGCGCGTGAAACTTGATTCTCCAGATATTAAAAAATTATATAGAAAGGCCAACCAAAGAGATATTGACTCCTGGCAGAGTGCCCGAAATAAAGAACAAAATACCATGATGAGGACTAGGCAAATGGCCTTGGACCTTAATTTGGTGATGAAAATTAGCGATGTTGAATATCAAGGAGATGGCACAAAAGCTACCTTCTTTTATACCGCAGAAGATCGTGTTGATTTTAGAGAGCTTATAAAGAAAATGGCCTCTGAATTTAAGGTGCGAATCGAAATGCGGCAAATTGGTAGTAGACAAGAAGCAGGAAGAGTAGGAGGAATTGGTTCCTGCGGCCGTGAATTATGTTGTACCACATGGCTTACAGATTTTAGGTCTGTAAATACTGCTGCTGCACGATATCAACAACTTTCCCTAAACCCTCAAAAATTGGCGGGGCAGTGTGGTAAATTGAAATGCTGTTTGAACTATGAATTAGACAGCTATGTTGATGCCCTAAAGGATTTTCCAGATACTAGCATTCAGCTAAAAACAAAAAAGGGGATTGCGGTTTTTCAAAAAATGGACATCTTCAAACGAAAATTATGGTACTCTTATAAAGATGCTTACCTAGAGTGGATTCCTTTGGATGTGGATCAGGTGAAAGATCTTATTGAAAAAAATGAAAGTGGTAAACAAGTTGACAATCTCGAAGAATTTGCATTTACCGAAGAGACTTTAACACCTATTACCCAATTTGATAATGTGGTAGGACAAGATAGCCTTACGCGTTTTGACAATAAGAAGAAGCCGAATAATAAGAAGCGCAAAAACAATTATCGGAGAAATAAATCTAAAAAGCCCAATCCCAAAAGAAATGGCCCTAAATAAATTTATTTTTTTCTTCCTTGGAATATGGCTTTTTGCTTCTTGCACTTCAAAGCCTTATTTTGAAGAGTATGTAGAAATTCCTCCAAGTGGCTGGAGCAAGGATAGTATTGCAAAGTTTGAGGTGAAAATTGAAGATACAATCTCCGATTTCTTAATTGGTATTAACCTAAGAAATAATAATAACTACCCCTTTAGCAATATTTATCTCTTTCGGGAGATTTATAGTCCTAAAGGCTTGGAGTTTAGAGATACAATGGAATTTTTTCTAGCCGATGCCTATGGCAAATGGTTGGGAAAAGGGGTTGGTGAATTAAAAACTAATCAATGGCAATTTGCCAATAGAGGACTGCGATTTAAGAGGCGTGGCACCTATATCTTCTCCTTTGAACAAGCTATGCGCGAAGAAAATTTAGTTGGACTTGAAGATATAGGAATTACTATTTTTAAATCCGAATCCGAAAAGGATTAACAGTCAATTGCCTTTTGGCAAGCTTAAAGGCTAAATGGCAGGCTAATAAAAATTTATATTTGAATCTATTAATAGTTTCGAAAAATGGCAAAAAAGAAAGCGGCACAAAAAGATGATTTCCGATCCTATGTAAAATGGTTTTGGATTTTGGTTCTTTCCGGCACTGCCATTTTTCCTTTAATGGTAATTCTTGCTGCAATAGGAGCTTTTGGCAGCCTTCCTAGCTTTGAAGAAATAGAAAATCCAAAAAGCAATCTCGCCAGCCAAATTATAACATCCGATGATGCTATACTAGGTAAATTTTATGTGGACAATAGAACCCATGTTGATTATAAAGACCTATCACCACATCTCATAAATGCCCTTGTAGCTACCGAGGATGAACGCTTTTATAACCATACTGGAATTGATTTTGAAGCTCTTGCGAGAGCCATTGTTAAACTTGGACGAGATGGTGGTGGGAGTACCATTACCCAACAATTAGCAAAGCAACTCTTTCACAAAAGCCCAAGAGGAAAACTGGAGAGGATAATCCAAAAATTCAAAGAATGGGTGATTGCTGCAAAACTGGAAAGACAGTATACCAAGGAAGAAATCATCACCATGTATTTCAATCAGTTCGACTTCCTTTACCAAGCCATTGGAATTCATTCTGCAGCCTCAATTTATTTTAATACTAGCCCAGATAAATTAACAATTGAACAGTCTGCCATATTAGTAGGAATGGCCAAAAACCCTTGGCTGTACAACCCTTACCGCTCTCCTGAAAGGATGAAGGACAGAAGAAATGTGGTTTACCTTCAAATGGTTAGAAACCAAAAAATGGAGGAAAGCCAAAGAGATACACTGAGGACCCGCCCTATTGAAATTGAGTTTAAAAGGGTAGGATTATCCCAAGGAGCAGCGCCCTATTTCAGGGAATACCTAAGAAACTATATGAAATCATGGATAAAAGAAAATCCCAAACCAGATGGTAGTGAATATAATTTATACACGGACGGTTTAAAAATTTATACCACCCTAGATTCAAGAATGCAAGCCTATGCGGAAGAAGCCACTCGCGAGCATATGAGCAATTTGCAAAGGGTGTTTTTTAAAATGGAAGAAGGTCGAAAAACCGCGCCTTTTCACAATATCAACCAAAGGGAAATTGATGCTATAATGAATAGGGCAAAAAGAAATAGCCCCAGGTATAGTTCTCTTAAAAACTCTGGAATGAGCGCCGATTCTATCGATATTGTGTTTAATACTCCAATTCCTATGCGAGTATTTGCCTGGGGAGGAGATATCGATACGGTTATGAGCCCACTAGACTCTATACGATACCACAAATATTTTTATCAATCAGGGATGATGTCGGTAGAACCCCAAACGGGATTTGTGAAAGCTTGGGTTGGAGGAATAGATCATAGTAGATTTAAGTACGACCATGTAAAACAAGGAAAAAGGCAAGTAGGGTCTACATTTAAACCATTTGTATATGCTACGGCCATTAAACAAAAACACTATTCCCCATGCATGGAAGTTCCCAATGTACTTACCTGTATAGAAAAAGGTAAATACAATCTTTTAAAAGACTGGTGTCCTAAAAACTCTAATAGCGAGTATGGCGGAACAGAAACATTAAAATCTGGTTTGGCGAAAAGTTTAAATACAATTACCACCTATTTAATGAAACAAGTTGGGCCGGAGCCAGTAATAAGGCTAGCCAGGGAAATGGGTGTGAAATCAGAAATTGATAACCAACCGTCTATAGCTCTTGGAACGGCAGATCTTTCCGTTTATGAAATGGTAGGATCATACACCACCTTCCTCAATAAAGGGGTTTATACCGAACCTATTATGATTACCCGGATTGAAGATAAAAATGGGGTGGTACTTGCGGAGTTTCTTCCAGAAACCAATGAGGTAATGAGTGAGGAAGATGCTTATGTAATTTTAAATTTACTAAAAGGTGTAACCACTACTGCTGGAGCCTCTGGTGTTCGACTTACAACTTCTTGGGGGAAATATAGAAATGATGTGGTAACGGGGCATCCCTATTCTTTCAAAAATCCTATAGCCGGAAAAACTGGAACAACACAAAATAATTCCGATGGCTGGTTTATGGGGGCAGTACCAAATTTAATCACAGGAGTTTGGGGCGGTTGTGAAGATAGAGCGGCACATTTTGGATCGATATACTATGGCCAAGGTGCTACGGTTTCCTTGCCTATTTGGGGATTATTTATGAAAAAATGCTATGCTGATAAAAGTTTGAATATCAGTAAATCGGATTTTGAAAGACCCGAAAACCCCATTAAAATTGAATTAAACTGCGCTATAAAGCCAAATGAAGGAGAACCTGGCTTTGATGAAGATGAACCTCTAGAATTTTAAACAGATTATTCATGATAAAAAAGGTAGTAAATGGAGCCGATGAAGCTGTTAAAGGCATTCAAGATGGAATGACCCTAATGTTGGGTGGCTTCGGCCTTTGTGGTATCCCTGAGAATTCCATCCTTGCCCTAAGAAAAAATGGAGCAAAAAACCTTACCTGCATCTCCAATAATGCTGGGGTTGATGATTTTGGTTTAGGACTACTATTACAAACCCGACAAATAAAAAAAATGATCTCCTCCTATGTTGGGGAGAACGATCTTTTTGAAAGACTTATGCTAAGTGGAGAGCTTGAGGTAGATTTAATTCCACAAGGAACCCTAGCAGAAAGATGCCGCGCATCAGGTGCTGGAATCCCAGCTTTTTTTACTCCTGCAGGTTATGGAACGGAAGTAGCAGAAGGAAAAGAGATTAGAGTATTTAATGGTAAGCCGCATATTCTGGAACATGCTTTTGATGCAGATTTTGCTTTTGTAAAAGCTTGGAAAGGTGATGAAGCTGGAAACCTAATATTTAAAGGAACCGCTAGAAATTTCAACCCTATGATGGCTATGGCTGGGAAAATTACTGTTGCCGAAGTGGAAGAGCTAGTACCTGCCAGAGAGCTTGATCCTAACACTATCCATACACCAGGCATTTTTGTTCAGCGAATTTACCAAGGCTCAAGCTATGAAAAACGCATTGAGCAAAGAACGGTTAGATCTAAAAATTAATCCTGCAATCATTTAAATTATGTTAGACAAAAACGGAATTGCTAAAAGAATTGCTAAGGAGCTTCAAGATGGATTTTTTGTAAATCTTGGAATAGGTATCCCCACTCTTGTGGCCAATTATATTCCTGAAAATATTGATGTAGAGTTTCAATCTGAAAATGGTATTCTAGGAATGGGGCCTTTTCCTTTTGAAGGAGAAGAAGACGCCGATTTGATAAATGCTGGAAAACAAACCATCACCGCAATGGAAGGTGCTTCGTTCTTTGATTCTGCAACGAGTTTTGCTATGATAAGAGGGCAACATGTGGATATGACCGTTTTAGGAGCGATGGAAGTTTCAGAAAATGGAGATATAGCCAATTGGAAAATCCCGGGGAAAATGGTAAAAGGAATGGGAGGTGCTATGGATTTGGTAGCATCTGCAGAGAATATTATCGTAGCCATGATGCACACCAATAAAGCCGGAGAATCCAAACTGTTGCCAACATGTAGCCTCCCTTTAACTGGTGTAAACTGTGTGAAAAAAATTGTAACCAATATGGCCGTTTTGGAAGTTACAGAAGCTGGCTTTAAGCTCTTAGAATTGGCTCCTGGAATAAGTGTGGAGGATGTTAAAAAAGCTACAGCAGGAAAACTAATCGTTGAAGGAGATATTCCAGAAATGGATATATGATTCAATCCCAAAAATCAACTATAAATAAAGCCCCCTGGATTGCTCTAAGCATTTTGCTTGCGGCGCTGTTTTTTATTACCAAAGGGCCAAAATTACAAGATAATAGAGGACAAAAAAACCCTTTTATCCACGATGTAAACAATTATTATTCTTATCTACCCGCGGCATTTATTCATCAAGATTTAAGCTTTAGCTTTCCGCATAACTACTGGATGACTCAAGGTCCTAAAGGGCATAAAATTGCCAAAGGAACTATGGGAATGTCCATTTTATACTCCCCCTTTTTTGGAATCGCCTATCTACATGCAAGTATTTCTGGAGATAATCTAAATGGCTACAGCCCACCCTTTAGTTTTTGGATCCATTTTGGAACCTTACTTTATGCATTAATTGCCGCATATTTTCTTTTGCGATCCTTAATGGAATTTTTCAAACCTATAGTTGCCGTGCTCAGCTACTTTAGCATCCTTTTCGGAACAAACTACTATTATTACCTCTTAGGTCAAGGAGAGCTTACCCACAGCTATTTGTTTATGCTGTTTTCTATAATTATTTGGCTAAGTATAAAGTGGCATCAAAAACCCAATAGTAAAACTCTGGTGGGGATAAGTCTTTTATGTGGACTAGTAAGCTTAATAAGACCAACGGATATCATCATTATTCTATTTCCCCTATTATTTGGGGTTTACAATTGGAAAAGTTTAAAAGCCAAAATAAAAATTCTTGGCAATAACAAGCTTTCTCTAGTCATAGCCTCTGTGTTGTTTTTTCTCCCTTTACTTCCACAGTTAATTTATTGGAAAGTATTCTCCGGAAGTTTTTTGTTTTTTAGTTATGGCTCAGAAGAAGGATTCTTTTTCAATGATCCACAGATATTGAATGTCTTGTTTTCCTTTCGCAAAGGTTGGTTTATTTATACTCCATTAGCCCTGATTATGGCTCTTGGTATTATTGGACTTTGGAAATCAAAAAATAAATTGGCACTACCCATTAGCCTTCTATTGGTGCTGAATATTTATATTGTTTCTTGCTGGTGGGATTGGTGGTTTGGTGGAAGTTTTGGACATAGGGCCTTTGTACAATACTATGCTATTCTGGCTTTTCCTTTGGCTTTAATGATTCAATGGGGAACCAATAAATGGTGGAAATTATTGCCCTTTTCAGGGATTGTACTTTTCTGTATCGGTCTAAATATTTTTCAAACTTCTCAATTCAGGCATTCAATAATTCATTGGGAAGCCATGAGTAAAGATGCTTATTATTATGTTTGGGGGAAGAAAGGCTTATCTGCAGAAGAGTATAAAAAGGCAGAAAGCTTATTGGTTCGACCAGATTATGAAGGCGCACGAAATGGAAAAAGAGATTTGAAGTGAAACTAGCGATCATCATACCTTGCTATAATGAGGAAGCCAACATCAAAAAAATTGTTGATGAATGCCAGCTTTTAAACCTTCCAAATATTGAAATTGAAACCCTTGTGGTGAATGATTGCAGTACGGATAATTCTTTAAAAATCTTAAAGGAAGAAGGCATTAACCATCTCAATTTACCTGTAAACTTAGGAATTGGTGGGGCCGTTCAAACAGGTTTCAAATACGCCTTTAGAAACAATTTTGACTTAGCTGTTCAGCTCGATGGTGATGGTCAACATCCACCCCATGAAATTCCGAAATTACTTCAATCTATTTTGGATCATGATCTAGATATTGTAATTGGCTCTAGGTTTATTGAAAAAAAGGGATTTCAATCTAGTAAAAGCCGGCGTTGGGGAATAAGGATTTTGGAGCATTGGTGTTTTCTTTTAACTCGTATACGTATAAAAGATATCACCTCCGGTTTTAGAATGCTCAATCGCAAAGCTTTGAAAATTGTAGAGAAGGAATATCCCGATGCTTATCCAGAGCCAGAAACCATAGTTTTGTACGGACTAAATTCCTTAAAAATTGGCGAAGTACCGGTAGAAATGAGGGCCAGAGATGGTGGAAAATCTTCCATTAAAAAAGGACAAAGCCTATACTATATGGTAAAAGTAGCATTGGGGATGTTTTTTATGATGATAAAATTGAAACGATATGGATAATATTATTCCCTATAAAATTCAGGCATTAAGTATAATAGGCAGTTTAATTTTCCTAGCTCTTATTGCCCGTTTGATTATAAAAGGAAAACTTAGAGAGGAGTATTCCATTGTTTGGATAGTATGCACCCTTTTCTTGGTTTTATTTTCTGTTTGGAGGAATGGATTAGATGTAATTGCAAAGGCATTGGGGGTTTATTATGCTCCTTCCCTTATTTTTTTATTCGGCTTTTTTGCCATTATCATATTTTTAGTTCACCTCTCTGTTGTAAATTCAAAACAGCAAAAAAACATTACCGAGTTGAGCCAGGAATTAGCTCTTCTGAAAAAGAAATTGGATAAAAAGGATGAATCCTAAAAAAACCTATTTATTCAGCATCGATTTAGAGGATGTCCGTAGGGATGTGGTAAATGGCCAGCAATATCGCGATGCAGTTGTAGCAAACACCCATAAATATTTAGCATGGTTGAAGAAGCACAAGTCCTATTGCACCTTTTTTACCGTTGGTGAAATTGCCGAATCCTATCCAGAATTAATCCAGGAAATTCAAAATCAAGGTCATGAGTTGGCCTGCCATTCTATGCATCATATTCCTCTAGATAAAATGAGTCCTGAGGAATTTAGCAAGGACTTGGAACAAAATATCAAAGCCTTAGAAAAGGCTGGAGCCAAAAATATTAAGGGATTTCGGGCACCGGTTTTTTCACTAATCCAAAACACGTCTTGGGCCTACCCTATTTTAAAAAAACATGGTATTGAATATAGCAGTAGCGTTTTAGCGGCCAATAACCCTTTATATGGATGGAAGGAATTTGGAGAAAAGCAAAGAGAAGTTGATGGAGTATGGGAAATGCCAGTAAGCTTAGGGAAATTTGGTCCCAAAAGCATACCCTTTGGTGGTGGTATTTATTTTAGAATATTACCCTGGTTCTATACTCGCTATGCCTTTAAAAAATCTGAAGAAGTGTTAGGTTATTTCCATCCCTATGATTTAGATAGTGAGCAAGAAAAATTTATGCACGCCGGAATAAATGAAAGTAAACTATTCAATTATTTGATGTACAGAAACAGGTCTAAACTCTTGCCCCGTTTAGATAAATTGATGAAGGATGGTTGGGAAATAATTAGCTATCAAAACTATTTAGAAAAGAAGTAAGATGTACGAATTTAGACCCATTGAATTGGGGAATACCAATATTATTGAAATGGCTAATTTGCTTTCTGAAGTTTTCCCAGAAACAAAAAAGTTTACATCAGAATTTCTAAACTGGCAATATGTAGACAATCCCCATGGTAAGGTTGTAGGTTTTAATGCCTACGTAGATGGAGATCTAGTAGCCCATTATGCCACTATTCCCGTGCTATGGAAAATACATGGTGAACTAAAAAAAGGGCTTCTATCTTTAAATACTGCCACCCATAAAAACCATAGAGGAAAAAAGCTATTTACCCAATTGGCGGAGAAAAGCTATAAACTTGGTAAAGATTTAGGATATGAATTTGTGATTGGAGTTGCAAATGCTAATAGCAGCCCAGGTTTTATTAAAAAATTAGACTTTAAGTTAATTTGCCCTTTAGATGCCTATTTATCAATCTCTTCTAATCAACAAGAACTGCAGGAATTTAATAGTATTTCTGCTTGGGATGCTGAAAGTTTATTTTGGAGATTCCAGAATCCTGAAGCTTCTTATTCCAAAACCAAGAATTCCGTTTTTTCAAAAACCCACATACCAATTGTAAAGTCTATAATGTATCGTGGTAAAGCAGTTTCGGCCCTGGCATTACGACCTTCAAAATCAATATTAAAACTACATATTGGTCACAATTGTAAACCAACTGGGCTATCACTGAAAATCCCGAGGAAAAGGCAACCTTCCCCTTTAAATCTTATTTATCGGGCGCTTAATGATCATAAAATTCCCTCCAATGAAGAAATTTGTTTTCGCTTGATGGATTTCGATGCCTATTAAAATTAGGAGTTTATCCTAAACCAAAATGAGCCTCCGTGCTTTTCCACATCTTGGGTATTTTCCCCTTGCCACATAGGCTCCATAATCATACTTAATTCCTTATCCTCACTAATAAAATAACAAGGAAACAACAGATTGTATTTATCGCTGCCATTCAATAAGGCTACTGCTAATAGATACTGTTCATTATAAACCCTATCGCACATAAATTGTGGATAATCATAGGGAATATAGATATCGTGAATATGTACGATTACACCTTTTTTTAATTTGGGTAAAGTCTCCAAAAAGAAAACGGTAACATCAGAATTTGGCAAACATCTGTGGGAGTTATCGATAAACAAAATATCTCCTGCTTCCAGCTCATTTATCAAATCAAAATTTTTCAGATTTTCAAAAGGCATACGTATCACCTGATCTACCATATGATCAATTTCCGCTCTGGGGTATGGATCTATAGAAATAATTTGTGTGTCCAAACCGTTTTCAACTATGGCTTTTTTGGCCACTTTAGTAGAATTTCCAGAACCAACCTCAATATATCTTTTGGGCTTATGTTTTACCAACATTCCATATAATGCCACTATATCCAATCCGGGAAGGAACATATTATTCCACATGGGTTTATTAGCATCATCCTCTTCCTTCTTAATTTTTTGAAGATTCTCCTTATTCAGTAAAAACTCCTCCAAATAGTTTTTATAAAGCTCCCTTTCCTTATTTATAATTGAATATAAACCTTCATGAGGAGGCAGGCCATGACCGAACCTCGGTTTAAATTCAGTTTTATATTCTAGATGGATGCTTTGAAATCGATTGGAAAGAAATCGATAAAGGTTTTTGAGGGTTTCCATATAATTCCTAAAATTTGTTCAAAGAAAAGCTTTTCTGAACTAAACAAAAACTCAGGCATTGTATTTGTTTTTAGTAGATTGAAACCAAAATTTACCAAACCAATGAAATTTCTTAAACCACTTTCCATCCTCTCCTTAGTTCTCCTAAGTTTTATTTCCTGCACCAGCACTCGTCGCGTTCAATTGGATTTAATGCGTCCAGCTGATATTCACCTCGATAGTAGAATTGAACGAATATTATTGGTTGACCGTAGTGAGCCTAGGCAAAAAACCATGGGTATTATTGAGGGTATTCTTACTGGAGAATCTCCGCATGAAGACAAAGCTGCTGTTCAACAAATTATTAGCAGCATGAGAAATGAGATTCAAAGCTCCCCAAGGTTTACCGTAAACTCTGCTGCACGTAGAATAAAAGGTAATAGTTTAAGCAGTGCTTTTCCTCCTCAACTTACTTGGGCAACAATTCGTTCCCTTTGCCGAGAATACAATGCTCAGGTTGTGGTTTCCATAGAAATATTTGACAGTGATTTTATAATTACTGAAGGAAAAAGAAGAGTTAAAAAAACGGTTGGATCTGGCGATAATAAAAGGGAAATCGAAGTAGATGAATATTATGCAGAAGGAGTAGGCAATGTAAAAATTGGAATTCGATTATATGATAATATTAACCAGACTATAGTAGATGAGCAATTATTAAACAACACCAACACTTGGCAGGCTGCAGCAGATTCAAAAGCAGGAGCTTTAGCCGCGCTTATTTCAAAAAGTGATGCCACCCTAGAATTAGGAAGAAGAGTAGGACGGGATTATGCTTTTAAAATCGCGCCTTTACCCATACAAGTGGCAAGAACCTATTACCGAAAAAGCAAAAAGGCACCAGTTTTGGAAAAAGGAACCCGTTTGGCCGAAGTTGGACAATGGCAAGAAGCTATTAAAACATGGAAAACTGGAATTTCAATCGCAGATAACAAAAGAGCCGGGCAATTAAGCTATAATGTTGCTGTTGGATATGAGGTGTTAGGAGAACTTGATTTGGCTATAGAATGGGCACAAAAATCTTACACCCAATTCGGAAATAAACTAGCGCGAAATTATGTTTCTATATTGGAAGAGAGAAAGATTTCGGAAGCTAGATTAAGAGAGCAGATGAGGTAATTATTGAGAAATGGAATTAATTAACTTTCGAGTATAATCTTCCTTTGGAAAATGGTACAGATCATCCGCTAGTTGGCTTTCTACTATTTTTCCATTTTTCATAACCATGATTCTATCGCTTATATATTTCACTACAGCAAGGTCATGTGAAATGAATAAATAAGTGAATCCAAAATCATCTTTAAGATCATTTAAAAGGTTAATTATTTGGGCTTGCACCGAAACATCCAATGCGCTTACAGATTCATCGCAAACAATAAAATTAGGCTCCAAAGCCAAGGCTCGCGCAATTCCAATTCTTTGTCTTTGCCCACCCGAAAACTCATGTGGGTAACGATGATAATGATGCGCTTCCAAGCCTACCTTTTGCAAAAGTTCTTCAGTTTTGCTTTTACAATCATTTCCCCTCGCTTTTTTATGAATAAATAACACTTCCGATATAGCATCCCCAATACTAATTCTGGGATTTAAAGATGAAAAAGGATCCTGAAAAATGATTTGAATTTCCCGATGCAATTCCCTCCATTGTCTTTTATTTAAAATACTAATATCCCTCCCTCGGAAAAACAGCTGACCTCTATCTGGCTTTTCTAAACCCGATAGAATTTTCCCTAAGGTGGTTTTACCACAACCAGACTCCCCCACCAAACCTAAGGTTTCACCGGGGTAAATGCTAAAACTAATATCATCTACAGCCTGAACAAAAGTTTTGCCTTTATTAAAAAAGGATTTATCATTTAAATACCACCGCCTCAATTCCTTAATTTCTAGAAGAGGACTGTTTTTTAAATTTTCAAGTGCTTTTTGCTTTTTTTGTTCAGCTTCGATTTTTTTAAAACCAAGTCCTTTACCTTCTAAAAAGTCTGCAACCAGTGGCAGTCTTTTATAATTTGTCTCTCCTGTTGGTCTGCATGCCAATAAACCTTTGGTATATTTATTTTTCGGTTGGTGAAATAGATCTTTAGATTTACCATATTCCATAAGTTTCCCCTTAAACATTACCAAAACTTCATCGGCAATATCTTTTACCACTCCTAGATCATGGGAAATAAAAATCAGTCCCATTCCATATTCCTTTTGAAGGTCTTTTAGTAAGCCTAAAATTTCGGATTGAACCGTAACATCCAAGGCGGTTGTAGGTTCATCTGCTATGAGAAGTTTGGGCTTACAGGAAATAGCCATAGCTATCATTACCCTTTGTTTCTGTCCTCCACTTATTTGATGGGGATAGCTGTTCATAATCTTTTCTGCCCTCGGTAATTTTACCTTTTTAAATAGGGAAAGGGTCTCTAGTTGAGCTTGTTTTCTGTTTAAGTTTAAATGTAGTTTAAGGATTTCCTCAACTTGCTCCCCACATTTCATGCTTGGGTTTAAAGCGGTCATTGGTTCTTGAAAAATCATGGAAATTAATTTTCCACGTATCTCTAAAAAGTCAGCCTCTGATTTTTCTAAAATTTCTTCACCTTGAAAAACAATAGATCCTTCCGTCTTTAAATTCTCTGCCAACAGGCCCATTATAGCTAAGCTACTAAGTGATTTTCCAGATCCAGATTCTCCAACAATAGCTAAAGTTTCGGCAGGTTTTACCTTCAAATTTAGTTTTTCAACCAAAGTTAAATTCTCCGTAGCGATGGAGAGGTCATTGATTTCAAGTAGATTATTAATCATTAATTAGTATTTCACCATCCAATAAAGGCGCTTGGTTTTCCATTTTTAAAAATATTCTTGCCACGGTAATGCAGTCCTTTTGGCAATATTCTACGATGCGTTTTAAATCCTTTTCCTGCCAATAAACTTCTCCAACCATACTTCCATCAATATCATCTTTAGGAATTGGAATTTCAAATAAAGCTGCCAAAAGGCTTACACTAGTATAATGCTTATAATCGCCAAATTTCCACATCTCCATGCTGTCTAAATGCCTAATTTCCCAAGGTTTTAATCCACTTGTATTTAATAATGATGGAAGATTAATCCCATTTACCACCATCCTTCGGGAAAGATAAGGAAAGTCGAATTCCTTACCATTATGCGCACAAAGAACATAGCTTTGATCAAAATGTTTTCTTAACAAATTCGCGAATTCCTCAAGAAGCACCTTTTCATTATCACCGAAAAAGGATTTTATTCTAAATACTCTTTTCCCTTCCTGAATGGCAAAAAACCCACAGGAAATACAAACAACCTTTCCAAATTCCGCCAGGATAGCTGCTCTTTTTAAATAAAAATCTTCAGCACTTTCCTCTTCCTTTCTTTGGAAACGGGTTTTGTCTGACCATAATTTTTGCCATTTCTCATCAAGCTCATGAAAAAGATTGGCAGCTCTAACAGTTTCAATATCTAGAAACAATATCTTATTGGGGTCTGTTTGGTATAAAGGCATATTTAAAGAATAGAATTACAAATAGCATATTTTTAAGATTTGGGCAGCTCTTTATTTATCTCCTCCTCAATTTTTTTAATTTCTACAAAGGGCATATTTTTCAATAAGCCCAATACAAAGGGAACTTTATGTTCCTTTATTTCTATTTGATATTTAACTTTTTTCAATCCGGTAATTCATAATATTACACATTCTATACAGCAATCTAGCACCAACATTAGCATCCCATTCATCGTCTCCAGGAGCTATTTCATTTAAGTCCATACCAATTATCTGGCGGCCACTCATAACCAATTTCTCCAATAGAAAAAGCAGCTCCTCTGTTTCAAATCCTCCCGCCACAGGCGTACCCGTATTGGGGCAGAGTTTTGGGTCTAATCCATCAATATCAAAGCTCACATATACCTTTTCCGGAAGCCTAGACACAATTTGCTCACATTGATCTTCCCAGCTAAGACCTCGATACTTCTCTTGTTTTAATGTTCTATCATAAAAACTCACAACACGACCCTTAGAAGCCTTTACCCTATCAAATTCCTCTTTGCAGTAATCCCGAATTCCTACTTGAACTAAACGCTCTACCTCTTTTATTTTCAAAGCATTATACATAATAGAAGCGTGTGAAAACTCAAATCCTTCATAGGCTTCTCTCAAATCCGCATGAGCATCAAATTGCAATATTCCAAAGCTGCTGTGCACCTCAGATAAAGCCTTCAAAAAACCAAGAGGAGTGCTATGGTCGCCGCCTAATAATACTATTCCCTTTCCTTTTTTCAATAGAGACCTACAGTTACCTTGAACCATATTGAGCATTTCCTCACAAGCCAAATTCACCTCCTTCAATTTGTCTTTGTCTAGGGTACCATTTTCAAGCCGATGAATGTATTCTTTAGCCACCTCCCTGTATCGAAGGTTCTTAGAAACCAACTTTTCATCTTCCTCCAACATAAAAATTCCCCTTTTCCATCCATCGGGGTAAAAAGGATCAAACAAATCTACTTGCTTCGA
The DNA here is from genome assembly GCA_963976435.1 of uncultured Cryomorphaceae bacterium. Lineage (GTDB taxonomy): Bacteria > Bacteroidota > Bacteroidia > Flavobacteriales > Schleiferiaceae > CAKZNE01. The sequence continues at coordinate 38,878 of CAXBKQ010000011.1, read as the reverse complement.
AGCCTCTAAAACCGCCTTAGGTGCTCTAGCTGTACCATCGGAATAAGAAACTGTAACCTCCCAAGGCACTGGCAAAACAATCGTATCCGACTCATCTGCACTAAAAGGTAATCCGAATAAATTCTCGCTCTCTGCAATCCCGTTAGGATCAAAATTTTTAATTTTTTCTTCTTTGCTCATATTCGTGGTCCATCGTAGCTAATTTACTTATTTCAAAAATCAATAATTCACTTTTTAAGAGCAAGCTATCTGAGTTCTTAATATGGTTTTCAACGATTCAAAACACATATACCTTTAAAAAATAGTTCCTCCCCATTTTGGTGAAGACCTTCAATTAAAACAATATAAATTCCTTGTTTTAGACTTTGATTAGCATCATCATCTCCCTGCCAAATAAAATTGGAATTACCTGATAAGAGAACCCTATCTCCTAAGACCTTTACTCTTTTACCTTCACTATTCCAGATACTTATATCAACTACGAACTGAGAATATTGTTCCGAAATAGCAATATTTAAATAATCATTTCTCCCATCCAGATTTGGGCTGAAGAGCTTTGGCTGAATTTGGATTTCATGGGCTAAATTATTTCCTTTCGCCTGGCTATTTTCATAGCCAGGGCTGGCAAAGTCTAGCAAGGAAGAGGCACTATGCCAAGGGCTTGTTGGGGTATCAAAAGACAATCGTTCCAAACTCACAGCCTCCACATCCTGCAAAAATGAATTATGCATAATGTCACTATATTCAAAATAGTCGAGCACTTCATATCTGGAGTTAATAATACAAATAGACCCTTCATCATCCGGCATGGTTGGTAGATGATCCACCTCCAAAAACACAGATCTGCCTGGCGTTTTATAATTGTCCATCACAGATTGAATATCCTCAGATATCAGCAAATAAGTTTTGGGGTAAAACAATCTTTGCCCAGCCGAAATATTGGCAACATTTTCTATATTTTGCATAATTGGATTCCAATTCCCTATCCTCATTTTGGACAAATCAAAAATTTTGTCGCTATTATTATAAAGTTCCACAAAATCAGATGAACCTGATCGGGGATTGAACATTAGCTCATTTACTAAAATTTCATAAGCCTCAGGAATTTCAGGTATTGCAAAAACAATAGAATCTTGAGGAAGTGGAATTTCAAAACAATCTTGCGGAGAATTTTTCCAATTTAAAATATAGGTAATATGAGGCTCTAGTTTTTGTAAAAACTTTATTTTCATCGTTTTATCATCCAAAAGACTCAAGGTGTAATTTTTGATTTTTGGATGTATTTCAAAATCAGAAGTATCAATTTCGTCAATATTTCCAAGCTCCTTTGCCCAATGAATTTCTAGAACACTATCCCCTTGCACAATCATAAAATTTAAAGACGACACAGTTGAGTCCCTTACATTTTGGATTATACTGTTTTCAAAGCCTGGGCTTCCACCAAAAGCGTTTTCACAAGCCCCCCAGTTTAGCTCGCCATTACAACCAATACTAATATCTTTTCTTTCCAAAGACCAGCCACCATCCTCCTTCGCACTATTTCCAAACCATGATTCATCATAGACCAAGGCATTAATTAAAAGGCCCTTTTCATCCACTAATTGCAGTTGGGCTGATGAATTCAATAAACTGTTCTGTGCCAGACCAATCCCCATTTTGGCTATAGAGTCGGCAAAGAGGGCTATGTTTTCATCATTAGCCAATACTAGAAATTCATTTGGACCAAGATTGTAAAAACCCAATTCAAAAAGCTTATCATTTAGCCTTAATTTCCAAGCTTCTAAATTCACATAATAGGGAGTAGTATTATATAATTCTAAATATTCACTCTCCGGCAATTGATCTGAGAATACACCTACAACCGGACTAGGATCAATCATTATTTCATTGATCAAAACCTCGTTTCTCTCCCAATCACGAAAACAAAACCAGAATTCTTCTTCAAAACCATAACCCAAACTATCTGATTGATTGAGAATATTAAGCTGCAAATTTTCATTCCTTGGAATGGAATCATTCACAAAAAGGTCAATTCTAGTGATTTTTTCCGAATATTGGTAGGCAAGACTATCTATACTTAAATTATTGTTAAACAAATAGTTATTATTTTCCACAGCCTTTATTTCATTTATTTTACCCATAAACCAGATAGATATTAATTTTGGGCTTTCAATTTTAAATTTTTGTAAGCTTGGAACTTCACCATTAAATTTAAATGTATAGGAACCTATAAATTCATTTCCTGAGCTATCCTTTATTCCATTTAAGATTAATATATATTCAGAATTATAAACAAAATCCTTTTCGAAAATTAGTTTCACTTGGTTCAGGGCATTTGACGGCTGAATGGCACTAAGGGGTTTCCGATTCGAATCTTGAAGAAAATAATTTAGTGTATCCTCCGCGCTTATTTTTGTAATATCCTCATTAAAAATAAGTTGAATCTCATTTTTATACACTTGAATAATACTATCTAATTGTGGTTTTTGACGATCCTGATAGGGGAAACCAGAGACAAAAAATTCATCAAAAAAGAAAAGTTTGGATCTGGTGGAAGTGTATTTACAAAAAAGCCCAAAATAGGAGCTTGCTTTATACATTGAATCCACCGCCTGCCCAAAAAGGCTTAAATTGTTTTGGAAAGTCCCAGTATCGGCAGACATAGTCCAGGTATAATTACTATCCCTTTCCACTAGCACCCTTAAATAAACTGTAGAATTATTCAAATATCCGGCGGGGCTTTCCACGAGCAATTGAGTAGAATGAGCGCTTTGTCTATAAAGGCTCAACTTATCATGGGAGCTTCCACCTATCCTCACAAAATATCCGTTTACCGCGCCCTTTACATCTTTTTGATCAGAAATAAGATAGACTTTAGCATAATTACTTGAGGAGGGGTTGAATTCCAAACGAAGATTAAATTCCCATTTCGCCTGATAGGAAATTGAATTTTGGCAAGTCAAAAAAGCCGATCCTGGAGCATTATCATCAAGCTGTAATTCCTTTGCAGGATTTATTAAAAAAAGAGAATCATCACCTTGCCATATTGGATTTTGAGTAAAATTCCCATCCGAAAAACTATCCCAAAGAGTATCCTGCCCCTGAATGAAAACAGGAAGAAAAAGTAGAAAAATAAAATGCTTCATTTTTGAAGATAAGAACTAATTTTGCCAGGAAATCATCGAATATGAAAATTGCCCTTGTAGGAGCCACAGGAATGGTTGGCCAGGAAATGCTTAAAGTACTAGAAGAGAGAAATATAGCTTTTGACGAGCTCATAATGGTTGCCTCTAAAAAGTCTACAGGGAAAAAACTAAGTTTCAAGGGTAAAGACTATCTAATTTCTTCCATGGAGCAGGCTATAGCTGCAAAAGCCGACATTGCCATCTTTTCAGCTGGAGGTGATACTTCCTTGGAATATGCTCCGCAATTTGCGGCAAATGGCACTGTAGTAATCGACAATTCTTCAGCCTGGAGAATGGACCCCAACAAAAAGCTAATTGTGCCGGAAATAAATGCCAGCACACTGGAAGAAGAGGATATGATTATTGCCAATCCCAACTGTTCTACCATCCAATTGGTAATGGTGCTAAAACCCTTGCATGATAAATATGGTATAAAACGAGTTGTTGTAAGCACTTACCAGAGTATTACCGGTACTGGAGTAAAAGCCCTCAACCAAATGCAAAACGAACGTTCTGGAGAAAAGGGTGAAATGGCCTATCCTTATGCGATAGATCAAAACTGCCTTCCTCATTGCGACGTTTTTCTCGATAATGGCTATACCAAGGAGGAAATGAAACTGAGCAATGAAAGCCGAAAAATATTAGGTGATCAATCCTTAAACCTCACCGCCACAGCGGTTCGCGTTCCTGTAATTGGAGGTCATTCAGAAAGTGTGAATATTGAGTTTAAAAACGAGTTTATCACTTCAGACATTCGAAAATTACTAGCCAACACAGCCGGTGTTACTGTTCAAGATAATCCAGAAACAAACACCTATCCTATGCCCTTATATTCCAGATCTAAAGACGATGTTTTTGTGGGCAGAATACGTAGGGATTTAAGTCAGGTGAACACTTTAAATGCCTGGATTGTTTCTGACAACCTAAGAAAGGGAGCAGCTACAAATGCCATTCAAATTGCCGAATACCTGATCCAAACTCGTTTCAAAAAAGAAACTAAAATCCTTAATTTTGATAAGAGTTGAAAGACGAAATTCAAGAGATTCGGACTTCCTAAAACTTGTGAGTCTTTTGGATAAAGAATTAGCGGAAAGAGATGGTGAAGATCACGACTTTTACCATCAATTTAATTCCATCGATTCTTTAAACCATATAGCCCTAGCCTTTGAAAACGAAGTGGCTATATCTTGCGGAGCATTTAAAATCATAGATGCAGAAAAGGTGGAGATAAAAAGAATGTACAGCCTAAAAAATCACCGCGGAAAGGGTTATGCATCCATCATTCTCCTTGAATTGGAAAAATGGGCTAGAGAGTTGGGCTATCCAAAAATGGTATTAGAAACAGGGCTAAAACAACCTGAAGCTATAGCTCTATATAAAAAAAATGGCTTTTTGGAAATTGACAATTATGGCCCTTATATAGGAGTGGAAAATAGCAAGTGTTTTGAAAAAAATCTGAAGTACTAGCCAATCCATAAATCGAAGAAAAGTCATTTATTGGACTCATTAGTCAACCTTATTTAAGGAAATTTGTTATTCAAATGAAAATCCGAGAATTATGAAAAAGCTAGTATTGATGTCCCTTTTAGTAATTGCCGGACTTAGTTTGGCGAATGGACAAAAAAGTAAGCAAAAAACTATGGAAAGAGCATTATTTGCCTCAGGCTGCTACTGGGGAACAGAATATTATATGCAAAAAGCGGATGGTGTTATTTCTACCACCGTTGGCTATACTGGTGGTCATATAAAAAACCCTAGTTATAGAGAAGTTTGCACCGGAAGAACAGGTCATGCAGAAACTGTAGAAATTTTATATGACCCCGAGAAGACTGATTTTGAAACTTTGGCGAAATTATTTTTTGAAACACATGACCCAACTCAAGAAAATGGGCAAGGACCAGATATTGGAACTCAATATAGATCTGCCATTTTTTACCTTAACGATGAACAAAAAGCCATTGCGGAAAAATTGGTTAAACAATTAAAAGAAAAAGGCTATGAAGTGGTTACGGAAATAACTAAGGCTGGTGAGTTTTATGCGGAAAGCGAAGAATACCATCAAGATTATTATGACAAAAAAGGAGGAACACCCTATTGTCATTCCTACAAAAAGAAGTTTTGATTCAAGGCCCATTCATTAATGAATGGGCTTTTTTTTAATCGTCTAAATCCCCTTGCTCTGGAATTTCAGAATTCCCTCCTGTTGGATTATCATCTTCTTCCAAAAAATCATCAATCTTTTGGTCCATTTCCACACTAACTTTAATTAGATATTTTGTGTCGTCCGTCTCCAGCGGGACGGCTTTAACAGATTCCCCTTTGGCGTTGGTGAATTTAATAATATCCTCATCATGCCCATAAGGATAGGCATCGGTAAAAAGTTTTAAAATTTCACTAGTGATATTTTTGTAATCGATAATTACTCGTTTTTTAACCTCTTTTTTCATGGTTAAGGATTTTGAAAAATGATTAATAGTTCAAGAGCCAGGCAAAAATTAATGGTGCTACAATGGTAGCATCGGATTCAACAATAAATTTCGGGGTGTCTACATCTAGTTTTCCCCAGGTTATTTTTTCATTTGGCACAGCGCCGGAATAGGATCCATAGCTAGTGGTAGAATCTGAAATTTGACAGAAATAGGACCAAAAAGGAATCTTATCCATTTCTAAATCTTGATAGAGCATGGGCACCACACAAATTGGAAAATCACCAGCTATTCCACCACCAATTTGGAAAAAACCTATTCCTTTTCCTTCTGAATTGGCAACATACCAATCTGCCAACCAAGTCATATATTCAATCCCTCCTTTTACAGTAGTGGGATTTAATTCACCTTTTATACAATAGGATGCAAAAATATTCCCCATGGTACTATCTTCCCATCCGGGGCAAATGATAGGCAGATTTTTCTCTGCTGCGGCCAGCATCCAGCTGTTTTTAGGATCAATTTCATAATACTGTTCCAGGTCTCCGCTCAGCAACATTTTATACATATACTCATGTGGCAAAAAACGTTGGCCATTTTGCTCTGCTTCTTTCCATATTTTGTGGATGTGTTTTTGCAATCTTCTAAACGCCTCCTCCTCAGGAATGCAGGTATCAGTAACACGGTTAAAACCATTTTCCAATAATTCCATTTCCTCTTCCGGGCTTAAATCTCGATAATTTGGAACTCTTTTATAGCTATTATGAGCCACCAAATTCATAATATCTTCCTCTAGGTTTGCACCGGTACAAGAGATTATCTGAACCTTATCTTGGCGGATCATTTCTGCCAAACTCTTACCCAATTCAGCAGTGCTCATTGCTCCTGCTAATGTAATCATCATTTTTCCACCAGCCTCTAAATGAGCTTCATAGCCCTTTGCAGCATCCATTAATGCTGCGGCATTAAAATGTAAATAATGCTCCTCAATAAATTTTGAAATGGTATTTCTTTCTTTAGCCATAATATTCCTTTGCTTTCGCAAGATTTAAAACTTTAGCGAAATCTCCTGCACTTGTATTCAAAATGAAATTACAGAAAAATCCGCTTTGTTATTTTTTTTATTTGATTCTAGTATCCTAATATTTTCAGCATGCTTTTATAACTCTGCTCTTTGGCAAATAATCTTGTGCTAATATTTCCGTCTTCATCTCTATCTATAACCACATGTTTAGGTGCAGGTATCAAACAGTGCTGAATTCCACCATAACCTCCAACACTTTCTTGGTAAGCTCCAGAATTAAAAAACCCCACAATTTGCTTTTCCTCAGGATCGTATTGTGGTAGGTATATAGCATTGGCATGTTGCTCACTATTATAATAGTCGTCACTATCACAAGTTATTCCACCCAATAATACTCTTTCATAGGGAAGCTCCCATCGGTTTACCGCCAACATAATAAAACGTTTGTTGATGGCCCAAGCATCTGGCAAAGCTGTCATAAAAGACCCATCAATAATATTCCAATTCTCCCTATCATTTTGTTTTTTCTGATCTGTAATAGAGAAAAAAGTAGCCCCACTCTCCCCTACTGTAAATGAGCCAAATTCTGTGAAAATATGCGGCTCCTGAACGCCTTTTGAATTACACATTTGTTTAATTTGTGAAATAATCTCCTCTGCCATATAATCATAATCATAGTCAAAGGTCAAACTGTTTTTAATTGGAAATCCACCGCCAATATTCAAGGAATCCAATTCTGGACAAACTTTTTTGAGTTCTATATATACATTAACACATTTAAGGAGCTCGTTCCAATAATAGGCAGTATCTCTAATCCCTGTATTGATGAAAAAGTGGAGCATCTTTAATTGGAATTTTGGATTGCTCTTTATTTTTTGCTTGTAAAAGGGAACAATATCCTTGTATCCAATTCCTAATCTTGAAGTATAAAATTCAAATTTTGGCTCTTCTTCACTTGCAATTCGAATACCTAAACGAATTGGTTTGTCTAAATTATGATCAAAGTGATCGAGTTCCTCCTTGTTATCAACTACAGGAATAACATTATTAAATCCAGAGTTTATCAGCCTAACTATATTCTCTACATACTGAGGCCTTTTTATCCCATTGCAAACAACAAATTGCTCTTTTGAAATTTTTCCTTGTTCAAAAAGACTTTCAACTATATTCAAATCAAAGGCGCTGGAAGTTTCCAGGTGAATGCCGTTTTTTAAAGCTTCGTCTAGCACAAAAGAAAAATGCGAACTCTTTGTACAATAGCAGTAATTATAGTCTCCTTTGTAGTCTACCTTTGCCATTGCAACATTAAACATTCTTTTTGCCCTTTGTATTTGGCTCGAAATTTTTGGCAAATAACTCACCTTTAAAGGGGTACCATATTGTTTTATGATATCCATCACATTTACATCATTCCACACCAAATTATGATCCGCTGTAAGGTCAAATTCTTCTTGAGGCCATTCAAAGGTTTGATCAACTAAATCTATATACTTGTTTTTCATTTCTTAAATCTAAGTCAGTTGGATTGGCAATAATACTACAATCCAAGTCAATTCGATTGCGTTTTTATGCCTGATGCAGAAATATTTTTTTTCTATTTTACCAATATTCAAAATCCTTATTAGCAGCAGCTTTTCAAAGGGCCAAATGAAGCCTCTCCCTATTGAACACAAAAATCGAATTAGAATTTTCTCAAAAAATGATTCCCTATTTTTAAGGAATTTAAGTGTTCGCAATGATTAAATTTAAGCTTCTTGCTCTCCTTCTTTTATTGAGCATTTGCCAAATAGCCTCCTCCCAGAATTATAAAGCAAAAGTACAGCTGGGATTTTGGTCTGATACTATTCAGTACCCAGAACTAGCTCCCATCATTAGGCTCTATATTAATTATTTAGAATCAAATCCAGATTCTATTTATGATAATCCTTATTGGAACGAGCAAGAAAAGGAAAAGTATGAAGATTTTGACATTTCCAGAAATTCACTTTTTCAGGGTGGAAAGGGAGCCTGGACGGCTAAACGCTTCTATACTTATTTTACCGCCCATATTCTAAGTGTTCAAAAAAAGGACAGTGTTTATAAAATCAAAGTGATGTTTTACAGGCCGGAAAAGGATGCCAATTCTCAGAAGTTAGCACCTTTCAACCCTCCTGTAATTCAACGATATTATGCCATTATGGACAAGGGAAAGTGGAAATTGGCCAATGCCTATTCCTATGATCTAAAAAACTGGCACCGTAGAGAAACAAAATATATCAATTACCATTTTCCAAGAAAAAGCATGTTTTCCGAAGAATTGGCGGAAAAATCAAATCGGTTCTGTGATTCTATAATTTGTCGTTTCGACTTCCCTCCCTTGGATAAAAAAATTGAATATTATGTCTGCAATGGCGAGTTTGAAGTTGGTGAAATTTTAGGCTACGACTATTATATTTATGGTTGGGCATTGGGGAAAACCATTCAGGATAAAATCATTAGCGGCAATGGAACGGTTTATTATCCACACGAGCTTGTGCATTTTATTGACGATGACCCAACTAATAGGGGTAGAAATATTACGGAAGGCTTTGCCACTTGGTTAGGAGGATCTGCAGGAAAATCCTTTCCTCAATTGGCGAGGATTTTTGCAAAGGAATACCTAGCGGTGGATACAGCAAGTTTCACTTGGGCATGGGATAGTAAGCTCAATAAATATGCTTTAGGAGCTATAATAATTGATATGGTTTTTGATGAAGAGGGGGATAAAGGAGTATTAGAATTTATGAAAATGCCCAACAAAAATGCTGAAGAGACTCGAAATTCCATACAAGAAATTTGCGGCTGGAGCCGCCAAAAATTTAGCAAAAAATGGAACCAGAAATTGGAGGAATTTTTGGCCAATCCCTAGCTTAAAACAGAAGCTTAGGGATAGTAAAGCTTATCCCATTTGGGGTATATTGAAGGGGAAAGACTACCTTAGTATGAAGAATTGCCCCATTTAAAATGTTGCTAAATAAATTCAAAGCCGTCTTTCATCCTGAAAATTTTCATGGCTGGAACAAAACCAAAAGGTTTTTTGAAATATGGAATTATAAGCTATTAAGCTTTGATAAAAAGTCTATTATTTCTATTATTCCAGGGATGTCTATTGACCAAAATGGGAAAAAACAGGCCTTTATTCAAATCATTAATGGTATCAGCTTGGAATCAGAATATTACCCTTTTTATGCGGATACTTTCCAAGCCCACCCACAGAAATTTGAGTTGAAAATTGGTGAGAATTTTTTTAGTGATTCAAAAATTCAATTATTACATCCTGAGCTAAAAGCTAAGCTTTCATTTAATGAGCATATTCGCTGGCCTTCTAATTCATTTTCCCCCGGAGTAATGGGGCCATTTTCATTCCTTCCCTGTTTGGAATGTTACCATGGAGTTTTAAGTTTGGATCATGAAATAGAAGGGGAAATCAGCTTTTTAGGGAAAACCTATGACTTTAATGGTGGACGAGGATTTATTGAAAAAGATTGGGGCCACTCCTTTCCAAGCTCCTATATCTGGATGCAGTGTAATCACTTTAGCAAAAAGGAAATATCCTTTATAGCCTCCATCGCCAAAGTCCCTTTCACAGGTAGCTATTTTAGAGGGTTTTTTGCCGCAATTTGGTTTCAAGAAAAGCTAGTACAATTCAACAATTACAATTTCTCCAAAATTGTAAAATGCGAATATTCTAATGAACATCTAATACTAGAACTGGAAAATAAGGACTATAAACTAAGAGTGGAGGGCCTGGCAGGAGATACGGTTCCTTTTAGTTCTCCTGTTTTGGGGTTTATGGATGGTAGAATTAATAAATCTCTTACTTCAAAATTGGAATTAAGCCTTTATGATAAAAGGAAAAAAACGATTGTTTTTAAAGACATTGGCGAGCCTGCCGGTTTGGAAACTTCTGGGGACTTAACTGAAATATGTGATTAAAAGCCTTTGATCTTTAATGCATCTTTAAGCTTTTGAACCTTAGGGTTTCTTTTAGTTTTGTCTATCAATACCTTTAAAATTCTCTCCTTTTCATTGGCTATAGCGGCATTTATTTCCTCTCTGGGGATTTCCCTAGTGACCTTTATGGGAAGCTTTATTTCCTTAGAAATCTTCTTGCTAAAATCCACTTTCATAAAAGCCTCACCATCCAAGCTAAACTCTTTGGCATTTAGTAATTTGTCTAATGGGAAATCCAAAGGTAGTTTACAAGCAATGGTACTAATGGCCTTTGATTTTTCGGCTATTCTTAGGTTTTTATGGTGAGCAAGATTTAATAAATGAGAATTGTCTAAAAATAGTTTTAAGCCCAGAGAATCTAAAATTACTTCCTCACTATTGGGGTTGTCAATTTCCACCAATGCGTCGAACTTCAGTTCTTTAAGGCTGAAACTAAAGTCTCCTTTTCGAATATCCTCTAGAAGCAATAAAATCTGTGGAACTTTTACCTCCTCAATATTAATCTTTGTTTGTCCATCTCTAAAACTGATTATTGGAGAAAAATCAAAGTTTTTTAATCGGATTTCCTTTAGCTCATATTTACAATTTCCCAATAATTTTCTCGCCCTAAGGGACTCATTCAATGAAGCACAGTTGGCCATCAAAATGAAAACTAAAAAAATACTGATCCTCTGAATCAAGCTAAGCATAATTACCTTTTTTTATGGGCTTTCCCAGAGGGGAAAATATTAAAATTTTAGGGAAGTTCTCAGCTGCTTTTTATTTTAGACAATAATTTTCTCCAAGCATGACAAAAGCTATGATAAAACTGCGGATTGCCCAAAAGGAAGACCAAAAACTTCTTGAATATTGGGATACTAAGAAACATGTTATCGACTGCGCCCCAAATGATGAAATTGACTGGGAAGAAGAGTTAAATAGAAATGTGGATTGGCAAGAAATTCTAATTGCTGAACTGGATGCTAGACCTATAGGGGTGCTTGTAAATATTGACCCACAATTGGAAAGCAGCCATTATTGGGGAAAAGTAGAAGCCAACAAAAGAGCTTTAGACATTTGGATTGGAGAAGAAAGTGATTTAGGAAAAGGTTATGGAACGGTAATGATGGAGCTTATGTTTGACCGATGTTTTAAAATTCAAAAGGCCAATAGTATTCTGATAGATCCATTGAGTTCCAATACCAAAGCCATAAAATTTTACAAAAAACTGGGCTTTGAATTTGTTGAAGAAAGGATTTTTGATCAGGATTTATGTACCGTTCTAGAAAAAAAACGAGGTCGCTAAGGATAATGTTCTACTTTATTTCACAGGATTTGATGGTGAGGATCTAGGTTTTAATTTTCAGGAATAGCTATAAATTTTTCCATTTTCCAAAAGCTTTTTCGCCTCATCCCAACTAGGAAGCTTGTCCCTTTCCAAACTAAGGATTCTTATTTCTTTGGCAATGTCTTTACTGATTTTCATGGCTTCCAAATGAGCACCGCTTTTGGCAAAATTTTTTAAATCTTCTTCATTCTCCCAAAGCGACATGGTATAATGCTTTGTCCAAAAGCCCCTAGATTTATAATCCAAATGCTTTGTTCCTTTTAATTGTTGAACAATTTTTAAAGCTCTAGCCGAAAGTGCAAAAAACTTTAATGGCCCTTTTAATTCAATAGAGGTGATACTGCAAATCATTTTACTAATCTGAATTATTCATTGATAAATTTAATGACTACGCCCGAAATTCCAGTTCTTATCGTATAGGAATTTAATTTATTTACTTCTACAAAAATAACTGCATCAGCTCCTAGCCTGGCAGCCCGCTTTTTTAAATATCTGGAAGCTACACTGGCATCTCCCTGGGCATCGAGAGTCATGGATCCAATTACCTCATATTCCCTATCAATATCCCCAGCATAAATTTTTACATCAGCTGCTAGGGTTTCTTCCGGAAGTGGTTTGTCGGTAGTAATATAGTGGGCTGAAATTGTACAGGAAGAAATACCTAATGAAAGAATCAACAATAGAGCGTATAAACTTTTCATCTTTTTCATTTTTTAGTCGTTTACAAATTTTACTGCTATTCCCGTGGCCTTTACACTACTTTGCCAAAAGCCATATCCTATTTCCAATCTTAAATTCAGCACCGCATCCGCGCCTAATTTAGAGGCTTCAAAAATTAAATGATCTACGGCGATGTCGCCAACATTTCCAGCATCTACACTCGCATTTACCACCCCGAGAATTTCATATTCTCTCCCAGTATCATCTGTGGCATATACCTTAATGTCTTCAGGATTACTTCTAGGATAGTTTTTACTGCTATCGTCGGTTTTTAGGTATTCGGTAGACCAACAACTGGTAAATAGAAAAAGGCAAAGAGCCATGAATGTTAACTTATGTTTCATACTGATTTTTGTTGATGAAGGAGCAGCAATTTAATCAATATGATTGGCATTTTTATAGGCAGTTGGAATTTTAGATTGAATTTCAGTTTCTTAATTTTTGTGCGAAAGAATAGCAAACAAATAGCTAATTTGCAGGGATATTTATTTCCGAAGAACATGCTTAAAGACTACTATTCCTTTGAAATTGATGGACATATAATTTTTGAAAAGCTGAAATTTGAGGGGGCAGGACGCCAAACCAAAATATTGGATAATAATGCATGCTTTATGTTTATGATCAAAGGTGGACTGGAAATAAGAAGTCCTATTGATCAATTTACTTTAGGAGCTGGAGGAGGATTTCTAACAAAATGTGGAGAGTATTTCTTTGAGGACATGCAACCCGAAGGAACAAAGCCCAAGGAAGTGGAAGCAATTGGAATTTATTTCCACCCTAAAATAGTTAGGGAAGCCATAGAATTAAAAAGCGAAAAATGGTCGAGAAACCTGACTAAGCTTGTGGAAATAAATTCGGTCTTAGAGGTTTATAAAAACAGCATTCTTGAGTTAATGTTGCAAAACCAATTATTTGACCGTGAAATGATGCTTCTAAAATTGAAGGAGTTAATTCTGATCCTTTCCGCTTCTACCCAGGCTCCTTCGGTTCATCATTTTATTTCTGCCCTGTATACCAAACATGAATTTGACTTTAGAACCATCATTGAACAGAATGCAACATCTTCCCTTAATTTGGAGCAGTTTGCCTTTTTAAGCGGAATGAGCTTAGCAAGTTTTAAAAGAAAATTTTCTAAATACTACCAACAAAGCCCTGCCCAATATTTTCGTAAAAAGAAATTGGAAAAAGCGCTGGGACTTCTACTAAATACCAAGCTTCAAATAAACCAGATTGCCTTTGACTGTGGCTTCGAAACCTTAAGTGCTTTTAACAGATCCTTTAAAACACAATATTCCATTAGTCCAAGTGAATATAAAATGAGCCATAAAGACCATCAATTGAGCTGAATTGCTCAAGGCTTTTCCTGCTAATCCTCCACCTTTGACATTGATTTAAATAGCTGCTTCATCAAGCAAAACTCCTCTAAAAAGGTGAACATCTGTTTTGAAATACAGCACAATTGCCATCATTAAAAATCTTTTGAAATGAAAAACATTCTAATCTCCATTGCTATTGTAGGGATCAGCGGCCTAATCTTTTTCCAATCTTGTGCAGCTGATATTCGCACCCCATTAATCAAAAAAGAGGGAATCCAAACTGAAAATATAATTCGTGGAAAGGAAATTCTCCATAAAGCATGGATAGCCCAAGGCTTTGATAAACTCAAAGATCACAGCACCTATTCTTTTATAGCCGAAGATGTTTGGAAAGGGGCAATAGGAAGGTTCTCTAAAGTTTGGCCAGACTCCAAACTACAAATGCAGTTTAAATACAGAACTGGAACCTTTGATGGGCAAGTGGCCTTTATAGACGGAAGTAGGAAGGGTGAAAAAGTGGGTCTTCAAAATTGGAATTACTATGAAATCGATGCGGATAAGGATACGGTATTTCAAGAAGCAAATAAAAAAATTAAATTCGGACTAGCTGCCTACCAGTATTTTGGTGAAATGCTAGATCGACTTAGACAAGCGCCAATAATTAGCTATGCTGGAGAGGGCGAATTAAGGGGTGAAAAATACGATTTGGTATTTTGCACATGGAATAAACCTGAACCTCATAAAGAAGCCGATCAATATATTGCTTGGATAAATCAAAGTAATGGTTTGTTGGAATTTACCCAGTATACGATTCGTGAAGACATCCTAAATTTACCGGGTTCCAAAGCTGCTTATGGTGGTGTGGAATTTAGCAATTTTAAAAAAGTTGATGGCATACTTATTCCTTTTGTTCATACAGTATATGCCTTCAAACTAAAAGAAAAACAAAGCAAAAACCTGCACCAGCTGGTAATTAAAAGTTTTGAATTCGACTCCTTTGACAAGAGTGAACTTGAGCTAAATCCCTCTTTAAGTGAGAGTGGGAATTTTAAATAAATCTCAAAAAAAGGAAGCTTTCCAACAAACTGTTTCGGAAAGAAAGAATTTAAATTCACTCTTTTTCTGTAGTCTTTAATCCCTTTATAAACGTCTACCTTTGCATTTAGAAAAGGAGTGATGAAAAACCAAAAGGAAATTTTACAAAAATTAGGGATTGAAGCATTAAACAACATGCAGCTGGAAGCTCAAAAAAGCATAGTCCAAAACCCAGAGACTCTATTATTATCTCCCACTGGAACTGGAAAAACCCTTGCTTTTTTATTACCCATAATTCAACAACTACAAATTGAAATTCAAGAAGTTCAATGCCTTATCCTAGTCCCTTCTAGAGAACTGGCTATCCAAATAGAGCAAGTTTGCCGCGAAATAGGATCTGGCTATAAAGTTAATTCAGTTTATGGCGGTCAGGCAATGTCTAAGGACAAGCTAAACCTGCAACAAGCGCCGGCAATATTGGTAGGTACTCCAGGACGAGTAGCGGATCATTTGCGGAAGGGAAGCTTCGATACTAGGCATCTAAATTTCTTGGTTTTGGATGAGTTTGACAAGTCTCTAGAAATTGGTTTTGAAGAAGATATGAAGGAGATTCTTGGGAGAATTAATAATTTAAAAAACAAAATCCTTACCTCAGCAACTAGCGAAATTGAAATTCCAAAATTTGTGGGTTTAAATTCTGTAAATACCATCAATTTTTTAAATCAAGCGAGGCCCGAAATTGAATATAAACTTGTTATTTCTCCAGAAAAAGACAAACTTCAAAGTTTGGTTGAAACTTTAAAACACATCGGAAAGGATAGCGGAATAATATTCTGCAATTTTAGAGATAGTATTGACAGGCTAAGTGATTTCCTGAATGAAAACAAAATAGAACATGCTTGCTTTCACGGTGGGATGGAGCAAAAAGATAGAGAAAGGGCTTTGATAAAATTTAGAAATGCTAGTCACCAATTATTATTGGCAACAGACCTTGCAGCAAGAGGCATAGATATTCCGGAAATACGATTTATCATCCACTATCACCTACCTATCTCCAAGGCGGAATTCACCCACAGAAACGGTCGTACAGCAAGAATGAAAAAAGATGGAGTGGCTTATATTTTAAAATGGGGAAAAGAAATTTTACCCGATTATTTGCCAGCCATGCATGTGGAGGAAATTGTAGCCAAAAATGAAATATCACCTTCCATTTGGCAAACGGTTTTTATCTCAGGTGGTAGAAAAGATAAAATCTCAAAAGGTGATATCGCTGGTTTGTTTTTTAGGCAAGGTCAATTAAAAAGTGATGAATTGGGAATCATAGAAATGAAGCAAGATTGTGCCTTCGCAGCAGTTCATAAAAGTCGGGTAAAGCAGCTTATAAAGGAGGTGGATAACAGAAGATTGAAAAAGAAAAAAGTGAGAATCTACCCTATAGACTAAGACCTTGGTTTTTAGGCATGGTATTGGAAATTAAAGCTGGAAACCAAACAAGATGGCTTCAAAATTATTCTGCCTATTTTTTGTTTTTAGCTCCCTAATTTCCTTTTCTCAGAGCGAAAAGAATTTTAGGACAGAATGGCCAGACACGGGTCTCAGTAATAAATTTATAGATACCTCATCTTTATTTGTTTGCGATTCATTTTCCATGAACCTTGGTCATTTTACAGAAAATCTTGCTCCTAGCTATTCCAAAAAAGTGAAATATATTGGCTCCGATACTTTATATGTAACAAAAGCCTGGACTAACGATCCTCATTTTATTTGCAGATATCCAAAGGGAAAAATTATTCCCGGAAAAATTTATTCCCTGCGGTTTTGTTTTTTCTTTAAAGCTAGACGAGGTAGATTTAGAAAAGGGATGGGGCTAAAATTATCGAATGGAGAATCCCTAGACTTTTATTTTTCAGGAGTTCAAGAAGCACCTCAAAATCAAAAAAAATGAAAAATGCTTTTCTAATCCTTATTTGCGCAGCTAGCCAAATACTCTGCGCCCAGATAAACCCTATCGGCTTTAGAATGAATTTTAAAGGAGAGGTGAAAATTATCAGCAAGCAAAATAATATCGAAGCATTTGACCTTTATGATAGCCTCTTGCTGGTTTGTAATGAGGATAGCAATTGGATGACTTGCGAGGAGTATAGGAGGAATCATTTAATCTTTTTAGATAAAACAGATGAAAACTGGACCCGTGCTAGTCTTGTTTACCAAGAAACCAAATATGATGCTGGTTCTGATGCCATGAAATTTATTGGCACAAAAAATCTAGCCTTGCCACCTAGTTATTCTATTGATCTGGAAAAACAAAAACCAGCGATTTTTGAAGATGAAATTCGATTTGATGGAGAGCTAAGTCCCGAATTGAAATTATACTTCCAAAAATTATTGGAGGACTATGTAGAAAAATATAAAGGCAAAGCCCAAGACGATGATGAATGGGAGGAAATTGGAGACTTATTGTCTTCAGAGGACAGCATTGAAAACCAAGGCTTTGTATACCCGGCAATGGTCGATAAACTAGTTTTTTATAAATATGAAAAGGAAAAACTAAGCACGGTTACGGGATACTTTTTTAATATTACCGCTGTGGAAAGAGATAGCTTGGTTTATGATGATAGAGGAAACCTCATTTATTTCCACCGTGAATCTATAGGATATGGAGGAGAGCGTTTATACTTTAAATATAATGAGAAAAACCAGCTTGTAGAATACCATTCAGACTATTACGACTTTCACTCACCGAACTATGATGAATGCCCGTCTTGTAAAGTGGTCAGTCCTTTTGAGCATTTTATTTTTAGCTATGATAAGAATGGTTTATTGAAATCTAAAAACAATAAAACCAATGCTTATACCCCACATTGTTTTATCAGCTACATCGAAAAGTAAGTGTTGATTTTCTTAATTTAGGACACAAAATTTTCCATGTATAAAGAACGATTACAAATCTTTGATGATATTGTAGAGCTATGCCCAGGCATTGAACGCAAGGGTAAAACAATGCCTTATACCTCGGCCAATGGCTATATGTTTTCACTATTAAATAAAGATGCTGAATTGGGCTTTCGCTTTCATAAAGAAGATTGTAAAATATTTATGGAAAAGCACCAAACGGGAATCTTTAAATCCCATGGTGCCATTATGAAAGACTATGTTCTTATCCCCGAAAATATGCTACAAGAAAAGGAGTTGCTGGCAGATTATCTAAATAAGAGTTTCAAATATGTGATGAGCCTTCCTCCAAAATAATTAGGGATAGTTTAATTGAATTTCAATAAGAATTTATAGCCAAAAACCTTTTTACTCCACTATTCATGCAGCCTGAAATAAGTCTATCCAAAATTCGAATTTTTCCCATTAAAGCCTTAGATTTTGTGGAATTAAAGGAGGTAAAAACCGATGTCCACAGTCTTCATCATGACCGGGAATTTGCTATTAAATCAAAAGACGGAAGATATATAAATGGGAAAAGAACAGGTAGAGTAAATCAATTGCAAGCTCAATTCGATTTGGAAAATTATGAAGTTTCTCTTGGGGAAAGGTTTGCTACAAAAAAGGAAAAATTTGAACTAAGGGAAGGAAATAAAATGCTCAATGAATTCCTGAGTGATTTTTTCCAAATGCCAGCAGAACTGGTTCACAAACCCAATGGTGAATTACAAGACATGCCCGCTGTGGGCAGTGTTACCCTAGTGTCTACCGCCTCCTTAAAAGAATTGCATAAAAGTTTTCCAGAAATAAGTTTGGAAGATTTTAGACAAAGGTTTCGAGTGAATTTAGAATTGAAAGGATATGAGCCTTTTGAGGAAGAGATTTTGTTTTGTCCAAAGGAAGAAAAGCAAGCCGTAAAATTTAAAATTGGCGAAGTAGAAATGCAGGGTATTAGTCCAAGGGCTCGATGCAGCGTCCCCCCTAGAGAACCTTTAAATGGTGATCCTGATAAAGAGTTTGTAAAGAAAATGATGACTCATAGGCAATCTACACTTCCATCCAATAGTCTGCTTACTGAATACCCCAATTTCTATTATTTGAGCATTAATACTTTTTTGGCCAAAGGAGAAAAGGGAAAGACCCTAAGCTTAGGAGATAAGCTGGAAATTTTAGGAAAACAAGCCTTCTCATCACTATTTTAAAGCCTATTCATGAAAAAAATATTGTTTCCAACTTTTGTTTTAATTCTTTGTATTTCTTGTGACTCTAAAACCAAGGGACCACAAATTCAGGATTTGGATTTTTCCTATGTGAATTATGTAGATTCTGAGCACAAAGGAACCTTAAACATATTGCGGCGGAATATCATTATTCTGGATTTCAGCGCTGGAGAATGTGTTTTAGAAGGAACCAAGGTGAATGACAGCCTTATTTGTCCGAAAATAAAAAGAATGCTTAAATCTGGTAAAAGACATGATCCCATTTTGGATAGTGCCAAATTTCAACTTGCCGGGGATGTTTTGGTTCCCAATTATGTTTTATCAGCCTCTTATCCTCCAGAATTGGATTATCGAAAATACAGCTTTTGGCGTTCGGAAATATTTAGGGCAATAAATGAGTTGAGAGAAGAATTTGCGGAAGAAAGATTTCAAAAAAACTATTGGGAACTGCTTGATTCCAAAGGGATTTTGGATAGAAATATGCTGAGGGAAATACAAATTATTTACCCCCTTCGCTATTCCGAATATGTGATGGACTAGCTTTTGCAAAAGCGCCGAATTTTAGTTTCCAGAGTGTTTTACTGAATTAGATTAATTCAAATGAGACCTTAGAAGGATGAATGTTTATTTCCTTATTATCCTAAATTCTTTTAGATAAGTAGCGAACAGAGTGGTTGTATGTATTGGTACATTGTTCGTTTGTAGTGCAATACGCCAAAAAAACGAACGATAAACATAAAACTGAAAGAGATAGGTTAACTTTACCAACTTTCAAAAAGGATATGGCACATAAATACCTAGACTTTATATCTGATGAACATTTGATGGATTGTATAAAAAATCTTCATCAGTCATATGAAAAGGCTAAATCAGATGTAACAAAGAAAAAGTTTTATAAAAACAAGATTGACACATTTAAGCTCACTTTCGATTCGAACTTTAATGATTTGGATGAAAAATCCATCCTCAAATCGGAAATGATAAGACAAATTGATAAGTCGATAAATAATTCAATAGGGACTTTTCATGAGCAAGTACTTGGTGGTATTGATGGTTACGTAACCGGAGTGCTAACAGGATATGATGTGAAAGCCAATGATGATACTTTGTTTGCAGAATTAAAGAACAAGCATAATACTATGAGCAGCTCAGCTGCCGAAGCAGCATTTCAGCGATTAGCCAGATTTGCTGATGACAACCGAAATGCAAAATGTTATTTAGTTCAAATTCTTGCCAAAAAGTCCTTTTGTGAAAAATGGGAAGCAATAATTAATGGTAAAGAGTACAGCCACAGTCGAATCTACAAGATTTCAGGAGACCAGTTTTATTTTTTATTGACAGGACAGGAAAAAGCTTTTTTCAACCTTTACCAAGTGTTGCCAACTGCAATTAAAGACTTCCTTGGCGAACAAGAAAAGGTTGATCAAGTTGAAAATTCAGCGCTTTCTGAAATTGAATCACAAACCACTAAAAGTGGACGCTCAATTTTCAATGAGATAACATTTGAAAATTATGGCTATTATTTGGGTTTTGACGAACTATAGTATTCATTTAAAAATTTAATAATCGAGTAGCCTATTTCTTGTCCAAGATTAACAGGAACGGCATTTCCAATTTGCTTGTATTGTTGTGCTGTAGACCCAGAAAACGTCCATTCATCTGGAAAAGTTTGAATTCGGGCATACTCCCTAACAGTAAAAGGTCTTGTTTCGTCAGGGTGACATCTTTCTGTTTGTTTCTGGGCAGGACTGCAAGTAAGTGTTAATGAAGGTTCGTCCCAACCAATTCTCCTAGCCATTCCAGTTTTTCCACCACCTAAATAAAAACTACCACCCATATACTCTTTTTGCACATCAATTGGCAAGTCTCTCCAATACCCTTTTGGAGGAACCATGTCTAAAACTACCTTTTTATATTCAGGATAACTTGCACCATTAGACTTTGGAACATTACAATTGAAAAGTTCACCTTTTTTCAAAGCATCTTTCAAATTGTATATTTTCTTATGAGGTTTTGGGTAATTAAAATCAATTTTGATATCCTTTCTAATACCCACCAAAATAAGTCTTTCACGTTTTTGCGGCACTCGATAATGAATAGCTTTTAAAACTTCAACCGGAACAACTCGATAACCAATTTCATTTAAAATCGAAATCATTCCTTCGAGAGTTTTACCCTTCTCATGACTTAAAAGTCCCCTCACATTTTCTCCCACGCATATAGCTGGTTCCACCTCTTGAACAACACGAGCAAACTCATAAAATAAAGTACCTCTTGCATCCTTTAAACCTAATTTCTTACCAGCATAACTAAAAGCCTGACAAGGAAACCCACCTGTTACGACATCTACTTTATCCTTATAATTATCAAAAGGAAACACTTTAACATCCCCTTCTAAAACAGTCCAATTAGGTCGGTTTTTTCTTAAGGTTTGACAAGCCCATTTATCAATCTCATTTAATGCCTCACATTTTAAACCAGCCTTCTCTAACCCAACAGCAAGACCTCCTGCTCCGGCAAACAACTCTAAAACCTTATATTCATGTTCAGGCTCAACGTGGTTAGAAATTTCGTCCTCAAAATTTTCATCAAACAACGAACCTAGAAGAGTTTGGACATCATGCTTTCTATAGACTCTATAATTAGAAACCGGCTCTCTTACAGCATTTAAAATCCCTTCATTATCCCATCTCCTCAAAGTTTCCTTACTTTTACCTACAAGTTCGGCAGTTTCTGATAATGATAAATATTCGCTCATATAACCAAGTTGTTAAACCTTACACATTGGTTACAAATATAACACACAATTTTACAATAAAGCAAGGGCAAGAATAAAAAACCTCATTGAACAAAAAGCATTTTAAAACACGACCCTCGGGCACGTTTCAAAACACAGCTTCTAAAGATTCTAATAAAGAAACATATCCCATGATTTTTAAGTTTTAATGGTTTGT
The DNA here is from genome assembly GCA_963976435.1 of uncultured Cryomorphaceae bacterium. Classification (GTDB taxonomy): domain Bacteria; phylum Bacteroidota; class Bacteroidia; order Flavobacteriales; family Schleiferiaceae; genus CAKZNE01. The sequence continues at coordinate 16,768 of CAXBKQ010000011.1, read as the reverse complement.
ATTTTGATTTCCAAATGGCCGCGAAGGAATATATAAAACCAATAACATTAAAATAATCTTGAGAATTACCAGAAATGACCGAAAAAATTGCTGTGTCTAAAATATAGGTTAAAAAACTTACGAAAAGGGGAAAAGTAGAAAAGTGGAAAAACGAAGGTGCGCTACTCCCCTTTTTGGCTTGATGTTCCTTTTATAATAAATCGACCGTAATTGCAAATAATATCTTCAACCATTAATAGTTTCAGTGTGACTATTTCAGGCCATATGCCTTAGAAAAATGAGACTAGAAACCAATAAAATTTTTAAATTCTAATTCTATCATTCCATTTGTAAAATCACAATTTGGATTATACCACCTCTGTAAAAGAAATGGAAAAGCCAAAATGAATATAACTTTATGATCATTAAAACCGGCTCAATCTATAGTCAAGCTGCCAAGACCTAAATTCTGGTGAGTAAATTAGCGGGTAGCAAAACATTGGAAACAAATGAAAGTAAATCTGAGTTTTTCCGCAACCGAACTGCTTCTGAAGCCTTATTATTTCTATGCGATCTTCAATTTGATATTTTAAACTTCTCCATGGCAACAGAATCTTAAAAATTAAAAGAATAATAATGAATATGAATTTTAAATCCTTAATAATTAGCCTGTTTGTAGTCTTTCTAATTTCATGTAGTAAAGAAGATGACAGCCTTACTGAGAACCCGGTGAATAATGAATTGCCTTCCAGCATTATTATGAAAAGCATAGCTGCTGGAACATTTACCATGGGCGGAACTAGCATGCAGAATGATGCTCCTGAGGTTAGCGTAAGCCTATCAGCATTCCAGATTTCTGAAAAAGAAATTACTAATCTGCAGTATATCGAGTTTTTAAATTCGGCTTATGAAGATGGATGGATAGAAATTGTAGAGGAACAATTCCAAGACCCCTGTGGACAGTATACTGAATATGCCATAAAGGGAATGGGAAGTGCCCCAAATTCTGGGCAAATTTATTTACAACTTGGCGAAACTGGTGGTTGTACAAGTGACGGACATCCTGAACATATGAATAATAAAAGTTGGATAGCTTTTAATACATCAACAAATACATTTGAGCTTTTAGACCCGGCAAAATCAAATTGGCCAGTAAATTGGGTAAAATGGTATGGCGCAAATGCTTTTGCAGCCTATTATGGCATTAGCCTTCCCAGCGAAGCACAATGGGAATATGCGGCCAAAGGTGGGCAAATGTTTGATTATCCCACAGATGATGGAACACTTTCCCTATCAAAAGCAAACTACAATGGAGATACTCCTGGAGTTTTTAATCCAGATGGTCATTCTTTTGCCGTAGGCTCCTACCCTGCAAATCCATTTGGATTATACGATATGGGAGGTAATGTATGGGAATGGTGCCAAGATTACTATAGCTCTACATTTTATACAGACGCAGTTAAGGACCCTGTGAACAATTCCCCTGGTACAGATGCTAAAAGAGTAAGACGCGGTGGATCCTGGAACTATCATTCCGCTACACTTTTGAGCTACGCCAGAGCCTCAGATTTTGAAAATAGAGGAAACAATCATTTCGGATTTAGAATAGTAAAGAACTAAAAAACCTTGTGAATTAATACCACCCTTTAGGTTCAGCTCTTAGGGTTTGAAGCCTATTCTTTAGAAAAAACAATTTCATCCTTTGGAAAAAAGCTGGGATTATAATTTTCAACACTATAATCTTCCAGTCTATAAAGCTCTCCGTTTTTATTAAAATACTTCCAAAGGCCAACTTTTTGCCCTTCTTTATCATATTCTCCTTGAAGGGCCAGATTGCTAGTTAAATCCAATGGGGATCCTGTCATAGCTCTCCATACATTTTTACTTAGTCGCTGGTTATTTTTTTCATCATTTGGGAAATATTCTCTATGAAGGTGAAAACTAGATTTTGAATTCGCTGCGATTAAATCCACAGGCCTATTCTCTTCATAATTTACCAGAATGGAATCGAATTCACCGCCTTTTATCATCGGGTTTATAGGGTAGAAGGAGGCATAAATTTCCTTAGCTAAATGTGGGTAGTCCAATATAATTCTGATGGCTAAAGAATCCTTTTGTGCATTTGTCCAACTTTCGCGATAGTAGATCCATTGGCCTTGTTTTAAATACTTTACAAGGCTTTGATTTTGATAACTTCTGGCATTAAAATTCCGATGGATTCCAAACTGATAAATAGGTATCTCCTGCATTTTGGCGTCCAATGCGAATTGGTTTAAGGCTGTAAGCTCAATATCTTGAAACCATTCCAAATTTCCCGGGTTATTAATTTTTTCTATTCCCGAGGCCAACAATCGGCCAGTTTCATTGTAAATCTCAGTTTTCATTCTAGAGTTTTCCAGGGGAATACGAATGTATTTAAGCCCTTTTTCAAGATCAAAATTTATTTTAGAAACTGCCAAACCATTTTTAAAATCTATGATCTCAATTAACTTCCCATTTCTATTAAATCGCTTTCTTAAACCATGCAGTTTATGGTTTTTCCAATTCTCCGTCCTACATAAAATTTTAGTGCCTTTATAATATTCCTTCCATTGCCCGGTTCGCTGCCCCTTGCTGAAATAACCTACAATCCATAATTTTCCATTTGCCGCATTTTGAATCCACTTTCCATTTAATATTCCATTTTCACCCTCACCCTTAAGCCAAATACCCTTAGGAAAACTGCTGTCCTTTGGAATAAATAATAAACCATTTTTATTAAAGTAATCAATCCCCACTTGCGGCTCCTGAGGAATTTCATACCTATCCCACCGGCTTCTACCATCCCTCGAATAATTATCATAGGCTCCTTGAATAATTTTCAATTCTTCTAAACTTAGTCCAGATGATTTTTGCCATTCTAGCAATTCCTTATTAGCTATATCCTTCAACCAGTTTAGATTATAATTCCGAGCAATTTTATAGGCTAAGTCTGGCTTAGCTGAATTTTTAATTAAATAAGCAACGGCGCAATGAGTATCATTTGAATCTATAAAAACTGGAACTCTATTTTCCAATTGATAGTTGATGGGGAAGCGCCCAAGGTTTTTATACTCTTCCAAAAGACTTATTAAATCCCTACGTTTTCTTTTTATTTCTGTGGGATAGGATGCTGAATTTTCTTTTAAGATATTTAAGACAAAGCTCAGGTGTAATTGCACGATCTGCTTTTCATTTAAATTGTAAATAGCCTCCTTTTGGGGAATTTTATCTTTATACTTTTCCCAATTGGGGTTGAAGGCGGATAATTGTTCAAATAGGCTTTGGGCATTTACTGAAAGGCACAAAAGCAGTGTTAGGGAAAAGGCTATAAATTTATTCATGAGCTTATTATTTAAAACCAAAGGTGTATGAAATCCTCTACCTTTAAAAGCATGAATTGGTGAAAAGCTCATTTGACTACGTAAACAGGAATTTAGATAGCCCATTCAATTTTCCCAGCTATACAATTGATAACCAACCATTTTAAATTTGAAGGTCTATTAAAAAAGCAATCAAAATGAAATTCATATCCAGTGTTCTTTTTCTCCTTAGCTTTTCCCTGCATTTACACTCTCAAAATTTTGAGATTTATATAAGTGATGCTGGGAACTTTAATAATCCTCCCTGGCAAATCTTAAAGTTTGATAGTGCAGGTACCAGCCCAGTATCATTTATAAATAGTCATCTCAATTGGCCTCAAGACATTCTGTTTTTGGAGGATAGTAATGTGGTTTTAATTTCCAATTTAGGGAGTGATAGAATATCAAGGTATAATGCCCAAACCGGTGCTTTCATAAACAATTTCGCTACAGCCATTTCCGGACCTACAAGAATGAAAATTGGTCCTGATGGACTACTATATGTTTTACAATGGAGAGGGAATGGTTTGGTGAAACGCTATCAGCTAGATGGAAGTTTTGTAGATGATTTTACCAGCGTTCCAGTAAACCAAAGTATTGGTTTGGATTGGGATGATGACAAGAACCTTTATGTATCCTCCTATAATTTAGACTTAGTGAGAAAATTTGATAGCACGGGAGCCGACCTTGGCATTTTTATAAATAGCAATCTTGCTGGCCCTACCAATATTTGGTTTGATGATTCTGGTGATTTATTGGTTTCCGATTATGATGGAGGATCTTTAAAAAGGTTTGATTCTAGTGGAACTTTTCTAGGAGTCTACATTTCTGGATTGGGAAATTCTGAAGGCTTTGCTTTTCTCCCCAATGGGAACTTACTCCTAGGAAATGGAGCCACACGTTCTGTAAAAATGTACGACAGCAATGGAAGTTTTATAAAGGATATTATCCCTGCTGCTACAGGGTCACTACTAAACCCTAATGCTGTTGTAATCCGGTTCAAAAACGATATTTCTACAATTGAGGAAGTGGACTTGGATTTGGATTTAAATTTTATGTATCCTAGTATTGGCTCTCTATTTAAGGTTGAAGAAAAGCTAATTTCAGCGGCGGAAAGTGTAGAAATTAGAGATGGAATAGGAAGACTAATTTACCATTCCAAAAGCTTAAATTGGAATGCGCAATCCATTGCCAACGGAAATTATATCGCTATTTTAAAGATGACGAATGGCCAGAAATTTAAGCAAAAGATTGAGGTGAAAAATTAGCCTCTACCTATTATTCTAATTGGATTTATATTACCCCTAATTCTTTTCCAACCTTGGTAAATGCCGCAATGGCTTTATCCAAATGTTCAGTTTCATGAGCTGCGGAAAGTTGTACTCTAATTCTCGCTTGCTCTTTGGGAACCACTGGATAAAAGAATCCGATTACATAAATACCTTCTTCCAAGAGTTTGTCTGCAAAAGTTTGAGATAATGCTGCATCATAAAGCATGATGGGGACAATGGCAGAATCTCCATCTTTAATATCAAAACCAGCATTTTTCACCCCTTTTTTGAAATAATTCACATTGTTTTCCAACTTATCTCTTAGGCTTGTGCTTTCATTCAATAAATCGAAAACAGCATTGGAGGCGCCAACAATATTTGGAGCTAAAGAATTGGAAAATAAATAGGGCCTAGAACGCTGACGAAGCATTTCAATAATTTCCTTGCGACCCGTTGTAAAACCACCCATGGCTCCACCTAAGGCCTTTCCTAAAGTTCCGGTGATAATATCTATCCTACCCATAACATTATTTAGCTCATGGGTACCTCTTCCTGTTTTTCCAATAAAGCCAGTGGCATGACATTCATCCACCATAACCAAGGCATCATATTTTTCGGCTAGGTCACAAATTTTATCCAGTTGGGCAACATAACCATCCATGGAGAAAACACCGTCTGTTACAATTATTTTAAACCTTGCCGTGTCTTTAGCTTCTATCAATTTAGCTTCTAAGTCTGCCATATCATTATTGGCATAGCGAAATCTTTGGGCCTTACACAAACGCACTCCATCAATTATAGAAGCGTGATTTAGGGAATCGGAGATAATGGCGTCTTCAGCCGTAAGAAGCGGTTCAAAAACACCTCCATTGGCATCAAAAGCTGCAGCGTAGAGGATGGTATCTTCTGTTCCTAAAAAATCTGCAATCTTTTGTTCTAATTCTTTGTGAATATCCTGAGTACCACAAATAAATCTTACGGAAGACATTCCAAAGCCATGGCTGTCTAAAGCTTCTTTTGCGGCCTCTATCACCTTAGGGTGAGAAGAAAGACCCAGGTAGTTGTTGGCACAAAAGTTCAAAACCTTTTGCCCACCTTGAACACTTATCTCCGCCCCTTGCTCACTGGTGATTATTCTTTCCTTTTTGAATAATCCAGAAGCTTCTATTTCTTTCAACTCTTTGCTCAGGTGGTCTTTTAACTTTCCGTACATGTAAGATTAATTGTAGATTAAATGGCAAATATAGGATTCCTAAACCTCATTTTTTACAGCTCAAGCAGCTTAATTTCATCATCTAAATAAATGATAAAACAAGCCTCTTTATTAAAGCCCATTTTTTGTAACACTTGGGAATAGGCTAGCACCTGGTCTTTATGGCTAGGATATGCCTTACCGGTTTTATATTCTAGAATGCTAAATCGTCCATCTTTAATAACTATTCGATCGGGCTGCAATGATTTTGAAGCTGGAATTAGAATTTCATTTTCATTTAAAATTTCTCCTCCTTCCTCGAAATGCTGTTTTAGTTTATCATGGTTTATTACAGCTTTCACCATTTGTTCAATTTTTAGAAAATCTTCCACTTCCAAAAAACTGTCGTCTTTCATTTTTTGGAGAATGGTATTGAGGTCTTTATGGGTTTTTATTTCCGATAATATCTGATGCACCTTTTTACCCCAAACTGTTGAACTAGATTCTCCCTTTTTCCAGTCTTTGGGTGCATCTACCGCCGTTTTCACTTTTTCTGCTTCTTGATTTATGGTATAAGAAAGTATTTCAGCGGGTCTTAGCTCTATCTTTTCTTCTTTCACTTCCATTTCACCTTGGCAATAGCCTTCATTACCTTCTAGACCTTTAATTTTTTTAAAGTGATCCAAATAATGACCTACTCGTGAAGTATCATCTTTATAGCCTTTTGCTCCAATAATATACAATTCATCCATAGGCCTGGTAAAAGCCACGTATAAAAGATTTAGGTTATCAAGAACAATATTCTGTTTGTTTTGGCTATAAATTTCCTTGTAGGCATCAAAACCTTCAAGTTCCTCTTTAATTTCTTTTAAGCCCACTTTGGCCACAGGTAATCCAAAATAATCCTCTGGTGGCAATGACAACCACGATTCGCTGTCTTTTTCAGAAAAGGCCCGCCAATCGGCATAAGCCAAAATAACAATAGGGAATTCCAAGCCTTTAGATTTATGGATGGTTATCATATTCACAGCATTGAGATCCTCTGGCAGGTCTACCAAATAATTCATTCCTGTTTTTTCCCACCACCTAATAAATCCTGTTTCCCCTTCATCTTCATTGCATTCATAATGATAGCTAGCATCTAATAAACTTTGAAGAAATGGGTCGTTTTGATAGGAAAGCTCAAAATATTGACAAAAGGCATATACCTTTTCGCTCAAAGATTTAGCAAACCACTTTTGAGCATTGAACTCCATGTTCTCCTCCACCAGCCAGTTTAATATAGCTTCAGTATTAAGAGCAATTTTAGATTTTAAAAAGCTATGCCTTTCTCCTTGTTCTTGCTGCTCTTTTTTGTCAAACAACCAATTCCAAAATACCAAGGCACCTTCCTTATCATCTGGCCTAAGAAATAGTTGCAAAAAGGAGATGAAAGCGCAGACTTCCGCAGATTCTCCTAAGCTTAAACTATCCGGACTAATAATATCGATATCATTATTAATAAGGAAATTGGAAATGCTTGCGCTGTTTTTCTTATTTCTTGTAAGGACGGCTATATCCTTTAAATTATAACCCCTTTCCAAGGCTCCCAAAACAATTTCATAAACCTCCATATTCTGAGATAGAACATAGGCTTGCTTATTATCTGATGAATAGTTTACATTATTTATACTCACAAATCCTCCTTCTCCACTTTTTACTTCTTGTTGAGACTGTTTAAATAATTCTCTATGCTGAGGATTGCTTATTAGCAGATTATTATTTGAGTCTTTGGCATCAATAATATTTTGGAAAAACTCATTATTAAAATCCACAATTTCCTTTTTACTTCTCCAGTTAAATGGGAGTTTTATGGTTTCTCTAGGGTATAATTCAATTTCACCCTTTGTGGTTTTTATTTTATTTCCTGTGTCGCTATTATTACTTAAATTCAAAAATTGCTCCACCTCTCCACCTCTCCATCTGTATATGGCTTGTTTACCATCTCCCACCAGCATGGTAGTTCCACCTTGGCTCATGGCATTGTTTACTAAGGGTTGTAAGTTATGCCACTGGAGAATGGAAGTGTCTTGGAATTCATCAATAAAATAGTTGTTGTATTTATCACCTATTCTTTCATATAAAAATGCTGCTGGTTGATCTCTAAGCCTTTCGCTTACCAGTTTATTAAATTCACCAATTGGCAGTCTATTGCTGTCCTTTTTTATTTCCTCTAAATTTTTTTCAATCTCTTTTAAAACTGCCATTCCCATAATATTGGCAAGTATCATTTTGGAAATGGTATAAAGGCTGAAATTATTCTCTAAAAAATTCAAATAGGATTTAAGCTTTTTTAATAATTCTTCTTTGTGAGGGTCGATTAACAATTCCCCTTCCCTTTTTTTAGTTTTAGGATAAAGGGCCGCATCTTCTCTTATTTGTTTTTTTACCGAATTGTTAGGAAGTTTAAATTCCCCTGAAATGCTTTCCACTAAGAATTTGCTTAGAAATCCGCGGCTAAACAAATCTCTAGGAATTCCCAAACTATCGATATAGTCCAGATTATGTTTAGCCATTTCTTTTGATTGTTCCTCAATCTTCAGGTTCCTGTCATAGAGTTTTTGGCGAATATTTATGAATTCTTGATTGGATATATTTTTCAATTCTCGGATGGCCGGAATAGAGTTCTCTTGAAATAAATTATAGGCCATAGTCTTGAGCGGTTCTTCAGTCCTTGGAGACTTTCCCTGCTCAAGTTGGGAGTTTAGATATTGGATTAATATTTTTGCCAATGCTTTATCTTCTTTTAGATCGAAAAGCATTTTTTCAATAGCTTCTTCCAATATTTTTCCGCTATCCAATTCTACCTCATAGTTCACACTTAGTTTTAAATCTTGGGCAAAGGTTCTTATCAATCTGTTGGTAAACTTATCAATGGTAGACACCGAAAATGCTGAATATTGATGAAGGATTTGCCTTAATACTTTATTGCTTCTTTCCTTTAGTTCTTCTTCTTTAAGTTCAAACTCCTTACATAAATCTGCGAACATTCCCGAATCTTTACCGCTATTGGGATAGTTTGAAAAAGAAGTTAGAGCCCTTATGATTCTGTCCTTCATTTCCTGGGCTGCCTTATTGGTAAAGGTGATTGCCAAAATAGATCGGAAGGCGTTTGGGTTTTTTGAGCGCAGGCAAATTTTCAAATAATTGCGAACCAAACTATAGGTTTTTCCTGCTCCAGCAGAGGCGTTATAGGTTTGAAAATTTATAGCACTCATAAAATAAAATTAGGATTGGGAAAATAGAGAAAAGCCACCACGATCAAGTGGAAAATTACAATTTTTAAAACTTCTTTTTGGCAAATTCCCTTCAGAAAAGGGCCAGGTTTACTGAGAATAGGAAAACTTGATAGGGAGATAATGATTATTTTAAGATGCTCTTCAAATTCAAGATAGCTTTATTACCTTTATCCAAAATAAATTTTAATACAAAACCTATATAATTATGGCATTTGAACTTCCTGAACTGCCTTATTCACACCAAGCTTTAGAGCCTTATATTGATGCACAAACCATGGAAATTCACCATGGAAAGCACCATGCTGGATATACCAACAATCTCAATGGAGCTATCGAAGGAACAGAATTAGCAGGAAAAAGTATAGAAGAAATTTTAGCCAATGTTTCACAGCATTCTGGTGCAGTAAGAAATAATGGTGGTGGCTTTTACAACCATAGCCTTTTTTGGACTGTAATGGGACCCAATGAGGGTGGAAATCCAGAAGGTGAGTTAGCCGATGCTATTAACAGTGCCTTTGGTTCTTTTGATGCATTTAAAGATGAATTTTCAAAAGCTGCAGCTACCCGTTTTGGTTCTGGTTGGGCCTGGCTAATAGTTGATGCTAGCGGAAATTTAAAGGTGACTTCCAGCCCAAATCAAGATAATCCATTGATGGATTTAGCTGAAGTAAAAGGCACTCCAATTTTAGGCCTCGATGTATGGGAACACGCCTATTATTTAAAATACCAAAACCGCAGACCGGATTATGTAAGTGCATTTTTCCATGTGGTAAATTGGTCAGAAGTTGCCCGCAGATATGCCGAAGCAAAATAAAAACTGACTATGTTTTTTTTATAGCCCATCCTAAGGATGGGCTTTTTCATTTACCAAGGCATCGAAAAACTTAATATATTCGCCCTCTATGCAATTGCCCACAGGGAAAAAAATATACTTTGCCTCAGACCAACATCTTGGTGTTCCTAGCTATGAAAAAAGCTTAGAAAGAGAAAAACATTTTGTTAATTGGTTAGATAGGGTTAAAAAAGATGCCCATGAAATTTTTATCGTTGGCGACCTATTTGATTTTTGGTTTGAATACAAACATGCCGTTCCCAAAGGCTTTATTAGGGTTTTAGGGAAACTAGCTGAAATAAGTGATTCTGGAATAGCCATCCATATTTTTACCGGAAACCACGATATGTGGATTTTCGATTATCTACCCAAGGAAATTGGCGCAAAATTATACCGTAAACCTATTGAAAGAGTGTGGAATAAGAGGAAGTTCTATATCGGTCATGGTGATGGACTAGGCCCTGGAGATTATGGTTATAAATTCATTAAAAAGGTTTTCGCCAATCCTTTTTTGCAGTGGTGTTTTGCCCGCCTTCATCCCAATTTCGGTATAGGCCTCGCAAATTATTTTAGCCGGGCAAGTAGAGCTAAAACCGGGGAATCCGATGCTGAATTTTTAGGGGAGGATAAAGAGTGGCTCGCCATTTATTCCAAAGAAGTTTTGGAAAATCAACATTTTGACTATTTCGTTTTTGGACATAGGCATCTTCCTTTAGAATTGCAACTCAGCAAAAATTCCAAATACATCAACCTGGGAGATTGGATTCAATATTTTACCTATGGTGAATTTGATGGCTCTGAAATGAAGCTTAAAACCTTTCCCTTCTCAAAATAAAAGGCACAGCGCTGATTCACATTTTCAGAGGATTTTCCTAGCTATTAAGGCTATTCAACTTTTACAGTTTACAGCGTCCTTCAATACCTGTTTAAGTAGTAATATACCTATAGGGCTAATCCCTTTTTTTTAAACCACCCACGATTGGGTCCAAAAAAAAGGTTCCCCTCAAAAATATTGAGAGGAACCTAATTTGATTATTTATTGAGGGTATTTCTACCTTTTTATTAATCTTCTATTGGCTTTAAGGTCGCCACTGCTAATTTCTAGCATATAAACACCTTTTGCCAATTCACTAATATCCAGTGATCCGTCATATCTACCATTTAGGTCTCCTTTATTCTGCAATAGAATTACTTTACCATTAAGGTCTAGTAATCTAATCTGCGCCGTTTGATTGCTAAAGCCATCAAAACTGATGTTTACCATATCGCTTGCCGGATTTGGGAAAATTTGAAGGCTTCTACTTAAAGCGTTTTCATTAAGTCCAATTCCTTGAGTATTGAATACTTGTGATACAGAATCTACACCACATGCATTGGTAACGATTAAGGTAACCGTCCAAGAAGTATTCATGGTATAATCATGTGTTGTATTAACGCCGGTGCCTGTAGACCCGTCTCCGAATTTCCACGCATAGCTATTTCCATTTCCTGTAGATGCACTTCCATCAAAAGAAACAGTTTGGAAGCTAGCTCCTGCAGGAGATAAAATAGGAGTGGCCATGGCAGCAACTGGTTTTCCAAGATCCCCAGTATTGAAAGTATGTGGGCCAACCCAGGCACTGGTATCATTGGCACAAATATCTCTTACATAAAAATCATAAGCAGTATTTGGACTTAATCCAGAAAGTAAATAAGGATTAGCTGTAGTAGAAACAGTAGGAACTGAACCTAATGTAAATCCACTTGTTCCCCATTGTATCTCAGAGGAAATAGTAGAAGCACTGCTGTTCCATCCAAGCTCTACACTATCACAACGGATAATATTATTTCCTAAACTAGTAGGATCTGCACAAACCGTTGAAGGAACATGTGGAGTTACACAGAAATTATCTACATACATATCAATGCTATAGGTAAATCCTGCTAATACACCAGAAAAGAAATTCACACCATTAAACTGTAATGGCTGACCAGTATTTGCATCGGAATAATTGTATCCTAAACCGGTGGATACGCCATCCCATTCAAACCAGATACTATCATTTGCAATATCAATCACAGTTTTCATTTCACCCCATTGTCCTTGGGTAAAGTTGAAAGTACCAACAATTGTTGCTGCAGCAGAGTGCTGTACTTGGCAGGAACCGTTTGGTTGGAAATATAACTCAGCATTCCACTGATTTGAAACACCAGTTAAGTCGTGGTTTTGCTGAATATTAAAATAACCACCCATAGTTGTTGGGATATATACATCAAAAGTAATTTCCCAAGCTCCTGAATTTATAGTATCAAAATATGCTACAATATCAGTTACTCCTGTAGATCCTATATCAGAAATTCTAAGAGAATTTGGTGCTGTTTCAGCTTGTGCTGTGGTAAATTCACCATCTCCCCAAGCTGCTGCTCCTCCATTTTGCCAAGGAACAAACAATGCTGTTTGGTTAAAGTCACTACCAGTAGCATAGGCATCCATATCATCACATGGAACTGCATCTGGACATAAGGCAACAGGGCCAACAGCAAAACTAGTATCACCAGGAGAACAAACTACCCTCATATATACATCTTGACATAGGTTTTGGGTTAATCCTGATAATGTAGTTGAATTAGCATTGCTTAAAGCAACTTTAGTTCCTGAGCCAATATTAAATCCAGCTGGTCCGTATTCAACAACAAAGGTTGCTGAGGAAGAGAATCCTACAGTATCAAAAACAACAGATGCACTAGTCGTTGATAATGTAGTAGCTGCGATACTTGTTGGTGTAGGACATGTTGGGATTACTACTGTTACGGTTACCGTATCTGTATAAGTTAAACCGCATTTCATTAATTCGGCCACATATTGATAGGTACCTGAAGCAGAATAGGGTCCACCATAAAACTGTGGATCTACACTTACTTGAGTTCCATTTAACAGCCACTGGAATCCACTAACAGTACCACCTGCAGGAACGGTTACCAAATTATTAACTGAATTTGGATCTTGTGGGCTGGTTGCTGAAGCTACCCAACCTGTACTATTATTCAAATCTGGACCTTCTAACCTGATACCTGCCGTACTTCCAGAGGCTGGAGGATTTCCAGACCAATCGGCTGCACTAACACTCGCAGCTGCTGGGAAAGTATAGGTAGAACTACCAGCATATCCAACAGCATCTACAATGTTTCCATTCGGATCTTTAAGAATCCTTCCTGCTGGAGTAGTAGAACCATAGGTTGTAGTAACTCCGCCACGCCCATCATACATGAAATTCGTTGCATCATCTGTAGTTGCGCTTTGACCTGTCATAATAATACAAGTGCCATTTGGACTTAAAATTGTTCCAGGTCCAAAGGTATGGCTACCGTTTAGCCCGGTAGTACTCCATTGTTCCAAAACATAACCATCAAGATCGGAATTAGGAACACCTGTAATTTCTATATAGTCATCGGCAGTTAAATAAGCTGGCCAACCACCAGCAGGGGCTCCAGAAGCAGCACCTCTAAAGTGACAGATTTCCGTAATTAAAAAGTCTCCGCCTGGGAAGAATGGTGAATGCGCTGTGATCTCAACCGAATCTGTAGTATTAATAACAAATGCAGAAGAAGGGCTTACCGTTAAAATAGAATCAACATCTATAGAAATCGACACCAATGTATCATTAACTGACAGGGTATTATCTGCATTAGGGCTAATAAAAGCATTAAGGGTATAAGTACCTGGAAGAGACATATCAATAGTCGTTACTTCTGCAAATAAGGTGTCTAATGGATTTAATGTACCTGTATTTTGAACTAGAGTACCCGAAGTGTTAATAGGACCTGAAACTGAATAACCAATGGTTAATGGGTTTACAGTAAAGTCCACTTGGGGTCCTATAATATTGTTAATCTGTATTTCAATGGTATCTGTAGCGCTTAAACAAGGGCTTTCCTTAATGAAATCACCACCGATAACCGCTAAGTCACCTGAAACTGCGGTGTATTCATCTGCACCAATATCCGGAGTAGTTAAGGATCTTGTATCACCGTCAATATCATCAACAATACCTACTGTATTATCACCAGAATCATCGGCTAAACTTCCTAACACGTGCAAGTCAGAACCTGATACTAGGAAAACAGGATCTCCTTCTAATGAATTCACATTATTATTAGCATCTGCTGTTTGCCAAGCTAATAAGTCAAGGTAAACATTAACGCTGATATCAAAAGCATTAGCACCAGTACTGAAGTATAGGTTGTTATCTACATTATCACCTGCACCAAGAACATCATCAGATTCAAAAGCAAAATCAGAAACAGAAACGAAAATATTGTTTCTGATATCTGTATTTACCTGATCATTAATTCTTATTCCAGGATTTCCTTCCGCACTATTGTGGAAAATATCAGTTTCTTCATAATCCTGAATATACATGGCATAATCCGTTTCGGAAGTAATCATATTATTAGCAATCAGAGATCTTTGCGTTGCTCCTGTAAGGTCATTTCCATCATTAAGATAGAAGGACCAATCTGGGGAGTTCACTCGGTTATTTGTGATGGTATAATTGTCAACATCAATTAACCAAAGACCATCTGCTTGTGTGTTTACAAGGCTATCAATATCATTACCATCAATAATCACATCTGCTAAACCGTCCATTTCAATTCCGTGATCATCATTATATCTGAAAATATTGTCGCGGATTGTAATTCCAGTGTTGGCATCAAAACTATTAAGGCCTCCTCTTAGCTGAATTCCTGTTTCACCACCTGTAAATCTACAGTTGGTAATAGTAAGGTTATGAGCATTGTCTCCCGCGGAGGTTGCAAAGGCTCTATTGGCACTTGAAACAATTCCAATTACATCCGCTGTTGTGGTGGCTGGCATTGCAAAGTGGCAATTATCAACAAGAATATCACTTGTAGAGTTTTGCATCATTAGTCCCCAAGCATCCGTGGTACTAGTATTTGTAACTCTTAGATTGCTGAAATTAATCCAATGCGCATCACTTAAATAAATAGTCGCTGAATCAACAGTAGAGAAGTAAGTAATGCTGGTCGTTGAAGAACTTCCTCCATCAAAAGTTACTGTATTTACACTTGACGCTCCTGCTATATTAAATAGTGTAATGTGATCATTGTGAACACCCGGTGCTAGGTTTATAGTAACCGGCCCACTAACTCCACAATCATTCAGTTGAGTTGATACAGCTGTTAAACTGGTGAAATTGGTAGCACTAGCTGGCAGCGATGGATCTACAGTGTAGGTTCCAGACATTTGACTAGTACAAAAAGTACAGAAGTTAAATGGTCCAACCCAACGGCTAGTATCTCCAGGTCCACAAATACTTCTCACTGCAAATTCATAGCAAGTTTGTGGGCTAAAAGTGTTCACCAGAATACTATCAATTGAGGTCATGGCTTGTGTGCCACCTACTGTTTGAGTACCCTGATAAAAACCAGTTGGTCCATACCAAACCTGATATCCAGCGGAATTATTTGCTGCATTCCAATTTAAATATGCAGACGTGGAAGTCAAACCAGAAATACCCAATGAGGAAGGATCTGGACAAGTTATTTCCACTAAAGACATATCATCAAAAGTAAATCCATCACAACAAGTAGCACTGCTTGATGTTGTGGTTCCTGCTTGTCCAAAACGGATTTGAGTTTCAGCTCCTACAGTTTGTCCAGCATTATTCAAGGCACTAACAATATCCACATTAGTTACATCTACATAAGATCCACTTACGGTAATTGCATCCAAATTCACAATTTCAACCCAAGGGTCTCCACCGTTTCCTCTTACCCAAACTCTATTGTCTGGATGAGCTTCCTGTGCACTTTCTAATACACTAAAATTCAACTCAATTCCCGCCGATGTAGTATAGTTGGAAAGGTCTACATTCAGAATTAGGAAGTTGCTAGTTGCTGGAGAAGAGAATGCAGATTTATCCAAGGTAAAGGCATTGGTTCCTGTTTTTGGATAGGCTGCACCTGCTGCTACTCTCAATCGACCACTGGTAGTAGGAAGGAATTCCCAAGTATAAGTAGGGTTACAGAAATCTGTTTCTGTTAAATAAGGTCCAGCAGAATAGGATTCAAATCCTTCATTCCATGGAAGGTTCGTTGGAGTGATTAAACATCTTGTAGTAAAGGTTAATGGTCCTACCACAAAGCTATTTCCATTTCCGGCACCGCAAGAATCATAAATATAAACATCATAGGTAGTATTGGAGTTTAATCCTGAAATTGTATCAATAGTATCATTACTAATCAAGTTCATTCCAGTTCCTGGACTAAAGCCACTTAATCCATATTCGATATTGGTAGCTACGGCACTTCCCCCTGGTACCCAGTTAATAACCCCTGTAGAAGAGGTTCTGTTTACTAAGGATAAAAATGTAGGAGCGTCACAGGTTGGTTGTTCGTCAAATCGAATATCATCTAAACCAATATCACCACCACAGCAACCCATGGTAAAGGCCTTAAATACAACCCTTACAGTATCGCCATAAGTACTTAGGTCCAAGGTTCCTTTTAAATAAGGATCTGCCTGTGCTGTTTGGGTAATCCCAGGGATTACCAATGCATTTCTATGCCATGAACCATCCCATACGTCTACTATCAAGTCTGGCATATTTGATCCATGCTTATGATAGTAAAAACTAAGTTCAGGAGTTACTAAAGATGAAATATCCACTAATGGCGAGCCTAATAGTACCGAATCAGGTGCAGCTGAGCTCGATCCGGATACATCTGCCGTAACAAATACACCACCAACATTTGGGGCTAGTGTATTATCTCTGTCTGGGCCAGTTGCCGTTCCCGATGTTGTTTGGGCTGTATTTCTAATCTCCCATGAATAT